>CADECY010000031.1 GCA_902825945.1 uncultured Acidobacteriota bacterium
AAATCGAACTGAAAACAAAGCCTGACGCCAACAAACGCCTGATCCAGCAAGACATCGAAAGATTTTTGACGCGTCCCGACGCGCCGCGCCAGCGAACGGCTGTTTTGCCGATTCCGCCGGGCGAGCCGAACCACGAGGTAAAGGCCAGCTACACGCTGAAGCAGGATCTCGAGCTGACCGGATTCATGCCGCACATGCATGTCCGCGGCAAGGCGTTCCAATACACGATCACGTATCCCGATGGCCGGTCCGAACTGATGCTGAAGGTTCCCAAGTACGACTTCGCCTGGCAGCTCTCCTACGAACTGGCCAAGCCCGTGCACCTGCCGAAAGGCACGCGTATCGACTGCGTCGCTCACTTCGACAACTCGCCGAACAACAAAGCGAATCCGGATGCCACGAAGGAAGTCCGCTGGGGCGATCAGACGTGGGAAGAGATGATGATCGGCTGGTTCAGCTATACGGTCCCGGCATCGAGCGCGGGTTCCGCGAGCGGCGACAACTGACGAGCGGGCGCGATTGCAAATCAATTGCATTGACAGCGCAAGATCGATATTGACTAGCGGACCGTTTTGGTCCTATTATTTTCTAGAAGGTAGCTTCTGCAAATGAATTGCAGAAACGCTTCGATCTTTTCATAGAGGTCCCGCGGGCGTTCTTGGCCGAGCAACCCGCGGAACCGGCATCGCAAACCACCGGAGCGGTCCGCGAATTCCCAGCATACAGGGAAGCGGGCGGGCTCCGCAAAGGAGACTGTCCCCATGGACACATCAGGATTCGTCCGCCCAGTCGTCACGCTGGCGTGGACTCTTTTCGCCGCAGCGGCGTTTTCGGCGGAACCCGGCGTGAGCGGCGAGGTCCGGGATCGCTCGGGCCTCCCCGTGCCGGCCGAAGTACGTTTCTCGAAAGAGGGCCGCGAGATCAGCAGAGTGCGAGCGAATGCCTCCGGCCGGTTCGAGGCCAACGCGATCGATGTCCCATTCGAAGTCAGCGTGTCAGCGGAGGGATTCGAAGCCGTGACGACGACCGTCCGGGCAACTGGCGCACCGCTGTCGATCATCCTCGATGTCAGCAAGACAAGCGCGGTGATCGAGGTGGTGGCTCGGGCCGCCGAGGTGAGTGGATCGGTCAGCAAGAGTTCCTTGACACTGCTCGAGACGCCACAATCGGTTTCCGTGGTTCCGCGGGAGCAGTTCGTCGCGCAGGCGCCACTGAATGTGCAAGAGGCGCTCCGTTACGCTCCGGGGGTCCGCGCCGAGCAATACGGATTCGACGCGCGGGGGGACTGGGCCTCGATTCGCGGAGGTTCTTCCGGCCAGTTTCTCAACGGCATGCGAAACCTGTTCGGTTCCTACAACAACGTCAGACCCGAGCCATTCGCGCTCGAACAGATCGAGGTGATGCGGGGGCCGTCGTCGGTGCTGTTCGGGCAGGGCGGCTTCGGTGGAGTCATCAACATCGTTACCAAAAGGCCGCAGACGGTCCCCCGGGGCGAAGTCGCGCTGCAAGTGGGGAGTTTCGGACGCAAACAGATCGGAGTCGATTTCACCGGTCCGGCCGGAACATCGAACAAGCTCTTCTACCGCCTCGTGGCGGTGGGCCGGGATAGCGGCACGCAGGTGCACTATGTACCCGACGACCGCCTGTTGGCGGCACCCGCGATCACGTGGCGGCCTGCGGAGGGGACACGGCTGACCCTGCTCGGCAATCTGCAGGAAGACCGGATGGGATCGTCGGTGGGATTCTTTCCATGGCAGGGTACGCTGCTGCCACATCCGATCGCGCCGATCCACACAGCGACATTCATCAGCGAACCCGGCTTCGACGAATACCTGTCGGGCGCGCGTTCCGGAGGATGGCTGTTCGAGCACCGCTTCGCAAGCCGGTGGACCCTTCGCCAGAACTTCAACTATTCGCACAGCCGGGTTAGCTATCAGACGCTCTATTCCGCCTTTGCTCCACGGCCCGGATTCAACTCCGGGGATCGAACGATGAATCGAGTGATCTACCTGAACAAGCCCACGGCAAACAGCCCAGTGATCGACACGAATGTCGAAACGCGCTTTCAGACTGGATTTCTGCGGCACCTGTTCCTCGCCGGCGCCGATTTCCAGCAGGCTTCGATCACGGGAACCACGGCGTTCGCCAACTCGACGCCGATCGACGTGTTCGCGCCAGTCTACGGCAACTACACGGTTCCCGCCCTGACGCCATTCGCCAAGAGCCGGCAGCGCCAGACCGGAATCTATGTTCAGGATCAGATCAAGGCGGGGGAGCGGTTGTCGCTTCTGTTGGGAGTCCGCCGCGACCGGGCGGAAGCGGAAACGGTGGGCAGTGCCGCTTCCAAGCTCCACTCATCCGCAACGACGGGCCGCGTTGGACTGGTGTACGCAGCTCCCTTCGGGCTCGCGCCTTACTTCAGCTACACCGAGTCATTCCTTCCCATCGCTGGATTCGACTTCTTCAATCAGCCATTCAAACCTCAGCGAGGAAAGCAGTGGGAAACCGGCGTCAAGCATGAGGCCGTCAATGGAAGGATTTTCGCGGCTGCAGCGCTGTTCGACATCCGCGAAACCAACCGCCGGACGCCCGATCCCGGCAATCCGAGGAACAGCATCCAAGTGGGAGAGGCGCAAAGCCGGGGCGGCGATCTCGAGTTTCGCGCGAGGCTCGAGCCCGGAATCGTGCTCATCGGCTCCTACGCCTACAACCTCGTCCGTGTTACGCGGAGCAACACATCCGATCTCGGAAAGCGCCTTCCCACGATGCCTCTCCACCTGGCGTCGGTTTGGGTGACGCGAGAATTCCGCACGGGCGCGGATTCGCGATTGACCATCGGACCCGGCATCCGCTACACGGGCGCTTCGTTCGACGGCAATGACGCGCTACGGACACCGGCCTACACGCTGTTCGACGCGATGATCGCCTGGGAACGCGGGGCATGGCGCGCTAGCCTCAATGGCGCGAACCTCGGCGACAAGGTCTATGTTGCGGCCTGCCTGGCGCGCGGAGACTGCTTCTACGGTTCCCGGCGGAATGCCATCTTGGGCGTTAGCTACAGGTTCTGACGATGTGGACACAATGGCTCGACCGGCCCAGATCGGTGCCGGCACGGCGGGCGCTGTATCAGGTTCACTTGTGGACGGGGGTGATCCTCGGGCTCTACATCCTGCTGATGGGGATCACGGGCGCGGCGCTCGTGTTCCGCGACGAGATCGAACATGGACTCGAGGACCGATGGCCCGGCATCGTCCCGGTCGAGGAACCCAGGGCGGATCTCGACGCGGTGGCGGACCGGATGCGAAGAGCCTATCCCGAGCGTACCTTGACCGCGCTCGTCAGCACGGTTCCACCGAACCATCTGACCATTCGCGGCTACTTGCGCCAAGGCGATGATTACCTGGCAATCGACGCGCATCCGCTGACTGGCGAGATCCTGGGAGTGGCCCCGCGCATCGCGTTTCTGGACTGGCTGCGTGATCTGCATTTCAATCTGCTGTCCGGCCGCACCGGGCGAATCGTGAATGGCGTTGGCGCGCTTTGCCTGCTGCTGATGAGCCTGACCGGGATCGTGATCTGGTGGCCAGGGCGCGCGCTTTGGCGGCGCGCGATCACGGTCGATTGGAAGCGCCGTTGGAAGCGGGTTACCTGGGATCTCCACGGCGCCACCGGTTTCTGGACCTTGACTCTCCTCGCGATTTGGGGAGTGTCGGGGGCCTACTTTGCGTGGCCGCCAGCGTTTCGGGCCTTGGTGAACGCGATCTCGCCACTCTCGTTCACGATTCCACCTCCACCCGCCGCCCTGGCCGCACGCACGCCGCCGGGGCCGCGCCTGGAGCCCCTTCTCGAGACCGCCCGCGGTCTTTCGCCGGGTGCCCGATTGCTGAGCGTCTCGTATCCGATCGACGCCAAGGGACACCTCCGCATCTTCCTCGCCAGGGAGGATCCACCGTCGTACGACACGGCCGACTACCACTATTTCGATCCCTTCACCGGCAAGCATCTCGGTGTCTGGCACCGTGGCATCAACCGGTCCGCTGGAGACGCTGTAATGGCCTGGATCGCTCCGTTGCACTTCGGCACCTTCGGAGGAGAGGGCTCGGCCGGCATCGCGATCAAGGTCCTCTGGGTGCTTCTTGGACTGTCGCCGGCGGTACTGGCGGTGTCCGGCCTGCTCATCTACTGGAACCGCTTTCTATCGAAGAAGCTCGGGCGCGCGCCGGGCTACACTGGTTCCTTACCTGCTCATGAGAACCATCATTTTGGCGGAACCAGGCAAGTTCCTCCTCACTGACACAACCGCGCCCGGCGAGCCCGGCCCCGGCGAAGTACGAGTCGCGGTGAGAGGAATCGGCATCTGCGGAACCGATCTCCACGCGTATCGCGGTAAGCAACCGTTCTTCAGCTATCCGCGAATTCTCGGACACGAGCTCGGCGTCGAAGTTACGGCGGTGGGCGAAGGCGTTTCGGCCGTCAAGCGCGGAGACCGCTGTTCCGTGAATCCGTACATGAATTGCGGCGAGTGCGGCGCCTGCCGTCGCGGGACGACGAACTGCTGCGAAAAGCTACGCGTGCTCGGAGTGCATGTCGACGGCGGGATGCGCGAAGAGATCGTGGTTCCGGCCACACACCTCTATCCGAGCGAGAAGCTCAGTGTCGCGCAACTGGCTCTGGTCGAAACGCTCGGCATTGGCGCGCACGCGGTGGGCCGCGGCAAGCCGCAACCGGGCGAACGGACGCTCGTGATCGGCGCGGGGCCGATCGGACTCGCAGTGCTCGAGTTCTTGAAGCTCGAGGGCGCGGACCTCGGCCTGCTCGAACTCGTTGATTCGCGGCGTGGGTTCGCGGCCGAGCGATTCCCCGCGCTGCGCGCGTACTCGAACCTCGAGGAGGCGCAAGCGAAGTCCGATGCGACGCTGGTGTTCGATTGCACGGGCAATCCCGCGTCGATGCACGCGGCCTTCAAGCTGCCAGTGAACGGCGGCCGGCTCGTGTTCGTCGGATTGTTCGTGGGTGACGTGACGTTCCACGATCCGGAGTTCCATCGCAAGGAGCTCACGTTGCTCGCCAGCCGCAACGCGAGGCCTGATGAGCATCGCCGCATCGTCTCGCTGCTCGAAACCGGGCAAATCGACACGAATCCTTGGATTTCCGAACGCGCGCCCGCGATGGATATCGTGATGCGATTCCCGCGCTGGCTCGATCCCGCGGCGGGCGTGGTGAAAGCAGTACTCGAATTCTAATCTCAGTGGAGCTTTTTTCCTTTCATGGCAACAGTGCGTAACTACATGGACCTCAGCGGCCGGGTGGCCGTGGTGATTGGCGGAACATCCGGACTCGGCCGCGTGATGGCCCTCGGGCTTGCCCAGGCGGGCGCGGACGTGGTGGTAACGGGCCGCCGCGAGAACCTGATCGATGACGTGGCCAAGGAGATCGAAGCCTTCGGCCGCCGCACGATCCGCAAGACCGCGGACGTGCTCGATCGCCCTTCTCTCGACGCCTTTCGCGACGCTGTGCTCGCTGAGTTCGGGCAGATCGATATCCTGTTGAACGCGGCCGGACGCACGGTCCGAAAGCCGACAGTCGATCAGCCGATCGAGGAGTTTCGAGCGATCATGGAGACCAACCTCACGGGCATGGTGATGTCGTGCCAGAGCTTCTATGAGCCGCTCGTGAAGAGCGGACACGGCCGCGTGATCAACATCGCGTCGCTCAGCTCGTTCGTGAGTTTGAAGGAAGTGGCCGCCTACGCCGCATCGAAGGCCGGCGTGCTGTCGCTCACCAAGAGCCTGGCGATCGAATGGGCGCCGAAAGGTGTCAACGTCAACGCGATCGCGCCGGGTGTTTATCGCACCGAGTTGAATTCGGCGCTTCTCGATGGCACCGATCGCGGTAAGGAGTTCCTGCTGCGCACACCGATGAAGCGCTTTGGCAAGGCCGAGGAACTGGTTGGCGCCGCGCTCTTGCTCGCCTCCGATGCGTCGAGCTTCATTACCGGCGAGTGCATCGCCGTCGATGGCGGATTCCTGTGCTCCGGCGTGAATTCGTAGCGCTCGTGGCGGCGGCTCCCGCGTTCGGCGAGGAGCCGCCGATCCGAGTCCAACTCACAACGGGCGGACACGCGCACGACATCTCGTTCTACGGCGTATTCGAGGGAGATCGCGCGCTGCGAATCGACGTGAATCCGCATCCGTCCGCGTTCCGGCGCGACCTGCGCAAATCGGTCGATGTCCTGGTGATGTACGACATGGTGGATGTCGATGGGGAGAAGGAGCGGTCGAATCTGCAAGCCTTCGTCGAGGCGGATAAGGGGCTCGTCGTCCTGCATCACGCGCTCTGCGGAAACTGGCGATGGAAGTGGTGGTACGAGGAGGTGGTGGGCGGGCGCTACCTGATGGGCGATGACGCGGGCATGAAGAAGTCCACGTTCAAGCACGATGTCGACATCGCGGTGAAACCGGTGGCGGAGCATCCCGTGGTGAAAGGCGTCGGCCCGTTCACGGTGTTCGACGAGACGTACAAGGGGATGTGGCTTTCCCCGAAGAGCCGGGTGCTTCTCGAAACCGATCATCCGGATGGAGACCGCGCGGTGGCCTGGATCGGTCCGCACGCGAAGTCGCGGGTCGCGGTGATTCAACTCGGGCATGGGCCGGAGGCGCACAGGCATCCCGTCTACCGGAGGTTGGTCTCGAACGCGATTCACTGGGCAGCGCGGCGGTAGCGCGCGCTGGCGCCCTCCACGCCAACAGGTGGTTCAGAAGTCTGATGAATAACGCTTGGTTGTTCCACGGTCCCCAGCCGGTGCCGAGGCTTGACCGTTCGGTATCACCACGCTGGTCGAATTGGTTCCCACCTTTTGGCCGCTCGCTGTGAGCAGGCCACCGCCCGGACTAATCGAATGTTCGGCTGCACGAGGTTCACGAAGTAGAAGTGGGCGCTGGCCAATGCCGTCCAGGAACAATTGAGCCAGCCACCTCGTTCAAGGAGCTTCTCGAGGCCGCCGTCCGCAAAGGGATCGACGCGGGACTCGCTCCACCCACAGGTCCAGGCGACTGCGAGGGACGCGGTGCGCACGAGCAAGAGCACATGTAGGCGTCGGAGACACCAGCCTTTCCGCCGCACCGCCGGATGCGCCAAAGCACGATGCCGGCACATGAGAGCAGAAACAGCGCCGCGTCGATGATCGTATTCTTCTGAGTCACGCTCAGCGTGGAACCGGACTCCCCGAGAACAACACCTTGCGCCGCTCTGGAGTGGATCAGAGCGGCTCTCTTCATCCGCGGTGCCGCTGGCCGCCGTCAGAAATTGATCTTGGCGCCGAGCATGGTCTGCCGCGACGTGCTGATCACGCTGTCGCGGATGCGCCCGAAAAGCGCGGATGTGATCGTCGTCGTCGGGAATCCGAACGAAGGCGAGTTGGTGAAGTTGACGAAGTCTACGCGAAGCTCGAGGCTAAACCGCTCGGTGAGGCTCGTCTTCTTCGCCAGACTGAAGTCGAGATTGTAGACTCCGTCGCCGCGGAAGAAGTTGCGTCCGGTGTTGCCGTATTCGCCGATCCCAGGCGCGGTGAACTTGCCGCGTTCGGAAGGATTGAAGTACCAGACGAGTCCATCTTCCTGGCGGGTTTGTCCGTCGGCGCGGGTGCAGCCGTTGCAGTTGGCGAACGAGCCGACGAAGCTATTGAACGTGCTCGAACCCGAGAAGACGCTGAACGGACGTCCGCTCGTGACGCGGAACAACCCGCTCAGGTTCCATCCGCCAATCAAGCGATCGACCACCGGATTGGCGCTCGAAGCGAAGCGCTTCCCGCGGCCGAAAGGCAACTCCTGCGTGCCGATCATCTGAAGCTGATGCGTACGGTCGAAATCGGAGATCGCGTAGTTCAGCTTCCGGTTGTTGATGTCGTGCGGAGTGTTCGCCGCTGTCTGTGTCGCGCCGCCGCCGGCGAGCGTGAACGTCGGGTCGTAGGAGCGGGTGTCCATCGCCTTCGACCACGTGTAGTAAGCCTGGATGTTGGCGCCCGACTTGAAGCGCCGGTCGATTCCGATCTGCAGCGAGTGGAAGGTCGAGAAATCGTTCGAGTCGATCACGCTCAATCCGCCCGAAAACTGCGGATACGGATAGAAGAAGTACGGACCGAGTCCCGAAGCGTTCGAGAGATTGGTGCCCGACTGCGTGCGTTGCGCGAGCGCGTTTGCGACACCCGCCACGTTGTTGATGCGAAGATCCGGAGCGAACTGGCGCCGCAGGAACGCGGCTCCGGATTCACCGGCATTGCGGCGGCCATCGGCTGAGAATAGCCGGTCGAGCAGTTGGCTCTCGCCCCCGCCAGACGCAGTGCGGAAAGCGTCGAGGAAGCCATTCGAGCGGATCTCGGCCTGATTCACGTTATAGCCTCCGAGCAGGTTGTGCGCGCGGCGGCCGATGTAGTTCACCTCGACCACCGTGCGATCGGCTACCTGCCGCTGAATTCCGAACGACCACATATGCGTCTGCGGAGTCTCGAGGTTCGGATCCACCACGGTATTCGAAGCCAGGCTGAAGGGAACCGGCTGCGCGAGGTCCTGAGGCGTTCGAGTTGGAGTCAGCGATGGGAGGCCCGCGAGCCGCCCGCCCGCGGCTCCGTAGGCGGAGTTCACTTCGCCGAGCACGCTGCCCGGCATCGACGGCAGCAGGAATGAGCTCAGCAGGAACGTCGGCAGGCGGTCATACGCCAAACGATAATTACTCCGGATCGACGTCTTCGAATCGCCGAAGGGATCCCAAGCGAAGCCGATCGACGGGCTCCAGTTGTTGTAGTCGCTCCGGTACAAATTGCCTGCGCTCCAGCGCAGAGTGTTCGATGGCGCCGTTCCCGCGGCGATCGCCGTGCCGGGCGTCAGCAGAGGCTGCTGACCCGCGGAGGTGGGCTGCTTGCGGCCTTCCCATCGCAAGCCGAGGTCGAGCGTCAGGCGTTTCGAGACCTTCCACGTATCCTGGAAATACACGTCGTACTCGTAGAACCGCGAGTCGAAGTCGAACGTGCCGGTGCGAAAACTGTTGCCCTGCGCGACGAACCCTTGCATCAGTGTGCCCACGCGGCCAAGCAGGAGGTTGATCATCGACTCGAGCGCCGGCCGGTCCACTGCCTGGTTCACCGCGGCGGGCAATCCGAACGCCGTCGGGTTCACCGTGTTCAGTGTACGGTCGAAGTTGACCTGCAGGGCCGAGTTCTGGCCGCCGATGCTGCCGCGCGTATCGAGATGTTGAACGAAGCGGAAGTTCGCGCCGCCCTTGAACGCGTGCGCACCGGCGAAGTAGGAGAAGTTGTCGACGAACTGATAGGTCTTGAGCGTCCGCTCATTGCCGAACGTGGTCGCGACCGGAATCGTCACGGCCGATCCGGTTTGCAGTGTCGGCCCGATAAAGGTCGGATTCTTGAGATCTTCCACTGGGTTCGGAAACTCGAACGCGAACGCGCTGTAACCGGCCACGAATTCGTTCGTGATCGCGGGCCGTGGATTGGTGCGCCAGTTGAAAGCGTAGTTGCGCGGAGTTCGCTTGGTGTCGACCAGGCATGGTGCGCCGGGCACACGCGGCAAGCCGCCGTTGACGCCGTCGCACAGCGTATTCTGGAACCCGCCGTAGAGGCGCGCGAAGACGGTGTTCTTGTCGTTGATGATGTAGTCGATCTTCGCGGTGAGATCACGCTGCTTTTCGGTTTCGGTCGGACGGAAAACGTAACCGCCGTAGTTGAGCCCGTCGCCCGCCGCATCGAAACGATTCGGAACGGGCGTGCTCGCGAGTAGTTGGCGGATCGTGGGATCGAGGCCTCGGCGGTCAGGGTCGCTGGTTGCGATGTTGTAGGTCTGGACCGGCACGATCGGGTTTCCCGCCACATCCACTGATGCGCCCGCCACGCCCGCGGGCCGGTTCTGTCCCGCTGGATTGAAACGGAAGATCCCGTTGCGGGCCTGCTCGGTCAGCACAGTCGCGGTTTGGGAAACCGAGCGGACCGCACGTAACTCCTGCCAGTTGGCGAAGTAGAACATCTTGTTCTTGCGGATGGGACCGCCCACCGAACCGCCATAGATGTTCTGGATGAAGTTCTGCTTGCCGATTCGGTTGAGGTTGTCTTCCCACTGATTCGCGTTGAGCCGCGGCGTGCGGTAGAACCAGAACATGTTGCCGTGGATCTCGTTGCCACCGCTCTTGGTGACCATCGATACCTGGGCGCCGCTGTTGCGTCCGAACTCGGCGGAAGCGTTCGAAGAGACGATCTTCATCTCGGCGACGGAGTCCGGATTCACGCGGATGGGGTTGTTGCCCACTCCGCCACCCGCGCTCACTTCGTTCATGTCGATGCCGTCGAGCGTGAAGTTCCAGGACCGGTCGCGCGCCCCGTTCATGTGTCCGCCGCCGCCCGTGTTGCCGCCCGAGTTCATGCCAGGCAGATAGGTGAGGATGGCAGTCGGGTCACGGCGGCGCGTGGCGACGATCGGCATCTCCTTCATGAGACGCTCGTTGATCGTGGGGCCGATATTGCCGGATTGGCTCAACTGGACCTGTTCGGCCGTCGCGGCCACCTCGACGCTCTCGACCACGTTGCCGACCTCGAGCACGACATTGACGGTGGAGGGCACACCCACCGAAACCTGATTCCCCTTCGAGAGGAATTTCTTGAAGCCAGCAGCTTCGACCGAAACGCTGTAGAGGCCGATCTGAATCGCTTCGAACTGGAAGTTGCCGGACGCTCCGGTTTCGGTCGCGAACGCGACTCCGGTCTGATCATTGGTGAGCATCACCTTTGCGTTGCCAATGACAGCTCCCGTCGAATCGGAAACCGTTCCTACCAAACGGGACGTGGTTCCCTGCGCGAAAAGCACAGACACGCCCAAGAACATCGCGAGAAGAGACCCGAATAATTTCCCCATAAACAAAAGGTAACAGATGCCCGGCGGCCATCGCCGGCACTAGTGTTTTTCGACACCCGGAGGGAGTGTTCCAGTCATCCGCATGAACGAAATCTCGCGCAGGTAGGAGTCCACCGAAGTCTTGCGCTTCATCCCGTCGAACGACATGAATCGCACCATCCCGAATACTTCCCGCTCGCCCCATGGGCGGTCGTGCAAGCCGAAACACCAAAGGATATTGGTGTACGTGTTCGGATCGCGTCCATCGAGAGCGTACTTGTCGTTCAGATGGATCATTACCGCTAGCGCCGATTCCGGATCGGACGACCACTCGATGATCTTCTTGCCCCAGTACATGCGATAGTAGCCGTGGATCTTGCCGGTCATCAGCAATTCATGCTGGCAGGCGTTCCAGAGTGGATCGTGTGTCTGCGCGGCTTCGAATTGCTCGAGCGAATAGACGTGCTCGCGGCGGTCGCCCGCGTGTTTGTACAGAGTGTCGAGTGCCCAGCCGGGAATGGCCGAGAGCTCATCGGCGCGAGGCGCCCACAGCGCGTGGTTGAACGCCAGTTCGCGCCGTACGATCAACTCTTCGAGGAACTCGGGCGCGGGTCCGCGAGCTTTGGCGGCGAGCGCGACTTCGAGCGGGGAGATGTGCCCGAAATGCAGCCACGGGCTCAGGTTCGAAGTGGCATGCGCGCCGGGGTCGTTCTTGTCCGCCCCGTATCGCGCGAGGTCCCGGCCGAGGAACGCGCGCAGCCGCGCCTCGGCGGCGAGACGGCCTCCGGTGAACGCCATCGACGGTCTCACCGAGTGATCGATTTCGCACGAGGCAACCAGGTCCGGGATCGCCTCTTTCGTCACCTCGAGGTGAATGCCGGGCGGCGGACCGTTCCATGCGTGCTTCGCCACTACTTGCTCGACCGGGCGCAGGAACTCGCCGAGTACGCGATGGATCTTGGGCCGGATCGTGTAAGCCGCGTACTCCTTCTTTTCGAAGCTCCGCATCGGCACGATACAACTCGAGTCCACCGCGAAATACGGCACGCCGATCTTCGCGGGCACGCTCGCGTTGTGCGCGGCCGGGATGAAGACCGGATAGTCGTCGGTGACCACGAGTGCGGACTCCGCCGCCAGCCGGTAGGGGATGTCGTTCGCATCGGACCTGCGTTTGCGCAAGTAGAACACGTATCCGATGCCGCGTTCGCGCAGCCGCCTCGCCGTCTCCGGAACCCCTGCGAGCAGAAACGTATGGAACCGGTCACTTGCGAACGGGTAGGTGCAGGTCACCGCTTCATAGACGAGCACGGGCAGCTTCAGCCGGTTGGCGTGCGATACCGCGAACTCGAGTGAGTGGTTGGAATCGGCCCGGCGGTTCATCTGCGCCCAGTAGAGGACGTAGCGCGCGCCGCGGCGCTCGGGCGAATCGTTCAAGCAACGAACACGAGGATCCACTCGCTCATTGATGCTTCAATCGTGCTCGCGGATAGAATAATAGGAGATGCGCGCTTGGAACCGGGCGAAACTTCTGTGGGGCTACCTTCGCCGCCGGGAACAACTCGGAGCGCTGCCGGTGGAGTACATTGTCGAGACCACGGCGAAGTGCAACCTCTATTGCCCGATGTGTCCGCGCGAGACGTTCAAGCAGCCGAAAGAAGACATGACGGACGCGATATTCGATCGTCTCGTCACCGAAGCCGGCCAATCGGCCGAGCACATGATGTTGATCGGGCTCGGTGAACCCTTCCTCGATCCGAAGATCTTTGACCGCATCGAGTACTGCGAGCGCCACCAAGTCCACACCTTGCTTTCAACCAACGGAACGCTGCTCGACGAAGAGTCCGCGAAGCGCATCCTCGAATCGCCACTCGCGCACATCACGCTGAGCTTCGACGGCTCCACGAAGGAGTCGTTCGAGTACTACCGCAAAGGAGCACGGTTCGAGCGTGTGCGGGACAACTTCGTGCGATTCGCAAAGATGAAGGCCGAGCGCGGATCGGGGCCGCAGGTTGTGGTCCAGATGGTGCGCATGGAACGCAACGCGGGCGAAGTGGACGAGTTCATGAAGTTCTGGGCAGCAGTACCAGGCGTGGATGAAGTCCGCATCAAGGAAGACGAAACCAACCTGATGCGGCCCGACGCCGGACACGCCGCCGGCGACTGGAAGCATCCGTGCCACTATCTCTGGCGTGGCCCGATGTATGTGAAGTGGAATGGCGACATCTATCCGTGCTGCCAAAGCTACATGGTGGAAGGCAAGCCCGTTGGCAATATCGGCGAACAGCCGCTGGCGGCGATCTTCGATTCGGCGGAGATGCGGCGCATGCGAAAACTGCACGCCGAGGGCCGCGGCGGCGAGATCGAAATCTGTTCGCGCTGCTGCACGACAATTCCGCATCCGGTGCTGGTAGCGGGCAGCCTGCTGCTGCACGGTGCCACGGTTCGGAGGCTGTTGCCATGGGTCGAGCGGCTGACGTACTTTGCGAAGCTGCCGAAGCGGCTGCTCACGCCGCCGAAGCGGCAGGCGGTTCCCGAGGATCTGGTTCAGATCGACACGCGCCCACCGGTACGCTGACGCAAAACTCATAGTACCCGTCAAAGGGAAATACCCGCGCCATTCGTTCTTCAGTCAAAGGCGGCGTTTCGGAGAGCCGCTTCCAAACAACGGAGCAATGCGGAACCGCCTGCCGGTTCCGCAAGGAACAATAACCTCGAGAGGCCGGTGTGTCTCGCGCCATGGCGCGGAACCGGCAAGGGCAATCGGAGGCCAGAAAAATGAAACGTGAATACATGATGCGCGGCCAACGGGTCGCGATCGATGAACTCGATGGCGTCGTCGCGGTGAAACCGGCGAAGCGGGAGGAGTCTGGAGAAGAAGCATTCCGGGCATTCGGAACGGCCGCGTCACTGAAGACCGCGGAAATCGCCGAGGGCGACTGGGGGCCATTCGAAAAGGCCGGATGGCGCCTGATGCGTCCCAACGCGCAACTGGCGGCGGCGATGCAGGCGCGCTCGATGCCGGATGGACCCGATGAAGCGCGCCGCGTCTTCCGTCATCCGAGCGGACGGATCTACCTCGGATCGAACCGCCTGACGGTGAAGTTGCGTGCTGATCTTCCGGAGAGCAACGTCAATGCGAAGCTCGCCGCTGCGGGTCTCGAGACCGTGCGCCGCCTCGGATTCGCGCCGAACCTGTTCGAAGTGAAGGTAGCCGCGGGGCGCGACTTCCTCGATGTCTCGATGGCGCTCGGTTCGGACAAAGACTTCGTCTACGCGGAGCCCCAGTTCATCGAACACATCCCCGGCCGCTTCGTTCCCACCGATCCGGACTACGGCCAGCAATGGCATCTCGAGAATACCGGTCAGGATGGAGGCACCGCGGGCGCCGACATCAGTGCGCAAGACGCGTGGAACATGACTCGCGGGCTCGGAGTTCGGGTGGCCGTGATCGACAACGGCATAGACGTAAATCACCCCGATCTCAGCGCCGCGATCGCGGCCCGGTCCGGATTCTTCCAAGCCGGAGGCGCTTTCGTACAAGGTGTGGCGGGGTTCCCGAATGGCAATCACGGCACGTTTTGCTCGGGTATGGCGCTCGCGCGGGCCAACAACGCCGAGGGCGTCGTGGGCGTCGCCAATCAGGCGGAGTTCCTGGCGATCGCCTGCCTGGTGGACCAACTCGGCGATCAAGCAACACTGGCCCGCGCGGTGGCTTACGCCGCCGACCCGCGCCAGGAGACTCCTGCCGCCGGCGCCGACGAGGGCGCTGATGTCATCTCCTGCAGCCTTGGCCCCAACAACGCGCCATGGCCGATGACGCAGGTGCTCCAGGATGCGATCGACTTCGCTGTGACCAACGGCCGCGGAGGGCTCGGGACTCCGATCTTCTGGGCCAGTGACAACGGCAACGTGCCGCTGAATCAGGACGAAGTGGTGTCGTACGCAAACACGATCGCCGTTGGGCGGTCCACCCGGAACGACCTCGAGGACAACAGCGCGCACGGTCCGGAACTGGACTTCCTCGCCACGGGAGTCGATGTTCACAGCACCAATTCCGGGGGTGGCTATGGCGATAGCACTGGCACGAGCTTCGCTGCCCCCACGGCCGCGGGCGTAGGCGCACTGGTGGTCGCCGTCAATCCGAATCTGACGTGGCAACAGGTCCGCCAGACCATGCGCGATACGTGCGACAAGATCGGTGGAGCCGTGTACGATGGCACCGGTCATAGTGACGACTACGGGTTCGGGCGCGTCAATGCGGCTCGAGCGGTTTGCACCGCCGGACGCGTGGTGGAGTTGCTCACTCCGTCGGTTACGTTCAACGATGTTCCGGAAAGCGAACCAACAGCCCGCGCCGTCGTCTTCTCGGTGATCACTTGTCAGACCGCGACCTTCCAGATCGTCGCCGGACCTACGGTCACGAGCGGACCCGGAAGCTTCGGCACACTCCCGAGTCCGAATGCGGCGCTGCCGGCCGCAATGAACCTTTCAACGCGAGAGGCAAGGCTCTGGCTCTCGTTCACCGGCACCAACGACGGCGACATCGCCTCGGGCGAGGTGACCGTCCGTCTCGTGGAGACAGGCCAGGAATGGGTGATCCCGATCTCGGCCAACACGATCGCGCGGCCCACGGTCGCGGCACTAATGGTGCTCGATCAGAGCGGATCGATGCAGTCTCCTTCTGGCCTTGCCGGATTTGCGACGCGGAACGACGTCCTGAAGTTTTCGGCGCCCGTTTTCGTCAATCTCATTCAGGAGAACAACGGCATCGGCATCGCCGCGTTCGATCACGATCCCTACACGCGAATGAACGTACAGACCGTGGGTGCCCCCGGCCCGTTCGATCCCGTGCGGGCAACCGCGCTCGGCGCCATTGCCGCGCATACGCCGAATCCCGCGGGTCTCACGGCTATCGGAGACGGTGTCGAACGCGCCAAGGATTTGCTCGACGCCGCCCCCGGCTACGATCAGAAAGCCACTATCGTATTCACCGACGGCTTCGAGACCGACGCCAAGTACATCTCGGATGTCGCGGGACTGATCAATGACCGAGTGTTCGCGATCGGACTTGGAACGGCGGACCAGATTCAACCGGCCGCGCTCACCGCGCTCACCAACGGCACGGGCGGATATCTGCTGCTCACGGGCGCGCTCGGTCCGGACGACACGTTCCGGCTGGCAAAGTACTACCTGCAGATCCTCGCGGGTGTCACCAATCAGGACATCGTGCTCGACCCCGAGGGTTCGATCAAGCCCGGGCAGAAACACCGGATTCCGTTCCATCTCAACGAGACCGACATCGGTGTCGACTCGATTCTTTTGAGCCAGGCCAACACTCCGGTTCTGCGGTACGCTCTCGAAACTCCGGCGGGCGATCTGATCGATCCGGTGCTGGCCGGCGCCACGCCGTCGATCTCTTACACGGCGGCCCAAGGCGTCAGCTTCTACCGCATGACGCTACCGGTGCCGCTGGGCGTGGGCGCGAAGGCGGGCAAGTGGCACGCGGTGCTGACCGTCGATCCTACTTACTACAAGCGCTACCTCGCCTCGCTCGACAACCAGAAAGAGTTGTATCAGCAGGTGGCCGCTCACGGCGTGCGCTACAGCCTGAGCGTACATTCCTATTCGGGCCTGCGGATGCAGGGACGTGTGACCCAGAACTCGAACGAGCCCGGCGCCACGATGGCCGTGCGCGCGGTGCTCACCGAGTACGGTCTGCCGATCGGCGGAAATCGCGCAACGGTTCGCGCGGAGTTCGAACGTCCGGATGGAACCAAGGGTGTGCTCGCGATGCCGGAGACCGATCCCGGTTCTGGCATCTTCCAGGCAGCCTTGGGAGCGCCGCTCAACGGCGTCTACCGGTTCCGCATGCTGGGAGACGGCAAGACTCTACGCGGCCGTCCGTTTACCCGTGAGCAACTGCTGACGGGCGCGGTGTGGAAGGGTGGCGACAACCCTCCGCCTACATCGAAGGATGATCCCAATACGGCGAAAGACGACCTGTGCCGGCTGCTCAACTGCCTGCTCGGCGAGAAGACGATTCGGCCTGAATTCCAGAAACGTCTGCTCGAACTCGGTATCGATCTCGACTCGGCTCGCGCCTGCTTGCGGGCTTGGTGCCGCCGGCCCCCGGTCCGTCCGGTTTCGCCGGGTTCCATCACGGTGGGGACGGTTCCGGTGAGCGGAACCCTTCTCACCCCAGCCGTGAGCACGGTACCCGCACTCGCGATCTCGTCCGAGGCGGCCGATCTCATTCGGCAGCTTGCCCTGGAACTGGACCGCTAGACGAAGTCACCCAATCGGCGAACCGCCCCGCGAGGATCAACGCATCCTCGCGGCGGCGGTCCGCGCCCTGGAGCATCATCATGGCATCGAATAACCGGCTGTTGATCCGCGCCGAGAGCGCGGATCGTTTGCGCGAAATTCTGCGAACCGAATCGCTCGACCTCAACTGCGGAGGTCCGAAGCGGCTTCCCTCGGGGGAATGGGAAGTAGAAGCCTATGCGCCGAAAGGCGCAGAACAACGGCTTCGGGCGGCCGGCGCCACCGTGGAGGTAGACGCGCGCATGGAGAAGCGCGCCGAGTCGCGGCGCGCCGAAGTGGGGACAGGGGACCGGTTCCAGGGCGGGCGCATCCCGCCGCGCGGAACCGGGAGAAAGGAGTAAACGGCCATGGCGTACCTCAACATCACCGAAGTGGAGTCAGCTCTGAGCGCGCTCGCGGCCGCCTATCCGTCCCTGTGCGAACTGATCACTCTACCCAACAACAGCATCGAGGGCCGTGCGTGTCACGCCGTGCGGATCGGCGCGTTTCCGGCCGCCGATCGTGACGCGGTACTGCTCACCGGGGCAGTTCACGCACGGGAATGGGGCGGATCGGAGATCTGCGTCAATGTCGCATCGGACTTGTGCGAAGCCTACACGAACTCGACAGGACTCGGATACGGGGGCAAGTACTTCACTGTGGCCCAGGTCAAGGCGATTGTCGAAGGGCTGAACCTCATCGTCTTCGCCGATGTCAATCCGGATGGGCGCAACTTCAGCCAGCAGGATGAAGCGCTTTGGCGCCGCAATCGCAATCCCGCGGAGAGCGGTGGCAACCCGGGTTGCGTTGGAGTGGACCTGAATCGCAATCAGGATTTCCTGTGGGATTTCCCGGTCAAGTTCCACCCCGCATCGGGCGTCAATACTTCCGCCGATCCGTGCAGCGCAAGTCAGACCTACCGCGGCTCGGCGGCTGCATCCGAACCGGAAGCCCGCAACATCGTTTGGTTGCTCGATCAGTTTCCGCGAACCAAGTGGTACCTCGATCTCCACAGCCACGGCGAAACGGTGTTGCACAGCTGGGGCGACGACGAGAATCAGTCCACCGATGCGGCGCGGAACTTCCTGAACGCCGCTTTCGACGGACAGCGCGGCGTCGGCGGAGATGCCTATCGGGAATTCATTCCCGCCAGCGATCAGACCACCGCGGTGGACCTCGCCAATGCCTTCCAAACGTCACTGCAGGCCGTGCGCGGCAAAAACTACTCGGTAGGCCCGGCCTATGGGCTCTATCCGACATCGGGCGCAAACGACGATTATGCGTACAGCCGGAATTTCGTCAATCCGGCCAACAGCAAGGTCTTTTCGTACACCGTGGAGTGGGGCACGGAATTCCAGCCGCCATGGGCCGAGATGGAACAGATCGTTTCCGACGTCTCGGCCGGCATCCTCGGATTCTGCCTGCGAGCGCGTTGCCTCGACGGGGCCAGCATCGATCTACAAACGCCCACGGTGAATTTCAACGACATCCCGGAAGGCGAAACGGCCGCGCGCGCGATCGTGTTTTCCGTGGTGACATGCCAGGCGGCGACATTCCAGATCGTCTCCGGGCCCAGCGTCACGAGCGGGCCAGGCAGCTTCGGAACGCTGCCCCCCCCCGGCGGCGCTCTGCCCGCCTCGCTCTCGCTCGAAGCGCGTGAGGCGCGATTGTGGCTCTCGTTCACCGGAACGAGCGATGGCGACATCACGACCGGCGAAGTAACGGTCCGCTGGGTGGAGACCGGACAACAGTGGGTGATTCCAATCGCGGCGAACACGATCGCCCGCCCCACTGTCGGCGCGGTGATGGTGCTCGATCAGAGCGGGTCAATGCAGTGGGCATCCGGAATTCCCGGGCTCCCCACGCGAAACGATGTGTTGCGTTTCGCGGCTCCGGTCTTCGTCAATGTGATTCAGGAGAGTAACGGCATCGGCATCGCGGCGTTCGACCACGATGCGTACGCGCGGATGGCGGTCCAGACCGTGGGCCCGGCCGGGATCGATCCGGTGCGGGCGGCGGCCTTGGCTACGATCAACGCTCACGTGCCGAATCCCGCTGGCAACACCGCGATCGGCGATGGGGTCGAGGTGGCGAGTACGCTTCTGTCCGCCGCTCCAGGCTTCGATCAACACGCGATGGTCGTGTTCACCGACGGTTTCGAAACCGCCTCGAAGTACATCGCCGACGTCGCCCCGTTGATCGACGATCGCGTATTCGCGATCGGGCTCGGAACCGCGGATCAAATTCAACCAGCGGCGCTCACCGCGCTCACCAACGGAACCGGGGGCTATCTGCTTCTCACCGGAGCCCTCGGGCCAGACGACATGTTCCGGCTCGGCAAATACTACCTGCAGATCCTGGCAGGAGTCACCAATCAGGACATCGTTCTTGATCCGGAAGGCGCCATCCGGCCCGGACAGAAACATCGCATTCCCTTCCAGATCAACGAAACCGACATCGGAGTGGATGCGATTCTGCTCAGCCAGGCCCGGTTGCCGGTTTTCCGCTTTGCGCTCGAAACACCGGCGGGCGGCGTGATCGATCCGGCGGTGGCGGGTGTCACGCCATCGATCGGCTACACTTCGGCGCAGGGCGTCAGCTTCTATCGCATGACGCTCCCCGTCCCCATCGGATCGGGCGCGCACTCCGGGAAATGGCATGCGTTGCTCACCGTCGATCCGGCACTCTACAAGCGCTACTTGGCGTCGCTCGACAACGATCGTGAGGTCTACCAGCAGGTACTCGCTCACGGCGTGCGGTACAGTCTGAGTGTCCATTCTCATTCGGGGCTGCGGCTGCAAGCGCGTGTGACGCAGAACTCGAACGAGCCGGGTGCGGCTCTCACCGTGCGCGGCGTATTGACCGAGTATGGGCTACCGGTGGAGGGATCGCGCGCGAACCTGGGTGCCGAGTTCGAACGCCCGGACGGGACGCGGGGCGTATTGGCAATGGCCGAGACGGATCCCGGAGGCTACGAAGGCGTTCTCGGAGCGCCAGTCGCCGGAGTCTACCGCTTCCGAGTCCTCGCGGAGGGCCGAACCTTGCGGGCGAGGCCATTCACACGCGAACACCTGTTGACCGGCGCGGTGTGGAAAGGCGGCGACAGACCTACACCCACGTCACAGGGAGATCCGGCCCAAGCCAAGAACGAACTCTGCCGTCTGCTGACGTGTCTGCTGAGCGAGCGGACGCTGCGGCCCGAGTTCCGGAAGCGTCTCGCGGAACTGGGAATCGACCTCGACGCGATCCGCTCCTGCATGAAGGCCTGGTGCGTATGATACGCTGTCCCCAAGGAGATTAGTACCGCAAGATGGAGAACCGCATCCGGGTTCTCGTTGCCAAACCAGGATTGGACGGCCACGACCGGGGCGCCAAAGTGATCGCGCGAGCGTTGCGAGACGCGGGTATGGAAGTCATCTATACCGGCCTTCGTCAGACGCCCGAGATGATCGTGAACGCGGCCCTGCAGGAAGATGTCCAGGTCATCGGCCTTTCGATTCTCTCCGGCGCGCACAACGCCATTGTGCCGAGAGTCATGGAATTGCTCCGGCAGCATGACATGACCGGTGTGCGCGTGATCGTCGGTGGCATCATTCCGGATCCGGACGCCCAACGGCTGAAGCAGATGGGAGTGGCGGCGGTGTTTCAACCCGGCGCCTCTTTGCAAGAGATCGTGGACTTCATTCGCGGCGCCCCGGTGGCGGCTTGACATACGCGCGGTACGCGCACTACATGGAAAAGTTACATATCGCGGTCTTCGTGGACTTCGACAATATCGAAATCGGCGTCAAGTCCACGCTTCGGCGCGAATTCAACGTCGCTCCCGTCCTGGATGCGTTGAAGGAGCGCGGACTGCTCGCCGCCAAATTCGCCTACGCCAACTGGGGCCGGCAGGAAGGCGCGACGCGCCAAATGGCGGAAAACGCCGTGCAGATGGTGCAGCGCATTCCCTCGCCGCGCGGCGACAAGAACGGCGCCGACATCAATCTCGCCCTGGACGCGCTCGAGATGGCGTTCACCCACCAGCACATCAACGGATTCGCGATCGTCAGCGGCGATAGCGATTTCATTCCGCTGGTCAACAAGCTCAAGGAATACGGCAAGACGGTCTACATCGTCGGCGGCAAGGCGTTCACGAGCACGATTCTCCAGCAGAACTGTTCGGAGTTCATCAGCTACGAATCGCTGCTCGACGACGGCAAGTATGCACCGCCGCCGGTGGCCGCGGCGGCAGGCGCGTCCGGATCCCATGGCGGGCGCCAGGGCGGCGGTGGCGGCGGGCGCAGGGGGGAACAGCGCGCAAAACCCGAGCCGCTCGACCTCGCGCTTGCGATGCCGCTCGTCGAACGTGCGCTCGAGGTTCTCGAACGCCGCGAGGTGCAGCCGCAACTCGGACTGCTCAAGTCGACGATGCTGCAACTCACCCCGACCTTCAGCGAGAAGGCCTATGGCGCGCACAGCTTCTCCGAATTCGTCGACATGCTGAAGAAGGCCGACTTCATCAAGGTGAGCGGCACCGGCGGCAAGTCGATCATCGAGCGCCGGCCCACCGCGCTGCCCGAGCAGCCACAACGGAATCCGGAAGACGCGCTGCCGGTGTTGCAGCGGGTGCTGCAAACGCACGGCGCCGCGCTTGCCGCCGGAGCCACGTCGGAACAGGTGCAATCGTGGGTCGAGGCGGAAGCTCCCGAACTGCACTGGAGCGCCTACGGATTCCAGGAGTTCACCGAACTTCTCAACTTCGCGCAGGATCGCGCGGTGGCGCGCATCGAACCCGACGAAGAGCGTGGCTTGATGGTGTACCCACCCGCCGAGCCGGAGCCGATGCCCGAACCCTTGGCGCCGCCGCATGCGTTGAGCGAACCCGATCCGGAATCGGACGCCGAGCCCGAGCAGTACACGATGGCCTCCGGCGCCGAAGATCCGCTTCTCAGCGCCGCCCGTGCCATGCTCGATCCGGCGGACGCTCCGGCCGGGGGCTCCGCTCCGGCGAAACGTTCCGGCTCATCACGGCGCCGGCGCAAGCCCGCGGCCAAAAGCTCGGGCGCCGAAGGAACCTCCACGGCTCCCCGCAAAGCACCCTCCAGACGGAGTAAGAAACCCGAATGATCGAACGAATCCACCCTGCGGGCGTACCCACGCCGCGCGCCCCCTACTCGCCCGCCGTCCGCGCGGGCAACTTCATCTACGTGTCCGGCCAAGGCCCGATCGACCCGGCGACGAACCAGTTCTCGATCGGAACGATCGAGCACGAGGTCCATCTGGTGTTGAGCAACATCGAGCGCATCCTCGCCGGCTGCGGTGCGACGATGAAAGACGTGATCAAGGTCAATGTCTATCTGCGCAATGGCGACGATTTCCAAGCCATGAACGGGGTCTTTGCGCAGTTCTTCGGCGAAGCGAAGCCAGCGCGCACCACGATCGAGTGCAAGTTCGCCAACAAGGAGATGAAGGTCGAAATCGACTGCATCGCTTACAAGGAATAGCGGTTCAACGCTCGGGTTCGAGCCATTTCGACAGTGTTTCGACCAGCCGGCGCGACTGCACCGGCTTGGCGATGTAATCGTCCATTCCGGCCTCGAAACAGGCGCGCCGGTCTTCCGCCATGACGCTCGCCGTCATGGCGATGATCGGTACTCGCCTGCCATCTGGCTTGCGCGCCCGAATCTGCCGCGTCGCTTCGATACCGTCCATCTCGGGCATCTGGCAATCCATCAGAATTGCGTCGTAGGATTGGTGCAGCGCGAGTTCGAGCGCCACCAGCCCATTGGTGGCGAGTTGTACTTCGGCACCACTCTTCTCGAGTACGGCGATCGCAACCTTCTGGTTGATCGGATTGTCCTCGGCCAGAAGAATCCGGGCTCCACGAATGATCTCGGCGGAGAACAATCCGATTGGACCCGCTGCTCAAGCAGGAAGCGAGCACAACGGGCTTCGTGAGTACGGCAGAAGGTGACTGAGGAGTTCGGATGGCCTCACCGGTTCCACGAGAACCGGAGGCAGTGGCCCGCCGCACTCGCGCGCGGCCTGACGGCCCTCCTCGGTCGTGATCAAGATGAGCGGCCCCGAAGAACGGGAGGCGAGCACTCCCGGAATTTCGCCGGCTTCGGCATGTACCAGCCGTGGCACGCCCGCCTTCATCGCGCTTGTCGAAACACCCCAGGCGGCCAGGTATCCTCGCAAGACCGAACTCGAGGGTTCCGGCATCGGACCCATCGCGACGGCCGAACCTTCGAGGGCTCCCAACGCGGCGATTCCACTCGGTGCCTCGGCCCACTGGACGGGCAGTTCGAACCAGAACGTGCTGCCTTGGCCCGGCTGGCTCATCGCGCCGATTTCGCCGCCCATCAGGCTGGTCAATTGCTTGCTGATCGCCAACCCCAGTCCGGTTCCGGCGAACTTGCGCGTCGTGGAGGCGTCCACTTGCGAAAACGCCTGAAACAACAGGGGCAAAGCATCCCCGGCGATGCCGATGCCGGTATCGATCACCTCGAAGCGTAACCGCGTTCCCGCATCCGTCAGGGACGTCCGGGCCATCACGCTTCCCTGTCCCGTGAACTTGACCGCGTTCGACAGAAGATTGAGCAGGATTTGCCGGATCCGCGTAGGGTCACCCACGATCTGGCGCTTGATCCGGACATCGATATCGCAGATCATTTGAACGCCCTTCGATGCCGCGCGATGTCCGAGCAGGTCCATCGCGTCTTCGACCAGACAGACCACGTCGAACGGAATCGATTCGAGATCGACCTTGCCTGCCTCGATCTTGGAGAAGTCGAGAATATCGTTGATCACGACGAGGAGATTCTCGGCCGATGTCCGGATATGGCTGGCGTAGTCGCGCTGATCGGCATCGAGACTGGTGGCGGCCAGCAACTCCGACATTCCGATGATTCCGTTCATCGGGGTGCGGATCTCGTGGCTCATGCTGGCGAGAAACAGACTCTTGGCCCGGTTGGCCTGTTCGGCTGCCTCGATCGCGCCACGCAGCCGGCCTTCCATTTCCTTCCTCTCGCCGATCCGCGAGATGGTACCGGCCACGCGCACGGCCACTCCCCTCGCGTTTCGTTCGGCGGCCTTGCCTCGCGCGAGGACCCAATCCCAGGTGCCATCCAGCCGTGCGAGCCTCAACTCGCCCTCGAATACCGGTTTCAGTCCGTCGCGATGCGCATGGAACGCCGCCAGGGTCTCCGCGTAGTCGTCCGGATGTGCCTTGACAGGTTCCTCGAAGCCCAGCAGCGATCCGAACTCGGGCGAAATCGCGAGGCTGTCGGGTGCCGTCCACTCCCAGACCGCTTCGTTTGCTCCCTCGAGAGCCAGTTCCAGGTCGCGGCGCGTCCGTTCGAGTTCCCGGGTTCGATCCACCACCCGCTGCTCCAGGCTCGCTTTAGCATCGAGGATCTCCAGAGCGAGACGCTTACGGTCCGTGATATCGGCGACACAGCCAATGACCCGGCGCGTCTCTCCCGACACGTCTTTGAAGAACCGTGCACGGTCTTCCACATGAATCCAGGTGCCGCACGCCTTGCGAATCCGATATTCGAGCCGCAAACTGTCCTTCGAAGTCAAGAATGATCCCACGGCTTTGCTCGCGGATTCGCGATCTTCCGGGTGTAACCGGGCTAACCAAAGCTCGCCAGTCAAACCAGTCACGGGTTCGCCGAGCATTCCCTCGAGATCGCCTAACCACTTCGTCTCGTCGGTAACCGTGTCCCACTCGTAAACGACCTGCCCGGACGCGAGAATCGCGGCCTCGTACCGGTTGTTCAATTCGGCCAGTCGCATCTGGTCGAGTTTACGGTCGTGGATATCTTTCAGCGATCCGGCTATGCGAACGGGGCGTCCACTCGAATCCCAGATCGCCTGGCCACGAGCGCGATACCAGCGATACTCGCCGTTCTTGTTACGTATGCGGTATTCGAGATCGTATGCACCTTGCCCAGCCAAGTGCCGCTCGACCGCCACCATCGCGCTTTCCCGATCCTCGGGGTGCAGAAGTTCTACCCAAGTCTGAGAGCAGGGCTTCAGTTCCTCACGGGAGAAACCGAGCAACTCGCACCAGCGATCGGAGAAATAGTCTTCGTTGGTGTCCAGGTTCCGGTCCCAGATTCCGTCGGCCGACCCGGCGACGGCACACTCGAACCTTTCTTTGGCGGCCAACAGTTCCGCCTGCGTCTGTCTCGACCGGGTGACGTCTTCGAGCAGCACTTGTGCGCCACCATCCGGGAGTTCCCGCCTGTGGGCACGAAACCAGGACCAGCCGCCATCCTTTCGTTGCAGCCGGATCTCCGCCCCCGAACGCCAGCCCGCGTCATCCGGGTGCGGGAGGCGCGCCCAATGGGCCCCCTCCAGTTCACCGGCCGAGTAACCGGTGCGAGCGAAGAAACCATCGCTCGCACTCCGAATCACTGAATTCGCATCCAATTCGACCGACGAGAAAACATCATGATCCAGCAGGGTATTGGCCCAGCTGTGCAGGCCCCGCCCGCTTCCGTTTTGCATACCGGCTGCCCCTTCTCGTACAACTTATCGGACACAACAGGCGGATGCTGAACTCGCGCACATTGTCCCGATATTGTCTGAATTTCTTTCCAATGGTACGCGAATTGGCAGACGGGCGCTTGAGAAACGGTTATCAGGCCGCGGACTTCAAAACTTCCCGGATCCGCTTGGCCACCACCTCGGCCTCGCCCTGCTGCAGCATCCAAACCGCCACGATCACGCGATCAGCCGGGCTCGGCGTCACTTCGATCGAGGGCGTGCCCTCGCGCAGCGCCTTGACCACTTCCTTCGGCGAGATCTTGACCTTGCTCTGATCCCAGGTGATATGGATGTGCGGAACCCGATTCGAAATGACCGGCGTTTTCACTTCCGTGTTGACGCCTTTCACCGAATTCACCGAATCCATGATCTGCTTGCAGCGGCGGTCCCATTCGCGTCCTTCGGCCTCGGCGTCGCGCTTGACGAAGGTCTCGACCGCGATCATCATGCCGAGCAACTCTTCCTTGTTGACCTTGAGTCCGCGGCCCACGGAATCGCTGTAAGGCGAGCAATTGAGGCGCGCGGCCTCGATGAGATCCTTGCGGCCGAGCAGCAGGCCGGCGCTTTGGGGTCCACGAATTCCCTTGCCTCCCGAAAAGACCACCAAATCGAACCCGAGCTTCGTCAGCTCCTTTAGCACACCCGTCGGCGGAGTGTCGGCCGCGGCGTCGTTCATCGTCGGAATGCCGTGCTTCTTGGCGATCGCGATGAACTGCTCGGCCGGAACCGGAGTCTTGTCGGCCGCGTTGAAGTAGAGCATCATCGCCGTTTTCGGATTGATCGCGCGCTCGAGTTCGGCCGCGCCGTCGACCTCGACAAACTTGATTCCCACATTCCGCACGGCGTGGTCGTAGCCGTAGCGATGCGTCTTCTGCACGATCACCTCGTTCTTCATGCCTTCGATGTCGGGCAGCCTGCGGATGAACTCCTGATTCTTGCCCGCCACACAGGCGGCCGTTCCGCACGTGAGCGCGGCGGCCGCGCCCGACGAGACCATCGCGGCCTCGCATTCGACCAGTTCGGCGATCCGCTTGCCAACGGCGTCATGAAGCTCGGTGAGCCGCACGAACGACTTCGACGCGTACTCGATCGCGGCCACCACTTCGGGCCGCATCAACGACGCGGTGAGTGTCGTATAGGTGCCGGCGGCGTTGATGAACGTGCCGACTCCCAATTCCTTGAAATAGTCGCGCTTGGCGGGAGCAGCCACGGCAAGCGAAGCGGGGACCAGGCTGCCAATGACGGGCATGCTGGCGAGTGTTTGGAGAAATCCTCTACGATCAGCCATAGGGGAGTTCTATCACGGGGAATGGCACGGTTGCAAGAACACCGGCCGGTGGCAGCCGTCCCGTCAGCCGGTGCGCGGCCTTTCCGGAAAGAGATTCGGCATCCATCGCGCCGCCAACTCTGCCGGAAACGCGAGGCGCAGTGGATGGAGATGGCTCTCGGAAACGATGACGCCCCGGTCGATCAGTGCCGCCGCGATTCTCCGGGCTTGGCGCTCTCCCGTCCCGGTGACAGCCTCGAGATCACCCCGCGCCAACGATCCCCGGAACAGGATCGCCTCCAGAATTGTCGAAGCCCGTCCGGGCAGCAATCCCATACGGACCTCTTCTTCCGCCCAGAGCAGCACTCGGGTTCGGAGGACATCCGGCTGCATGAGGCTCTCCATGAACGCGACCTGATCGAGGCAGACCTGGAGAAAGAACCGGGTGAAGTCCGCCAAAGCGGCTTCGCTCAGTGAGCCTCTTCCATCGAAAGGACCCCGCCGGCTCTCGTCGCATTGGGCCAGAAGCGACTTGTATCGATCGACATTGCGCGCGAGTCCCCTCGACACGGACCACAGGGCTCCCGTATCGAGCGCGTCCAGAAGCATCGCGTGCGACATCAAGCGAGCGACCCTTCCGTTGCCGTCGAGGAACGGGTGGATCCACGTGAAGCGGTGGTGGGCCGCCGCCGCGGATACGATCATCTCGGCTTTGCCCAGGCTTCCATAGACTTGTTCGAAGCGATCGAGGAATCTCGGGACCGCTCCCGGACTGATCGCCACGTGCTGCCCGACAGCGACATCGCGCTTGCGGATGTCGCCAGGAACCACTCGTACGCGTTCTCCCGATTTCGGGTCCGCCACCCATAACAGGTCGTCGGGGAGCAACTCTCCGAACCGGCGGTGGATCTCGCACAAACCGTCTCGCGACACCGCGCGCCGCGCCGGCAGGCCACCCGCGTCCATCCACTCCTGGACGGAGATGTGCGCCTTGGCCTCGAGTTGCAGATCCCGCTTGCGCGAGTCTTGGCTGTAGTCTCCCCTCAGCGCCTGCTCGATCTCCACGGGGTGCGTATCATGGCCTTCGATGAGATTCGAGTAGTAGCAGTTCATCGAGCGGACCAGCCCCGCGAGCGAACTCACCATGCTCGATGGCAGGCTCCGCCGGAAGCCCTCGGCGGCCTTCGCCAGATCGACCGCCAAGTCGGTGATCGCGGGCCGGTGACTCGACGAGTCTCCGAGCCGCAGAGGCTCCATCGAGCCGGGCAACTCGTCCCGGTCGACCGCTGAAATGTCCGCCTTCATGTCCGGTTCCGAAAACTATTATCTCATTTTATTTGTATTATGTACATAGCCTTAGCGAGATTCCATGTCCGCTGAAATGTCCGGTTTGATGTCCGCCTCCTGAACAGGCGCTCAGGAGACCCTCCCACTAGCCAGCACATTCGTGATATGACAGTGGACATGGTTCCGCTCCGACCCATGTCCCGCCGTGCGGCTCTCCGTCAAGCCGCCGCCGGATTCGGCCTCCTCGGACTCCGCGGCGTCCTCTCCGCCGAGACCGCGAATCCGCTCGCCCCGAAGGCTCCCCATTTCGCTCCCCGCGTGAAGCGCGTCATCTTCCTCTTCATGCACGGCGGACCCTCGTCCATCGACACCTTCGATCCCAAGGAGCGGCTCGTCCGCGATCACGGCAAGCCGGTCCCCTTCAAGCGCGGACTCACTTTCGGCGAAGGTGCCGTTCGCGGACTCATGAAGCCGCTGTGGGAGTACAAGAACCACGGACAAAGCGGAACTCCGGTCAGCGCGCTGTTCCCGAATGTCGGCAAGTGCGCGGACGATCTCTGCGTAGTCCGCTCGATGGTTGGCGACGGCGTTGACCACGGCGCGGCGCTGCTACAACTCCACACCGGAGTCTTCCAGTTCAAGCGCCCGAGCATGGGCTCGTGGGTGCTCTACGGACTCGGCACCGAGAATCAGAATCTGCCCGGATTCATCACAATCAAGCCCTCGCTCGGCCACGGCGGCGCCAATAACTGGGCATCGAGCTTTCTGCCCGGACACTTCCAGGGGACCGCGATCGGTAACTCCGGCATGAAAGCGGAAGAGATCGCGAAGGAGCCCGTGCCCTACATGATCTCGCGCGGACTGCCCGCCGAGCATCAGCGCTTCGAACTCGACATGCTGCAGAAGATCAACCAGCGGCACGCCGAGCGCAACGAGCACGATCCGGAACTCGATGCGCGCATCTCCGCGCTCGAACTCGCCTTCCGCATGCAAATCAAAGCTCCGGAGGCGTTCGAGGTGGAGCGAGAATCGGAGGCGACCAAGCGCCTCTACGGCATGGACAACGAAACCACGCGCGACTTCGGCTGGCAATGCCTGCTCGCGCGCCGGCTCTCCGAACGTGGTGTCCGGTTCGTGCAGTGCTCGCATTCTTATAAGTGGGATCAGCACAGCGAACTCGAGAAACTTCACACGAAGAACGCGGCGGAAGTCGACTTGCCGATCGCGGGCCTGCTGAAGGATCTCAAGGCTCGCGGACTCTTCAGCGAAACGCTCGTCATCTGGGGCGGGGAGTTCGGCCGGACTCCGTGGGCGCAAGGCGCCGACGGCCGCGACCACAATCCTTACGGTTACACGATCTGGATGGCAGGCGCGGGCGTCAAGCCCGGATTCATCTACGGCGCGACGGACGAGTTCGGCTATCACGCCGCCGAGAACCGGATGCACCTGCACGATCTCCATGCCACGCTGCTCCACATGATGGGCATCGATCACTTGCGCCTTACGCACCGATCCGCCGGACGCGACTTCCGCCTCACCGATGTCGCGGGCAGCGTCCATCAGGGGTTCCTTTCGTGAGGCGGCTCGCGTGGCTTGCCGTCGCGGTTCCGCTCGCCGCGCAATCGGATTCGGCGGAGTTCTTCGAGAAGAAGGTCCGGCCGCTGTTCGCCGAGAAGTGCCAGCAATGCCACGGCCCAAAAGCCCGGATGGCGGGACTGAATCTGGCGACCGCCGACGGACTCGCGGGCCTCGTCACGCCGGGCGATCCATCGGCGAGCCGCCTATATCAGGCGCTGAGTTACACGGAGAAAGTCAAGATGCCGCCCGCCGGCAAGCTCTCGGATCCCGAGCGAGACGTAGTCAAGGCGTGGATCGAGCAGGGCGCGGCTTGGCCGAAGTCCGCTGTATCCGAACAGACGAAGACGAGCGGACCGAAGCACTGGGCCTTCCAGCCGATCACGCGGCCGTCGCCACCGAAGGTGAAGGACGAAGCGTGGGTCCGCGACCCGATTGACCGCTTCATCCTCGCCGGACTCGAAGCCAAGGGCCTGAAGCCCGCCCCGCCCGTGGACAAGCTCGCGCTGCTGCGGCGCGTCACGCTCGATCTCACCGGACTCACGCCCACGCTCGAGGAGATCAACGCGTTCCGCGCCGATACGTCGGCGAGCGCCTATGAAAAGGTGATCGAGCGGCTGCTCTCCTCTCCGCGATACGGCGAGCGCTGGGGCCGCCACTGGCTCGACATCGCGCGCATGGCCGATTCCACCGGAATGGATGAGGACAACCTCTATCCGCACGCGTGGCGCTATCGCGACTTCGTGATTCGATCGTTCAACGAAGGCGTTCCGATCGACCGCTTCATCCATCAGCAGATCGCGGGTGACCTGCTTCCCGCCGCGTCGAAAGAGGAACGCGGGCGCAACCTGACGGCAACGGGCCTGCTCGCGCTCGGCCCGCGGGCGCTTGCGCAGCAGGATCGGCTTCAGGAGGTCTACGACATCGTCGACGAGCAGATCGACACGGTGTCGAAGGTGTTCCTCGGACTCACGGTTTCCTGCGCGCGCTGTCACGATCATAAGTTCGACCCGATTCTGACGAGCGATTACTATGGGCTCGCGTCGATCTTCGCGTCCACGCGCCAGTTCCGGAACTACGGCCGCCCGGGTTCGATTTCCTACATGCATTACGAAGGCGTCGACGAGGACGCATACGCGAAATACGAACTCCATCGCCGCCGCATGTACGCCAAGCAACTCGAGATGGAAGACGCGCTGGCAGAGGATTCGGGCCGTGACTGGGCGCCGTTGCGGTTGAAGGTGGGCGATGCGCTGAAGGCCGCGTTCCAGGTGATGCGCGCGGGCGCCGATCCGGGCAAGGCGGCGAACGACCACGCGATCGATGTGCGCCACCTCGAGAAGTGGGTGAAGTGGCTGAAGACGGCGAAGCTCGACAAGTTCGATCAGGCAACGGCGGAAACGATCGGCCGCGTGGCCGAAGAGCTCGACAAGGAGTACAACGCGGCGGCCACCAAGTGGGATCAGTCGCTCGACGGCTGGCGGAGCCGCATGGCAAAGGAAGTACTGCAGGACCGCGCGCTGCCCGAGCGGCCGAAGCCCGACATGGAGAAGTTCTTCGGCAAGGCGACCTTCAACGGTGGTCCGATGGACGTGGGCGAGTCCGGTCGAGTGAAACTGCTGCGGCTTGAGTACGAACAGTTTTCGAAGACGCTGCCCACCGAACCACCGCTGGTAAGCGCGGTGGTGGATGGCCCGAGTATCGACCAACGGATCTTCGTGCGCGGCAATCTGAACAATCTGGGCGAGCCCGTGGCGAAACATTTTCCGGTGGTTTTGGCGGGCGAGAATCAGCCGAAGGTGAAGTCCGGGAGCGGACGGCGCGAACTGGCGGACTGGCTCACCAGCCGCGACAATCCGCTCACCGCGCGCGTCTTCGTGAATCGCGTCTGGCTGTGGCACACAGGCGAGGCGCTGGTCCGCACGCCGAGTAACTGGGGTAAGACGGGCGAGAAGCCCACGAATCCCGAACTGCTCGATCACCTGGCGAGCCGGTTCGTGGAGGGCGGCTGGAAACTGCGCGACCTGCATCGCGCGATCCTGCTCTCGAACACGTATCGCATGGGCACACACTCCTCGCGCGAGGCTCGCGACGCCGACCCGAACAACCGGCTCTTCTCGCGCTTCCCGCGCACGCGGATGTCGATCGAGCAGATCCGCGACAGCTATCTTGCCTTGTCCGGCACGCTCGATTCGACCCTGGGCGGCCAATTACTGAATTCGAGCGGCGGGAAACGCCAGAAAGTGGACGCGGACGAGATCAAACGCCGGACCCTCTATCTGCCCGTGCGCCGTGGCAGCATTCCGCCGCTGCTCGCGACGTTCGATTTCGGCGACGCGACGACGCCCGGCGAGGCTCGCGCGCGGACCAACGTCGCTCCGCAAGCCCTCTTTATCCGCAATAGCAAATTCGCCGTGGAGCGTGCCCGCGAGTTCGCCGCGCGGCTGCTCGCTGATGCCGCGCTCACCGATTCGCAGCGGGTGGAGCGTGCCTATCTGATGGCGTTGACGCGCGTGCCGGAATCGGGGGAAGTGGACGAGTCGCTGAGCTACATCGGGTCGCTCGAGAAGCGGCTGGGTGGTGAAGAGGCTCGGGCGGCGGCGTGGCGGAGTTTCTGCCATGTGCTGATGTCGGCGAACGAGTTTCTCTACTGAGGCCGATGGTAAGCTGAGAGCTCGCGCCGCCGCGATGCCCCGCGTCTTCATCAGTTACAGCCACGACAGCGATTCGCACAAGGATCGGGTGCGGGCGCTTGCGGATCGTTTGCGCGGGGATGGGCTCGAGGTGGTGATCGACCAGGACTTTGGCGGAGGGCCGGGCCCTGGGTTCCAGTTGTGGTCCGAGCAAGAACTGAAGCGGGCTGACCGGGTCTTGATGGTTTGCACCGCGTCGTACCGCCGCCGGTACGACGGTGACGAAGCGCCCGGCGTCGGACTCGGCGTGCTTTTCGAGGCGCGAGTGATCCGTCGGCTGCTGTATGACGCTGGCGGGATCAATGAGAAGTTCCGGACGATCCTCTTCGACGGGGGCGACGCGGATATTCCGCTAACACTGAAGGACTACCGCAGCTTTCGCATCGACGCCGAGTACGATCGATTACTGCTGTGGCTGGTTGGAACGGCGACCGTTCCTGGCGGCGCGGCAGTCGCGCATGCGACACCTTGGCCATCGGCTTCACACGGACACCGGCCCGTACTCGCCGATCGCAAGGAAGAGTTCGAAATCTTCGAACGTATGATCACCGGACAATCGCGCGAGCGCATCCTGCTGCTCCAGGGCGCGAGCGGTTCCGGGAAGACCACACTCGCTACCGAACTCTGCAAGTATGCCCGCGAGTTGCGGGTCCTTTGCGCCAATGCGGACCTGAAGGGCTGTCCGACTCAGGCAGCTACACTCAGCTTGCTCAAAATGCGTTTGGGCACTGGCCACTTCGCGACGGCGCCGAGCCTGGATGATCTGCTCCACGAGCTGCGCCGGGCGGAGCGTCCTGTCCTGCTGGCGCTCGACACGTTCGAGTCCGCGTCCGACGAGACGGCGCAATGGACGGAGCGTTGCCTGCAGATGGTCGAGGACTTGCCCTTCGTGGTGGCAATGATCAGCGGACAGCGCGTGCCGGATGCCAGTAGGGCTGGGTGGCGGCTGCTCGCCAGCCCGCACCAACTGGAGCCGATTAGCGATGTTGCGGACTGGGTCAACTACGCTCGTGCGGCGTGGCCCGGCGTCGCCTTCGACGTGAAGCACATCGAGTCCCTCGTTTTCGGAACTCGCGGCAACCCGGCTCTTCTCGGATCGCTCCTGTCGAACCTGATGAACCGGCTGCCGCGCGCGACAGCGGGAGGCGGGCCGTGACGGTAGACGAGATTCTCCGCAAGATTGAAGCCGCTCGAGGCGATCCGGCGATGCTCGCGCTGACCACGGCCGAAATCGTGCTCGACGGCCGGCCGGGTCTCCGGGAGGCCTTCGAGGCGGCGGCGATTGCTCACTGGTTCGACGCGCGAGTGCTGTCAGTTCTGTTGGAAGCAGATCCGCTCGAGGCAGCGGACCTCTACGAACAGATGAAGACACTGCCGATGGTCGAGAGCTTCGAGGCACGCGACGGGCACAACGTACATGAGGCGACGCGGCTCGCGGTCCGGTTGCGAATGAAGCGGGAGGATCCCGCCTGGTTCCAGACGCTCTCGGCGCGAGCGGCGAAATGTTGGACGAGCGACGAACCAGAATATCTGATCGAGGTTCTTTTCCACCGGCTGTCGGCGAACCCGGAAGCGGCTGCGAGTGAACTGACCGCGGCCTTCAAGCGATGGGAACGCGAGGGCCGAGATGAGCCGCGGCAAGCCCTGGGCGTGATGCTCGAGGAACTGGTACGGTTCCCGCTCGACGCCTCCGCGCGGACAAGAGTCCTTTACCTCTACTGCCGGATTTGGGTTCGGCGGGTTCCGCTGGTCGAACTCGAGCTTGTTGCACGGGAACTGGTTGAGATGGCTCATCGCGTCGAAGGTGACCAGCAACAGGCAGAGTGTCACGCGCTGCTGGGAGACATCCTTCAAGCGCAAGGGCGAGTCGAGGCTGCTGTGATCGAGTTCGAGACCTACCGGCGGATCCTGGCCGGGTTGGTCGCCCGTGAACCTGAAAATGCGGCGGCGCAACGCGAACTGTCGGTGTCGCACAGCAGAATCGGCGGCATTCACGAAAGGCGTAGCCGCTGGGCGGAAGCGCTGGCTGAGTACGAGTCGAGCAGACGGATCAGGGAAAGGCTCACGGCGCGCGATCCGGCCAATACAGACTGGCAGCGAGACCTTTCCGTCGCGCACAGTCACGCCGGCAGGATGTATGAGACGCAGGGCAATCTGGTGCAAGCGCTAGCCGAGTTCAAATCGCACAGGCGTATCGTGGAAGGCCTGATCGCCCGAGACCCGCTCAATTCGAGATTGCAGCGCGATTTGGCCGCCTCTCACAGGTCGATCGGCAAGGTTTACGAGAAGCAGGAGAGCTTGGCCGAAGCGCTGGCGGAGTTCAAGATGTGCAAGCGGATCATTGAAGAGCTCGCGGAGCGCGACCCAGCGAACCTGGGGTTGCGGGGGGATCTCTCGGCGTCAAAATACAATGTCGCTGAAGTATACGTGAAGCAGGACCGGCTAGCGGACGCTCTCGACGAGTTCGAGGCGAACAAGCAAATCATCTCTGATCTCACCGCACTCGACCCCGGCAATGCGGATTGGCAGCATCACCTGTCGGTATCGTGTTGGTGGATGGCGAGGCTGTTCTGGAGGAAAGGCGACAAAGTCCGGGCACTCGCCGAAGCTCGATACGCCGCCGCCATCCTCAGCCGGCTGACAGCGATCGATCCTTCCAATGTTCAATGGGAAAGCGCCTGGATTGGTGTCCGCGATCTGATCGGCGAACTCGAAGCCGCCTGACTCCTAACGATCAGCCTCCCGACGAACGAACCCGAAGCGCGCCCTTCGACACAACCGAGAAGCAACCAGCCAACTCCATGCCGTGGGCAGCGACGACAAGGGCGACGCGTTCCGCCTTTTCGATGTCGGTCGCTCCGCGCATCCGGATCAGAAGTACTCCGGAGTGAGGCATGCCATGGCGATAGACAAGCTCTCCAAAGTCTTTGTCTCCCGTGATGAGAAGCGAGTCATCTTGCTGCGCCGAGTGTAGGACGGCGATGTCGGTGATGCCAGGGCTGGTTTCCGCAATGAACGCCACGTCGTGGCCGTTCGCGCGAAGGCGATCGACAATCTCCTTGTCGACGCTTTCGTCCGCGAGGATCTTCACCCCGCCACGGGCTCCAACGGGTAGATGACGTCAGACCGGAGGACGTCGAGCGCGTACTGGATCGCAGCCCGGATCCCCTCCTCCGTCACATGCGGATGCGCCCGCAGAATCTGCTCGACCGGCTCTCCCGCCGCGAGCTTCTCCAGGATCAGTTCCACCGTGATCCGGGTTCCGGCGATCACCGGCTTCCCCATCATCACATTCGGGTTCGCAGTAATGAGCGGATTCGCCATACGACTTCAGTATAAAACAGGCGTTTCGGAGCCCTGATATGCTGTCACCAGCATGCGTTGCCTGATCTTCGCCCTCCTCACCCTCGGCCTCCACGCCGAACTCCGCATCGCGACATTCCAAGCCGACGCGACTCCGAAGATCGGCGATCCGGTGGCCTACGTTCCGGCGCGGTCGATCGAAGATCCGCTGAGCGCGCGCGGCGTGGTGCTGCTCGGCGCGGGAAAGCCGATCGTGCTCTGCGCGGTGGACTTCATCGGAATCGCGGGCTCGGGCCACGACTATTGGCGCGCGGAACTCGCTCGCGCGGCGGGCACGACGGCCGATCGGGTCACGGTCCACACACTGCATCAGCATGACGCGCCGCGGATGGATCTCGGCGCTTCGGCGCTGCTCACGAAGGCGGGAATCGGCGGCAAATCGTTCCACGACGAATTCGGCAAGTCCGTGGTGGCGCGCACGGCGGATTCGATTCGCGCCGCGCTGCCCAAGGCCCAACGCGTGACGCACATCGCGAGCGGACAGGCGATGGTCGAGAAGGTGGCGTCGAACCGGCGCATTCTCGGACCCGATGGCAAGGTCAAGGTGGGCCGCATGAGCGCGAGCCGGATTCCGGAGGCGATCGCCGCGCCGGAAGGGACGATCGATCCGGTCTTGCGGCTGATCAGCTTTTGGAACGGCGACAAGGCGATCGCCTCGCTCACCTTCTACGCGACGCATCCGCAGAGCTACTACGGCAAGGGCGACGTGACGGCGGAGTTCGTGGGCTTGGCGCGCGCGGTCCGCGAGCGCGAGGTGCCGGGCGTGGCGCACATCCACTTCAACGGAGCGAGCGGCAATGTCGCGGCGGGCAAGTACAACGACGGATCTCTCGGGATGCGGCCCGTGCTGCGCGATCGCATGGCGGCGGGGATGCGCACGGCGTGGGCTGCGGCGAAGAAGTCCGTTGTTCCGGCGGCGGTCGAATGGCGCACCACCGATGTCCGATTGCCTCTGGGCGATCATCTCGTTCGTGGTCCGCTCGAGGCGAAACTCGCCGACTCGGGCGCGAGCTACACGGACCGTTTGAACGCGGCAACCGCGCTTGCGCTGCTCGATCGTTCGAAGAACGGCTATCCAGTGCAGTTGTCGTGCCTGCGGCTGGGCGATCTTTCCGGGCTCTTCATGCCGGGCGAATTGTTCGTCGAGTATCAGCTCGCCGCGCCGAAGGTGAGGTCCGGCGGGGCGGTGGCGATGGCCGCTTATGGCGATTACGAGCCCGGATACATCGGCACCGACATTGCGTATTCGCAGGGCGGGTACGAGGTGAGCGAACGGGCTTCGCGCGTCAAGCCCGGGGTCGAGGCGGTGTTGATGGACGGGATGCGGCGCTTGCTTCGGTAGCCGCGAGCGTGACTGCCCGCGCTACTTGGCCATGGATTCATGAGCAGCCGCGAGAGCGCGGGCTGCCTTGGCCGCCTTCGCGAGAGTCTCCGCCAAGTAGTCGCAATGAGCCGCCGTATCGGGCGCCATTGGCCTCTTCTGATCGGAACCGGAAGGATGGCCCCGGTATCCCTTGGCGAGGTCGAGGTGTTCGGCAGCCTCAGCGTCGTATCGCCTTGCCTGGGCCGTGTAATGCGCGGCCAAGCGCAGGTGGTCCCGCGGCGAACTGGCGGACGTGAGGAGCCGCGTCAGTTCCTTCTTCTGCAACTCGCCGGGTTTTTCAGCGGCGAATCCCGAGCCCGCGAAAAGCAGGGCAGCGATGATTGCGATGCCAGTCTGTGACATGTGATTCTCCTTTTCAGATTGTCTGAGATGGCTGGTGCCGGCGTTGCGGATCCGAGGGCCGGATGTCTGAGACAATCCGCCCATCCTGCAGAGTGATGATGTGATCCGTTTCGGCGGCAAATACCGTGTTGTGAGTCGTCAGCAGGATCGCGACGCCTGTTTCGGAAGCCAAACGCTTGAACAAGGCGATGATCGACTCGCCTGTCGACTTGTCGAGGTTCCCGGTCGGCTCGTCCGCCACCAGGACTCTCGGACTCGAAATGAGTGCCCGCGCGATCGCGACGCGCTGCATCTGTCCACCGGAGAGTTCGCGAGGCAGATGCGTGGCGCGATCGGTCAGGCCGACCGAGGCGAGGATCTCATCCGTCCAGGCCCGATCCGGCCGCAGGCCCAGAAAGAGCAGTGGCAGTTCCACGTTCTCTCGCACGGTCAGTGTGGGTAACAGGGAGAATTGCTGGAACACGAAGCCCAGCACACCCCGGCGGACCTCCACCAGTTCCTCCTCCGAGAGCCCGGCCACGGACTTGCCGCCGACCATCAGCGCCCCCGCTGTCGGCTTGTCCAAGCACGATAGGACGTTGATCAACGTCGTCTTTCCGCATCCGGATGGGCCGAGCACCGAGACGATTTCTCCCGCGCGGATCTCGATATCCACACCATCCAGGGCGCGCACTACCTCGCTGCCTCGCTGATAGTACCGCTTCAGTCCATGGCCTTCGATCACGGTGGCGTTCATGGCTAGATCCCCCTTCCAATCGCTTCCACGGGCCGCATCGATGACGCTCTCCACGCCGGATAGAGTCCGGCGAAGAAGCCCAGCGCGACCGCACCCACCACGGCGTAGAGCACAACCGCGGGTGTGATGCTCACCACGGATCCGTTCACGCCGAGGTTGGCGATCGCCTTGATCATCCGCTCCACCAGGCTCGGGCCCGTCACCGCGAGGATCGACCCGGCGATCGCGCCCGCGAGGCAGATCATCACGGTCTCGAGCCAGATCAACTGGAAAATCGATTCGCGGCGCGCGCCGAGAGCCTTCATGATGCCGATCTCGGCGGTCCGCTCATGGACGCTCATCAGAATCGTGTTGATGACGCCGATGAAGGCGACGATCATCGCGATCGCGGCCACCGCGGCAATCATCGTCTGCGCTGTCGCGACCAAGCCCACCAGAGTGTTCTTCACCTGCTGCAAGCCGACCACCTGGACTTCCGGAAGTTTCAGCCAGCGAGTCTCGAACTCCCGGAGCTTGGCCCCGCTGAACTGCTTCAGCTTGATTCCGAGGATCGTGAGTTGGCCAGGGCGGTCGAAGTATTCGCGCGCGATGTCGAGCGGCAGAAACACAGTGCCATCATCCTGCGTCCCCGTCCGATCGAGCACGCCCACGACCTTGAATTCACGCAGCACCGGATCGCGGCGGCCCGCTGGTGTGATGGAGGCGTAGAAAATATCGCCTACCTTGCGCTGCTCGTATTCGGCCGCCTCGAACCCGATCACCACTTCGGTTCGCGAATCGGGGGCGAACCAGCGCCCGCCGTCGTATCCCGCCCCTTGTTTCAACGTCAGCCACGGCTTCATCTTGCGGTAACTGTCGAGATCGATTCCGCTCATGATCAGGAAATTCTGCCCCGCCGCGCCGTCATCCCGAATGCTGCTCCCTTGCTTTTGCGCCACGCCGACAAAAATCGGAGTGATGCTCTCGATATCCGCGTCGCCGCGGACCTTGTCCAGTGTGTCGCCCGGCAGATAGAGAAGCCCAGTCCCGCCCTTGAGCATCATCGTGGCGGCCTCGTAGGGACAGCCCTTTGCCATGATCATCACCTGGAAGCCGAGCATGTCGATGCTCTTGTCGATCGCCCTCCGGTAGCCGAGCATGAATCCGCCGAGCGAAACCGCGACTGTCACCGCGAGCGCCACGCCCGCCACTGTCAGCGCGGTGCGGACCATCCGCCGGCGCAGATTGTTCACCGCTAGCACTAAGTACCGCCCCAGGATGAAAGGATCCGGTTGTAGTTGCCTCATGATAGCCTCACTGTATTTCCACCGCGGTTGCCACCAATTGGTATCCGTCGCCGAATGGAGCCATGCGGCCTTCCACGCGAGCGGAATGGCCCTCTTTCATCGGCGCGGTGCCCGTGAGCTTCTCCAGGTCGATCCGCAGCGGCGGCTGGCCTCCCCAGACGAAGAAGAAGTGGCAGCCCATGGTCTGGCACTGTTGCCGGACCTCGCCTTCGACGGCAATGGTCTTTTCGCGGAACTGTTCCGGCTTCTGGATCAGTTCGAGCACGGTGACACGAGGCGCCCCAGTGAATTCTCCGTACCGGAACGGTGCGTTTGTTACGTTTCGGAGGAGCACTCCTCCGACGATGAGTGTCGCGGCACAAAGGCCGAGAATCGTCCGCATGGTTATTCCTTTCCTTTCTTGGTCTCGCTCAATGCCTTGCGGGCACGTTCGAAAAATGGCTCGAACCGCCGCCCGTGGACGAAAAAATCGAGCAGGACGAGGTTCTTCCGGAGGCCGCGAAGCGAGGCCTCATAGTCGGCCTTGCCGCCCGCATCAATGGGAGGTGGGCGCAACGCGGCGATCTTGCCGGTTCGTGCATTGGGAGCCGCGCGCGAGTAATAGTCGTCTTTGTAGAAGTCGGCGAGCGTCAACCCGGCAAACTGCGCTCGAAACGCTTTGTCGCGGAGTTGCCGCGCGGCAGGACTCTCGAGCCGTTGAAAGAAGAAGTTCCGGATCTCGGCGGTGTCGGGGTCGATCGACAGAAAGACCTGGATCACGCCACCCTTGCCCGGGACGTTCACGCCGTGAACGACGCCGATCTTCTTCGATCCGGCGAAGACGTGATAGATCGTGTACGGCGTCTCGTAGGTCTCGTAGATCGGATCGAGCGTTCCCGTAAGCCGGGCCTTGAAGTCCTGATAGAGCTTGGCGCCGTCCTTCAAGCGGGGGAACTCCGCGAGATCCTCTTTATAGGACGTCATGGCCGGATACAGATATTTCAGATCCTCAGCGGGGTTGGTCAGCGTGCAGCCAATCGCGGCGAGCGCCACTCGCGGCACAGTGGCGAGTAGCAACAGGCAGGTGGCGGAAGCTCTTGTCATAGGGGTCCTTTCTTAGCGGTAGAAGTAATACTGGAGGGCGAAAACTGTTCGGAGCGGCTCCGGCCGGCTGATGCCGATACGCCGCTCGACGTTGAACTTGATCCAATGGAGGCTCGAGTTGCCCACATCGTTGCGGAAGTACCAGGTGAACTCGCCGATGATGGAGGCATCGGGCCCGAGTATGGCGTCATGGAAGCGCCTGTACTGGGTGGCGGCCCCCCAGCGGCGCGAAGAGTGAGTGTATTCACCCTGATGAACCCGCATCGTTACCGGAATCCGGCTGTCGCCGCCGCGGCTCATCTCGGTGGTGAGGGTGAGCAGTCCTGCCGGTACGGCGCGGCGATATCGTACGTCGCCGCCCGCGCGCCGCGTCGGAATCGGTTCCATGTGGCCTTCCATGCGCGGAAGCCTTTCGCCGCTGATCACCGAGACGCCGCCTTCAACGCCGAAGCGCGAACTGTAGCGGTTGCCGAGGCTGAGCCGGAAGGCCCCGAGTCCTTTCTGGCCGCGGAACGAAAGTGGATAACCTGATCCGGCGGCATAATAGGCGTCGTAGTTCAGGTGCGAGTTGATCGATCCCCAGAATCCGGAGTACCAGTCGCGCTCGAAGCCGAAATTCCGATCATTGGAAAGCTGGAGGATCGAACCGTGAGTGTCGGTCTGCAGGTTGAGTCCGAAGGGAACATAGAAACGGCCCGCCCGGAAGTTGAAGCGGCCCGCCGCGCGGCCCTTCTTCGACCCCGGCAAAAGGGGATTCAGCACGTTGTAGAGGTCGAGATAGAAATTGTGATACTCCAGAGCCCAGCCGCCGCGGTTCTCGCCTTCCATGTCGTTCTGGACGGGATTGAATCCGTCGCGCCGCACCAGACGCGCCTGCACGTTGAAGCTGGCGACGGTCGCCGTTTCGGTCGAAAACTTCTTCAAGATCTCGAAGCCCACTGACTGGCGGCTTGCGCCGTGCCTGTCTCCGTCAGAGGTGAATTGCGACATCACTTCCTTGCGGAATCCGAAGTTGTTGCGAAACAGACCACGGAGCCACGGCCTTCGGCGGGACTCCGCCGAAGAAGCGTCATCAGCGCGCGCGGGTGGCGCCGGAAGGTTCGAGAATGGATCCTCTTGCTGCGCCGCGCACATCGACGCGGCGAGAAAGAGGGCGGCGCGCACGCGAGTCACGCGCGCCAGACAGAGCCGTTTCACCGTATCTCCTGGGGTTTTGCAAACGACAGTGAGGTCTCACAGGGGAGACCCATTCATGGCAGGCCAGTGGAGAACCGGAATTAGATGAGGAACTGCTGAAGCAGCACGACTCTGTCGCGACGCGGCCAATCGGCGCGCTGGGCAACCAGCCCTTGGATGGCCGAATGCCAGCAACCGGGCACGGAAACGGCCGCGGAAAGTTCCAGCACTATTCGAGCATTGGCCGCGACGATCTCAACCGGACCCGCTGGAATGCTGCTCGCTGCGCAACAGGGCATGCTCGAGTTGCCCGCCGGACTTTGGTCATGCGACGGAGACCGATCGGCGGGACAGCACGGATGGGAAGGCGCCTTTGCCGGCGTTGTCGCCGGAGTGCACATGACAACCTGACAACCCAGCAGAGTCGCTAGCGCGATCAACGTGGTTGCGGACTGGGTCTTATGGCGCACTTCGCTGCCTTCCATTCCCATCATAGTGCAAGACGGATGCCATTCAAATCGGTACCGAAGGCATGACGGTCATCTGGCCTTCGGGCTATCGATTCATGCGATCACGCCCGAATCCCGCTACACTGTGTCCAATACCCAGAAGGGGGTCATCCATGTTCGATCGCGTCTCGACCTTAGCAACTTTCTTCGCCGCCTCGTTGGCGGCGCAAATCGGTGGTAGCGGAACCATCAAGGGCACCGTTACCGATCCATCCGGTGCCGTCATTCCCGGCGCCACCGTCACTGCAATCCACACCGCTACGGGCGTCGAGAACAGGCGTACCGCCACCGCGGCCGGACTCTTCGTCATCGCCCCGCTTCCGGCCGGAACTTATAACCTCCGTGTCGACGCGCCCGGATTTCGCCCGCTGACGCAGGAACAGATCATCGTCGACTCGCTTTCGACCGTCGAGATGACGCTGAAGCTCGAAGTCGGCACGACGGCGGAAAGCGTCACCGTATCCGCCGTGCCGCCCGAACTCAATACATCGGACGCGCGCATGGGCCAGACGATGCGCAACGAGATGTACACTGCGCTGCCTCTCACGATGGGCAACGGCAGTCCGCGGAATCCGGCCGCGTTCATCTATCTGATGCCCGGCGTGCAGGAAGGCGGCACGTTCGGATTCATCAACGGCGGGCAGAGCTTCTCGAAGGACGTCTATATCGAGGGACTCCCGATCACCGATGCCGTGCGTCAGGGCGAGAGCCGCGCGCTGCAGTTCGCCGTGTCGGTGGAATCGGTGGAGCAGTTCCAGGTCGAGACCAGCGGACAATCGGTCGAATTCAACGGGCAGGGCTCGGAGAACTACACGATCAAGTCGGGCACCAATCAGTATCACGGCTCGCTCTACGAATACTTCCGCAACACCAAGCTCGATGCGCGCGGATTCTTCGCGCCCACGCGTCCGCAGCAGAATCAGAACCAGTTCGGATTCACCTTCGGCGGTCCGATCAAGCGCAACAAGCTCTTTTTCTTCGGCGCCTATGACGCATATCGATACCGCGTTGCCACTGCGTTCCAGTTCGTGACGATTCCCACCCTGCGGATGCGCTCCGGCGATTTCGGCGAGTTTTCGGCGGCGATCTTCGATCCCGCCACCACCAATTGCCCGAACGGCGCCAACTGCTCGCGTCAGCCGTTCCCTTCGAACCAGATTCCCGCCGCGCGGATTTCGAGTGCGTCGAAATTCTTCCAGGATCCGCTGCCCGCGCCCACGCATCCGGGTATCGCGAACAACTTTCTGAACAACAACAAGGGCGTCGGCTTCAACAACGTGAACGCGAACGTGAAAGTCGACTACAACATGTCGGACACGCACAAGTTCGCGATCCTGTTCTCACGCGGATCGCACGAGCAGAGCAGCGCGATTCGGGGGAATCCAGCTCCGCTGCCGCTTCCCTACACGGTCACGCGGGTCGTGGCGGAGGTGCCCACGGTCGGTCAGGTGAAGCACACGTGGGTGATCAACTCGGGGATGCTGAACCAGATCAATGTGGGTGCGTCGCGGCTCTGGATTCCGATCACCAATCCCACGATCGACGGAAACTGGGTCGAAAAGGCCGGAATCCGTGGACTTCCGAAAGGCGACGCCACGCAGTCATTCCCCGAGATCGCATTCGCGGGCCCGAACTCTCCCGCCGGCTGGCGCGGCACTGACGCGCGTCCGTTCCTCGACGCGCTCAACAACTACTCGCTGCAGGATAGCTTCCAATGGATCAAATCGAGCCATTCGCTCAAGGCCGGCTTCCAGCATCAGCGCATGCAGGACAACTATCGCGCCCGCTGGGATGGCACACTGTTCATCGGCAACTTCTCCAACGTACAGACCGCGGGATTCAACAACGGAACTCTCCAGAACACCACTGGCAACTCCTATGCGAGCTACCTGATGGGCAATCTGAACTCGTCCACGGTGAACGAGGATTCCGTCGTGACTTCGGGCGCGCGCTACCGGACCTACGCGTGGTGGATCGGTGACGACTGGAAGGCGACCCGCAATCTGACGCTCAACATCGGTCTGCGGCACGACATCATGCTGCCCTATACCGAAGTCGCCGATCGCGTGTCCTGGTTCAACCCCGACATTCCGAATCCGGCCGCGAGCGGCTTCAAGGGTGCGCTTCAATTCGGAGGCAAAGGGCAGGACCCGCTCTACTGTAACTGTTCCACGCGCATCAAGACCCACATGAACAACTGGGGTCCGCGATTGGGCTTCGCCTACAAGATCGGAGACCGGACCGTGGTCCGTTCCGGCTACGGCGTCATGTACACGCGACATGGCGCGGTGGGTGGACGCGGCGGCGCTCGCGAAGGCACGGGCAAGCTCGGCTTCACCGCCGCGCCCGGGTTCGTTTCGCAGGATTCCTTCAGCCCCGCGTTCAACTGGAACGATGGGATTCCGAACTATCAGCGTCCGCCGTTCTTCGACTCGACCCTGAACACGGGATTCACGACAACGGTTCCCACGGCGGGCTCGGTCGCTTGGGACAATCCCACCGAGGGCGCGCGTCCGCCGCGCTACCAGAACTGGAACTTCTCGATTCAGCGCGCGATCTCGCAGTCGATGACGCTTACCGCGGGTTATGTCGGCGGCAATGGCAAGCTGCTGCGCGGCGGCGGAACCGGAATGTGGTCCGGCCAGATCCGGCCCGAGAATCTCGCGCTCGGAAATCTGCTGACCTCGCAGGTCAACGCGACCACACTCGCGCAGGCCCGCGCCATCATCCCCTCGATCGCTCTGCCCTACGCGAACTTCCGTGGAACCTTCGCGCAGATGCTGCGCCCGTTCCCGCAATACTCGGGCGTCAACGCGGACTTCGTCAACCTCGCGAGTTCGAACTACAATTCGCTCCAGTTGACGCTCGCCAAACGCTTCGCCTCAGGCCTCACGTTCAACCTGAACCACACGTGGAGCAAGACGCTCTCCGACGCGGGCGCGGGCCGCACCGCCTATTTCTGGGAGCAGGAGAAGACGCACGGCGAAAGCGATCGCCGCCACGTGTTCAACGCGCTCGTCGTCTACCAGCTTCCTTTCGGACCCGGCCGCTCGATCAATCCGTCGAACATGATAGTCCGCAATCTCGCTTCGGGCTGGCGTATTTCGAGCATCACGCGCCTGCGCTCCGGCCTTCCGTACGGTCTCATCGGAGCCGCGTGTCAACTGCCGAGCGCCGGTGGTTGCCGTGCTTCCTACAATCCGGCCTTCACGGGTGACGTTCGGATCAATGGCGAGTGGGGCAGCGGAGACCTGTTGGGCGCTCGCCCGCAATTCGTCGATCCACGCGCGTTCCGCAATCCCGCCGCCTACACGTACGGCGACACGCCCGGCGCTGGAGCCTACGGCCTCTACGGCCCCGGATTCTGGAACGAAGACGTCAGCGTCACGCGCCAGTTCAGAGTCACCGAGCGGTTCAAGGTCGATTTTTCCGCCGACGCCTTCAACCTCACCAACTCGACTTTGTTCAACGGACCCGCGTCTCTCGATATCAACAACGCGAACTTCGGACGCATCACGTCGCAGCAGAACACGCCGCGCTCGGTCCAACTCGCTCTGAAGCTACACTTCTGATGTGAGACTGATCTTCGCTCTTTGGACGGTGGCCGCCATCGGGACCGCCGCCGAACCCGTCCGCCTGAACCGCTTCGTGGAATTGATGGAGGCGGGCAAACCCGCGTTCGGTATCTTTTCCTCCAACGTCTCGACACGCACCGGCGCCGCCGTCGCCGACAGCGGACTCGATTTCGTCATCATCGACCTCGAACACTCGCCATTCGATCCGACACGGCTCGAGTCGTACCTGCTCGCGATGGTGAATCGCGCCGAGATTGGGCGTAAAGGCAACCTCCAGCCGGCGGTGACTCCGTTAGTACGAGTGCCCGCCGCGGGACGCGAGCAACTCCAGTTCATCCTCAAGCAAGTGCTCGACCTCGGACCGATGGGCGTCGTGGTGCCGCATGTCGACACAGCCGCCGATGCTCGCGCGATGGTCCAGGCGGCGCGCTATCCACAACTCCGCGGTGCGCGCGATTTCGAGCCTGCTGGCAAGCGTGGAGTCGGCTATGGCTGGGCCGCACGCTACTGGGGGCTTTCGGGCAACGAGTACGGAGCCCGCGCGGACCTCTGGCCGCTCGACCCGCGCGGTGAACTCGTGCTGTGGGTGATGATCGAGACTACGGCGGCGGTCGAGAACGCTCTCGCCATCGCGCGGACTCCCGGAGTCGGCGGACTCTTCCTCGGTCCTTCGGATCTCGCATTCTCGATGGGCGTACCCTTGGGCGATCCGGCGGTCGAATCCGGAATCGAGAAGACGCTCGCCGCTTGCCGGGCGGCGCGCATCCCGTGCGGCACGCTCGACTCGTCTTCGAATGTCGAAAAACGTCTGAAGCAGGGCTTCCGATTCCTGGCCGTGGGCAGTGACAGCGGACTATCGAGCGGGGTCCGCGACGCGGTCAAGATCGGGCGCGACTGGCGCCCATAGATCCGGACTGCCGCCTGAGGGGTGACACGTTGCAACGGCCCCTGCCGATCAGTCATCGTTAAGTTAGGATGTTCCGCCTTCTCGCCTGGCTCTCGTTGCCGGCCGCACTTGCCTCCGCCGCCGAACCGGTCCGCTTCAGCCGCGATATTCTCCCGATCCTCTCGGAAAAGTGTTTCAGTTGCCACGGACAGGACGAACGCGGGCGAATGGCGAAGCTTCGCTTCGATACACGCGACGGAGCGATGGCGGCGATCGTTCCCGGCAAACCCGGTGACAGCAAACTCCTCGCGCGCATTGCTCCCGCCGATCCGAAACGCGTGATGCCGCCCGCGTACTCACACAAGGCTCCGCTCGACACGCGGCAGGTGGAACTCGTCCGGACCTGGATCGAACAAGGCGCTGTCTGGGGTAAGCATTGGTCGCTCGAGCCGCCGGTGAGGCCCGCGATTTCGAATGGCACGAATCCGATCGGCGATCTCGTTTCGCGGCGTTTGGCGCGCGAGAAACTGAAGCTCTCGCCCGAGGCCGCGCGGCACACACTGGCTCGCCGGGTTTCGTTCGATCTCACCGGACTTCCGCCTGACGCTGAGTCCCTCCGCCAACCCTACGAATCGCTCGTGGACCGTTTGCTGGCCAGCGAGGCCTTCGGCGAGCGCATGGCGATGTGGTGGCTCGATGCCGCTCGCTACGCCGATACCGACGGATTCCAGTCCGATGAGACCCGCACCAATTGGCCTTGGCGTGATTGGGTTGTCTCCGCCTTCAATCGCAATCTACGCTTCGATCAGTTCACCATCGAGCAGTTCGCCGGCGATCTGTTGCCGAACCCTGGTCCGGAACAAATCATCGCCACCGCGTTTCATCGCAACCATATGACGAACGGCGAAGGCGGACGCGATCCGGAGGAATCGCGGATCGACTATGTGATCGATCGCACGAATACGACCGGCACCGTTTGGCTCGGGCTGACTCTCGGCTGCACGCAGTGCCACAGCCACAAATTCGATCCGATTTCGCATCGCGATTACTATTCGCTGTCGGCTTTCTTCAACAGCATCGATGAGGATGGCCGGGCGGGCAAAAAGGCGAAGCCGTACGCCAAATACAAGTCCCAATACGCGGAGCGCGCCATCGCCGAGGCTCGGGAACTGCTCGATGATCGCAAGCGCGCCGAAGCTGCCGCACGTACCGAGGCGGCCAAGCCGTTCGAGCGGTGGCTCGCGGAGAGGGAACGCGAGGTCAGCGGCGGCTTTCGGGCGTGGCGAATCCTCGAGCCGTCCGCGCTCGAATCGGCGGAGGGCACCCAGTTCGCCAGGGAAGCCGATCACATCATCGGCGCGTCTGGACCGAATCCGCGTCAGGATGACTATCGCGTCATCACCGCGATGAAGCCCGCGACGATCACGGGAATCAAACTCGAGATCTTCCCGCATGCATCGCACACCGAAGGCAGGTTTTCGCGCGGCAAGACCGGCGAGTTCATCCTGACCGATATCAAGGTCCGCGTACGAAGGCCAGGCAACACCTTGGTGCGCGACATCAAGGTCACGGGCGCGATCGCCGATTTCATGACGCCGCAGAAGGAAGCGCGGTCCTACGGCGACATCAAGGGAACACTCGATGACGATCCGCGTAACGGCTGGACCACGCGCGGCGCCACCAATATCGTGCCGCATACCGCGGTCTTCGAACTCGCCGAGCCTCTGCAACTCGAGGCGGGCGAGGAACTCGTCTTCGAAATGCTGCAGCGCTCGACCGACGGCGATTCGAATATCGGACGCTTCCGCCTTTGGACCACCGATCAACCCGGTCCCGCGGTTCGGAACCTCGATCCGGCACCACTCGAGCAACTCGCCAAAGCGGGCAGCGCGGGTGCGGTGGATGCGAAGGTCCGCGAGCGGTTGTTCGAGCAGTTTCTGATCGGCCACGAACCGCACCGCAAGGCGAAAGCCGCTCTCGATCGCGCTGAGCAGCAGTTCAAAGAGGTGAAGTCAGCGGACGAGGTGGAAGTGATGGTGCTCGCGGATCGTCAGGAGCCGCGTGAATCGCATGTGCTTTTGCGCGGGCTTTGGGACAAGAAGGGCGAGACCGTCACGCCCGATATCTTGCCCGCCATTGCGCCGTGGTCCGCGGATGCGCCGCGCAACCGGCTCGGTTTGGCGCGCTGGCTCGTTTCTCGCGAGAATCCGCTGACGGCACGAGTGATCGTCAATCAACTGTGGCAACTGGTGTTCGGCGCGGGACTCGTGCGCACCACGGAAGATTTCGGCGTGCAAGGCGAACAGCCGGTCCATTCGGAACTCCTCGATTGGCTGGCGGTCGAGTTTGTCGAGAGCGGCTGGGACGTGAAGCACATGCTGAAGCTGATGGTCACGAGCGCGGTGTACAAGCAGCGGTCAGAGGCTTCGGCGGAACTGCTCGGGCGCGATCCGGAGAATCGCTTGCTGGCACGCGGCCCCCGCTATCGTTTGCCGAGTTGGATGCTGCGTGATGCCGCGCTCGCCTACGCGGGTCTGCTGAATCCGGCGGTCGGTGGCCCACCGGTGCGGCCGTATCAGCCCGACGGTGTTTGGGAAGAGCTCTTCATGGGCCGGTTCCAATATCTGCCGAGTGAAGGAGCCGCGCAGTACCGGCGAACGCTTTACGCATTCTGGCGGCGGTCCATCGCACCCACGTTTTTGTTCGATTCGGCGCAACGCCGCTCGTGCGAAGTCCGGGTGTCGCGCACAAACACTCCGCTGCATGCGCTGACCTTGCTGAACGATACGACCTATCTCGAATCGGCCCGTGCAATCGCGCGCGCCACTGCCGAACCCGCGAGGATCTTCGAACGGGTGCTCGGGCGCGCTCCTTCGGCCAGCGAATCCGCGGTGCTGAACCGCGAGCACGCGCGCGCTCTCGGACACTATCGCGCGCACCCGGATGAAGCGGGAAAGCTTCTGACGGTTGGCCAAGCCAAGAACAACACGCCGGACCCGGAGTTCGCGGCGGCGATGTTTACCGCGAGCATGGTCTTGAATCTCGACGAGGCGATCACCCATGAATAGCTCACGCCGCGCCTTCCTCGCCGCCGCGGCGGCGCCGGCGATCTTCTGTCAAAGCAAATCGAACCCGCTGCAAGGCTCGACCATTGGCCACGGCGCGTTTCGATATCGCGTGGACCTGGCCTGGAGCCAGGCCGATCCGTCCAAGTTCCCGGTACGCGATTGCCATGAAATGATTCAGGCAGCCGACGGCCGCCTGTTTCTGCTGACCAATCACAAGCAAAACAACATCCTCATCTACGAGACTCAGGGCAAACTGCTCGACTCATGGACGCTCGGCTTCGGCGGTGCCCATGGGCTGTCCTGGCATCGTGAGGCGAACGGAAAAGAGTTCCTCTACATCACCGATACGGGCGCTGGCCGCGTGGTGAAGACGACACTCGCTGGTGAGATCGTGCTCGAACTTCCGCATCCTTTGAAGACCGGAGCCTACACGGAGCGCGACGTCTACAGCCCGACGGAGACGGCGGTGAGTCCGAATGGCGACATCTATGTGGCCGACGGCTATGGCTCGCAATGGATTCTGCGTTTCGATCGCACCGGCAGGTACCTTTCGAAATTCGGAGGGCGCAGCACGCAGCCGGTCAACAAGGGAAAGTTCATGCAGGCCCACGGGGTCGCGATCGACATTCGCGGGCCAGAGCCGCTCGTGCTCTGCACCGCACGCATCCGCAATGAGTTCGTCTGGTTCAACCTGGAGGGAGTTCACCAGCGGACGGTCTACTTGCCCGGCGCCTACATCAGCCGGCCGGTCATCGCCGGGCGCCATCTCTACTCCGGCGTCTGCTTCGGTGTTTTCCCAGACGACTATCGCATGTGGCAGAATCGCGGATTCGTGACGATTCTCGACGATCAGGACCGCGTCGTGTCGAATCCGGGCGGACACGAGCCGCACTACAAGAACGGCAGATTGCAGTTGATGTATCAGGAGCAGCCGGTGTTCAAGAACTGCCACGACGTTTGCGTAGACACTCAAGGCAATCTGTACGTCGCGCAGTGGAACAGCGGCCAAGTCTATCCGTACAAGCTGCACCGGGAAGGATGAAGATGAATCTCGAAACCACTCGCCGATTCTTTCTCGGAAAGGCCACGGGCGTCTCCGTGGGTGCGATGGCGTTGCAGTCGCTGTTGCGCGCGGAATCGAAACCGGCGATCGGACTTCCGCATTTGCCGGACTTCGCACCCAAGGCCAAGCGTGTCATCTTCCTCACGCAATCGGGCGGCCCGTCGCAGATCGAACTGTTCGACTACAAGCCCGATCTCATCAAGTGGGCGGGCAAGGAACTGCCGGACTCGGTACGCCAAGGCCAGCGCGTCACCACGATGACGGCAAACCAGAAACAGTTGATCATGCCGGGCATCACCAAATTCGCGCGGCACGGCCAAAGCGGCGCAACCGTCAGCGAATGGCTGCCGCGTCTTGCCAAGGTAGCCGACAAGCTCTGCTTCGTGAAGTCGATGCACACCGATCAGATCAATCACGCGCCGGCGATGACGCAATTCCTCACAGGGCACCAGATTCCTGGGCGGCCGAGCGTCGGTGCGTGGGTGAGCTACGGGCTCGGCAGTACGAATCGCGATCTGCCAGATTACTTGGTGATGCTGTCGAAGATGCAGCGCCCGAGCGATCAGCCGCTCTATGATCACTACTGGGGCAGCGGATTTCTGCCGTCGCGTTATCAGGGCGTGAAGCTCCGCAACGCAAAAGACGCGGTGCTCTACCTTCGCGACCCCGAGGGGCTGCCGCGCCAGTTGCGCCGCGGAATGCTCGATGGGCTTGCGGAACTGAATCAGAAGCGCCTCGACGAAACCGGCGACCCCGAAATCGCGACCCGCATTCTCCAGTACGAGATGGCGTACCGGATGCAAACGAGCGTTCCCGCGCTGACCGATCTCGCCGATGAACCCGAAGAAGTCTTCGAGCTCTACGGACCCGATTCGCGCCGCCCCGGCAGCTACGCCGCCAACTGCATCCTGGCGCGCCGGCTCGCCGAACGCGGTGTCCGCTTCATCCAACTGTTCCACCCCGATTGGGATCACCACAGCCGCCTGCCTTCCTGGTGCACCGCTCGCTGCCGCGACACCGATCAACCGAGCGCGGCGCTGGTGACCGATCTCGCGCGCCGTGGATTACTCGATGACACGCTCGTGATCTGGGGCGGCGAGTTCGGGCGCGGCGTCGCGGGGCAGGGCCAATGGGATTCGATCGAAGCCGGCCGCGATCATCATCCGCGCTGCTTCACGATCTGGATGGCGGGCGGTGGCGTGAAGCCGGGTATGACCTATGGCGCCACCGATGAGTTCAGCTTCAACGTGGCCGAGAACCCGGTCCACGTGCGGGATCTGCACGCAACCGTGATGCACCTGTTGGGCATCAGGCACGAGACCTTCACCTATCGGTTCCAAGGGCTCGATTTCCGCCTCACCGGAGTGGAGCCGTCGCGTGTGGTGAAGGACATCGTCGTCTAGTTGTTGTTTGATTTGAGTCCTTCGCAGGTGATAGGATCGCCTCAATCTCTCTGCTGAGGTGATCCATGCGATTCGTCCTGGTCCTCGCCGCTTCTTGGGCGGCGCTTTTGAACGCGCAAGTCGATACCGGAGTCTTCACCGGCTCCATTACGGACTCGTCCGGAGCCGGAGTCGCCAGCGCCAAGATCACGGTCCGCAACTCCGCCACCAATGCGCAACTGTCGGTATCGAGCAGCGCGGATGGCATCTACAACACGCCGCCGCTGCCGCCGGGAACCTATCGTATTGAAGCTTCGCAAAGCGGATTCAAGACCGCTGCGCGCATGGTCGCGCTCAACGTCTCCGAACGATTGGCGGTAAACTTCACCATGGAGATCGGCGCCGTGAGTGAATCAGTGACCGTGCAGGAGCTCGCGCCCGTTCTGCAGACCGAGACCACGACGCTCTCGACACAGCGGAGCGAGCAGGAGATCAAGTCGATCCCGGTCAACAGCCGCAACTTCGCCGAGCTCGTACGCTTCACCCCAGGTGTCGTTCCCGGCCAGGCGGTGAAGCTGAACCTCGCGCTCTCGCAACAGCGTGGTAATGTTTCAAACGCGGTCAATGGTTCAGGATTCGGCGACAACAACTACCTCGTCGACGGATTGCAGAACAACAACAATCACCAGGGCTGGGGGCTGATCAACTATCCGGAGTTCGAGGCGATGGAGCAATATCGCATCGACACTTCGGTGCCGGACGCGCGCTTCGGACGCTCGGGCGGCACGGTGCAGGTGGGCTACAAGTCCGGCACCAATCAATTCCATGGCGCGTTGTTCGAATTCCTGCGAAACTCGAACCTCGACGCGCGCAACTTCTTCGCCGTGGGCGAAAAGCCATCGCTGCGGCGCAATATGTTCGGAGGAACTCTCGGCGGCCCGATCAACCAGAAGACGTTCTTCTTCGTCTCCTATGAAGGGCAAAGGAGCCGCCAGGGCCTCACGTTCCTCACGACCGTTCCTTCGGCCGCGATGAGAAACGGCGACTACGGCGAGTTACTGAGCCTCGCGCGGCCGATCCGCATCTTCGACCCTTTGACCCAGCGCGGCAATACGCGAGATCCGTTCCCGTCGAATCTGATTCCGGCGGCGCGTATCGATCCGATTTCCCGCAAGCTCATCGACCTCTATCCGGCGGCGAATCAGCCGGGCATCGCCGCCAATCACCTGCTGAATCCGAGCGACTCGCGCGACTCCGATCAGGGCAGCGTCAAGATCGATCGCGACTTCAACGCCGGATCGCGCGCCTATGTCCGCCTCACGCGCGGCCGCTCGAACTTCCTCAACACTCGCGCCCTCGGACCGGTGGCGCAGCCGTATCTCGACGTATCGATCCCCGTCACGCAGGGCGTAGTCAGCCACACGTGGGTCCTCTCGCCGCGCGTCGTCAACCAGGCCCGCTTCGGAGTCTCGCGCGAACCGATTCGCACGATCGAACTCAACGGCGGAAAGAAGAGCGCGGAGGAACTCGGAATCGCAAACGTCAACATCGATGAACTCACCTTCGGACTTCCAGCGTTTGCGATCGGCGGGTTCGAAACACTCGGAGCCAAGGACAATGTTCCGGCGATCATCGTCTCGCAGAACACCGAATACAGTGACAACGTCGACGCGGTGTTCGGCAAGCACAGCCTGAAAACCGGCTTCAACGTGGTCTTCCGCCAGACCAATGCGCATCAAGCCTCGTTCACGCGCGGACAGTTCCAGTTCCAGACGATCTATACCTCGAATCCAGCCGCGCCCGCGAACACCGGGTACGGCGGTGCCGACTTCCTGCTCGGCAAGCCCGCCCAGATTCTGGTCAACGGTCTCACGGGCACCCGCGGTCTACGGCGTTCGGATTGGGCGACCTACGTTCAGGACGACTGGAAGGTGACGCCGAAGCTCACCGTGAACCTCGGCGTGCGATACGAGCTTCCGATGCACTATCCACAGCGCGAGGTCGCGGGGCGGTTGCTGCAATTCGACGTCGAAACAGGACTACCCGTCGCGGTGGGCACCGGATCCGGGGTGTATGGCAACGAGAGCGGCGTGCCCACGGACAAGAACAACTGGGGGCCGCGCGCGGGCTTCGCCTATCAACTCGGCCAATCGACTGTGATCCGCTCGGCGTACGGAATCTACTACTCGCTGATTCCCGTCCACATCGGCGCGAGCCTTGCGTCGAATCCGCCGCTGTTTTTGAACAGCCTCGTGCAGAACAATCAGAACGATTTCGCGGGTGCCCGCTCGATCGCGCAGGGCCCGATTCGAAGCACCGATCCGAACACGCCCGGACAGAATCGCACAGGCGTCGATCCGGGGTTGAAGATTCCCTACGTACAGCAATGGAACCTCTCCGTGCAGCGCCAACTCTGGGCCGCGCAACAGCTCACGGTCTCCTATATCGGAACCAAGGGGACGCGACTCCTGCCGGGAACCGAACAGAACGCGGGCATCAACTTCAACCAGGCTGTGCCCGGCGATGGCGCGATCAACCTGCGCCGCCGGTGGCCAAACTACGGCACGGTCGCAATCTATCAGAGCCGCGGCAATTCGACCTACCACTCGCTCCAGGCCGCGCTCGTCAAGCGCTGGGCCAATTCGATGCACTACCAACTCGGATACACGTGGGCGCACCTGATCGACGATCGCGACATGACACTCGTGCCGATCACCGATTTCCGTGGCGCGCGCGGTAACGGCGAAACCGATGTGCGGCATCAATTCCGAGGAACGTTCGGGTACGAGATCCCCTGGGCAAAGACGCGCTTGTACGGCGGCTGGGAAGTGAATGGCGCGTTGACACTTTACACCGGTTTCCCGTTCTCTGTGAACGCGGGCGCGAACACGTTGAACATCGGAGAGGGCACGCGCGCCGATCGCATCCGCGATGGCAACCTTCCGGCGCCGCAACGGACGATCGAACGCTGGTTCGACCTCGATGCCTTTACCAATCCCGGCTTCCGGATGTACGGCAACGGCGGGCGCAACATTCTTAATGGCCCGGGCACGAAAGCGCTCGACTTCTCGCTCTTCCAGAACTTCCAGATTCGCGAGACCATGAAGCTGCAGTTCCGCGCCGAGGCGTTCAACATCAGCAACACGCCGCAATTCAACCAGCCGGTGGGCTCGATTGCTGCGGCGAACTCCGGACGGATCACCAGCGCGGGAAGCGAAGTGACCCTGCAGCGGACTCCGCGCCAGATCCAGTTGGCGCTGAAGCTGCTGTTCTGAACCAAAAGCGGCGGGTGACCCACCGGGTCACCCGCGAACCTTAAACCCTCTCCGGCACCACGTACGGCGAGCGGTACTTCCTCGTCAACATCTCGTTCGCCTCCGCGTCATTGATGAATCGCTTGGCCTGATCGTCGATCGCCAACTTGCGTCCCAGCCGATAGCTGATGTTCGCCAAGTGGCAGAACGAAGCCGACAGTGCCCCGGTCTCGACATCACAATGGAGATCCTGGAAGCGGCGGCTCTTCACCGCCGCGAGGAAGTTCTCCATGTGCAGGCCAGTCTCGCTCGGGCCGCGCTCGGCCTTCACATCCAGCTCGAGTTTGCGTTCCTCGCCCTTGAAGACTTGAAATCCAGTGTGGTCCACGGCCATCACGCCATCCGCGCCGTAAAAGATGTCGCCTACCGCGTTACCGCCGTTATTGCCCTTGAGAATCACGCCGCCTTCGCCGAGCGTCAACAGTCCGCGGACCTCGAACTCGAGCCGCGTGCCGTCTCCGAAATCGAACGCCGCATGCTGCGTGTTCGGCGTCTCCTGATCGTCGGTGTAGAGGAACTTCCCGCCGGTGGAAACGGCACTGCGGGGGAATGCCTTCTTGCCGAGGCCCCACAGCGCCACATCCATTTCATGGACGCCTTGATTGCCGATGTCGCCGTTGCCGGTGTCCCAGAACCAATGCCAGTTGTACTTGAACTTGTTCTGGCTGAACGGCTTCAGCGGCGCCGGTCCGAGGAAGGTGTCCCACTTCACGCCGGCTGGCGGTTCCTCGTCTGGCGTGTGGCCGATCGACTTGCGGCGCTTGTAGCAGAGCCCCTTGGCGAGATAGACCTTGCCAATCACTCCCTCGTGCAGCATCTTGATCGCCTGAATCTTGTGCGGGATCGACCGGCTTTGTTGGCCCACCTGCACCATCTTGTTGTACTGCCGCGCGGCCTTGACCAGTTGATAGGCCTCCCACACGTTGTGGCTCACCGGCTTCTCGACGTAGACATCCTTGCCTGCCTGCACGGCCCACAGCGCGGAGAGCACATGCCAGTGATTCGGCGTCGCGATCGAAACCGCGTCGATACTCTTGTCGGCATAGGCATCGCGCATATCATAGTAGGTCTTCGGCTTTTCACCGGTCGCCTTCTCGACGAGCGCCACGGCCTTTTCCTGCGCGGCTTGATTCACATCTACTACCGCGGCTACACGCGCGCCCGCGATCTTGACGTATTCCTGCAAGTGGTTCGTGCCGCGTCCACCCGCCCCGACAACGGCGATGTTGACGCGATCATTGGCACCGAGAACGCGCGACATCGGACTGTTGATCACGGCTGCCGCGGCGGCGCCCTTCATGAGATTGCGTCTGGTAGTCGATTCCATTTGGTTTGCTCCAGCGATATGTTATCACGCGGTTCCGGCGGCCCGGATTTCGATCGTACGCCGGAAGGGAGTCAGGGCGGTCAGGTAAAGGCAAACACCCGTTGCCGGTTGCATACCGAACGTGAATTGCCCGTGCGCGGCCGTTCCCGGACCAACGCGGATCGCGTCCGCGCCAACGCGATACTGAGCGTGACCGTCCTTCAGGGTGTACCGGCCCTTCTCCGCTTCCTGAGCGCCTTCGAGGTTGCCGCCCGGGCGGAACGAGAATTCGATCGCGATGGGAACTCCGGATTCTCCACCGATGTCGAAGTCCAGATCGAAGCCGCCGTTTCGCTCGCGGATCGTCACCTTTTGATCGAGGCTTCGCATGTCCGATTGCGCACGGTTTGGAAAATCGAGGCGGCTCCAGAATCGCTCGTCGCGCGCGGGTGTGTGCGCATAGCGGCCATCCGCTCTACGCGCTGACTTCGGCAGCGGCTGATAGTACGGCGCGTCGTGCTTCTGGCGCATCACCCACGTGTCGCCGTCACGCTCGAGGCCGGCCGGATGAAAGGCACCGAGCGAGAAAAAGTTCGCCGACATGCGGACCGATTCGAGAATCGCGCTCCCGTTGCGCAAGGTGAAGAAGGTAGGAGTGCTCGAGAGGCCGGATGCCACGCCCATCGGCCAGTCGGATCCGCCGAAGATCGAGGCGCTGATCGCGCCGCGGCGGATACGCGCGAGTCCGCTGTGCGGAAAATGCTTGGCATAGCTCGATGGAACCGGTGCCGCATCAGGCAGCGGACCACGGAGCCGCGGCTCCTCGAGAAAATGAACCAGCGGATTCACACGATCGATCGTGCGCGGCAATCGGTCATCGGAAAGCCGCGCATCGAGCAACCGCTCTTCGATGAAACGAGCGACACCCGCGAACAACGGATTCCGGTCATGGATCGCCATGTATCGATAACCGAGATAGTAGGCGTTGATGCGTCCCGGGAATCCCGCATCCTGCCGGCGCGAGGCGACAGTCTCGAGTTCGCCGTCCGCGTGCATGTGATACGCGGTGAGTTCGAGATTGCGTCGCACTGGCTCGAACAGTTCGGGCCGCTTCATCAGGCGGGCGATGTCGATCAGCGCGTGATCGGTGACGCGCGAGTAGACGCCCACGCTGCGCTCGCTGTACTGGCCGTCCGGATCGATATCGATCCCCTCCCCTAGCCAGTCATCGATCCGGGCGGCGATCCGCGGATCGGGCAGCAGCGAGTTCAATCTCGCGAGTGCCGCGCACAATACCCAACGATGGTTCGGCGTGTGGATGCCACCCGTGGCGAGCGGCCGGACCGCGTTCTCCAGGAATCGAGTTGCTTCTGCCTCGACGTCAGCAGCCTCCGCCAAGGCGGCCCTTCGGAGAATCGTGACCGCGGCCGCGATCTCTTCCACCACGAACGAAGTGTCCGGCGGGGAGTGCAGATTGCCGGAGTCGATCGTGCCATCGCCGTGCTGTGCCCGCCGCACCGCCCCGATGCCGCGCCTCATCTGTTCGAGCACCACGCCGGACCGGTGATGCCGCGATTCCGGCGTCACGTAGGCGCAACTCAGCAACTCGAACATCACCGCCGTACGCCGCGTGGACGAACGGGCTGGCTGTGCCGTACCCGCGAGAATCGGGTCGATGTTTCGATCGTTGGCGGCGATCAGCCGCCCGTACGCATCGTCTTGCCAAGCGCTGGCCGATGCGGCGAGGCCCGTGGCGGCGAATCCGCGCCGGGTCACTTGTCGAACCCGATGTACTGGACTTCTTCTTCGAGTTCGAAACCGAAGCGCTCAAACACCCGGCGCTTCAGTTCGAAAATCACGCGCAACAAATCCGACGACTGGCCCACGCCGTCATTGTAGATGAGGTTGGCGTGATAGTCCGCCACTTGGATGTCGCCGATGCGGATCCCCTTCGCTCCCGTCTGCTCCAGGAACCATGCCGATGGCACCTTCCCTTCCCGCACGATTTCCGGCGGCACTTCCGCCGCTGCCTTGACCGGGAGCCGGTCAAAAATGCAGTTCTTGAAGATGCTTCCAGCGCATCGCATGGTGGGCGGATACTTCCGGTCGCGAATCGACCGGATCCTCTCCGCCTCCAGCGAGAGCTGTGCCGTATCACCCGGTTCGAGCCGGAACGAGGCAGAGAGGATTGTCCAGTCTTTCTTGCCTTTGAAGGCACTCTCTCTATAGGTGAACTGGCACTCTGCGTTGTCGAGGAAATGGACCTCGTCCCCGTCGAAGTATCGAACGCGCTCGAGACTCTGCGCGATCGATCGTCCGTAGGCGCCCGCGTTGCCATACACTGCCGCGCCCACTGAGCCGGGAATCCCGGTCATCGTGTGGACTCCCGAGAGCCCGCTGCGAATGCTGCAATCGACGAGCGCTTGCAGCGAAGCTCCCGCGTCAGCCATCAGCGAGTCTTTCGAACGCGTGATCCGGGAAGAGAGCAATCGCACCACAACGCCGGGGTAGCCCTTGTCAGCCGCGATGACGTTGGTGCCCTCGCCAAGCATGACCCAATTGGCGCGCGCCGCGGCAATCGCATACCGGACGGTGATGAACGAATCGGCGTCGCGCGTTTCGACAAGGACGGATGCGGGTCCGCCAATACCGAATCGCGTCAGGCGCGCAAGCGAGACGTTGCGTTCGACGCTGATTCTCGGAATCCGCTTGAGGATGGTGACGAGCGGATAAAATGGATCCGAAGGGCTCAAACTTTCGATTATAAGGGAGGGTGCGGGGTAATGGCCGGATTTGGTGGATTTCCGAAGGGTATGGTCACGTTTTTCAAGGGCCTGTCGAAGAACAACAACCGCGAATGGTTCCAGGCGCACAAGGAGGACTTCGAGGCGAACGTCAAGGCTCCGATGACGGAGATGGTGCAGGCGCTGAATGCGGAATTCGCGAAGGCCGCACCCGCCTATGTCACCGAACCCAAGCGTGCCGTCTATCGAATCCATCGGGACACCCGCTTCAGCAAGGACAAGACTCCGTACAAGGACCATATCGGGGCGACGTTCACTCCCGCCCAGTCGGGCGCCAAGCACGCCTGCGGCGGACTCTACTTCGGCGTGTCTCATGACACCGTGGAGGTGGCGGCCGGAGTCTACATGCCAGAAGCCGAACAGATGCTGCTGATCCGCACGCTGCTCGCCGAACGCCACGGCGAGTTCCGCAAGATCACGGAAGCGAAAAGCTTCAAGGGCCTGATGGGCGAATTGAAGGGAGATCAACTCACGCGCGTCCCGAAGGGATTCGCGGCGGATCATCCGGCCACGGAACTGCTCAAACGCAAAGCTTGGTACTTTTACGAAAAGCTCGACCCCGCCATCGCCACCACGCCCATGCTCTTCACCGAAATCAAGAAGCGATTCCTGACCTCGATTCCGCTGGTGGAGTTTCTGAACGGGCCCGTGCTCGCCGCCGCGAAGAAGAAGGAGCGGGCCGCGCAAATGTTCGCGTGACCGGACCCGCCCGATGAACCGGCGTCAAGGCCTCGTCTACGCCGCCCTGCTGTTGGCCTGCTTTCTGATTTCGGTTTCCGCCGCGTGGACCACACTCGGAACGCAGTTCGACAACGACGTCTACGACTTCCTGTTTCGCGTCCATCCAGCCCGCCCGAGCGAACCGGCGGCCACGGTGCTGGGGATCGATGAGCAGACCCTGCGGACGACGCGCGGTGGGCTCCGCTCCATCCGCCCGATTCTCGCGGCGGCGGCTCCGAAGATCGCGGCGGCGAATCCGAAAGCAGTCGTGGTCGACTTGATTCTCGCCGATACCGGGCTCGATGCAGCCGAAGACGCAGCGCTCGAAGCGGCGTTCCGCACATTGCCGAATCTCGTGCTCGCGACCGACCTCGCAGGAGGTGAGTGGGAAGAGCCGATCGAGCCATTACGCCGCGTGGCGAAAGCGGTTGGACACGTCCATTCGCTTCCCGATCCATACGACAACGTGGTCCGAAAGATCCCACTCGAGCGGATCTCGTCCGGCAACCGGCGCCACTTCGCGCTCGCGCTCGAGGCGTTCCGTCTGGCGGAAGGAGCCGAGATCACGGAATCTCCGGAGTCGCTCGAGATCGGCAGGGTAGAATTGCGCACCTCGCGTGAACAAGGCCGCCCGCTTTGGATCCGGTATCGATCGCCGGAGTCGACCGTGCCGGTGGTGACGATCCACGAATTGCATGGCGATCCGGCCGCGGCGGCCAAGCTGAGCGGGCGCGTGGTGTTTCTCGGAATCACGGCGCAGTCCGCCGCTCAGGATCGCCACATGACGCCGTATTCGTTCGGACAGACGATGCCGGGCGTCGAGATCCACGCGAACGCCTATGACACGCTCGCGCGGCGCGACTTCCTGACGCCCGCGTCGAACACGTTCGAGCTCTCGGTGTGCGTGCTTCTTGCCGCCACCGCAGGCGTGATCTTCGCCGTGTTTCCTGGCTGGCGCGCTTATCTGCTGGCGGCGCTCCTGCTGGTGACGGTACATCTGGCGCCCAGCATCGCGTTCCGGATGGGCGTGATCCTGCCCTATGCGCCGCTGCTCTCGGCGGCATGGCTCTCGATCGTCTTCGCGGCTAGCTATCAGTACTTCTTCGTGCGGAGAATGCTCGACAGATCGGAGGCGGAGAAGGAACGTTATCAGCGCGCGATCCACTTTGTCGCGCACGAGATGCGGACGCCGCTGACCGCGATCCAGGGCTCGAGCGAGTTGATGGGCCGATACAGGCTCACCGACGAGAAGCGGAACGAGATGGCGCGCATGATCAACTCCGAGAGCAAGCGGCTGGCGCGAATGATCCAGACGTTCCTCGATGTCGAAAGGCTGACCGAGGGACAGATGGAATTGAAGCGCGAACCATTCGACCCGAGCGAAGTGATCGACCTCAGTCTCGAGCGCGCACGTCCGCTCGCCGAACGGAAACAGATCCGGCTCGACCTCGGTGTGCTCGATTCGGCGGTCGTGCAGGGAGATCGCGAGTTGATGGAGTACGCGGTCTACAACCTCATCAACAACGCAATCAAATACTCGCCCGCCGAAACGGTGGTGACGGTGAGCGGAGAGCGCCGCGATGGCCAGTTCACTCTCGCGGTGAGCGACCAGGGCATCGGAATGGATGAGCAGGAGTTGAAGAGCATCTTCCACAAGTTCTACCGGACCAAGCGCGCCGAGGCGAGTGGCGAGGTGGGTACGGGAATCGGACTCTCGATCGTCGATCAGATCGTCACGCATCACGGCGGGCGGATGGAGGTGTCGAGCCGTCCGGGTGCCGGTTCGCGATTCGCGATGATTCTGCCGGTTGAAGCATGACGCGGGTCCTCGTTCTGTTGACCGTCACCGCTACGGTGTGCGGTGCCGATTGGATTCGCGTCGCAAGGACGCCTGTGCGCGGTGAAGCACGTGGCGCCGCCTTCGCCGGTCCGGACGTGCTCACATGGGGACGCGACCTACCGTTACGAGGATCCTTCGAAGCCGGCGGCTGCGCGGGCGATGTGAACGAAGACGGGCGCATGGATCTGATCGCACAAGAGTCCAATGAAATGTTGTGGCTCGAAGCGCCGTCATGGCAACGCCACCGGATCGACCGGGACGCGGACTTCTCCGATTGCCTCTGGACAATGCTCGACGGCCGGCGTGGCGTGCTTCTGATCCATCAAAGGATCCAGGTGCGGTTCTACTGGCTCGAGTCCGGCAAGTGGCAATATCGCGACATCTATTCGATCTACACGCCTTCGGCCCAAGGAGGCTTGTTGCGCGGAGAAGTAGATGGCGACGGACGCGAGGACATATACGCAGGGAACTACTGGATGCAAGCTCCCGAATCGGGCGATCGCGGCTGGCGCCTGTTTGCGCTCAACAACTGGTGGGAGCAAGCCCGCTCGGCGATGCTGCGGATCGCGATCATCCGCGACGGCCGGATCGTGATGGCCGAACGTGAGGCCGAGCCGGCGCGGGTGGCCGTCTTCGAACGGCCGGTCGATCCGAAACAGTTCTGGACCGAGACTCGCCTCGAGACTTCGCCGCCCCTGCGTTTCGTGCAAGGGCTCACGGTGAACGCGGTCTCGATCTTCGTGGCGGAGAACGCGGGTCCAGGATCGCGCGTGATCGAATTCCGCGACGGCCGCACGATTGGTATCGGCGCGACAGGCGGAGTGTTCGCGTTGCGCCTTCTGAACGGAGAACTGACGGCGGTGGGTGCGGACGCGGTCTATCGCTGGCGGCGCGCTACCACTGGATCTGATCGGGCAGGTACGAAGAAACCAGTTCGCGGTAATAAGGCATCAAAGCCTTAGCATCCGGCTTGGTGTCGCTCTTCGAGTAGAGATCGTACTGGTTGAACTCGCGGACCCAATGGAACATTTCGCGATCGTGTCCATCCATCAGGTGCTGATAGGCGCCCTCGCGATGGCACGGGTAGAACGAGTGGTAGCGCAGCATGTAGAGCGCTTCCTCCGGAAGGTACGGCTTCATGACGTGATACATGTACTCGTCATGCCCCCACGACATGTGGACTCTACGGAGCCCGCAATTGCGCTCGTAGATACCGCACTCGGTCTGGAGTTCGGGGCGCTGTGAATCGGGATTCGCGCGGAAGTAGTCGTGATAGACGATCTTGTCCGACCAGGCGCATCCAACCGGGAACGTATCGCCGACCACGGCCCATTGCGGTTCACCGAACACGGCGAGCATCTTGCCCACATCGTGCAGAAGGCCGGTGAGAATGAACCATCGCGGACGCCCGTCGCGCCGCGCCGATTCCGCCGTCTGAATCGCGTGATCGGTCTGCGAAAGGTCGGTATCGGGATCGGAATCATCGACGAGCTTATTGAGCTCCTCCATCGCCTCCCACACGCTCATCACGCGGCGGCGGAGGGGCAGGTATTCCTTTTCCTTGGCAAGAACGAAGTCGAGCGTTTGGAGACCGTGGTTCTGCTGGTAGAAGTCTTTGACCACGCTCGGCGCGTCTTCAGTGAACTGCCGGAACTCCTCTGGCTTACGGTCCGGCTGGTACCGTGCCTTGACGAAATCGTCCCACTGTTCGAGATGCATTGCGAGGCTCCTTGCTTCCAGTATCGGTCATCGGGCTAAAGGAGTGTAGGAGCGGGCCGCGGTGGTCACCAGGCTCAAAGAATCGGCAGGCGCCTGACGCGGTAGCCCCGATCTTCCACCGCGATGAACGCGCCTCGAGATAGTTGCTCTTCGCATTCTCGAATGACTTCCAGAAGGCGAGGAGTCACGGCGATCGGCGTCTGGTTTCTTACGCGGAAGAGAACAACTGAGGGCAAGGCGCTGCCTGAAAGGCCATGATCTCTCCGAAGTCCAGATCGAACGTAACGATGACACGTCTTTCTGCCCTCGCCTTCGCGCCGAAGGGAGTCCGCCAGCCGCATCAACCCCTCTTCTTTGAGATGAGAGACATCGTGACTTAACCGCCGAAGCGCCGCACGGTGGTCATCGAGCGCCCATGTCCGCGAGCAGCTTCATGCCGCGGCGGGAGCGTAGGGGTGGAATTCGTCGTTTGCCAAAGCCGCAGCATATGCCAGGGCTTGCGTGACGTCATCCCCCTCGATATCGGGGTACTGCGCGATGATCTCGTTCACGGTCATTCCGTTCGCCACGAGATTGACCAGCAGGGAAACGGTGATACGAAGCCCTCTAACGCACGCGCGGCCACCCATGATAACGGGAGCGAAAGTGATCCTATCGAAGCGATTCAAGGTCGATTTCCTAATCGATTCTAGCGTAAGGAGGGAGTCCCCGGCTGTGCCGGGCTGGCAGAAGCAGTTTGACAGATCCGGAGTCCGCTGGGACACACCGTGGGACACCAAAGCCACACCGAGATCGAGCCGGTGACAATGTTGCGGTTTGGCAAGTGATCGGGTTCATGAAGGGCAAACCAGTTCGCGGTGGTAAGGCATCAAAGCCTTAGCATCCGGCTTGGTGTCGCTCTTCGAGTAGAGATCGTACTGGTTGAACTCGCCGACCCAATAGAACATTTCGCGATCGTGATCATCTATCAGGTGCTGATAAGCGTCCTCGCGATGGCACGGATAGAACGAGTGGTAGCGCAGCACGTAGAGCGCTTCCTCCGGAAGGAAACCAACGGCAGCCGCCGTGCGTCCACAAGTCGATGAAAGCCATTGCAACTTTGTGGCTCGCCCTCCCCGTGTTGCTTCTCGCGCAGCGCTTCGATCGGGGCATTGTAATCACTTCGCCCGAACAGGCCGCGGAAGCCGAGGACACGCTCACACGGCCGCCCGAGACCGAACGGCTGCGCGCCGGGCTCATCAGCTTCTACCTGATTCAGCAGTACAGGAATCCGGCAGCGGCCGCGAAGGCGGCAGAGCACACTGCCATTCAGGTCCGGCTCTACCCGTGGTCACGCGTGCTCTCGGATCGTTTTGGCACCGCGGAGCCGAGCTCTCTGATCGAAGCCGAATGGCGGCGCCACCTGGGCGCAGGGTTGACCGATGCGGCGGCCCTCGCCAACGCCGCTTTCTACTTCCGAACTCTGGATCCCCAACTCGCCGATAACCTCATTCGCAAGGCGCTTCGCGAGAAGCCAAGCGATCCACCCGTCAACCGGCTGGCGGGTCATGTTTTCGCGCTGCTCATGACAGGCGTCAAGCGGGAGATCGGGCCATCGCCCTTCGAACATGACCAGACGCGCATGGCTTCACCGATCGCCAGGGCCGCCTTCGAAAGCATTCGAGATTCGAAGAACGCCGAGATGCTATTCGGCGCGGCGTCCTACGCGATGAGGGACCACGGTAAGATCGCGGGCGAGCCGGCCTCGCCAAGGGAATTCGCACTCGATTGGCTCGCGCGCGCCCGGGAACTCGATCCGGCGAACGAGGAGATTCGGCGAAACCGCGCCTTGGCATGGCAACTCTTCGCAAGCGGGCGCGCCCCGGGCGAAACAAAGAAGAATCCTGCGCGAAATGGATCGAGGCGATCCGTGACTGGTTGCCAGTGGCCGATTCCTATTCGTTGGTGCAGAGCCAGTCGGACTTGACGCTAGCCCACTACCGCTGTGGCCAGTTCGCAGAAGCGGACCGCTTGGCGCGCGACCAGATCGCCCGCCTTGACCGGAGCAATTCGAACGCAGACGCTCTTCATGCCGCTCACACCGTATCCGGACTCATCTCGGCTCGGAGTGGCGCCTTCGAGCACGCGGCGCGGATGCTTCTTGCATCGGTTCCTTCCTCGTCTCCCGTGCTGGGGTCGTTCGGCCCGAACATGGACCTCGCATTGGAGCTCCTCCGAGCCGGAGGCCGGGAGCCGGTTCTCGCCTACCTCGACGCGTGCGCTAAGTTCTGGAAACCGGAAACCATCGCCGCCTGGAAGACGGAGATCGAAGCCGGGAAGACCCCGAAGTTCGACAATCTGCGGTTCCAATAGATAGTGGCCACCCGCCGCCCCGATTTGCGATAGTCTGTAGTCTTATGTTGCGGCTCAGTTGCCTCACCCTCAGCTATCAGAATCAATTCCGCGCGGGGAAGATGGACATCTTCAGCTTCATGACGCAGTGCCGCGCCATGGCGCTCGATGGAGTCGATATCCACATCCGCAACCTGAAGGACACGACGAAGCCGCACCTCAAGGAAGTGCGCCGCAAGGCCGTCGATCATGGACTTTCGATTTCGTGCCTCGGCGTTACCACCGAGTTCGGGCGTTCGGCGGAAGCGATCCCCGCCGAGATCGAGAAGGTCAAGGAAGCAATCGACACGGGCATGTTCCTCGGAGCACCGGTGCTGCGCGTCTTCGTCGGATCGGCGCCGAGCGAGGACAAGCGCGAAGAGGCGTTCCAGCGCGGGGTCGAGGCGCTGCGCAAGTCGGCCGAACTGGGCGCGGAGGCGGGTATGCCCGTCGCGCTCCAGAATCACAGCGGACTCACCTCCACGGGCGGCGACATGTTGCGATTTCTCAAGGCGGTGAACCACCCGAACTTCACCCTGCTGCTCGACACCGGACACTTCGCCGGCCGCGAAGGTCCGAACGGTCCGAAGATTCCCGGCACCAGCTACAACGACTACTATCACTCGATCGAGCAGGTCGCGCCGATCACGCAGTTCGTGCGCGTCAAATTCTATCTGCCGGATGCCACAGGCAAGGAGAAGTACATCGACTATCCGCGCGTGATGAACATCCTGCGCGGCGTGCACTACAACGGCTTTTTGGGAATCGTTTACGAGGGAAAGGAGGACGAGACGCAGGCGGTGCCACGCTGCGTGCGCTACATGCGATCCGTCATGCGGGGGTAGGCCGCTGGCGCCCGATGTGCTCGGTCAGGTTCGTCCGGAAACTGACGGCAGCCGGGAGGATCGCGACGACCAACACCGGGATGCCGCTTCGCTCGCAGAACGGCGCAATCAGACGCGCGTCCTCCCGCGACTTGACACGGACCTCCTTCGGCCTCTTCCCCAATGCCTCGATGGTCTGACTCAAACACCGGACCAGTTGCTCCCCTCGATCCGAGTCCATTTCGAGGAGCGGCCGATGGGCTTTGAACGAAGGTTCCATGCAGATCGCCAAATGGGGAATCGAGTCGCGGCGGCCCGGCTCGCCGATCGGAATCGGCGCGGCGAAGCAATCGAGTTCGAACGTGAGTCTGGCGTCCTTCTTCAGCTTGGCCAGTTTTGCCGCGGCCGGTTCATCAACAGGTGGCGGAGCGATCACTGGAACATCGCCCGGAAAGGGCTCGCTCGAAATCGAACCGTTCAGATGAATCTTCGGAGCCGCGCCCGTCCTGTCGAACACTCCCCGGTGGCGGCTACGTGGCGCAAGATAGTCCGTCAAGAATGCGGCCGACAACTCCAGGCAACTGGCTAGCAGACGCGCCTCTTCCGCGGTGGGATACCAGGGCAGGCGATTCTTGCGAGCCACTCGCCACACCGGGATCCGCGCGCCGGGCCGAACGTGAACGCCGGCCAGCGAGATGGCCTCCTTGTCGGGCGGCTCGATTTCATGAGGCAGTTCGAAGTCCACGTAGATCTGTAAGGTCCGGACGAAGATGTCGAGCGAATCCTCGATCCGCCCTAGAGACAGATCCTGCACCAAGCGATATCCGGCCGCGCCCTCGTAGAATTGCAGCCGGAGCACCTCGCCGAGTTCACCCATGACGTGGCCCCAAAACAGCCGCCCGGGTTCGGGTTCCACGGCGAAAAGCGCGGATTCCCCGATTCGCGTCCATGGTGCGAGATCCAAGAGGCGCGCGCTCACCTCCCAGAGACGGCGGATATCTTCGACCAAGGGAGGCGTTTCGGCGTCCAGTTGTAGCGCGTAGGCGTGAGTGGCCATCAAGGAAATGGTCTCACGGCGGAGGGGGCCGGGCCGGAGCCGATGGTAGCCGGATGGTCACTTCGAGTCCGTGCGGATCGGCGTTGCGGCATTCGATCGATCCCCGGCAAGATTCGATGCCGCTCTTGACGATCGCCAGTCCGAGCCCCGCGCCGCCCGTTTCGCGGCTCCGGGAAGCTTCCGGGCGATAGAAGGGTTCGAAGATCCGTTCGATCTCGCTTTCGGGCACTCCAGGACCAGAGTCCGCGACAGTCACCGCGATCGTCTCGCCTTCGCCCCTCGCAGAAACACGAATGGGCCCCGCCGTGCCCGCGTGGCGAATCGAGTTGCGCACCAGATTGGCGAGCGATCTCGTGAACATCGTCTCGTTGGCAAGCACCGTGAGATCAGGGGGCACGGCAACCTCGACCGCTTCCAGTGACGGAGATTCCCGTTCCACCGCGCGCCGGACGGCGTCTTCGACTCGAACCGGCTGCAGGTCGACGCGAGTCAGCAAGGCCGCTCTGGAGAAGTGCAGCAACTCGTTGACCAAACCGGCCAGATATTCCACTTCGTCCTCGAGAGCCTGGATGCGTGGCGCATGTTCCGAACCTGCTTTCTGGCCGAGCACCCCGATCGACGCTTGAACGCGGGCGAGCGGAGCACACAACTCGTGTGCGATGTCGCCGAGGAAGCGCTTCTGGCGTGCCACGTAGCCTTCGAGCCGCCCCGCCATACGGTTGACCTGCGTGCCGAGGTGCCCTAGTTCATCGCGCCGGCGGACAGGGGTGCGGACGGAGAACTGGCCTTCCGCGATGGTTTCAGCGGTCTTGTCGAGTTCGCGAATGGTCCGCGTCAGCCCGCGAAGGAACGGTAGCCAGCACACAGCGGAGATCGCCACGGCACCGAGCGCGACTCCAGCCAGGAGCCGCCAATCGAAGAATAGGTGCGGATTGAGGATCGAACCGGTCGCAAGGACCAGGGTAACGGGGCGCTTGAGACCGTCCCTTCCAGGCGCGGGCATTCGCGCGGCAACCCAGTATCGAACGGGCCCTTCCGACATTGCCACGAACACCGGCGGCGGCGGTACGTGGCGGCGGGGTGGCTCCGGGCCGTCGGCGTCTTCCGGATGCGGCTCGCGCGGCGGTCGCCGCGGAAAGTGCTGCCGCACCTCGGGTGGGAACGGGTCGTGCGCACCCGCGATCGGGACGCCAAAGGCGTCGGTGAGCCAGAATGTCGACTCGTAACGGGCACCGAGCGCAGCCAATATCGAGTCCCAGTCGGCCTCGGGCGCCTCGGCGAGTTTCCTTGCGGTTTCCGTTCCGATCGCCAGAATGCGGCCCGCCGCTGGAGCAAGCAGGGCGGACTCCAGGCCCCGAAAATGCAATCGCCCCGCCAACATACCCGCCACACCCAGCAATCCCAGATTGAGAAGCGCCAGCGAAACGATCTTGCCGCCGAGGGACACGGCTTACTCGGGAACGGGCCGGCGCATCACGTATCCGGCGCCGCGCACCGTTTCGATGAAGCGCGGAGATTTCGGATCGTCGCCGAGCTTCCGCCGCAGCGAGGCAACGTGGGCATCGACCGAGCGGTCGTAGATGTCGAATTCGCGGCCGCTTACCTCGTCAAGCAGTTGCTCGCGGGACTTGACCCGTCCGCAGGCACGAGCCAGCGCGAGTAGCATGTCGAACTCGATGCGCGTCAGATTGAGTGTCGTGCCCTCGAGCACAGCCGAGCGAGGGCCGGGATCGACGCATAAACCGCCGACGATCACCGGCTTGTCCCGCCCGTTGCCCTGCACCGGCTCCGGCCCGAAAGAGCGGCGCAGGACGGCCCGCACCCTGGCGAGCAGTTCCCGCGTGGATGCTGTTTTCGGAAGATAATCGTCGGCGCCCATCTCGAGCCCAACGATCCGGTCGGTCTCCTCGCCTCGCCCAGTCAGCATGAGGACCGGAACTGTCGAGTGGATGCGCAGCCGGCGGAGCACCTCGTAGCCATCGATACCAGGTAGCATCAGGTCGAGCAGGATGGCATCGAACGGCTCCCGCAAAGCCCGATCGAGCCCGTCGAGGCCGGTGTGGGCCGCGGCGATGTCGAAACCATGGGGCTCGAAATACTCGCGAACCAGTCCGCACAGGCGTGCGTCGTCATCGACGAGGAGTAGCCTGGGCATATTCCCGTACATCGGCGGTCGCTCCCCGGTTCTTTACTCACAATATGCCGTCTTTTCCGGATCGAGGCGAAGGTGCGCACCGTTGGCAACCAGCATCTGGTCGATGTAGGCGTCCTCACCGGGTTTGCTCTCAGGGTTTCCCTCGGCGAGCAGGCGGTCCACGGACAGGAACGAAATCACACCCAGGATGAAGCTGACACCGAGCACGACCAGGGTCGGCCATAGGTCCGGACCAGCGGATTCTACCCCTTTGGCGGCGGGAGCGGTCGCGGACGCAGCCGAGACGAATAGGATGGAAAGAATTGTGTAACGCATGTTGACCTCTGTGTTTCCTATCATGGGTGCCGAATGTAAAGATGCGTCGAGAAAACCGGGCTCGATTGTGCGAATCGTGTAAAGACGCGAGTGGACAGCCGTTTTGACGCGAGGGGTTCCGAGCCGATATCATTTCATCCATGCTTCCAGGCCCACGATGACCGGAAAGGGGAATGAGATCGACATGAAGACCCAGTACCGTCCTGCCCGAATTTGGACCGTCGCCGTGTTGCTAGTAGCGGCCGCTCCGATCGCCGCCCAGACCGGCGGCGGCGCCACCTTGGTCGGAACCGTCAAGGACGGCTCCGGAGCCGTCGTCGGCGGCGCCAAGCTGACCGTTACCAACGTCGCCACCGGCTTCGTTACCGAGAACGTAACCTCGTCGGAAGGGGCATATTACATACCATACTTGGTGCCGGGCGAATACCGGATCCGCGTCAAGGCGGAGGGATTCAAGGAGGTCGTCCGCGAGGGGATCACTTTGCGGTCGGCGGAAGTGCCCCGCATCGACATCGCGCTCGAAGTCGGTTCGTTGAGCGAAAGCGTCACGGTCAACGCAAACGCATCGCTGTTGAACACCGAGAACGTCACCAGTTCGTACGTGCTGCCGTCGCACGTGTTGACCGAGACTCCGGGCGTGATGAAACGCACCGTCTACCTTCTC
>CADECY010000032.1 GCA_902825945.1 uncultured Acidobacteriota bacterium
GGGCGTGTTCCGGCGCGTCTTCCGGCGTGCGGGGTGTCTTCCGCCTTCCGGCTGGGCCTCTTGTTCCCAAGGCGAAGGCATTCCATCGCACCGCGATTTGGTCTGGAGGTCGCCGGCGGCGGTCGGCGAGAGGCACGGATTCCCTGGCCAAGCCTCTGTCGCGGAGGACATCGCCGACAGGATGCGGGTCATTGGGCTATTGGAGAATTTCTGGTGCGGCGGAGGGAGGCCGGGTTGTGCTTCTCGTTGCCCGCAAAGGAGTTCCGGCGTCGCGAGGTGCTCGGCCAGACACGCTGAGGCGCGCCCCGGATTCATGAGAATCCGCCGCCTGCCTCATTCGGGGGGTGTAAACCCTAGGGACTACACCCGATATCTCCTTAGCACGAGTCATATGCCGAGTCTAAGAGTATCCCCGATTGAGAAATACCCCCTGTTAGCCCGATGCTTTAGTTGGGTCGCCAGATCTCTGTCGGATCCCTGCTGCTGCGAGGCGTAGTCCATGCTCGGAGTCGGGTCTATCATCGAACGTCCAACCCCCGAAATATCGAGGAGCACCTATCGCAAGACGGTGCTGAACAACGGAATCCGGATCGTCACGGAGTCGGTACCCGGCGTACGTTCGCTTTCGATCGGAGTGGTGGTCGAGTGTGGATCGGCGCATGAGACGGCGGAGGAGGCCGGACTGGCGCACTTGTGCGAACATCTGGTTTTTCAAGGCACCAGCACCCGGGACGGCTTGAAAATCGCGCGGCAGATCGACGATGCCGGTGGGCGTGTCGGTGGATTCACGACGCGCGACTACACTTGCTATTCGGCCACGGTGGTGAGCGACTATTGCTTCCACGCGCTGGACCTGCTGGGCGACATCCTTCTCAACCCGACGTTTCCGGAAGACTGCCTCGAGCGCGAACGGCGCGTGGCGATGTGCGAGATCGGCGAGGGGTCGGACGATCCGTCCCGGCGGGTACACGACATGGCACGCGGAATCGCCTGGCGCGGACATCCGCTCGGCCGCCTGGTTGCTGGAGAGGCGTCCGGAGTCGCTCGCTACACTCGCGAAGACCTCATCTACTTCTTCCACAAACACTACACCCCGAACCGCGTGATCATTGCCGCGGCCGGAGATCTCGACCACGACGACTTCGTTTCGCAGGCCCGCGACGCGTTTTGGCGCATGCTGGGTGACGGATTTCCCCCGATCGTTCCCGACGCCGAATTTTCGAGTGGCGTGGAATTCGCCGAAGCGCCGCTCGCACAAACCTACTTCTGCCTGAGCCTGCCGGCGCCGGCCTATCAGGACGCCGAACGCTACTCGACGCACCTGCTCAATCGAATGCTCGGAGGAAACGTCAGTTCGCGGCTTTTCCGGAGGCTGCGCGAGGACGCGGGGCTGGTCTACGGAGTCCACTCGGAGTATCTCGCCTACCGGAACGGCGGAATGCTTTCGATCGAGGGCAGCACGCAGCCGGACATGTTTGAACAAACAATCGAGGAGTTGCTGGCCGAGACGCGCCGCCTGCTAGGCGGCGAAGCTCCCGCCGACCTCGACGAATGGTGGCGTGCCCGCACCCAGGTGCGCGCCGAGCACCTGCTGTCCTCCGAGGACAGTGCCACCCGAATGATGAGGCTGGCAACGCAGGAGTCGTACTTCGGCCGGTGGATGCCAGCGGAAGAGGTTCTCGAGGAGATCAGCGCGGTGGAAGCGGACGGCGTTGACAAGACCGCTCGCCGCGTCTTCCCGGCACAGCCCGCCGCTGCCTTTGCCGCCGCCGGACGCTCGCCCCTGCCCGATGGCAGGCTCGAGCAAATGCTCGCTCATTTTCTGCGGTCGTCGCCGGCCCGAATCGTGTTTTCGCCAAATTCACCCAGTTAGGAGAGTCACCATGCCACTCGAACCCGCTATCAAGAAGAATTGGATCGCGATCCAGCAACGCCACGACGCGCCTGTCAATGCGATCGGAATGAAGATCGACCCGAAGGACGCCAACACCCTCAAGGTCTGGCGCGACGAGGGAATCGACAAGTTCGTAAAGAAGTAGATCCGAGGCGCCCGAGGTCCAGCCCCATTTGGGCATGAGGGACACGTGTTTCCGGGCGAAGGAAGGGAAAGAGGATGGTTAGCGAGAAGCCACGTTTGTCCGACACCGAACTGCTTGCGAAAGCAGTCGAAGCGGCGCGCGCTGGCGACAAACCCGAGGCGAGGAGGCTGCTGAACGAGGCAGCGCAAGTCAACCCGAAGAACGAAAAGGTCTGGCTGTGGCGCGCGTCGCTGGCAATCACTCCCCAGGTTGCATCCACGTACCTCCAGCACGTTCTCCGGATCAATCCCGCGAACCCGACGGCAAAGGCTTGGCTCGAGCGTCTATCGGCGCCCAAGTCGGGAACGCGGCCCGCGATCACCCCGATGGCCGGACCGCCCTCCATTCCAGCGGGTGGGCCGCCTCCCGCCGCGGTCGTGCCAGCCGTGGCGCCGGCCGCGTCGATGAAGGTTTCCAACCGCTCCCTCACGCCGCCTCCGCAGTTGCCGGCCTCGTTCGAGTGCCCTGTCTGTCAGAGGGTCACTCAGTTCAAACCCGAGCGATGTTCGGGTTGCGGATCGATGCTCCGGTTGAGCATCGAGAAGATCTGGAGCAACGAGGGCGTGAGCGAGAAGGAACTGCACGGCGCCATCACCCGGATCAAGGCGAAGGCCGGGTGGGAGTCGGACTACGACGCCAACCGCACGCTCGGACTGATCCACCTGAATTTGACCGACACCGGTGGCGCGCTGCCATACCTGTTGGCGGCCAAGCGGCTCCGGGCCAACGACGAGGAGGTGTCGGCCGCCGCGCTGCGTCTGATGACGAGGCCGCTGGTGCTGGTTGTCGATGACAGCCTCACGATCCGCACGATGGTAGCCAAGACGTTTGAACACAATGGCCTGCGCACCAAGTGCTGCGCCAGCGGTTTCGATGCGCTCAACCTGATCCGGGAAGAGATACCCAAGCTCGTGATGCTCGACGTGAGCATGCCCCTCATGGACGGCTATCAGGTGTGCAAGATGATCAAGTCCATGAAAGAAACCAAAGGCGTTCCGGTGGTGATGCTGTCCGGCAACGACGGTTTCTTCGACAAGGTGAAGGGCCGCGTCGCGGGCGCGTCCGACTACCTGACCAAGCCATTCAAACCGGAAGCCGCGCTCCGCGCCATCCGGAAGTACGTGAGCGAGTAATCATGCAGACCGCGAAAACAGTATTACTCGTTGACGACAGCCCCACCGAGCTTCGCATCATGATGCGTGCGCTCGACGGCCAAGGCTATCGAATCCTCACCGCTTCCGACGGTGAAGAAGCCCTGGAACGCATCTCGCGATCACTGCCGGATCTGGTGTTGCTGGATATCATCTTGCCCCGCAAGAACGGGTTCCAAGTCTGCCGTCACCTTCGGAACTCCGGTGAAACCAGAGGAGTCAAAGTGATCCTGGTGAGCAGCAAGAGTCTGGACAGCGACCGCCAGTGGGGACTTGAACAGGGCGCCGACGACTACCTGGTGAAGCCTTTCACAGGGGAAGAACTCGTCAAAAAAGTTGCCCAACACACTGGCCGGCAAAGCGCATTCACCGCCCCCATGGGCCCGGCCGCGCTCATGCCGGTGAGGAGGAGGAACGATGTTTGAACCGAAAGAGTCCGGACACGCGGACGAAGAGACGATACTCGACGGCGGTTTTTCAGGCCTCTTGGCCACCGTCCCGGCAGCCGAACCGGAGCCCCTGCTCCAGTTGATGGAGGAACTCCTCGCCGATCTCAGACCGGCGGATGCCGGAGGCCAGGCCGACACAGCGGCGTTGCCGCCGGAGCCGGAACCGCCGCAAGCCAGCCCTGGATCTTCATTGCTGTCCCTGGCCGGAATCGTGGAAGCACTGGGAGATGTTGCCGTGACCGCCCCGGTCAATCAGACCCATGCCGCCCAACCAGCGGAGGCCACCGATCCTTCGACCGAGCCGGACTTTCCACCGGAATTCGACTACAAGGCGCCTGAAAGCGACGCCAAGCCGGAACCCCGCGCGTTGACGCTCGATTCCGACGACGAGGAGCCGCAGTTGCCGCTTCTTCCCGGCTTCGCGGGTAAGCCATCGGCGCTGTCCGGGTTGTTCGAGGCACTCCTCGAATCCTCTGACTCGGAGGCGGAGGCTGACCCGGAACCGGAGGCAGAGCCAGAGGCGGCGCACCCAGTGGTCAGTTCTCCGGTACCGACTGAACTCACCGCTCTGATCGAATCGATGGAGCAGGAGGTCATTCAACGGGCTCCGGCCGAGGCGAGCCCAGCTCCAGCAGCCGGGCCGGCGGAGGCGAAGGCCGAGGTACGGGAAAGCTGCATCGTGTTCGGTCTGGATGGCACACGTTACGCGGTGCCGATGCGCAACGTCACTGAGATCGACACGCTTCCACGCGTGACACCGGTTCCCCATACACCGGAGTTCGTCCGCGGCGTGACGAACCGCCGCGGCGAAGTGGTCTGTGTCCTGGACTTGCGGGTGCTGCTCGGGCTCGAGCAATCGGCACCCCAACCGAGACAGCGCATCCTCGTGATGCGGACGTCGCGGGACCACGCGGCGGCGATGGTGGTGGACGAGGTGCGAGGCACCATAGCGTTGGCGATGAACTCTTTGCCGGGGCCACTGGGCCCCGTGAGTGACCGGGCGGCGGAACTGTTGGCCGGAGTGAGCCAGCATCAGGAACAGATATTGAACGTGCTCGACGTGGAGAAGCTGTTCGCACTCGAAGAGATGCGGCAGTTGACCGGTTCGGGCGAAGCGTCGAGGTAGCCGGAACCGGCTCTGGAATTCGCAAGATCTTCGAAAGGAGTAGTGAGGAAAAATGTTGGATCGTATCAAACACTTGAAGGTGCCGCAGAAGCTGGCCCTCGTCGTGGCGGTGATGGCCATTCCCATCGTGGTCATGGTGGCCCTCTTCGTTCAGACAACGAACGTCCTGGTCAACTCGACACAGGCCGAAGTCACCGGTCTGGAATACCTGACACCGGTCATGAATCTTTACAATCACGTGCAACAGCACCGCGACTCGAGCGCGGGACTGCTCAGCGGCGACCCGTCCCAGGGCTCGCGCGTCCAAGCCATCTATCCACAGGTGGATGCCGACTTCGCCTCGATTGAAGCGATCGATCAGAAAGTCGGGCAGGACTGGGGCACGACAACCAAGCTCAACGACATCAAGAAGGAATGGGCGGCGATCCGTCAGCGTGGCGGAAGCACGGGTCTGCGCGAGAGCATGCAGGCTCACTCGGACCTGACGGCACGCGTCGTCGATCTCATTCGCCAGGCGGGCGACAAATCGAACCTGATCCTCGATCCCGACCTCGACGCTTACTACCTCATGGACCCGATCGTCGTCCAGATTCCGCGTATCGTGGAATCGGTATCGAGTCTGCGCGCCTTGGCGACGCAGGGTGGTTCACGCTGGCGGACCCCGGAAGAGCGAGCCCAAGGCGCCGCCCTTGCCAACGAGATGCAGCGTGACTTCGTCAGCCTTCAGCGCTCCTACTCGGTCGCCGTCGCCACCAATCGCTCCCTCGAGCGCAGTGTTCAACCGGCCGCCACGGCCGCCGTCGGCTTGACGCAGAACTTCATTCGCCGGTTCAATCAGGCCGCCGGAGCCGCCCCCGCGGGTGCCAAGACCGGCGAGCCGTCGAAGTGGACGCCGGCCCCCGTGGCCGCCAGTATTTCGAGCGGTGAACTGTTCGACGCGGGCACCCAGGCGCTGGAAGGCTTCTTCAAGCTGCACGACACTTCTTCGGAAGCGATGCGCGGACTGCTCGAAACCCGTATGGCCGGGTATCGCCGCCAGCAGATGACGCAGATCGGAATCGGCTTGGTCGCGCTGCTCGCCATCAGCTATCTCGCCTGGTGGATTACGCGCAGCATCACGGGCCAGGTCAACTCGATCACTTCACTGTTCTCGTCGATCGGCATGGGCGATTTCAATGCTCGCGCTCAAATCTACAGCAAGGACGAACTCGGCAACATGGCGGAATCGCTCAACGCGATGCTCGACAACACGCTGTCGCTCATCCAGTCGCAGGAAGAGCGGGCGCGCATCGAAGAGAGCATTCAGAAGCTGACCGCCGAAATGCAGGAAGCCGCGCACGGTGACCTGACGGCCCGCGCCGAAGTCAGCGCCGAAATGACCGGCGCCATCGCCGACTCGTTCAACAAGATGATCGACGAACTCCGCGGCGTTATCGCGCAGGTGCAGGACACCACCAAGTCGGTGTCTTCGGCCGCGACCGAAGTCCAGGCGACGACCGAGCACCTCGCCGACGGTAGCGAATCGCAGGCGGTGCAGATCGTCGAAGCGTCCGCCGCGGTCGACGAAATGGCTCTCTCGATTCAGCAGGTGTCCGGCAACGCGGCCACCGCCGCGACCGTCGCCGATCAGGCGCTCGTCACCTCCAAGCGTGGCGCCGAATCGGTGAACAAGACGATCGACGGCATGAACGCGATTCGCCAGCAGGTGCAGCAGACCTCCAAGCGCATCAAGCGCCTCGGTGAAAGCTCGCAGGAAATCGGCGAAATCGTGCAGCTCATCGGCGACATCGCCGACCGGACCTCGATTCTCGCGCTGAACGCGTCGATTCAGGCCGCCATGGCGGGCGATGCCGGTAAGGGCTTCGCGGTCGTCGCGGAAGAAGTCGAACGCCTTTCGGAACGCTCGGCGGAAGCAACCAAGAAGATCGCCGGCCTCATCAAGGCGATTCAGTCGGAAACCAACGAGGCCATGGCCGCGATGGAAGAGACCACTCGCGAAGTGGTGGGCGGTTCAACGCTAGCCAACGAAGCCGGTAAGAACCTGGGCGAGATCGAAAACATCTCCGGCCAGCTCGCCGAACTGATGCAACAGATCTCGATGGCCGCCAAGCAGCAATCGCGCGGTTCCGATTCGGTGGCCAAGTCGATGGGCACCATTTCGGAAGTGACGCAGCAAACCGCGGCTGGCGCCAAGCAGGCCGCTGTCTCGATCCGCAAACTGGCGACCCTCGCCGACGACCTCCGCTCCTCCATGGACCGCTTCCGCGTTCCCAAGGTGGCCGCGTAGTCCAGGCCCTGCCTCACATGCGGGAGGGCCAACCGATGGCCCTCCCGCCGTAAACGTTCCGTCCCAAAATGACAACAACCACCGTCACCATCACCGCTCCACGGCTCGCCCTCCCCGCGCGATGGCAAGAAGCCTGGCTCGACTGGGTGGAGGAGCGCAGCGGATTGCACATCCGCGAGACGCGCCTGCACGTGCTCGAGAGCTCGCTACGGGAGCGGATGGCGGCGACGGGTGCCGAGACTCACGAACATTATTTCCAACGCGTGGCCGTGCGGGGTGACAGCCGGGAGTCGGCTGCCTTGCTCGACCGCCTGCTCAACCACGAGACGAGCTTTTTCCGCCACACGCCGTCTTTCGAGGTTCTCGGCCAACACCTGATTCCAAAACTGGCGGCGGCCGCCAAAAGCGCGAGCCCGCCCGTGCTCTCCTTCTGGAGCGCGGGATGCTCCACGGGAGAAGAAGCCTATTCGATCGCCGCCACGGCGATGGACGCGCTCGGCGCGGGTCCGGTGGAATTCGCGGTCGCGGGCAGCGACTGGAGCGAGGCCGCGGTCGAACGTGCCCGTCTCGCGCGGTGGTCCCTCAAGGCCGAAAGCGACATTCCCGAGCCTTACCGCGAGCGCTACTTCCGGCGCGTACGCTCGGGAGATCCTTCGGTGGAACACGCGCACAACGGACTCGCTGCGGCGCCCCACCCGCAGCGTGTTCCTCCCATCCTGGCGCCGCGCCTTCGCGGCCTGCGCGCTTCGGTGGAACCGCACCCGGCATTGAAGGCCCGCGTGCGTTTCGCCCGCTTCAACTTCCTGGACCCGGTCTCGTATCCGGCCGGGCCCTTTCACGTCATTTTCTGCCAGAACGTGCTGATCTACTTTCGGGACCGGCTCCGGGTGGAAGTGATGGCCAATCTCGCGTCCTGTCTCGCCCCGGGCGGCTATCTGGTTTCCGCGCCGGGCGAAGTGCCGCCGCGCTCGATTCCCGGAGTGAAGCCCGTCTGGTTCGGGCCCACGATGGTTCTCGAAAAGGACCCAGGATCGCGCGCGCATCCGGCCGCCCAACAGTGGGCAAAGGGAGAAGTCTTGCATGCCAAATAACATGATCGATCGCGCACTGCTGCGCGGCTTCGCCGACGAAGTCCGGGACTATGTTCCGCAGGTGCGGGAAGCACTGGAAACGCTGCTGGCCGACCCCAGCCGCCTGGATGTGCTCGAAGAGGCGCACCGCCTGGCGCACAGTGTCAAGGGCGCTGCTTCCATGGTCGGTCTGCCGGCGCTCAGCCACGTGGCATGGATGGAAGAGAGCCTGATCGAAGAACTCGCCGGGCGGGCGCTCGAATGGAACTCGCACACCGCGCACATCCTGTCGAACGGCATTGCTTCCATGCATCAGTACCTGGAGCAGGTGCTCGCGGGCTCGCCGGAGGCACGGAAGACTCTCGAACGGGTGCTCACTTCGTTCCGGCGCCTTCGACACGAACCCGAAGCCGGAGATGCCGCCGCCATCGAAGCGCTCATGGGTTCCGGGGAAGAGCAGGCTGAGCCGCCGGCCCAGGTGGCACCGCCCCAACGCCTCGAGCGGATGGAAACCGAGGACGTCAACGATGTCCAACTGGACCTGCTCGACACATTCCGGCAGGAAGCCGATGAGATCCTGCACAACACGGGTACTCTCCTGCGCCAGTTCGGGCAGGATGCGCGCAGCCTCGAGACCGTGCTCGCCGATGTGCGCCGCCACGTCCATACGCTGAAAGGCGCCGCCGCCAGCGTGGGTGTCAGGCCGGTGGCCCAGCTTTCGCACCGCATGGAAGACCTTCTGGATCTGCTCCGCGAAGGCGAGGTCGAGTACTCCGATGAAATCCGCGCGCTGCTGTTCGCAACCTTCGATTGCCTGACCGATCTCGCATCCGGTTCGGCCGAATCCGCCTCTCCGGAGCAGTTGAGCCAACTGTATGCCCGTTACGCCGCGATTCTGCCGGCTTCCGCGCCCAGGACCCCGCCGTCACCGCTCTCCGAGCCGAGCGTGGATCTGATCGACGCCTTCCGGATGGAAGCGGAGGAGAATCTTCGTGCCGTGGGCACGCTGCTGCGCTCCGTCGAGCGGACGCCCGAAAGCCGTGAACCCTTCCGTGAAGTGCGCCGGATCATTCATACCGTCAAGGGCGCGGCCAACATGGTGGGCCTCGGAGAAGCCGCCGGGCTCGCGCATGGACTCGAGGATCTGCTGGAACGGGCAGCCGCGGCCGAAGGCCCGGTGACCGGCACCGAACTGGCCCCGCTATTCGAAATGACGGATGTGCTGGGCGATCTGCTCAGTGGCGCGATCCTGAACGGCGCGCCGTCCACGGAACAGAAAACAGCCGGTCTGGGCGAAGAGCAGGCGTTCGATGTGCCCGGCGGCGCCGGTGCCGGCGAAGCCGTGGCGCTGCCGGCCAAGGCCTCACAGTACGTCCGTATCCCGATCGAACGGCTCGACGCGCTCGTTCGGCTCGTCAGCGAACTCGTGGTGAACCGGTCCACTTTCGAACAACACCTGGCTGCGTACTCGAGGGAAGTGGGCGAACTCGGGCTGAGTGTCGATCGCCTGCGTCGAGTCGCGGGAGGGCTCGATTCCGGCTTCGAGGTCGGGTCCTTCCAGGGCAACTTCGGCCAGCTCTCGGTCCGTGCCGTTGGCGGAGCGGCATCCGACAAGCGGGCCGACTTCGACGCGCTGGAGTTCGACCGCTATACCAACGTCCACCTGCTCGCGCGAGACCTCGCCGAGACCTCGTCGGATATCGGTTCGGCGGCAGGCGAGTTGAGTCACCGCATCTCCGACTTCGACAGCTATCTGAATCGTCTGAGCCTGCTCACCGGCGACCTGCAGGACCGGCTGATGCGCCTCCGGATGGTGCCGATGGCGAGTTTGGCCACCCGGCTGCACCGCACGGTGCGTACCACCGCCGAGAAGAACGGCAAACACGTCGAACTCGTTCTCGAAGGTGAGAACGTCGAACTCGACAAGAGCGTGATCGAAGAGATCGCGGGTCCGCTCGAGCACCTGCTGCGGAACGCCGTCGACCACGGCATCGAATCGGAGTCGCTGCGCCGCATCATCGGCAAGAATCCGCGCGGGCAGATCACCGTCAGCGCCCGGAACGAGGGCACGCAGGTGGTGCTTCGCGTCCGCGACGACGGGGCGGGCATGGATGCCGAGACGCTGCGCTCGGCCGCTGTGCGCCTGGGAATCGTGACGGCGGAGCGGGCGGCGGCGATGGATGACGCCGATCTTTGCGACCTGATCTTCGAACCCGGATTCACAACCTCGCGAACCGTGAGCGAAACCTCGGGCCGCGGCGTCGGCATGGACGTCGTGCGCACTGCGGTACGCAAGCTCGAAGGAACGTTGCGCGTCGAGACTGATACCGGTTCGGGAACGGTCTTCACCATCCGGCTGCCGATGACGCTCGCGATTCTGCGCGTGCTGCTCGTGAAGGCGTGTGGAGAAACGTTCGCCGTGCCCCTGGGCGTGGTCTCGCAAATCCGCCGCATCGAGCCCAAACAGCTCGAGCGGATCGGAAACCGCACGGTGCTGCGAATCGACGGCGGGGTGATCCCGGCCGCGCATCTCGGCGAAGTGCTCGACCTCAAGGCACCGCAGGATCAGAGCGTGCGCCGGCTTCCGGTGATGGTTCTCGATCTTGCGGAGCAGAAGCTCGCGATCGCCGTGGATCAACTGGTTGAAGCACGCGAAGTCGTGGTCAAGAACCTCGGGGCCACGCTGCGCAAGGCGCCATTCGTCAGCGGCGCGACCCTGATGGGCGACGGCTCGGTGGTCCTCATTCTGAATCCGTCGGAATTGCTGCCGGGAGTCGAGTCTGCTGGGCCAGGCAATCGCCTCACGCGTGCCGCTCCGGTGCAAACCAGACGCGCGCTCGAAGTAATGGTCGTGGACGATTCGGTCAGTGTCCGCCGCGTGCTCACCAACCTGGTGCGCAACCACGGCTGGAATCCCACCGCCGCTCGCGACGGCCAGGAAGCGCTCGAGATGCTCCAGCGCGGATACACGCCCGACGTCATTCTGCTTGACATCGAAATGCCCCGCATGGACGGGTACGAGTTGACGTCGAGCATCCGCTCCACGCCCACGTTGCGCGAACTTCCGATCGTGATGCTCACGTCGCGGTCAGGCGAAAAGCACCGCAAGAAGGCGTTTGATCTCGGGGTGACCGACTATCTGGTGAAGCCTTATCAGGAAGAAACGCTGATCGCCGTGGTCCGGCGCGTCGTGCGTGAGTCGAGAGAGGCGGTTGCCGGATGACCCGAGTACTGATCGTCGACGACTCGCCATTCGTGTGCCGGCTGCTGGCGAGCTATTTCCAGTCCGAGTCCGGGCTGGAGGTCGCTGGCATCGCGCATGGAGGTCGGGAAGCCGTCGCGAAGGTTCGCGACCTCAGGCCGGACGTGGTGACGATGGACCTGGACATGCCGGGTGTGGACGGGCTGCAGGCGGTGCGACAGATCATGACGGAGAGTCCCGTTCCGGTCCTGGTGGTCAGTGGCGTCAGCGGATCGGCGGCGACGCGGACCCTTCAGGCGCTCGACTACGGAGCCGTGGACTTCATTCTGAAGTACACACCCGGCATCAACACCGATGCGGTGGCGCTGCGAAAGGAGATCCTCGCGAAGGTCCGTGCTGGGGCGCAAACCCGCGTGGTGCGGCTGCTTGGCCATCGCGACTCGTTTCCTCACCCGCCACCTCCCAAGTTCGACAAGGAGCTGATCGACCGCTTTGAGACACAGCAATCGTCTGCTACGCCTTCGTCGATCATCATCATCGGCGCTTCGACTGGTGGCCCGCTGGCGTTGCGTGAACTTCTTTCCGAGCTGCCCGCCCAAATGCCGGCGGCGTTTCTGATCGTTCAGCATCTGCCCCGTAATTTCACCGCCGCGCTCGCCGCTCAATTGCGGCGATACTGCGGTCTCGAGGTCCGTGAGGCCGAAGACGGCGACACGCTGCATGCGGGTTTGGTGCTGGTGGCTCCCGGCGGCTATCACCTGCTGGCGCGGCCGTCGATGCGGGTGGCGGTCCAGACCGGGCCGGAGGTGGACGGACACTGTCCATCGATCGACGTGACCATGGAGTCCGCCGCGTTTTCATACGGCAGCCGGGTGACGGGAGTCGTACTCACGGGAATGGGAGAAGACGGAACGAAGGGCCTGCGCGCGATCCGGTCGAAGGGCGGAGTGGCATACGCGCAGGAGCCGGACTCTTGCGTGGTGAACGGCATGCCGCAGAGTGCCGTTGACGCCGGACTCGTCGAACACCTCGGAACGCCCGCCGAGATCGGCCGGATGCTGGCCACCACCTTCAAGACGGGCGAACGGAGGGTTTATGCCGCAGCTAATTGAGAGCGAGGCCGTCCGGGACGCCAGGACCACGGAGACGACGCTTTGGTTGCGGTGTCAGTCCGGCGCCATTACCAGCCTGATCGCGCACTCTGGCGTGAGTTCGATCCACCGCCGTGAGCAGTGGGAACCGGTCACTGGAGAATCCACGCTGGCCGGATGGCTCACGGTTGCGGGTTCCCGGATTCCGGTGTACCACTTGGCGGCGCTGCTCGGGCAACCGTGGACCCAACAACCGAAGTCCGCGCTGCGGGTACGGACCTCTGGACCGCAATTCGCAGTGGGCGTCGATAGCCTGTCGCGGCTGAGCCTGGCTGCCGGTACGCGGCACGCGGTGTTGCCATGGGTGCTGCGGAAAAGCGTCCGCAACGCCGTCGCGGCGATCGCGAACACAGGGCAAGGCTTGGCGTTCTGCCTCGATGTGGAGTTGCTGAACCAGGAAGCCGGGGAAAGCGCGCCAATGGCCGCGGTGCCGGCGCGACTACCGGGAGCCATGATTGCGCAGGGTCCCGCCGCGGCCGTGACTCCGGGCGCCGTCGGCAAGCTCCTGGCGTTCCACCTTCCCGCGCCGCTGGCGGAAGGGGCGACTCCGTTGATCGGTCTCAGTTTCCTGCAGGTTCTGGAAGTGGCGGAGAGCCTGCCCTACCTGACGCTGCCGGGAAGCCCGGCGGAAACGCCCGGGTTGGTATGGTGGCGCGATCACGCGGTGCCTTTCGTGGACCTGACCTATTGTCTCGGAGGAGAAAAAACGCCGTATCGCGGGGAGACGATTCTGGTCGCGCGCGGCTCGCGGTCGGCGGACGCGCTCGCGATCGCGGTGGGCGACGAAGTGAGTGGCATGTCGATGACGGTTGCCTGTTCAGCGTGCGCCGAACCGTTTCAGCCGCGTCTGGACTGCCTCCGGGGAGAATTCGACCTCGGTTGGGAACGTCTGCTAATTCCGGATCTCGACAAGTTTTTCGCATGAGGTGATCATTCCCGGCTGCTAGCCAACTTCCCGTGAGCCATGACCACGATCCGTCCTGGCCCGGCGGATTTCAGCCGCAACAACCAAGGGCAAGGGACCGCCAGCGCGGGACCAATCGAAAAGAGCAGCGAGAATGCCTCGTTCGCACCCGACCGCTGCCGATGAGACTTCAGGAGAGAGAGTATGTTCACTGCCCGTGTAGCGATGGCCGCGAGCCTTAGCTTGGCGGCGTTGGCCCAAGAAGCCGCCCCGCCTCAAAATTCACAACAAGCCGCCGCTCCCGCCGACTATTGGCATTCGATGAAATACAGCGGCATCTTCGACGTCTACGGCGCGAAGAGTTTCAACAATCCCGGTTCCAAGGTCAACAGCCTCCGGAATTTCGACGTGAAGGCGAACCGGCCCGACATCAACATGGCGCGCTTTTCGATCGCTCACGACGCTGAACCGATCGGGTTCCGCGTCGATTTCGCCGCTGGCCGCGCCACGCAGATCATTCACGGCGCCGAACAGGGCGGCCGCGCGTGGCAGTACATCCAGCAGGCGTATGTGAGCGCGAAGCCATTCAAGGGTTCGGGCTTCCAGTTGGACTTCGGCAAGTTCTACACGGCAGCCGGCGCCGAAGTGACCGAGACGCATCTGAACTGGAACTATTCGCGGGCGTTGCTCTACGCAAACGGTCCGTACTACCACTTCGGCGTTCGCGCCACCACTCCCGTGAATAAGTACTGGACAGTGGGCGGGCAACTGCTCAACGGCTGGAATAACGTGAAGGACAACAACACGGGCAAGACAGTCGGCCTGACGTCGGCGCTTTCGCTCGGCAAGGTGACCGTCGCGAACGCCGTTTACCTGGGTCCGGAGAAGACCGACACCAATGAAGAATGGCGCAACTTCTATGACACGGTCGTGATCGTCAACTGGAACAAAAAGGTCAGCTCATACGTGAACTTCGACTACGGCGTGGACAAGAACCGTGTGCTCGGCGACAACTCCTTCTGGGGCATCGGCGTGGCAACGCGTGTGGCGGTGACGGACAAGATCGCGATCGCGCCGCGCTTCGAAGTCTATGATGACCAGCACGGATTCATCACCGGAACGCAGCAGCGGCTGAACGAGTTCACCATCACGGGTGAGTACAAGTTCCGCGAAGGCGTCATTTCCCGGCTGGAATACCGGCGTGACTCGTCGGACGCGCCGTTCTTTACGCGTGGGGCGTCGCCGGCTTCTGCGAAGGCTCAGACCACCCTCTTGCTGGGTTTTGTGTTCTACTTCGACGTGAAGCGGTAGTTCGGACGGTTGGTTTCGAGGCCCCCAGGATTCGTCCTGGGGGCTTCGTGCTTTTCAAAACTGTGGCAGACTTTCGAGCTTCTCGAGCCAGGTGTTGAAGTGAGGACACGCGTCGCGGATCGCCGGGAGACCGATCGCCGTGATTCCCCGGACTCCCATCAGCGGCTTTTCGTAGCGCTCAATGAGGCCGAGGATGCGCTTGCTCGGAGCGGTTTCGGGAGAGTCGTCGATCTCCTCCGGAGTCGAAAAGCAGTCGCGGATCTTTTGTAGCGCGGGAGCGACTCCGCGCTCGCCCATGGCACTGGCGAAAGCCGCGCAGTCACTGAACAAGAGCGCCTCGAACTCGTGCATCAGGATGAACGGTATGAATCGATCGCTCCAGAATTTGGGACCCATTTCCTCGGCAAGGTCGGCAAGCAGAGCGGACTCGACGGCGCTTGCGCGCTCCTGGGCGGACCGATGCAGTGCAGCATCTTGCCGCCCGGGCCAGGCTGTAGGAAGCGCGTAGTAGTCGACCATCGTGGTCGCGATCAGTCCGGAGTCGCCCCGCAAATGGTGGACGATCTCCTTCTTCACACTCGACCAGGCTTTGATGCCGCCGCGCTTCTCACGCTGGCGGGCGCTGCCCACCAAGCGGGCTTCCACCGAGTGGTAGCCTTGCACGGCAAGATGGTCTCGAAGTACGCCCTTTACGAAGCGCTCCTCCGTCTGGCCTTCGACGTGGATCAGGAGTCTTGCCATGTCACGGCCGGCCGCCGAGTTCGTTCTTTTCCCAAAGCTGACCGAGGCTGAAGTCCTCGAGCCAGGCGCGGAGCGGCGCTGACTCCAAGCGGCGGAGCTTCGTTGCGCCGTCCACCAACTCGGCCACGACCACATCCTCGGGGTCGAAGTAGTCGATCAGGAGCGGGGATTGGGTCGAGACGATCATCTGGACATTCTTCGATGCCTGCCGGATCAAGGACGCCAAGAGCCCGATGGCGAAGGGATGCAGCCCGAGCTCCGGCTCATCCAGCAGAATCACGAATGGCAGCAACTCTGGTGGTTGCAGCAGGAGGGTTGCGATCGCCATGAACCGGAGCGTACCGTCGGACAGCGATGCAACGTCGAAGTACTGATCATCGGACCTGTGCTTCCACTCGAGCCTCACCTCGTCTGGCTTCAGTGCGAGGGGTTCGATCTGAAAATCGAGAAAAAACGGAGCGACTTGGCGTACGGCTGAAACGACATCGTTGTATGCGCTCAGGTGTTTCTTGCGAAGCCGGTAGAGGAACGAAGCTAGGTTTCTCCCGTCAGGCCGAAGCGACCGGTTGTCGTCGATTCGGGATTGGAGGCGCAGAGGAGAGGAGGCGCTCGTGTCGTGAAAGTGATAGACCGAACATCGTTGCAGCAGAAGCCGCACCCACGCTGGAATCGTCTTTTGAGAGAACTCTGCTGAAATCCCGGCCTCGCCATCGGATCCTCGCAAGAGCAAGGAGATGCCCTTGTCATACGCGGCGCCTTTGAAGCCTGCCCACTCCTCTTTCGGAGCCAACTCATCCGCAACTGTGGGCACAAGCAAAATCCGGTAGCCGTTCTTTCCTTTACGGAAGCTCAGTTCGAACTCCATCGTTTGGGTGCGCTTGCGGCCAAAATGGAGGAGGCGGCTCGCGCCGCCAGAGCGCGCGACACTCTCACGGAGCCGACCTTCACGGATCTGGCGCAAGAACTCAAACGCCCCAATGAAGTTCGACTTGCCCGAGCCATTGGCGCCGATCACGATGTTGATCGGCTTCACTGGAAACTTCTCGATGGAAGCAATGCTCCGGAAGCCTTTGATCGTGATGTACTCGAGAGCGTTCGGCCCCATGGCGCAACCTACTTCAGCTTCGCGATGATCGCGTCCGCGATCTCCGAAGTGGAAGCCTTCCCGCCGACATCCGGAGTCAGCGACTTCCCTTCCCGATACACCGCTTCGACCGCCTCTTGCAGCCTCGTCGCCGCGCTCAACTCCTGCAGATGCCGCAGCATCATCACCGACGACAGGATGAGCGCGGTCGGATTCGCCAGTCCGCGACCCGCGATATCGGGCGCGCTCCCGTGGACCGCTTCGAACACCGCGTGATTGTCGCCGATATTGGCGCCCGGCACAACGCCGAGTCCACCGACGAGTCCCGCCGCGAGGTCCGACATGATGTCGCCGTACAGGTTCGGCATCACCAAAACGTCGAACTGCATGGGCTTTGACACCATCTGCATCGAGGCGTTATCGACGATCAGTTCGTTGTAGGCGATCTCGGGATACTCGGCGGCCACTTCGCGGCAACAGCGCAGGAAGAGTCCGTCGCTGAGCTTCATGATGTTCGCCTTGTGCACCGACGTGACTTTCTTGCGGTGATGGAAACGCGCGTATTCGAATGCCGATCGCGCGATCCGCGCCGATGCCTTGCGTGTGATCACCTTGAGGCTCGTCACCACGTCGTTCACCACTTCGTGCTCGATGCCGGCGTAGAGATCCTCCGTGTTCTCACGAAAGATGACCATGTCGAGCGAAAGGTCGGCGAAGCGCGTGTTCAATCCGGGAATCGTGCGGACCGGGCGAACGTTCGCGTAAAGGTCGAACTTCTTGCGCAGGCCGACGTTGACGCTCTGAAATCCGCCGCCCACGGGCGTGGTGACGGGCCCCTTCAGCCCGACGCGGGTCCGCTCGATCGAGTCGATCACCGGTTTCGGAATCGACTGCCCCGTCTCCCGAATGAGCCGCTCGTTCAGTTCGACCCGCTCCCAATCGATCTCGACGCCTGTGGCGGCGAGTACCTTCCCCGTTGCTTCGGCAACCTCTGGTCCAATCCCGTCTCCCGGGATCAACGTCACGCGATGAGCCATGAAATCTCACTATGACACAATGAAAGCTCATGGCTCGAATCGAACGCGCTCTGTTGAGCGTTACGGATAAGACTGGACTCGTGGAATTCGCGTCCACATTGGCTTCCCTGGGTGTGGAACTGATCTCGACGGGCGGAACGGCGAAGGCTTTGCGCGATGCCGGACTCGCCGTGCGCGACGTCTCCGAAGTAACCGGATTCCCCGAAATGCTCGATGGCCGCGTCAAGACAATTCATCCGCGCATCGCGGGCGGGGTGCTCGCCATCCGGCGCGAGGCCAAGCATATGGCGGCACTCGCCGAGCACGGTATTCCCAAAATCGACATGGTGGTGGTGAACCTCTATGCGTTCGAAAAGTTCGCCGCCAAGCCGAATGTCCACATCGAAGAGCTGATCGAGAACATCGATATCGGCGGCCCGACCATGATCCGCGCCGCCGCAAAGAACTATCAGGATGTCGCGGTGGTGACGGCCGCCGAGGACTATGCCGCGCTCTCCGAAGAACTGAAAGCGAGCGGCGGGAATCTGAGCCCGGACACGCATTGGCGCCTGGCAAAGGGCGCGTTTGCGCGCACCGCCGCATATGATCGTGCGATCACGGCACGCCTCGAGCGGATTGAAATGGTGAACGGCGAGTTTGCGGATCATCCCGCCCCCGAAGTTCCGCTCACGCTCGACATCCACGTGAAGCGCGCGGCTTCCCTGCGCTATGGTGAAAATCCGCATCAGAGCGCGGCGCTCTACGCCACGGGCGGCGGAATCGCGGCGGCGAAGCAACTCCAAGGCAAGGAACTTTCCTACAACAACCTCGTCGACCTCGATGCCGCCTGGCAGTTGATACTCGAGTTCAACGATCCGGCCGCGGCGATCATCAAGCACACCAATCCGTGTGGCTGCGCTGAACAGGCGACTCTCGCGGACGCCTATCGCAAGGCCTACGAGGCCGATCCGGTATCGGCGTTCGGCGGCGTGCTCGCCTTCAACCGGATTGTGGACGAAGAGACGGCGGAAGAAGCGACCAAAATTTTCACCGAAGCGATTGCCGCGCCAGGATACACGCCGGGTGCGCTGGCCAAGTTCGCGGCCAAGAAGAATCTGCGCGTACTCGAGGTGAGCAATCCGGTGATCGACGGGTTGGTGGTGAAGTCGATCAGCGGCGGATTCCTGGCGCAGTCAGCCGACCGCGCGGTGCTCGATCCGGCCAAGACCGTGGTCAAGACCAAGCGCGCGCCGACGGAAGAGGAGTGGGTCGCGCTGCGGTTCGGCTGGAAGGTGGTCAAGCACGTCAAGTCGAACGCGATCGTCTACGCGCGAGCGGGCCAGAGCATCAGCGCGGGCGCGGGTCAGATGAGCCGCGTGGATTCGGTAAAGTTCGGAGCTTCGAAAGCGGTGTTGCCGCTGGCGGGCACGGTGCTCGCGTCCGACGCGTTCTTCCCGTTCCCCGACGGTGTCGAGGCGGCGGCGAAACATGGGATCACGGCGGTGATTCAGCCGGGCGGATCGGTGAAGGATGACGATGTCGTCGCCGCGGCCGATCGGTTAGGGCTCGCGATGGTGTTCACCGGATTCCGGCACTTCCGGCACTGAGCAGCCCGCATGATTCGACCGCACCCGCGCGGTGTATCATGTCTACCAATGATTCTTCGCCGTTTCGGAACCGCGCTTGCACCGAAGCGCAACACGCTGATGCATGTCGGGGGCGACTACCACTCCGTCGTGGGCGGATCGAACGCCGACATGAGCTCGAAAGCGAACGTCGAGTACAACGTCCGGCACGGCGTCAAACACCTGACGATCCGCGCACCGAAGACCGATGCTAACGGATCGTGGGATCCGGCGGAGTTACGCCGGATGAAAGAGAATTGCGAGCGCTTGGGGATGACACTCGAAGCGATCCGGATGGAACCTACCTACATTACGCAATCCACGCAGGATGCGCGCGAACGAGAACTCGACAAGGTGCTCGTGAACGTCAAGCGCGCGGGCGAGGCGGGCGTGAAGGTCATCACTTATCACTGGACAGTGATCCCGATCCGGCGGAATCGCAAGACGCCGGGACGCGGCGGGTCCGAGTACGCGGGCTTCAAGCTCGAAGCGGATTGGAAGAACCTGCCCGCCACGAAATCGGGGCGTGTGACGTCGGAAGAGTACTGGAATCGCATCACCCATTTTCTCCAGAAGGTGATTCCAGTCGCGCGCGAGTCGGGCGTGCTAATGGCGTGCCACCCGTACGATCCGCCGGGCCTTCCGTTCGGCTATCAGGGCGCCGACAATTGGGACTCGCCTTCGATCTTCGACGCGATCAAGCGGTACGAGAAGGTGGTCGACAGTCCGAACAACGGGTTCCAACTTTGTCTCGGAACCGTGGGCGAGGGATTGAAGAATCCAGCCGATATTCTGCCGATCGTCGAGTATCTGGGGCGCAAGGGCAAGATCCATCAGATCCACATGCGGAACATCAAGGGCGGGTTGCACGATTTCGAGGAGGTGTTTCCCGACGAAGGGGTGCTCGACTTTCTCCAGATCATGCGGATTCTGCGCGACACCGGCTTCCGGTGGTCCATTTGTCCGGATCACATGCCGCATCACCACGATGACGCGGGCGGGCTGCAGGCGTTTGCCTTCGGATATGGGTATCTGGGCGGGCTCATTCAGATGGTGAACAACGAGGTGAAGTAAGCCGGCCGGGTTCGGGAACTACCGCGCTACCCAGCGATCTTTCGAAAACCGCAGCCAAACGGTGATGGCGAGGATTCCGGCGCACGCGACGGCGAAGGCCGCGCTCCAGCCCATCAGGCCCCGGATTCCGAGCGTATCTTTCAAGTGACCGGCGGCGAAGATGGCCGCCCCGCCCGAGATGCCTCCCACCATATTGAAGGTCCCGGCGCCGATTCCGTAGTTCTTGGGCGCGGTCACGTCGTACGATGCGGCGAAGTGGTTGCCGGTCATGAGGCCGGCGGTGAGGCCGAATCCGCAGGCGAAGATCTTGAAGGCGCCGAGGCTCGTGCTGGCGAGAGCGAGGTAGGCGAGGGGCGCGCACAGGGTGAGTCCGATGCAGACGAGTGCGAAACGCGCCACGGGCCAGCGCCGCGAAAACGAGTCACCGAGCGCGCCGCCGATCAGGTTTCCGGTCAGGTTCCCCGACTGGACCCAGAAAGCAGCCTCCACGCCCGCGCGCGACATCGAGAGTCCCATCTTCTCGCCGAGGTGCGTGGGCAGCCAAGCGTAGATCATCCAGAGCATGATGCAGAGCGAGAAAAACGCGAGCGAGAGGGCGAGATAGCAGGCGTTGCCTGCCATGGCGCGGTACGGTGATTCGTCCGAGGTTACCTTTGGGCTCGCTAGCGCCGGCATTCTGATCGGTCCGCTGCTAGGAATCCCAGCGCCGGCCGGAGGGAGAGGCGGCGGCGCGGGCCGCGGCACCGGCGTTTCGAGATGGCGCAGCCTGAGCCAGAGCACGGGCGCGTACAGCAAGCCGAGGCCAGACAAGATGAAAAACGCGGTCCGCCAACCCGGACCATCCGCCATGTATCCGCCGAAGCTGCTGCCGACGATGATTCCGGCGAACTGAGCGGTTCCGTGGAGGGCGAGCGCGCGTGAGCGGGTGGGTCCGGAATGGAGCGTGCCGATCACGCCCAGCGCGGGTGGAACGTAGAGTGCTTCGGTCACGCCCATCACCGCGCGCAGGACCAGGAACATCGCGACCGAGCCCGCGAAGCCAGTGCCGAGTGTCGCGAGGCTCCACAGGACGATGCTGATGACGATCAGCCGGGGCCGGGAGTAGACATCGGAGAGGCGGCCGACCAGCGGATTGCACAGCGAGTAGACCCAGATGAAGATGGTGCCGATCATGCCGAGCTGCGCGTTGGTGAAGCCCAGATCCTTCGTGAGCGCGGGGAAGATCGAGAAGACGACCTGGCGGTCGACGTAGTTGATGACGAAGGCGATCCAGAGCATCGCGACCACGCCCCACGCACCTGCCGCGACGGGTGCGGCGGACGCCTGCGCGGAGACACGAGCGGTGTGAGTGGTGGCCACAATGCTGAGTAGTCTATCAAGTCCAGTCGAGCGCCGCCGGCACGGAAACCCGGTAGAATGGAAGATTCGAATGAAAGCTCGCGTCACCGTGTCGTTCAAGAAATCGATTCTCGACCCGCAAGGGCAAACCATCCGTTCCGCGCTCGCCGGGCGTGGATACGAAGGGATCCTCGACGTTCGTCAGGGGAAGGTGTTCGAGATCGAGATGGGCAAGGATGTATCACGCGAGCAGGCAAAGCAGAACCTGGAGGAAATTGCGCGGGACATCCTGGCCAACCCGGTTATCGAAGACTACCGGGTCGAGCTGGCGGACTGAAGGCCGTTCGGCCATCTAAAGTCCTACAGATGTACCCCCGATTCAACTGATATGTGCGGAATCGTCGGTTACGTCGGACAGCGGAGTGCTGCCCCCATCATCCTCGATGGCCTGAAACGCCTCGAGTACCGTGGATATGATTCGGCCGGATTGGCCGTGCTCGACCAGCAGAACGTCCTGTCGGTCCGCCGTGCCTCCGGCAAGCTGAGAAATCTCGAAGAGACGGTGCGGGAGACCCCCCTCACCGGGCACTATGGCGTCGGCCATACGCGCTGGGCGACGCACGGACGGCCCACCGAAGAGAACGCACATCCCCACCGCGGGCCCAAGGGCGACGTGGTGGTGGTCCACAACGGAATCGTCGAGAACTACCTGCCGCTCAAGCAGAAGCTCGAGTCGGAAGGCCACGTCTTCCTCTCCGAAACCGACACGGAAATCATCGCGCACCTGGTCGAAAAGTACCTCGACGGGAATTTAGAAGATGCCGTGCGGCGGGCGCTGCGCGAGATTCATGGCGTTTTCGCGCTCGGCGTCCTTGCACGGTCCGACCCCGGAAAAATCGTCGGCGCACGCAGCGGACCTCCGGCGGTGATCGGGCTCGGTGACAACGAATACTTCCTCGCCTCCGACGTTCCGGCGATCCTGCAGCACACACGCGACATCATCTTCCTCGACGACGGCGACATGGCGGTCATCACCCCCGAAGGGGTGAAGCTGACCGACTTCGCCGGCACGCCGATCAAGCGCGCGGTCACCCATATCCTGTGGGATCCGATCATGGCGGAAAAGGGCGGCTACAAGCATTTCATGCTCAAGGAGATCTTCGAGCAGCCGCGCGCCGTCCGCGATACGATGCTCGGACGGGTGAGCCAGGAAACGGGCCGCATCTTCCTCAACGAAGTGAACCTGAGTCCGCGCGAATTCGAGGAGTTCAAGTCCGTCAAGATCGTCGCCTGCGGAACGAGTTGGCACGCGGCGCTCGCGGGCAAGTTCATGATCGAAAAAATCGCGCGGATGCCCGTCGAGGTCGACTATGGCAGCGAGTTCCGGTATCGCGATCCCATCATGGATTCGTCGGTATTGACGGTGGTAATTTCGCAGTCGGGCGAAACGGCCGACACGCTCGCGGCGCAGCGCGAGGCGAAGCTCAAGGGATCGAAGACGCTGGCGATCTGCAACGTGGTCGGATCGATGATCACGCGCGAGGCGATCGGTACGCTGCTGACGCATGCGGGCCCGGAGATCGGGGTCGCATCGACGAAGGCGTTCACCTGCCAGTTGACCAGCCTATTCCTTTTGGCGATGCATCTCGGCGAAGTACGCGGGACTGTCGATGCGGAAGCCGCGCTCGAACTCGCCCAGGAACTCACCAAGCTTCCAGGCAAGATGGAGACAGTGCTGTCTCAGAATGATCGCTACGAGGATCTGGCGCGGCAACTTTTCCGCGTGACGGACTTCCTCTTCCTGGGCCGAGGCATTCACTATCCGATAGCGCTCGAAGGCGCCCTGAAACTCAAGGAGATCTCCTACATCCACGCCGAAGGCTATCCGGCGGGCGAGATGAAGCACGGTCCGAACGCGTTGATCGACGAGAACCTTCCGGTGGTTGTGATCGCAACGCGAGACCCCAAGAGCGAAGAGAGCCGGATCCGTTACGAAAAGACGCTGTCGAACATCCAGGAGGTCCGCGCCCGTGGCGGAATCGTGGTTTCGATCGCCTGCGAGCAGGATGTCGAGGAGATCAGCAAGGTCTCCACCCACGTAATTTCGCTTCCGGAAACGAGCGAACTTCTGCTGCCGATCCTCGAGATCGTGCCGATGCAATTGCTCGCCTATCACATCGCCGTCCGCCGGGGGTGCGACGTCGATCAGCCGAGGAATCTCGCCAAGAGTGTCACCGTCGAGTAGTTTCCACGTGCCGTTGCGTCAGCACACGGGCTCGATCCCGGTGCCGACGCGCGGCAAGGGATTCTACGAGATCACCCGTCAGGTGGAAGGCTGGGTCCGCGCGTGCGGACTCCGCGAGGGTTTACTGACCCTCTTCATCCGGCACACGTCGGCGTCGCTGCTGATCCAGGAGAACGCCGATCCGGATGTCGTCCATGACCTCGAGAACTTCTTCCGGCGCCTGGTTCCGGAGGGAGATCCACTGTATCGTCATACGATGGAAGGACCGGACGATATGCCTGCGCACGTCCGGGCCGCGCTCACGCAGACGCACCTTTCGATCCCGATGATCGGGGGCAGCCTGACGCTCGGCACCTGGCAGGGAATCTATGTGTTCGAGCATCGAAACAGTCCACACTCGCGGACGGTGACGATGCATCTAATCGGAGAATGACGCCGCCACCGCAACCGGACAAGCCCGACTACCTTCACAGTCTGCCGTTCCTGATCATCCACGCTTCGTGCCTGTTCGCATTCTGGACCGGGGTGAGCGCGTCGGCGATCGCGGCGTGTGTGTTCCTGTACTGGATCCGGATGTTCGGCATCACGGCCGGCTATCACCGCTACTTTTCTCACGCGAGTTTCAAGACGAGCCGTGTTTTTCAGTTCGTACTTGGGCTGCTCGGTGCGACGGCGCTTCAGCGGGGTCCGCTGTGGTGGGCTTCGCTGCACCGCCATCACCACGCGCATTCGGACGATCCCGATGACATTCACTCGCCCATTCAGCACGGCCTGTTCTGGGCGCATGTCGGGTGGATGATGTGCCGCAAGTACGAACAGACGCGATGGGACCTCGTGAAGGGGCTCGCGAAGTTTCCGGAACTGGTCTGGCTAAACAAGAACTTCCGCACCGCCGGGCTCGGGCTCGGCGTGGTGGTCTACGGCTTCGGATGGCTGGTCGAAACGCAGCTCCCATCCTGGAACACGACGCGATGGCAGATGCTCGTCTGGGGCTGGGTCATCAGCACGGTCCTGCTCTATCACGGCACCTTCACGATCAATTCGCTTTCGCACGTGTGGGGATCGCGCCGCTATGCGACGAGCGATGGAAGCCGCAACAATCCGTGGCTGGCGATCATCACACTCGGCGAAGGCTGGCACAACAATCACCACTACGCACCATCGTCGGCGCGGATGGGATTCCGGTGGTGGGAGTTCGATCAGAGCTACTACGTGCTGTTGCTGCTCGAGAAGCTCGGAGTCGTGTGGGACTTGAAGCAGCCGCCGGTTGCCGCGGTCCGCGAGCCGGCTGCCATGTCGGTTTGACGCGCCGGTGGCCGTCCGCGGTGAATTCGATGTGGCGGGGGTGGGATTGATCTCGTGCGGCCCGCGCCAGATGGCGACTCGAACGGTGTTTCTGGCCATGGGTCCACGCCGGACTCATCGTAGCAGACTCGCCCCAGATCCAGCGCCGACGCGCCGCACCGTCATCGCCGAGACGCACGCAGCGGCGAAAAGTCCGGCGATGAAAAACCGGGCCACTCGGTTCGCGCGCTGTTCGAACTCTGCCCGTGGGACCTCCCCAAGTGGCCTCCTGTCCACGGAAACCGCGCAATGGTGTCCGTCGCGCTGATGATAGGAAGCACCGTCCGGTAGACGCGTGACGCAAGTTGCAGGATCCGGCCATACCATCGCTGCCTGCTCATGGGATGGTGCCTGCTAGACGCGAATCCCTTTCGCCATCAGGATCGGCATCATCATCCGCTTCAAGTTCTCGCGGAAGATCAGCGGTTTCGCCCCTTCCGGAATCGCCGCACCATGGACTTTCGCCAATTGCGACGCCATGCTGCGGCCCCCCGAGTCGCTTCCGTAGATGATGCGTTCGGGTCCGAGTTCGCGATAGGCCATCTCGGTGAAGCCGTTGCACGGGTCCGATCCGGCAAGGTCGATCGAGACGTTCTTGTGCGGACGCACGGCACGGATCCCGATCTCCCAAGTTCCACCGGTGTGGCCGCAGATGATCGGTACGTTCGGATGCCGCGTGGCGAGTTCGGCGAGATCCATGGGTGTCGACTCGCCGGGAAGGTTCGCGGTGGTCTTGAGCCAGGTGTGCTGGAAGATGACGGCCTTCAGTTCGGCGCAGGCGTTGATGATCGGATCGATCTCCGGCTGATTACAACGGCGCGCGACCCACAGTTTGATCCCCGTCATCGGACCATCGCGGATGCAGCGCTTGATCTCGTCGAGGCTCTTCGGCACGTAGTTGGGATTCACATAGGCGAAGCCGAAAACGCGATCGGGGAACGGCTTCATCGCTCTCAGAATCCAGTCGTTGTGATCCTGCAAGTCTTGCGGGTTCGGATCGTAGTGGCGCAGCGAGCCGAGATAGATGCACAGCCGCTCGACGCCCATGCGATCCGCGGTTCGAATCACATCCGTCATGGCCGTCACCGGATCCTCCGAACCGAACGTCGAAGGGTGGCAGTGGAGATCCCAAATCATTTGATATACGCGCACAACGGACGCGCTCCGGCGCCGGACCATCGGCGGATTCCTTCTTGTTTTGGCGCCGCGCCTGCGCGGCCTGTGCGCGTCATCGCGGCACCCCCATGAATCGCTTGGCATTCTCTCGAAACACCGCACTGAGCTGCGGCGCGAGCAGCGTAGCTTCCTGAAACTTGAGAATCGCGGACTCGTGATAGAAGAACGGATAGTACGACCCGAGCGCGAGCCGTTCCACCGGAACCAGCTTCAGCAACTGCTCGATTCCATGCGTGTTCTCGACCATCGCGTTATCGAAGATCACGTCGCCCGCGGCGAGAAGCTTGCGCACCACCGGCTCCGGCAACCGTGAATGATTGAGGATCTGGATGCGCGCGCCGCGTGTCGAGCTGATGGGATCGACACTCTTGGCGAGATCGACCGGTTCGGTTCGCAGCAGCGGGTGTTGAGTCCGCTCATCCTCCATCAGCACGGCGATCTGCACGATCATCCGGCGGCGCGTTGCCGCCGCCAGCAAATCGATGAACGGCTTGTCGGCGAGTTGGTAGCCGTGGTGGGCGGGATGCAAGCGGATTCCGGGCATCCGGTACTCCTCGCCGCAGCGGCGGAGTTCTTCCTGCCAATCGGGCAGCATCGGATTCACGCAGCCGAACGGAACCAGCAGGCCGTTGCCGTAGCGGCGGCACTCGTCGGCGAGGCGGCGATTCACCGCGCCGATGTCGCGATGCAGCAGGGCATCGAAGCTGCCCGTCCACGCCCGGACCACATTATTGATCCGCATCTTGCCTACGAGCTCTTGCGGATCGTCACCGGGCAGGCGCCGGAACGGATACCGCGACAGATACACGCTGGTGTCGATCTTCTCGTACTCGTTCACGGCGTTTCTCTATTTGAAGCGGGCGAGCTTGGCCTGGAAGCCAGGACTCGAAAGTACGGAGCGGTTCACCACTCCGTTCGGGACTTCGCCTCGCGACACCGCGATGACGTTGTCCGAAGCTTCATAGCCGTTGTTGCGCATCAGTTCGTTCGTCCAGGCCAGCGCGTGCGGGGCGACGATCACGTTGTCCAGTTCGAACAACGGCTCGTCCTTCGCCGTGGGCTCCACCGGAAAGACATCGATGCCCGCGCCCGTGATCCAGTTCTCTTTCAGCGCCTTCACGAGCGCGGCGTGTTCCACCACGGGTCCGCGAGCGGTGTTAATGAAGAACGCCGTGGGCTTCATCTGGCGGAAATGGGATTCCTTGACCAGCCCGCGGGTTTCCGCGTTGAGCAGCGTGTTCACGGTCACGTAGTCGCTCTCGCGGAAAACGGTGTCGAGATCGGCGATTTCGATCCCTTCGTCTTTCACCATGTCTTGTGTCACGTAGGGATCGGCCGCGAGGAAACGCGCGAATCCGAGTCCCTTCGCCACGCGAAACATCTCGCGCGCGATGTTGCCGCAGCCCACCGAGCCGAGCGTCGTACCTTCGATGCTGACTCCCAGCCGCTTCAGATTGCCCCGCCATCCGCCGGCGCGGACCACACGATCCTGCGCGATCAGGTTCTTCGACAACGCGAAGATCAGCGTCATGATTGCCTCGGCCACGGGCCGCTTCACGGCGTTCGGCGTGATGCAAAGGGCGATGTCGTTCGCGGTGAGCGCGGGCACGTCGATCTGGTCATAACCGACGCCCCACCGCGCCACCACCGTCAGGCGCGTGACGCCTTGCAGGCTTTCGGGTGTGATCTTGGTGGCGAGCGCGAAAACGCCGTCGAGATCGCGCAGGACCTCAGGTGTCGCGAGCTTGCTCGGGCCAGGCATTTCCACCCATTCGATATGCGATTGCGGCGCCAGCTTATCGGCCAGCACTCGCTCGACAGCCTCGCGGGCCTCGCTGAAGAAATCGTGTGAAATTCCGAGACGGAACGGTTTGCTCATGGTTGTTTGGAAGACGCCAGATAAATGGCGTTCAAAAGGAACTTGAAGTTGCCGGTGGTCTGCGCTCGGAACTGCGGACGGAAGCCGAACAGCACCACGCGGCCCTTGCCGTGGCGCGCTTCGAGCAAGACATGCTTACCGAGCACGGGCTTTTCGCCGGACATCCAGCCGGAGGCGAGCAGGTTCGAAGCGGCGAACTTGGCGGCGCTGCGCACTTCGCGATCGCCCTTGTTGTATTCGCCGTCGAGCGCGATCTCCCACGCGTGTCCGCCGTCGCTGATGAACGCGTAGGCGTCCTTGGGCATGCCCGCGGCGAAGGGATGCGACGGCTCGACCTTGATGCGGACAATCGAACCTGGGCAATAGAAATTGTCTTTCGAAACCGCGCGCACCGGGAGTCCGAAGAATTGCACGGGCAGCGAGGTGGCATCATCGAACGTAATCAGCGCGCCGCCGGCTTTCACGAAGCTTTCGAGTTCGGCGAGACCGTTGGTGCCGATTCCGCCCGTGAACTCGGGGCGTTGGACCGACTTCGGATCGGTGTCGCTACCGCGTCCCGACGGTTCTCCCGGGCGCGATCCATGCAGGATCGAACTGGCGGACTGCGAGGCGAAGATGATCACGTCGAAGCGTTCGGCGAGTCCGGGCTTCTGAAAATCCGCGTTGTGGATCAGCGTGTGAGAGATCTTGTAGGTATCGAGGAAATACTGCGTCCAGCCCGTGTCCATGTTCGCGGTGAACGGCTCGTACAGAGCGACGCGCGGCTGGCGGACTTCCGCCGTGCCGAGTTTCGCGGAGCCGCCCTTGGACAACTGATCGGCCAGAGTCAGGAACGACGCGTTCTCGTTCGGATTCGACGAACCGGTAAGCGGCTCCACCTTTTCCATCCGCTCGAGAGGCGCGTCGAAAACGTTGTCGATGCGGTCGGCCTGCACGCCCATGTTCATGGGCAGCGTCCAGCCCGCGACATCGTAGGGGCGCTTGGTGGGCCCAGTCTGTCCGGCCTTGATTTCCGGATACTTCTGCGGCTCCATGAGATCGATGAGATAAGGCCGGAACGGTTGCGAGGCGAGCAGTACGAGCGAGCCCGCCGGATAATCCTTGTTGCCCACCTTGAACGCCGCCTTCGCACGCTGCACCTGAATGCCCGAGAGTTGCAGGCGGCTCGCCATGTTCACGGCTTCAGAGAAGTCCCACTGATCGGCGGGCAGCACATACGCGAAGGGCTTCTTCTGATCCATGGACGCGCGCGCCATCTCCCACGCTTTGTACAGAAAATGTTCCGAGCGCGTGGCGGCGAGTTCGAGGATTGCGAAGTCCGCTGTCAGCATGTAATCGATCGCGTCGCGAACGGCCCACTTGCCGCCCATCCACGGGCGCTGATAGAAGACGCTCGGCTCCTTGGTGGGAAGTCCGTTGCCGAAGCGCTCGGGAAAATCTTTGACCTTGTACTCTTTTGGCGTGCCGTAGGCGTAGCCGGCGGTTTCGGTCAGGATGCCGTGCATGTTGTGGAAAGCAGGCACCGAGCGAAGTCCGCCGTTCCACCATGCGTCGAAACCGAAATACGAGAGGATGCCCGGCTTGTTTTCGCGCGCGAATCGCTCCTTCATCGCGGCACCGATCCCGTTGATGCCTTCCATGACCGGCGCGGGGATGTAGGGATTCAACGGCTCGGCATAAGGCGGCACGAAGATGCGAGCCGGAAACGCCGGTTGCTGATGCTGGTTGTAGACGATCTGCGGAAACCACTCGCGAAACAGCAGCCGCGACACGTTGCGCGTTTCAGGCAGATTCATCATGAACCAGTCGCGATTGTTGTCGTGCCCGGCGTACTTCTGATAGAGATGCGGCAGTGGCGCGATCTCGTGCGGACCGCCCACGTTCTGCCGGTACCAGTGCGCGATCCAATCGAGGCCGTCGGGATTGATGACGGGCACTTGCATCAGGATCACCTTGTCGCGAATCCGGCGCGTCTCCTCGTCTTCGCCGGTGATCATCCGATACGCCAGATCGAACGAGTGCTGCACCGGCGCGACTTCGCTCGCGTGAAGCCCGCTATCGATCCAGACGACCGCGCGGCCATCCTTCGCAAGCTGCCGCGCCTCTGCCGCCGGCACTTCGCCGAGGGTGAGCTTCGCGCTGATCTCGCGCCACCGGTCGAGCTGGCGGAGGTTTTCCGGCGACGAGATGAAGGCGACATACGTGGCCTTGCCGTGAGCGCTCTTTCCGAACTCCGCGAGTCGGATTCGATCGCTCGACGCGGCGAGCTTCTGGAAGTATCCGGTGACGTCGGCGTAGTCGGCGAGTTTGAAGTCGGTGCCCGGTTCGTAACCGAGAAATTCCTTCGGAGTGGGCACCGCGGCCCACACCCGCACGGTCAACCAAATTGCAACGAGAAAACGCTGGCCGGTACGCGACCCCATAGGTCACAATGATACTATGCCCCTGTCGAAAGATCGCTCTTTTCGCGTGGGTCTGATCCAAACTTCGTGCTCTCTGGATCAGGACGCGAATCTGGCGAAGACCGTTGAACTCGTTCGCGAAGCCGCCCGGCGCGGCGCGCAGGTGATCTGCCTGCAGGAACTGTTTCGTGCGCAATACTTCTGCCGCGAAATGCGAGCGGATCTATTCGACCTTGCCGAGACGATCCCCGGACCTTCGACGGACGAACTCGCGAAAATCGCCAAGGAGCATCATGTGGTGATCGTGGTGCCCGTGTTCGAACGGCGCGCCGTGGGCCTGCACCACAACAGCGCGGCCGTGCTCGACGCCGACGGATCGATCGCGGGCATCTATCGCAAGATGCACATTCCCGATGATCCGCTCTACTTCGAGAAGTTCTATTTCACGCCGGGCGACCTCGGCTTCAAGGCGATCGACACGCGATACGCACGGGTCGGCGTGTTGATCTGCTGGGATCAATGGTATCCGGAAGGCGCGCGCCTGACAGCGCTACAAGGCGCGGACATTCTGTTTTATCCCACGGCGATCGGCTGGCATCCCTCCGAGAAGGAACAATACGGCGCGGCGCAACGCGACTCATGGCGTACCGTGCAGCGCGGCCACGCGATCGCCAATGGAATCTGGGTGGCCGCCGCGAATCGCATCGGCTTCGAGGGGACGCCGGACAAGGGACTCGAGTTCTGGGGCTCATCGTTCATCGCCGATCCGCAGGGACAACTCGTCGCCGACGCTTCGGTGGACAAGGAAGAGATCCTGGTGACCACGTGCGACATCGCCAAGATGGAAGACGTGCGCCGCAACTGGCCGTTCCTGCGCGACCGGCGTATCGACGCCTACGGCCCGATCCTGAACCGGTGGAACGCTTGATGCTTTACAGGATGCCCGCCGAGTGGGAACGCCACGAGGCGACTTGGATCGCATGGCCTCACGAACAGTCGGACTGGCCGGGAAAGTTCGAGCCGATCCACTGGGTCTACGGCGAGTTCGCGCGGCTGATCTCACGAGTGGAGCGCGTGCGATTGCTGGTTCCGGACGCGGCGGCGAGGGCATCGGCACGGAAGGTATTCGCGAAGTCCGGCGTCAAGATGGACATGGTGGACTTCTTCGTCTGTCCGACGGACCGGAGCTGGACGCGCGATTTCTGCCCGATCTTCGTGCATGACGAAGCGGGCCGAGTGGTGGCCACCGACTGGAAGTTCAACGGCTGGGCGAAGTACAAGAACTGGAAGCGTGACAATGCGGTACCAGCGGCGATCGCAAACAAATTCGGCGTGCCGCGTGTGGCGATGGATCATGTGCTCGAAGGCGGCGCGATCGACGTGAATGGGCGTGGAACGCTGCTCGCGACTGAGGAGTGCCTGCTCGACACGAAGACACAGGTCCGGAATCCGGGGCTTTCACGGACGGAGACCGAGGCGATGTTCGCTGGCCCGCTCGGGGTGTCGAAGGTGTTGTGGTTGAAGCGCGGAATCGTGGGCGACGACACGCACGGGCACATTGACGATGTGGCGCGGTTCACGGATGCACGGACCGTCGTGACAGTGGTGGAAGAGAATCGCGACGACGAGAATTGGGCGCCCACGCAAGAAAATCTGCGCGATCTCGAAAAGATGACCGATCAGGACGGTCGCGCGCTGAAGGTGGTCCCGCTGCCGATGCCGAAGCCCATGTGGTTCGATGGACAGCGCCTACCCGCAAGCTATGCGAACTTCTACATCGCCAACGGACTCGTAGTGGTTCCGACGTTCAACGATCCATCGGACCGGATCGCGCTGAACACCCTCGCGCGGCTATTCAAGGGCCGCGAAGTGGTGGGTGTGCATTGCGTGGATCTGGTGCTCGGACTGGGAACGTTGCATTGCATGACGCAGCAGCAGCCCGCCGCGCGCTGAAATCGCGGTAGACTGCATTCGATGAAATCGCTAGCAATGATCGGCCTCGCGGCCGCGATGGCGCTGTGTGGCGCCGATGCCGGACGGGCGAAGGGAAAGGTGGTCAACGGACTCGAACGCCTGCTCTACGTCACCGATTCCCGCGGCATCAGCGTCTACGACATCAACGACGGCCACAAGTTTCTATCGAAGATCGAGATTCCGGAATCGGGCGCCTACAAGGGCATCAGCGCGAGCGTGCAACTCGGACTGCTCCACGTCACGTCGAACGTCAAGGACGATCTCATCGCGATCGACCTGCGGACGAACAAGGAGATCTGGCGCAAGAAGCACGGACTCTATCCGGACAGTCAAGCCGTCACGCCGGACGGCAAGAAGCTGTACGTGCCCTATCGGGACGAGGATTCCTGGAAGGTGATCGATGCCAAGTCCGGTGATCTGCTCGCCACGATTCCCGTGGGCCGCGGCAAGAACTACGATGACTCGCCGATCGGCTCGATCGGACCGCACAACACATGGATGCACCCATCGGGCAAGCGCGTCTACTTCGAAGTTCTCACGATGCCGTATGTCTTCGTGTGTGACACCGCGACGAACAAGATCATCGGCAAGGTGGGCCCGTTCAGCAAAGGCGTCCGGCCCTTCACGGTCAGCGACAACGAGCAGTACGTTTATGCCAATGTCGATGCGCTTCTCGGGTTCGAGGTGGGCTTGGCGAAGAAGCCCGGATCGGGCGAGTGGGGCGGCCCGATGATCCACCGCGCGGAAAACAAAACGCCCGCTTCGCGTTTGGCGCAGATTCCGAATCCGCCGAAGCGCAAACCGCATTCGACGCCGAGCCATGGCATCAACCTGCGCCCCGATCAGAAGGAGGTTTGGGTGGTGGATGGCGTCTACGGCTATGTCTATGCGTGGAACGTGACGCAGTTGCCGCCGAAGCCCGTAGCCGAGATGCCGCTCTTCACCGAAGCGTCGCAGCAGCCGCATCCGGGCTGGGTGTCATTCAGCTTGGACGGCAAGTACGCGTATCCGGATGGAGGCGTTGTGTTCGATGCGTTCACGCACAAGCCAGTGGCGCGGATTCCGACGAGTGAGAAGCTGATCGAGATTGATTTCAAGAACGGCAAACCCGTTCGGGCGGGCCACCGGTGAAGATCGTTGGGTTGCTAGGCTCGCTGCTGCCTCTGCTCGCGCAAGACGTGAATCAACGCGACGAGAACTCGGTGCTGCGGCTGCGATCATTCGCGGCCAAACGCGTGACGGTGGTTGCCGAGAACGGCGGATACTTTCCGGTGGCGGCGCGATTGAAGGATGGCAGAATCGCAGCTGTGCTGCGCGGCGGCGGCAGCCATATCGATGTTCGCGGCCGCCTCGACATCGTCCTCTCGAGCGATGAAGGCGAAACGTGGACCATGCCGCGAATCGTGGTGGATGGTCCGAACGACGATCGCAATCCGGCATTCGGCGTCGCACCCGATGGCACGCTCGTGCTCGCCTATCTGATCGCGTACGGATATCCACCGGGAAAGACCGAAGCCGAGTTGCGCCAAATGCCCACGCACGGCTACCTGCGCGGCAGTGGAATCTACGTCGTCCGCTCGCGCGATGGCGGCGCCACTTGGGATCCGCCCACGATGGTGAATATCTTCAAAGGCCGCTATCCATCGCCGTACGGCAGGATCGTCACACTCGACGATGGCAGCATGCTGATGGCGCTCTACACGCAGGACGACTTCAAAGGCGTTGCGATGCCTCGACCCGGACCGGCCGCGAACTATGCCTACGCGTTGCGCTCCACGGACAACGGCAAAACGTGGGGCGACGTAAGCCTGATGGGCGCGGGGTTCGACGAGACGGCGATATTGCAAACCCGAGGCAAGGACGTGATCGCGTTGATGCGCAGCGGTCCGGGCGTGGCGGAAGGGAGTCCGTTGCAAGCGCTCTTCTTGACGCGGTCGAAGGATCGGGGCAAGACATGGTCCGCGCCGGAACGGATCACGCGGGAGATGGAGATTCCCGCCGACCTTCTCGAACTGGCAGACGGGCGGATCGTGCTGGCGCACGGCGAGCGCAACTTCCCGATGGGTGTTCACGCGGCGGTGAGTTCCGACGGAGGACGCACATTCAACCTGCGCGACAAGCTCTCGTTGTCATGGTCAGCCAACAACCGCGACACCGGGTATCCGAGTTCGATCTTGCGAAAAGACGGAAACATCCTAACGCTCTACTATCAGATGGATGATCCAGCGCGGCATCCCGAAAGCGCCAAGTGCAAGGCGATCATTTGGGAGCCGCCGGCCGACTGGAAGTGATCACCGGAAGTTCGAGCGCGGAGGCCTGCGTCCCGCCGAGGTGAATCGTGTTGCGTGCTTTGGCCGGATTCGGTTCGGCACGCGGGAAGTTGCTCGATGCGACTTCGAGGCGAATTCGATGTCCGGCAGCGAAGAGATTGCTCACCGAGCCGATCTCGATGCGGATCTCGCGAGGCTTTGCCGTGGCGTTATCGACACGCAGCAGACTGTCACCGAGAATCAGTTCGAATCCATCGGGATAGACATCGACCAGCTTCGCGGTGAAGTCCGCACTCGCGGCATCGGTCGAGACCCAGAGTTTCGCCGCTACCTTACCGGATACGTCCAGCGCGTTGGCGAGCGGAGCGGTGTCGAAGCGGAGAACATCTGTGCGCGATTTCAATGGAGACTGATCCTGCGCGCACTGCGGAATCGTGGGCACCATCGTGTAACGGCCGCCAATCGAAGGTACAGGATCGGCTGGATCGTGATCCCACGAGAGCGTCGTTCCCGCCGGGGGCCGGGTTGTCGCGAGCGCGCTCGACGATTGCAGGAAGTGCGTGGAGACCGAGGCCGCCACGGGAGGCCACGCGGTTGCGCTCATCCATTGGCCGCCGTGATGCTTTTTGCCTGCCGCATCGGTGGAGCCATCGCCGCCGCCCATGCGAAAGTAGCGAACACGATCCTGCGTGATCAGCTCGAGCGGATCGTTCTTCAGCACCTGATCGAACCAGTCGAGCGCGATCTCCTTCACATCGAAGCTCGCCGCCTGACCGAAGGATACGGCGCCGCACTCACCACGGCCCACGCTGTGCGGCCAGGGACCGAGCCAGAGCTTCTTCGGAGTGCGATGAAGTTTCGAGAGTCCATTGAAATTCTGGATGAGCCCCTCGGCGAAATAGTCGTACCAGCCGCTGATGAAGAAGACCGGAACATCCTTGATCAGCGGCCACGATCCCTGCGTGTACCAGCCCTTCTGCTGCCAATAGCTGTCGAACGTGCGATGTCCGTAGAAGTCCTCATACATCTGGCGGTGCATCGGGAACTTCTCGAACAATTGGGCGCGTTCTTCCGGAGACTTCTTCAACCACGGCTCGGGATGTTTCAGGGCGGCGCCGAGTGCATCCCGCGCCTCCTCCTCCTTCGCAGCCAACGGACTCGTCATCGCGGATCGCGCGATCCAAATGAACCAGCCGAGATTGGGCGCGCCGCCGGGATGCGCGAAATCCTCGAAGAAGTTGTTGCCGCCGACATCGGCGAACATCGCCACCAAATGCGGCGGACGATACATCGCGGCGTGATACTGATCCCAGGCGAGGTACGATGCGCCGTTGGTGACCACGCGGCCGTCGGACCACGGCTGTTTCGCAGCCCACTCGATGGTATCGTGGCCATCCGCTCCTTCATTGACGAAGGCGTAGAAGTCTCCCTCTGACTTGAAACGTCCCCGCACATCCTGCGCCACCACCGCGTAGCCGCGCGCCGCGAAGTACATGCCTGCGCTCTGCACGCCGCGTTTGTCGTATGGGGTTCGATAGACGATCGTGGGGAATTTGCCCGCGTCCGAAGGCAGGTAGAGATCGGCCGTGAGGCGAACACCATCGCGCATCTCCGCCGTCACGTTACCGCGCACGATCGGAGTGAAGGTTGGCTGAGATGCTCCCCAAGCGCACGCGGAAGCGAGCAGCCAAGCACCGGCTCTCATGCGTTGAGCTCCGAGGGTTTGTGCCAAGCGAAGAGCTTCGCCTTCATATCCGCGGCGCGCGAGCGATGCGCGGGCTCGAGCGCGAGGTTCGACATCTCACCGGGATCGTCGCGCAGGTTGTAAAGCTCCGGCATGTCGTTCACGTAGAAGCTGTACTTCCAGTCGCCATCGCGGATCATGTACTTCGCGGCCTTGGTACGCAGCGCGAATTCGGAGTAAACGGGGCGAGTTGCCTTCCGCTCCGGCTCACGCAGGAACGGCGTCAGCGGACCTTCGTCGAGCCCTTGTGGGACGGGCAGTCCGCAAAGATCGAGCAGCGTCGCCACGAGCGCGGCCTGGCTCACTGGCGCGCGGCAGACTCCGCCCTCACGCGTCATGCCGGGCACTCGGAAAATCAACGGAACACCGGCGGAAGGATCGTAGAAGACGAACTTCTGCCAAAGGCCATGCTCGCCGAGCATCTCGCCGTGGTCGGAGCTATAGAGCACGATGGTGTCCTGTTCGAGACCGAGTTCGCGCACCGTATTCATGACTTGGCCGATCGACTCATCAAGGAACGCGACGTTGCCATAATACATCGCGATCCGCTGGCGTGCGTTGCGCGGCTCGGCGAGTTCGAGCGATGGCCCATGCTTGCCGATGCGATCGCGAACCTCGGCGGGGATGCGCTTCAGATCGACCTTGCCCCACGACTCCGGCAGCTTCATGTCCTCCGCTTTGAACATCTCCGCATGCCGTTTCGGCGGCATGAACGGGTCGTGCGGTTTCAGATACGACGACACGAGGAAGAACGGATGCTGGCGGGCGAATCGCTTCAGGAACCGCGAGCTCTCGCGCGAGACGAAGCTTTCGAAGTGATCGCGCTCTTCGATCAGCGACGAGCGGCCGATTGCCACGAGTCCGGCGCGGCCGTCGGGTGTGCGGTGGCCCTTCCACGGATCGCCGGAATCCGCCCAGAGATCGTCAATCTGCGGCAGGCCCGATCCGCTGTTGGCTTGCGCGAGTTCGTCGGCGTAGAGCTTGGTCTTCGGGCCGAGGTACTGATACCAGTCGTTGAAGTCGAGCCGGTAGTCGAAGCCGTGCGTTTGCGCGTCGACGAAGTGCATCTTGCCGATGAGACCGGTGACGTATCCGGCGCGTGAGAAGTGATGCGCGGCGGTCTTGATCTCGAACGGCCAAGGGGTGCGGTTTGACCACGTGCGGTGGTTGTGCGTGTAGAGTCCGGTGAGAATTGACGCTCGCGAAGGCGTGCATACCGGATTCGTGCAATAGGCGGCGTCGAACCGGACTCCGGTTCGGGCGAGCGCATCGATGTTGGGTGTGCGGGCGAGCGAGTCGCCCATGTAGCCGCACGACGAGGGCCGGTGCTGATCGGAGAGAAGGAACAGCACGTTGCGCGGGCGTCTGCCGGACCGCTGGGCGGCGGGGAGCGCGGGCGCGGCTCCGGTGGCGATGAATTGCTTCCGGGTCACGGAATGATTGTCCTACACTACGAGGCCTTCGCCTGGACCTTGGCGTTGTTCTTGAAGAACACGAGCAGAAGCAGCAGAATCACGAATGCGCCAGCGGATGAGGTCAGCCAGAAGCTCTGCCAGTCGCGCACTTCGGCGCCGTTGACGGTCTTGGTGAAATAGTCCACCGTGGTGCCGGATAGAAGCGCCCCGGCGAACATTCCGATGCCGTAGGTCAGAAAGATGATGAGTCCCTGCGCGGCGGAGCGGAGGTTCTGTGGAGCCTGCATGTCTGTGTAGAGCTGCCCGGTCATGAAGAAGAAGTCGTAGCAGATCCCGTGCAGCAAGATCGCTGCGTAGAACATCCACATCCCCGCGCCGGGGTCGCCATACGCAAGCAGCGCGTATCGCAACGACCAGGAGACCAAGCCGAGCAGCAGGATGCCCTTCACCGAAACTTTCCGGAAGATGAACGGCATGAGCAACATCATGATCACCTCGGAGGCCTGTCCGAGCGCCATCTTTCCGGCGGCGTTGGCGACACCGGAAGCGTTGAGGTAGGCGTTGGTGAACGAGAAGTAGAACGTCAGCGGGATGCACGCGAGAATCGAGGCGATGACGAACACGAGGAACGATTGATCCTTGAGGATGACCAGCGCGTCGAGCCCGAGGATTCCGCGGAGTGTCACCGCCTGGCCTTTGTTCGCGGGCGGAGTGTGCGGCAGCGTGAGGCTGAACAACGCCATCAGGACCGAGGCACCCGAGGCGATCAGAAATTGCACGGGCGAGGCCTCGACACCCAGCTTGCCGATGATCACGCCGATGAAGATCCAGCCGAGCGTCGCGAAGACGCGGATGAGCGGGAAGTCGCGGCCCGGATCCTTGATGTTTTGCAGCGTGAGCGAGTTGGTGAGCGAAACGGTTGGGAAGTAGCAAAGGCAGTAGGCGAACATGATCGCGTAGACCGCCCCGAAGCTCGTCTGCTGTGTGACCAGGTAGAGCAGCACGGCCCCGATCAGATGGAGCACCGCGAGAACTCTTTCAGAGGCGAAGTAGCGGTCAGCGATCAGCCCCACGATGAAGGGCGACACCATCGACGCCAAAGCAGAGGTGCCGAACACCGCTCCGGCCTGGGTTCCGGTGAACTTCAGCGTGGCGGTGAGGTAGGTTCCGATGGTGACGTACCACGCGCCCCAGATCACGTAGTTCAGAAACATCATGAAGCTGAGGCTGATGCGCTTGGACAGAGGCATCAGAACAGTCTACCGCTTATCAGCGGTTGGGCTTGCCGGGCGCGGCGGAGTTTACGAGAATCGCGTCCGATTGAAAGTTGCGTGTCCGTGGGGGTACCATGGGTCAACCACCATGAACCCGACGCCAGCGGGCACCACCAAGCCGACGATTCCGGACAAGCTCTATTTCCGGATTGGCGAGGTGGCTCAGCTAGCGGGGGTCGAGCCGTATGTTCTGCGGTATTGGGAGACCGAGTTCGCCAAGCTGATGCCGAAAAAGTCTGGCACCGGTCACCGCTTGTACCGCCGCAAGGATGTCGAGATGGTGCTCGAGCTGAAGCACCTTCTTTACGAGAAGCGTTTCACGATCGAGGGCGCGCGGCTTTACCTCGAGCAGAATCGGAAGAAGGGCGCCGAGAAGAAACCGGCGGCCCAACCGCTTCCGGTTCAGGCGCAGGCATCTCTGTTCGGTGGCGATGGTAAGGTCGATCCGGCGAAACTAGAGCCGGTGAAGGCGGAGATTTTCGCCCTGATCCAATTGCTCGGGAAGAAGCGCTAGAACCCGCTACCGGAGCCGTTCGCGGTCGAGCGTGATACCCAAGGCCGCGATGCACATCTCGTCTTCGGTGCCTTCGCCCCGCCGGACCGGCTTCACCGGATTGCTTGGATTGCGCGGGTTCGAGTCCGAGTTATTGAAGGTGCAGGTGACACGGACCGTACTCAACGCGGGCAGCGCCAGGGGCTTCACGTAAGTGTATGGTCCTTGCCAGTTGAAGTCCCACTTGTCGATGTAGATCAGCGGAGTCACGTTTCGGCCGCCGAGGCTCACCGACTCCACCTTGATCTCGGTTCCGAGCAGGTGCATGTGCGGAAAGATGTTGATCAGGTGCGCGTCGAACAGTGGCGGAACGATGAAGCTCGCGGTGACCGAGTGCCTTTCCGCGCCCGCGGGAATGACAAACCGGGTGTCGAGCGCGGGCACGAACATGAGCCGTTTCTCTGGCTGCGCTTTCGAGAAGTATAGGCCGACCCGCGTCTGGTCGGCTACAGTTCCGCGCCGAACGAAGTAGTGGATTTGCATCACGACGCGGCTGTTAGGCGGCAGTTGCAGCGCGACGCCGCTGGGGAGGTGTGTCGCGCGCGTGCCGGGGGCCCATCCACCCAGCGCGAGCGCATCGCCGCGCAGCAATGCACCGCCGTAAATATCGAATCCCGGTCCACCAAAGCAGTTGTACCCGGGGCCTGGATCGGCCGCGTCGAGCTTTTCCGAATCGCCCGTTGGATCGACAAACAGGACAACGTGATGTACCGTTCGCCGGTCACCCGGAATGATATCGGTGGCGCTGATGAACTTCGTTTCGGCTGAGCCAACCGGAAGCACGAAGCAGCGATACATGTCCTTGCCGGTGGGCGGCGTGAAGGGCTCGGGCATCTGGAGCGTCAGATCAGGTTCGCCGAGACTCCACTCGCCTTCCGGAATTTCATCGGCTGGAAGATCGGCGTCGTCGCCTTTGGGCGCGCCCTGGTTCACCCATGAGGTGATCAGATCCCGCTCTTCGTTCGTCAGCGAGAAGTCTCCGCGAAACTCACCATGACCGGACACCGGCTTCCACGGCGGCATACGCTGGTCCGATATCGCGAGCTTGATATCGTCTTTCCAGTCGAAGGCGGTCTCATAGGAATCGAGCGCGAACGGCGCGATATCGTTTGACCTGTGGCATTGACGGCACTTCTGCTGAAAGAGGGGGGCGATATCGCGTGTGTATGTGACACTTTGGGCCAGCAGCGGCGTGACCGCCGCGATCGCCAGCCACACGGATCGCATGAACTACCGCTTTTCCTTCGCCAGCCGGACTTTCGCTCCATCCAGCTTCTTCTGAACCTTGGCGACCTCGGCGGAATCGTGTTCACCGGCCGGGCCCTGGTGGTAGAGCTTCAGCGAGGTCTCCCACTGCCGCGCGGCGGACTTCCAGTTGCCCAGCTTGGCGTAGACGTCGCCGAGATGGTCGTTCACCGTCGGATCCTTGCCGCTCCGCTCGATCGCCTTCTTTAGGTGCTCCTCGGCTTCGGTCAGCTTGCCGAGCCGGAAATAGACCCAGCCCAGGCTATCGAGGAACGCGCCGTTGTTCGGCTCCTGGTCGACCGCCTTCTTGATCATCTCGTAGGCTTCGTTCAATTTGACGTTGCGGTCAGCCCACATATAGCCGAGGTAGTTGAGCGCCGACGCCGAGTTCGGATTGATCGCCAGTATCTTGCGGAACTCCGCCTCCGACATGTCGATCTTCTTCGTCTTCTCATACATGGCGCCGCGAGAGAAGTAGATCGCCTCCTTGTCCTCGTTGGTGAGCGAGAGCTTCTCCGCCTGATCGAGCGCCTTGGCCATCTCGCCATAGTTCTTAGCGCGCTCGTAGAGCTGGACGAGCATCAGGTAGACCTCGCGGTCCGACTTGCCGTCGAGCAGCTTGCGGATGTCGGCGGCGGCCACGTCCACCTTGCCGGTTTCAGCGAGGATGTTGGCGCGCACGATGCGGATCGTGCGGTCCTGCGGGTGCTTCTTGTAGGCGTTCTCGATCTCCTCGGTGGCCTTGGCGTAGTCTTTCGCCTGGCGCCACGTGTCGGCGATCTGCGCGCGCCCGCGCGCGTCGTTGGTGGGGTCGAGATTGGCGAGTTCGAGAAAGGCGGCGGCTGCTTCCGGGTACTGATCGTTGGCGCGATACAGCAGTCCGAGCCGTTCGAGCAGCATGGCACGCTGGCCTTTCTCCGTGGCGCTATAGCCGCGCTTGGCGGTGGACGTCACCACCTCCTTCATCGCCTTGATCGCGTCCTCGGTCCTGCCCTCGGCTTCGAAAAGACCAACCTCGTTGTAGAGGATCTCGATGTTGTTCGGGTCTTCCTTTTTCGCCTTGTCGTTGGCCTCACGGGCTTTGTCGAACTTGTTCTGCTGGCGGTAGATCTGCGAAAGACGCAGGTAGGCTTCCCAATCCTTCGGATTCTCCGCGAGAATCTGCTCGTACATTTTCGTCGCTTCGTCGAGCTTGTCCGCCATGGCGAGGTCGCGGGCGAGCGCGCGCTGGATCTTGTCGTTGTCGGGCTCGAGTGCGAGCGCCTTCTTGAGCGTTTCGGCGGCAAGCGCGTGATCGTTCATCTGCTCGTAGGCGCCCGCGAGCGACAGCAGATTGTTCAGATTCGGCTTCTTGTCGGCGAGCTGGCGGAGCATCTCGGAGGCACGCTTGCTGTCGCCAAGATCGGAGTAGACCATCGCGAGGCCCGAGACCGCTTCGTCGTTGGCGGGATCGATCTCGATCGCCTTCTTGAACGCCTTTTCTGACTCCACCGAATCCTGCTGGAGCTTGTGCAAGCGTCCGAGCGTCAACCACGAGTCGACATCCTTCGGGTCCGCCTCGACCACCTTGACGAATTGCTCCGTGGCCTTCTTGACGTTGTCCTGATTGATGCGCCCGCGCTGAGGATCGCCGATCAGCCTCAGGTAGATGCGTCCGAGAATGCGGCGTGCATTGACGTTGCCCGGACTCTCGCGGAGCGCGGCTTCACCGTCGGTGATCGCCTCCTGGAAACGGCCAGCCATGATGTACATGTCGGCGAGTTCTTCCGCCAGGAACCCCGCGCCCGGATCCGCCTTCAGCGCGTTGCGATAATGATCGATCGCCTGGTTGACCACCTCGCGATGCCGTCCGCCGTATGCGTTGTTCTGCTCAGAGAACAGGTGCCCCATTGAGAAGTGATAGTAGGCGTCGGCTTTGTTCACCTGCTGCGCGCACAGCGCGGCGGCACCCATCAGCGAGACGAAAACGAATTTTTTCATGCCCAGGTCGACTCCGTGCGGAGACTCCGCTCCATTTTCAGTATATCCCCGAGAAGGCAGGGAGGCTCCTATATGGGAAGACGGTCCACGGGCGTTACGGTTTCACGTTTTCTGGCAGAGGCGACTCAGGCCGGCAACACCGATCTCACGCGCGTTCCGTCCTGTCCGAATCGCACGTCGAACCGTCCGCCGAACTGGCGCACCCGCTCTTCCATGCCGAGAATACCCACTCCGAACTTCGGAAAACCCGCCGACTCGGCCGCCGCCGTTCCATAGTCACGCACCACCAACTCGATCTCGCCAGCCTTGCGCAGCAGCGAAATGTTGGCGCGCTTGGACCCGGAGTGCCGCTGGACATTGGCGAGAGCTTCCTGCATGATCCGGAAAATCGTGGCTTCGATGTCGGCTGGGAGGCGTCCCAGGTCCTCCTGGATGTCGAGATCCACCTGGACGCCGCTGCGGTTCATGTAGCCCTGGGTGAAGGAGCGGATCGCCGGTTCGAGTCCGAGGTCCTCGAGAATCGGCGGGTGAAGCAGGTAGGTAGTGGAGCGGAGTTCGCGGCTGCAAGCCGTCGCCAATTCCCGGCTGTCCTCCGCCAGGCGAGCCGCCTCGCTGAACTCGCCGGCCTCGAGTTTGGACTTCAGCAGGGTCATGTTGATCCCCACGGCCGCCACTTGTTGCGCCGCACCGTCGTGGAGCTCCCGCGCCATTCGCCGGCGCTCCTCGTCCTGGACGCGCAGAATCTGGCCGGAGAGGCGCCTTGCCTCGTCGCGCGCGGCGCGTTCACGCCTCGTGGCGCGAAACGACCAGGCCAGCGCGCCGATCAGTGAGAGAATCACCGCGGCTGCCGTCAACCGGGTTTGGCGGAGCGCACGCCGTTGATACTCGCTTTCAGCCTGCGCGACGAGCGACTGCGCGGTGCGGGAGGATTGTACCGGATGACGGTGGGCGATCCGCGCCACGGTGCCATCCAGGAACATTTCGCCGATGTGGTGACGGAAGCGGTCCGCGAGTGCGCGAGCGGCGTAGTTGCTGGCCACCGACATCTCCATCACTACGGCGTCCAAGGGAATCCACCGGAGGTTCGTCGCGGGAGGGCACTCCTCCGGCATGGGCTGGGAAAGCGACCGGCCGGAGACCAGCGCGGCATCGAGTTCGCCCTTGCAGATCGCCGAGAGGCCAGCGCCGCCTGACCCGATCGGCACCGCCGTCACATGCGGGAGGACCGAGGAGAGCGGCCGTGTGAACGGAGGCCTCGTGCGAACGGCGAGGCGCTTTGAATTCAGGTCGGCAATCGTCCGGATGCCGCTCGATTGCAACACCGCGACGAAGTGGTCCTCGACCCACCAGGGTTCGGTGAAATAGATGGCTTTGCGCCGCTCATCCGATGGCGCCGCGATTGCCCACAAGTCCACCTTGTCTTCGGCCAGAGCCGGTTCCAGCAGCCGCTCGAACCGCCATTCCACTTCGTAGCGCTCGCGGCGGGCCGCCTCGGTCATCACCTCGACGAGAAACCCCATCGGTTTGCCATCGGCGCCCACGCTTGCGTACGGGCTATCGACGCTGCTGCCCACGCGCACCACGCGCGGTGGGCCGCTTTGCGCAAGAGCAACGGCGGCGAAGGCGATCGAGCAAAGCCCGGGAACTCGGATTTGCGTGATTCCTTGATTGTAGCGGCGCGCTGGATCGAACGCCGGGCCGCCTACGAGACACGTGGAAAGAAGGCCCCGGAACGCGGTCCGGCAAAATTCGGGCAGTCTCGAAAAAAAAGGAAGGCTGGCTGGCGGGTTTCTTTTCACCTTTTTCCTCCGGATCACGCTTCTACTCATGAGCGGCACTGCCGCACCCAAATCAACAAAGGTGGTACCCATGGACGCAATCCTTTTCTGGAACGGCGTGTGCCTGGACGCGAACAAGATCGACTTCACGACTGACAAGCCGGAGATCAATCCGGCTCCCGAACAGGGTGGGCCCACGCGCACCTCGCGCGCGTTCGCCATCGTGCATCTTGCCATGTACGATGCCTACATCGCGATCGCGGGGGGCGGCAAGACTTACCTGATGTACAGTACGGCCGAGTTGCCGAGCGTCACTGGCGTGCCGGCGGCGCAAGCCGCCGTGGCCGCCGCCGCATGCCAGACGTTGATCGCGCTCTTTCCGCGGCAACGAGACCGGTTCGTCAAGCAGCACCTCGACTTCATGACGATGCTCGGATCAGGAGACCCCGGGATCGAGGCGGGGTTGGCTTGGGGGCGAATCGTGGCAGCGAAGATGCTGGCCGCCCGGGCCAACGATGGATCAAATGTGCCCGACGACCAGTATGCGCCGAGCGCCGAGCCTGGCAAGCACCGAGTGGATCCGTTGAACCCGGGCCAGAAGTTTCTGGGCCCGCTGTGGGGACAGGTGTCCCCGTTCGGGATCAACAACCTCACGGCGGTGGTTCCGGGAACCCCGCCGCCAGCGATGACGGACGCCCGGTACACGAGCGATTTCGCCGCCGTCGCGAGCAGCGGGGCTCTGAACAGCACCACGCGGACGCAGCGGCAAACTGCCAAGGGACTGTTCTGGGCTTACGACGGAGCGCGCAATATCGGACTCCCGCCCCGGCTGTACAATCAGGTGGTCCGCGCGATCACGACCAAGCTCGGCACGGTGACCGAGCAACAGAATGCGCGTCTATTCGCGATGATCAACGTCGCGATGGCGGATGCGGGAATCCAGTGCTGGCACGAGAAGTACATCTACAACTTGTGGCGGCCGGTGCTCGGAGTCCGGGAAGCGGATCCGGGCTGGGGCCCAACTGGCAAGGGTGATGGCAACAGCGCGACTCAGGGCGATCCGTACTGGCTGCCGTTCGGTGCGCCGCGCACCAACCAACCGGGGATGACGTCATTCACACCTCATTTTCCCGCGTATCCTTCCGGGCATGCCAGCTTCGGCACGGCCGCGCTCCATCTCGCCGAGAAGGAACTCGCACTGCCCAAGGGGTTCACCTTCGAGTTCGTCTCCGACGAGTTGAATGGTGAAAGCATCGATCGTGACGGCAGCGTTCGCACGCGATTCTCCGCTTCGATGACGATCGCGGACGCGATCGAGGAGAACGTGCTGAGCCGGGTGTACCTCGGCGTCCACTGGGAGTTCGACGGCCGCGAGGGAGCAGCCAACGGGCGCATCATCGCGGACAAGATTCAGGGCGCGTTCCCAGATCGGGCCTGACCGCAAGGTGGGTGACATGGATCTCAATGACTTGATTGGCTACTACGCCTACCGCAGCTTCGTGAATGACCCGGCCGGGCCGCCACGGCTGTTCGGCGAAGGCGAACTGCTGCTGTTTCTCAACGATCAAGGCGCCGTGAGCGGAACCCTGGCCTTTCCGGGCGACGCCGGCGCTCCGCGCAAGGACTTCATGGACCTTGCCGGCACCGTTACGTCATGGAGCGATCTGGCGCTCCATTTCACCGGTATCGGCCGTGCCGGCTCCGCGATCGCGGACTTCGAGTACGAGTACGATTGTGAGCTGGCGCACGAGTGGGATTCCGCCACGCCTGCCCAGCGGGCCAGTCTCGTTGGAACGGTACGTCGCAACCAGGATCATGGTTCGGCGAAGGCCGGATTCACGGCTACCTTCATCGCGGTGAAACGCGACTTCGTCGAGCCGCGAGACATCCCCGGTGTCGCGCTGATACCCGAAGCCGTGAGCATGCTCGCCTCTCGCGCGCACCGGCTGCGCCACACGGTGTGGCACACATTGCGAGGCGATTGGTTCTCGGCGAACATGACCGCCGCCGATCGCACGCGGCTGCGGGGCCTCGGCTGGTTCCTCGACGATCCGCCGCTCAACGCAGCCGGAGCGCTCGACCTGACCAATGGGGCGGGCGAAGACTTCCTGTACATGCACCGCCGGATGATTCGGATGGTGCATGAGGTGTACGATCAGGCGGGCAAGCCGCGGCCGGTTGGCTGGACGGTGCTGCCGGGTCCCAACGCGCCGCAGTTCGCCTACCGCGAGATTGCCGATCCGGCCGATCCCGCGATCAAGACTTACGAACTCGATGCGGCGAACTCGGGATTCATGATCCATCCGCCCACGCAGTTGTTCCTCGAACAGGTGGACGGGTCGCCGTTCCTGCGCTTCAACAAGACCGCCGCCGGATTCTCCAATCTGATGCGAATCGTGGCGTCGAATCTGCGTAATCCGCGAGTCTTGGCCCAACTCACACTCGGGGCGTACGGAAACCTCATCGAATTCACGGTGCACAACTGGATGCACATGCGATGGGCCACGATCGGGCGCAATCCGCGAACCGGCGAACCGGCGCTACGCGATCCCTACGATATCGATCCTCTTTGGGACGATCCGAAAAACGATTACCTCGGCGACTTTCACAGTTCGCATGCGAATCCCGTGTTCTGGAAGCTCCACGGCTGGGTGGATGACTGCGTCAACGCATGGAAGGCCGCTCACGACGCATTGCATCCCGGACAGGTGGAGGCCGCCGGCGTGCGCGGGATCGCCTGGTTCAAGCAGGGCCCCTGGGTAGTGAAGGCCGATCCCTTCGACTGGCCTGGCGCCGGACAGGCGATGCATGGAGGTCACGGAGGGCACCACGGCGGCGGACACGGAGATACGGAGACAGCCACGCTCGAAAAGGTGATGGCGATCTTGAAGGAGGTCGCCGAACGGCCCGGCCCCGCCGCTGCGCTATCGACCAGCCGGCGGAACAGGCACCTGCCCGGATTCGCACAAACGATGGAATTGGAGATTCCCGAATGAACCAAAGCCGCCTTGCCTCGAGAATTCGCTGGCGCGACGCGAAGGCCGCCGCTCCCGCTTCCCTCACGATGATCTCTCCCGCCACGGCGGAGGCCGGCAGCCCGTTCGAATTGGATCCGCCATTGTCGCCGCTCGACGAGGCGATCTTCCTGCTGCATACGATCGCCGAGGTGGAACATTCGCTCATGGTGCAGTACCTCTACGCGGCGTACTCGCTCGAGGCGGATTTCGCGGATTGTCAAGTGAAGCTCCGTGCCACGGCGCAGGAGGAGATGGGCCACTTGATCACGGTCCAGAATCTGTTGTTGAGCCTCGGTGGCCCGCTGAACTTCGACCGCGAAGACTTTCCGTTCCGAAACGGCCTCTATCCGTTTCACTACTCTCTCGAACCGGTCACGCTCGGCTCGATCGCCAAGTACGTGATCGCCGAGAAGCCGCTCACGGTAGATTCCTCCGTGCTACCGCCGGAGCTCGAGAAAGAGATTCGGGAGAAGGCGAAGATGGACGCCGGTATGGAGGTCGACCGCGTGGGAATGGTTCTCGCGCGGCTGGTGGAGGTCCTCGACAAGCTCCCGGCGGGAGTCTTTCGGCCCGATTCGGACCAGCTCCAGGCGGACCCCGGCGAGTGGGGCGGCTGGGCGTCCGTCGATCGCGACCCCAGCGGGAACGTCATCGCCGTCAGTTCAGGTGTTCTGGTGATGACAGTGGCGAGCAAGAAGGAAGCCCTCGACGCGGTCACTGCGATCATGCTGCAGGGCGAGGGTGGTGTCGCCGAGGCGGCTGGCTCGCCGGAGTCGCATTTCCGCCGATTCCTCGACCTGTACAAGACGCTGCGCACCATGAAGGGCCCCTATTCGCTCCCGGTGCCGCGGGACCCATCCGCGAGTGCGAATTCCGGGACCTCCGCGATCACCTTCCCGCCATCGCGATACCTGGCACAGCTTGCCAATCTCCGCTATCGCCTCCTGCTGGCGAGCATTCCGCACTCGCTCGGCATCGCGCGCGGAAGCGCCGCGAGGGCCACCCTGATTGGATGGAGCTTCACAGAGATGACCTCGCACATCGGGCCGATGGCACGCCTGCTCGTGACCATGCCGCGGCAGGCGGCGGGCGGCAAGACCGCAGCGGCCGCGCCGTTCGAGCTGCCCTTCTCATTAATGCTCGCGGTTCGCGAGCCGGACCGCTGGCGAATGCTCGGCGAGATTCTGGCCGAATCCGCGGGAAGGATCGAAGCAATCCGCCTCGATCCGGACTTCAAGAACCTGCCTGAAGAAACCCGGGCTCGCCTCGCCGATATTCTGAACAACGTCGAACAGGAAGACAAGACACGCCAAACGATCATCGTGGCGAATAGTTGAAAGAGGAAAGACCATGCCAATTCAATTCGAAATTCACCCGAGCATCGGAGTTGCCCGGCTCGGCACCAGCGATGAATTCTTCGTCGGGCCCGGACCCGGAGTGACGCCGCCCGCCAGCTTTCGCGATTCCGCCAAGAAGCTGAAGAAGCAGGCCGCTCGGTTTCAAGTGTTTCGCTGCGATCGCGACGCATCGGGTAAGCTCGTCTCACTGCCACAATTGGTGGGTCCTGCCATCGGCACCGTCCGCTGGACGGTGGAAGTGGCCAATCGCAAGGCCGTTGCCTTTCGTTTGACTCAGCCGGCCAACCGCCGTAACAACGCGAGCGGAAACGACGCGGCCGACGCCGCGCTCATCATCAAGCCGGCGCCTCAGATCGTGGATGGAACCACGCCGGACGTCACGTTCAAGGGGCTGTTCCGTGGGCTCGATGTGACGCTCGGGCGCGCGCGCTTTCAAACGGACGGAAGTCTGATCTTCACGGGTGGAAGCGGCGTTTCCGGCAGCCGGCCGGCCACCGGTCAGCAGCCAACGCATTTCGCCGACAACGACGATTGGTTCGACGACACTTGCGAAGGCCCGATCCGCGCGGAGGTGAAGTTGGCGGACGGGTCAACCCAAACGGCTGTCGCTGCGCGCGTCATCGTGGGGCCACCCGATTTCGCGCCCGATGTCCAGCCGTGGATCTCGTTGCACGATATCGCCTACCAGGCCGCTATCGACCGAGGCTTCCTCGCGGCGGAGGCAAAACCCTCCTTCGCCCGGTTCATCCGGCCGTTCCTGGTGCGCGCACGCGGATTCGCTTGGGTCAACCAGAGGGCGAGCGGTGGACACAACCCGGCCGCGCCCGGCGGTTTTTCCGATGGCCGGCTGGCGATGCTCGGGAATCCCTCCGCGCCGGCGGCCAGCCGTAATGGGATTCTGAGCCGGTTTCGCAATCCGGCCAATCCGCAAATTCGACACCACCGGCCATGCCGAGGATGTTGAGTGAGGAGGGCTACCAGGAGAACAACAGGAAAGTTCTGGCCTTGCCGCCCATCTTCTACTCCTACTTCCAACTCTGGGCGGCCGGGACTTTCACTGGCGACAACGGTACCGACCCGTTCGCGGGCGAATCGATTGTCGATGCAGTGGACCGCATCGCCATGGAAGCCTGCATCGGTGGCGGGTTCTATCCTGGGATCGAGGTACCGAGGTTCGTGCGAGACAAGAACGTCTGGGTCGAACCGTTCCGGCTCGATCCGGGTATTCCCGCGGGCGCGGTCACGGAAGGACTGGCGGTTCCCTGGCAGGCGGATTTCTCCGACTGCCAATGGGAGGGGGTCAGCGTCAACGATCCGAATGGGCATGCATGGTGGCCCGCCCAGCGCCCCGATCACGTCTTCGCGTCGGCGGCTGACGCAGTGGCAAACAAGAGATCGGATTGGGATCGTGGCGCCGAGGGACACCAAGGGATGATCGACAATTTCGCCGGACTCGGCATTGTGCGGAAGCAGGCCGATAACAAGCTGATCGAGACCGAGCGTGTTCTCCCCTAAGCGGGACGTGGCGATCGTGGGCCTCGGACCAGCCGGGGCCTCGGCCGCGCTGACCCTGGCTCACGCGGGAGTCCGCGTGATCGCCTTCGATGCTCCCCGCGCCGGACCAATACTCGGCGAGACGGTTCCCCCCGCGCTTCTGCCGCTGCTCGAACAACTCGGCCTCGGCGGCCAGTTCCTCGCCGAATGCCCGAAGGTCGATTCCACGGGAGTGGCTTCATGCTGGGGATCGTCAGAGCCAGCGTTTCAGGACTACATCCGTGAGCCGGGTGGCAGGGGATGGCACCTCGACCGTGCTGCGTTCAACACGTTCCTTCTCGAAGCCGTCGAGCGCAGCAGCGTAGTGATCGAGCGGAGGAATGCCACGGTCTCCGGCCTCGAGGGTGCGATCGTGATCAACGCCAGCGGGCGCGGTTCGTCTCTCCGGCTACCGGGCGACGGCCCCCCGGAAGCCATCGACCATCTGCTGGCGACGGCGCGCTTCTGGCGTTGCCGCGCGGACGGCGAATACGCGCTGATCGAAGCACACGCGGAGGGCTGGTGCTACAACAGCGCCACAGCCGGGTGGCCGCATGATCTCGGTGTGGTTCACCGATCCCGAGATAGCTCGGAACCATGGAGCGCTCGATTCGTTACCCGCGGGACTCACCGAGTCTTCGGCGCGGCTGCGAGGTGCCACCGCAAAGTCCGGACCGATCGTGGCTTCGGCCCGAACATGGAGGCGCAAGCGCGTCACGGGTCCAGGGTGGATCGCCTCGGGCGACGCAGCCGCAGCCTGGGATCCATTATCGGGTGCGGGCATCATTCGCGCTCTCTCTTCGGGCATCGAGGCCGCGCAAGCGGTGCTGAGTCATCTGGACGGCGATCCGTCCGCGTTCGAGCGGTATCAGCAGATCTGCGGCCAGCGGTTCGAGCGGTACCTGGCCGATCGCGCCGCCTATTATCGCGCCGAGGTCCGCTGGCCGGATCTCGCATTCTGGCGCTACCGCCGCGACTCTACTTGGACCGCTTCCACCCAAATGCGCTCATCATGACCTCGAAGATCCGCGTGTTCGGCAGGAAACCGGATACGGCTCCCGCGCCGGGCCCTTGCGCCGCCACGATCACCTCTTCGCCGGTGTGGCTGTGCCCCACGCGTAGCGCCGGGATCTCCACCGTTTCGCTCGGTTTGTGACTCTTCTGCCACTCGTCGAAGCCTTTCAATAGCGGATCTGCGCGAAGCCCGCCCTTGGTCCGCAGTTCGAAAGAATGGTCGGCGGTGAAGATGAGGAGCGTATCCTTCTGGTTCACGAGGCCCGCTACTTCGCGGATCAGCTTGTCGAGGCCAACCATGTTCTCGAGTCCGCGCTTCGGGTTGTCGGTGTGGGTATCCCACTCGACCATCAGAAAATACCCCTTCTGGTTCGCCGACAAGGCCTTGATCGCTCGCCGCGTGGCCTTCGGCACATCGAAATCGCGGTCAAGCACGGCGATGGGCCTCGACTCGGTTTCCGGAATGTCCAGTGTCGAATGAATGGTGCGGCCCTTCGCCTTCGCCATCCCGTCGATATCGATCGACTTCGCTTTCGCATCCTTCCAAATGGCCTCGCGGCCGGTTCCGAGCACCACGTCCACGCCATCGCCGAAGCGCGGCTGGAAGATGCGCGAGAAGATCTCGGCGAACTTGCGCCGGTCATTTGCTTGCGAGTAGCAGGCGGCGGGAGTTGCGTCGGTGATGTTGACGTTCGAGACCACGCCGGTCGAGAGTCCGTGTTCCTCGGCATACTCGAGGATCGTCTTCAACGGCGCGCCATCCTGCTTGCCCCGCACCGTATCGGGACCCATGCTGATCACGCCGTTGTGCGTCTTGACTCCCGTGACGATCGCGGTCATTCCGGCGGCGGAATCGGTCACCCACTGTGATGCCGTCGAGGTGTCGGAGAGCCCGATCTGCCTCCAACTTTGGACGAACAGTTTTTGCGGCTCGCCGTAGCCGAGGATGCTCGCGGCGTTCACGGTCGGAACTCCGCCCGCGTCGGCGAGGAAGAGAATGATGTTCTTGGCGCGGCCCTTGCCCTTGGGGGCTGGACTCTGCGCCCACAGCGCCATGGAAAGCGTCGCGGCGAAAGCGATTCGAAGGGACGAACGGATCATCCTGACATTGTCGCGCGGGGGACATCATTCGCGTTCAACGCCGTTCACTTCAACCCGAGCGAGATCGGCTCGCGGCGGCGAAGCGCGAGCCACTCCCCGAGCCGTGTGGTTCCGTAGGCGAAGGTCCAGATGAATCCGCACGCAATTAGGAACGGGGGCTCGAGCAAGACGGCGAAGGATGCAGTCCCGTGCGTCGGGACTTCCCAGACCGCGCTCGCCACGCAAGCACCTGTCCATGACGCGGGCCAGAGCCAACGGAGGCGGGCGCTTCCAGGGGATCCGGTCCCGCCAGATTACGAGAAGCCGGGTCGCGGCGTACCCTACGATCGCCACCACCGCCGACGCGACCACCAGAACGGCGACTTCCTCTCCGGACGCCGTTCCTCCACCCCAACACGGATCGAAGGTCACGTTCGCTTCTTGCAGCATCCCGATCCTTCAGACGCCGGCGGGAGGGGGATTGTTCCGCACCCCGCCAGCTCCGCGGCTACTGAACCCGGAACCGGAGACGGATCATCGCTGGCTGCGCAATCGGGGTGCCATTCCGCATGGCCGGACGATAGATCCAGCGGCTCACTGCCAGGACCGCGGGATAGCGGAACATAGCAGGCCCACTCATCACGCGGACTCTCGACACCCGCCCGTCGGCCTGGACCGTCGCCGACAGGACTACATCGCCGTTCATGCGACGCAAGGACGCGAAGCGCGGATACTCGGGCGCAAAGCTCGAAACCAGGGCCATTGGCTGCAATCCCGGAACGAGCTCCGGGCCAGCCGCCCACCCAGCGGCGGCCGAAAGGACGAGAAGGGCCATCGCGCGCATCACGCCACCGCCGCAATCACTTCGAGATACTCCGAGTCGACCACGGTTCGATCGTCACCGGCGTTCTCGCCCTCCGACCAGAGATCCACCAACTCACGGCGCAGCACTTCCTGGCCCGCCATGTCGAGGGCAGCGAAAGCACGGGACATCGGTCCGTAGTTTTCTCGGAAGAACTCGACCACATCCGCCGGGCCGAACGGATAGTCGAACCGGTAGAGCCGTGGCGTGGTCATGAGGCTCGCGACACCCTTACCGAAGCGCCCGCGCACGGTGAGCGGATCTCCCCACAGTACCGGCGACGGCATGCCCGAAGGCGCGATGTGACGCGAGATGACCTTGAACATGCGGCCGATGAATCCGTTCGGGGTCCAATTGGCCATCGCGATCATGCCTCCGGGCCGGCAGACCCGGAGCATCTCCGAAGCCACGCGCTCGGGCCTCGGCGCGAACATCGCGCCAATCAGGCTCACCACCGCGTCGAACTGTCCATCCGCGCAAGGCAGCGCTTCAGCGTCGCCCTCCACGAACGTCGCGGGCAAGCCGCCGGCGGCCGCGCGCTCGCGGGCTCTCTCGAGCCAGTTGGTGGCGATGTCACATCCCGTCACTTGTGCGCCCTCGCGCGCGGCGATCAGGGCCAGTTGTCCCGCGCCGCAACCGACATCGAGCAGTTTCGTCCCGCGCGGGAGTTCCAGCCTTTGATAGAACTCCCGCGCGCCCGCCTCCATGTAGCGCGAGAAGCGTTCATAATCTCCGGTCATCCACGTCGCCTTGAGGCGAGTCTTCAATTCGTTCATGGGCTGCATCGTCGCGGTCACTTCACACCTCCGAGTTGGCGAGGAAATCCAGGGATAATCATGGGAACTTGCTTGCGATATGCGGCGTACTCCGGGTGCTCGCGCATCAGGTCGCGCTCCTCGAGTTGAATCGCCACCAGAATGTAGGCCGTGGTCATGATCGCGAAGAACAAGTGTGTCGCGGTCATATCCGGCGTGAACCAGAAGACGGCCAGCCAGCCCACGTAGAGCGGATGGCGAACGATCCGGTAGAGCACCGGCGTCACGAATCGGAGCTTCGATTGCGGCTGACCCTGCAATTCACGCCAAACCTGGCGCAGACCGAACAGGTCGAAGTGGTTGATCACGAACGTGGTGATCAGCACGATGCTCCAGCCGAACGCGTATCCGGTGTAGAGAGCCGTTCGCCCCATCGTCGACTCGACCGTCCAGATCGCGCCGCCGATCGGCTGCCATCGCCAGAACAGGAACATCAGCGCGAGGCTGCTTGCCAGCACATAGGTGCTCCGCTCGGCGGACACCGGAATGAAGCGGGTGAGAAATCGCTTGAAGAACGGGCGCGCCATGACCGAGTGCTGAATCGCGAACAGGGAGAGCAGTCCCGCGTTGGTTAGCAGCGCGTTGAGCCAAGGCACCTCCGAGGGTGAGTCCATAGTCTTCGGCACGCCGAAATTCCCGATGAATCCAATGGCGTAGAGGAATGTCACGAGGAACAGAAGGTAGGCGATCGTGCCGAAGAGAAATACGTCCACGGCGTGCATGGAGGTCCGCCGCGGTTGGGCGTTGAGTCCTTCGTTGGAGAGAGAGGAAATCTGGGTTTTGCTCATTGGGGTTGGCTCCTTTGCTACTGTTGGGACCCGTCGTTGCGAGCCCAGTCGATGAATTTCCGCGCGACATCGGTGCCGAGCTTGACTCCGGCCTGGTTGTCCATCTCGAAGTGGATCCCCGCCCAGATGCGCGAATCGCCGGCTTCCTTGCCAATCGCGCGGATGAGGCCCGCGCGCTCCGGGAACAGGTACGCCATCACTTCGGCGCGCGCCGTCGAAAACGTCGAGTGGTTGGACGGATAGCTGGGGAAGTTCGGCGCGGGGAATAGGGGCGTGATGGACGGGTCCATTTGCGCCGGACGGATGTACCAATAGGCGAACTTGCCGTCCTGGCTCGCGATGAAGGCGTCATAGCCGGCAGCGCCCAACAGTGCGTATGCACGCGCCGCGCGCGGCGCGTCCATTTCGAGCCGGTCCTCGAGGATCCAGCGATTCATCGTCAGGTACGCCCACGGGAACACACCTTCGGGAGTCTGCCAGTAAAGCGCCTTCGCGTTGGTGTTGAGGTTCGCGGTGGTCAACGCGCGAGGATAGTTACGAACTTCGGCCAGTTCCGCTTGCACGGCCGGCGAATCGCACGGTGGCGGGGGCGCGGGGCGGAACTCCGAGGGCGTAGTCATCAACAGCGGCTTCCAATTTGCGCCGTTGACGTTACCGGGATTGGCACCGGTCCAGCGGCATGGACCGGTAGGCACGCTTCCTGTCCACACTGCGTCGGATCCATCGAGGCGCGCCTTCGCGATTACCTGCTCGGCAACGCGGCGGCCGAGGTCCATGCCAGCGGCGTAGTCGGACGGGTACTCGACTCCGGCATAGAGGCGGGACCTTCCCGCCTCCTCCGCAAGGCTATGGAAGTAGGCTGCCTCGGCGGGAACCAGATACGCCATGACCACCGCCGCTGCCGCGGCGGTGGCGGCATGTTCGGACGGATACGAGAATCCGCGCGGGACTTGCACTCGCCGTCGCAGTCCGTTCTCTTCCGGACGCGGGCGGCGATAGACCTGCTTGGCGTTCTGGGCGGCGACGGTCGCGTCATAGACGGCCATCGACGCGTAGGCGTAGGCGCGAGCGAAGTAGGTCCCGACGGATTCTCCGTTGCTCTGACGCCGCGCGATCATCTCCATCCAGCGGTAGGACGGTGGTCCCGCGTCCCAGTAGCGGATCTGCTCGACGGTCCGCTCATCGGGATTGGTGGTCATCGAGCGGAGCCATTCCATTTCGCCGCGCGTCGCGGCCGCGTCCGGTGGTGGCGGCACACGATGATCGGCTCCCGATGAGATGACCCAAGTCTTCCAATTGCCCGCGTTGGGCGCCTCCTGCGCTCCGATCGCGGTCACTCCGAGTGCAAGCAGTACCAACTGGCGGCTGATATTCGACATTGTCTGTTTCCTTTTCTCCGTTAGCTTCAGGCCGTTTTGGCCGTCTAACCAGGAAGCGGAAACAGCGGGCGGAGTTAGCGGGAAATATCGCGTTGCGCGAGTTCGAGCTGATGCTTCACGTACGCATTGCCGGGAAGCGTCTGATTCCAGGGCCGCCATCTGGCGGCGAGGCGTTCACGCAGGGCGGCGGCCCGATCGGACTGGCCGCCCGCCGATAGGCATCGCCGAGATCGCGCATCGCGCTGCGAGTCCTGGGCGAACACCATGCCGGTACGGAGGCCGTGCAACGCGGCTATCCGGGTTTATGAGATCTCGACCCCGCTGCGTGCCCAGCCCTCTCCACTTCGATTACCTTCGCGTTCTCCTCGCCTGCGGCGCTGCATCACCGGGTCGATCAGCGGGAGCACGCCCAACACAGACTGCACCTTCGTCCTGGCGAGTCGTCACCGCGGGATAAACTCCGGCGGAGCCTGTCTATGGACGGAGTGGCATCCGTGTATTTGACAGCTCGACTTGGCCCACTTTGATACTGTTCCTGGCCCACATCGAGCGCACCAGCTTCTGCGAGAATTGGCGGTGGAACGGACTCTTGCGGCACACGCGGTCATCGTAGCCAAAATCTACCGTGGCATGAGGCCACACGAAGAGACGCTCACCGTCGCCATGATGCAAAGCCTGGTGTACCTGCCGATGTCGATCGATGCCAAGAAGAAAGCCCAAAAGGACTTTTCCGCACCCGGAATGAGGTTTGATGCAGCGTCCCTTCGCCGAACGGCCACGGACACTGCTTCCCCTCGGAACAGGCACGTCTCGAACCTACGCGAGGTCGATCTGGAAGATCCACCCCGCAGTCGGACTATCGTAGTTCGCCCAACCCGGATGAATCCCGGCATCGCAGCCGAATAGCTTGCCATCGTGGAAAGCCAGGCCGTGCGGGTCGCACGAACCGGGCAGGAAATCCACCACTTCGACTACGCGACCCGTCGCCGCGTCATGCCGGGCTAATGCCGGGCGGAAATCGGCGTATCGCTTGCAGTCGTTGCCGATCACCTGCCACATCGTCCCTTCCTTGTCGAAAGTGATGTCGTGGTATCGGGTGCGATCCGGCGACACGTGGAACGGAATCATGTATTCCGGATAGAACGTTTTCGGATCCACGCGCAGGTTGCCCCGTAGCCGCAACGACGAGATCCAGAGCTTGCCGTCGTGCCATTGACCGCCATGGCTTCCGCCACCGTCACCATTCGGCGGGCCGAGCGGAATCTGGCGGTGGCTGACGAGTTTCGAGTTCATATCGACCTGGAAGACACCCTGCGGCGGCGCGTTGGCGATCATCCACACGTATCCGCCGCCAACAGCCATTCCACTCGTATTGCGCGACGGAGTCTTCACCGTCCTCAGCAGCTTGCCGTTCCAGTCGACCAGCCAAGCCATTTCCTCGAGCGACTTCGGTTCGGTCAATTTGTAGGATGCGGCCTGCTGCCCCGACAGCTTTTGCTCGCCGATCCACAGACCTTCTGGCGTGGCGGCGAGTGCGTTCGGAAAGCCGCCTGGACTCTTGAACAGCTTCGTGGTCTTGGCCATGCGCTTGGCGCCCTTCTTGATCGAGGGGGCCTGCGCGAGCGCGGCAGACGACAGGGCCAGTCCGGCGCCGAGGCCGGTGAGGAATTCTCGTTTGGTCATTGAGGATCTCCGCCGGCCAATATATCACTTCGGGCCAGCGGGAAGGGCGGCCATATTCCCTCCTGCCATATTCCCTCCAACCGAAGATGGGATATGTGGTCTCACCTCCGCTTCCGCCGAATAAGGGAGTGGCCCTATGAGCAAACCGCGATTTTCCATCGTGATCCCGACCAAGGAGCGACACGCCACCTTGGAGTCCGCCATCCGAAGCGTCCTCGAACAGGAAGAGCCTGACTTCGAAGTGATCGTCCAGGACAACTGCTCGTCGCCAGAAACTGCCGCTGTCGTGCGCCAGTTCGAGTCGCCGAAGCTGAAATACAATCGGGCTCAGTCGCCCCTGCCGATGAACGAGAACTGGGAGGCTGGGCTGGAGTTGTGCGAAGGCGAATACGTCTACTTCATGGGAGACGATGACGCGCTGATGCCCGATGGCCTGCGCCTGGCTTCGTCCCTGCTGAACCGGCTTCCACTCGAGATTCTGAGCTGGCGCAAATACACCTATTGGTGGGACAACGCCATCGAGCCCACTCTCGCGGGAAGGATGTTCCTGCACCTCGACGCGGCGTTCCAGCAAATCGACCCGCTGGCGCTACTCGAGGCGCACTACGATTGGCGGGTCGGCACCGACATTCTCCCGTCGATCTACTCGAGCCTGGTTCACCGTAACATCATCTCCCGGGTCAAGGCCAAGACCGGCAAGTACTTCGCGGTCGGGGCGCCCGACAATTTCACCGGAATCGCCAATGCGGCGGTTGCCCAGTCGATCGGCTGGTTTGAACGGGGGCTGTCGCTGTGTGGCAACTCTGGGGCGAGCACCGGATGCTCCTACTTCTTCCGAAGCCGTGGAGCGGAACGGAGACAGTCCTATCACCAGGAGGAAGGCAAGTCGATCGGTGAGATCATCCACCCGGCGCTGATTCCGTCGGTCAATCTAGAAGTGAACTTCGCGGACATGCAGCTTCGAGTGAAGGAGATGATGTTTCCGGACGACGCGAGGATCCGCTTCAATCCGCATAAGATGCTACTGTCGATGGCAGCCAACATCAATCGCGATCCGGCCTGCTATGACGAAGTCGCGGCCGAGATCCGCCAACTAGCCCAGAAATGCGGCATCGACCCTTCGCTAATCGCGCTGCCGCCGCGGCAGACGGTGGCTCGGGCCACCATGCAAGGTCCGCTGGCCGGCCCGAACAGTCAGGTCAACATGCTGGCGGTGAACTGCTCGCAAGCGGGCGTTCACGATGCGGCACGGGCGGCGGTTCTCGCTACCTCCATCCTGCCGGTACTGACAATTCAATAAGGCACCGGCAGCCTTGCCCTGGTGGACCTATACTGGGGAAGACCATGCTGCGGATCATGTCTCTGGTGCTGGCGGCGACCGTCAGCCTTGTCCTCGCTCAGAAGCCGGAGATGCTGCCCAAGGACCATCCGGCCATTCCTTCAAAGGGGAAGCTCGGGGAGGCTGCGCGTCTGACGGCGGCGGCCGGCGGTCAGGCCGTCGGCCCGGCCAGTCCCGTCCCCCGGAAGAACTTCATCGACGAGCACATCTTCTCGAAGATGGCGAATGACAGGATCCCCCATGCGCCGCTGACCAGCGACTACGAGTTCTTGCGCCGGGTGCATATCGACCTCACGGGCCGGCTGCCCGAGCCCGTGGAGACGGAAGCCTTCGTGCGATCGAAAGAGCCGGACAAGCGCGACAAGCTGGTCGACAAACTGATCCAATCGCCAGGGTTCCTCGCCAAATGGACCTATTGGTTCAGCGATCTCGCCCAGGTGAATTCGAATCGCCTCGGCACCGACGGGCGCAACCTCTTCTACCAGTACATCTACGACTTCCTCCACATGGACCGGCCGTATGACGAGGTGGTCTCGGAGATGCTGACCACGCGCGCGGCGTCGAACTACTACGTTGGCCCGGCGAGCTACCTGGTGCGCTGGGTGGTGATCGGTGACAACTGTGAAGACGAGGTCCATGAGGACACCTCAGACGAGATCGCCATCTGGTCCGCCAAGCATTTCCTCGGCGTCAACCTCCAGTGCATCTCCTGCCACGACGGAAAGCGGCACCTAGAAAAGATCAACACGTGGCTCTCGGCACGGAAGCGAAGCGAACTCTGGAAGCAGGCGGCGTTCTTCGGCAAGACGCGGATTCTGCGCCGAACCGAAATCGCCACCACGCGTGACGAGTACTCGATCGACGACAAAGGTGCCGGTTATGATGCGAGCGGTCGAAGCGTCGTGCGGATCCCGCGCGGCGGAAAGGGCGCGGTCGAGCCCGAGTTCTTCCTCACGGGCGAGAAGCCACAGCCCGGGAAGCCGCTGCGCGAGGAATTCGCGCGCATGCTCACCTCACATCCGCAGTTCGCGCGCGCGACCGTGAACATGTTCTGGGCGGAGTTGATGAGCGTGGGAATCGTCGATCCGGTGGACGATTTCGACTTCGACCGGGCACAGGCCTCTCACCCGGAACTGCTGGATGCGCTCGCCAAGGACTTTCGCGAGAACGGGCATTCGATCAAGCGCCTGTTCCGGCTCATCGCCAAGTCGAGCGCCTACCAGCTCTCGTCGAAGTTCCCCGGCGAGTGGAAAGACTCCTACGCCCGCTACTATTCCCGCAAGTTCGTTCGGCGGCTGACATCCGAGGAACTGCACGATGCGATCGTGAAGACCACCAATGTCTACCACGACATCCCGGTTCCGAACCGTGGGATGACAGTCAAGTTCGCGACCGAGGCGCGCTCGCCCGAGGATTTCCGCAAGCTGCGCGATGTCAACTTCTTCCTCGAGAGCTTCGGGCAGCCCAATCGCGACTACTCGCAGCGGACCAACGAGGGCGCGATCTCGCAAGCGGTTCTGCTAATGAACAGTCCGCTGGTGAAGGACAAGATCCGCGCGCGGCCGGGCAGCTATCTCGACAGCCTGCTCGACACCGAGCCCGCGCTGGCGGATGACCGCATCGTTCGCAACCTATTCCTGCGCTTCCTGGTGCGCGAGCCGAACGAAGCCGAAGCCGCCATGGGGCGCAAGCTGATCGCGGCGGACCGGCGCCAAGGCGGCGAAGACCTGCAATGGCTGCTCGTCAACAAGCTCGAATTCGTGTTTAATTATTGAGGCATTCGCATGGCGACCTTTCTCGACCATTTCCTGACGCGCCGCGAGGTTTTCGGACTCGGCCGCGCCGCCGCGAGCGGATACTTCTTCCTGCCTCTCTTGCAGCCACGCGAAGGCCGCGCCGCCGCGAAGGTGACTCCGCGCGGGACGGCGAAGTTCTGTCTGTTCTTCATGCTCGACGGCGGGCAGAGCCACGTCGATGGCTGGGACCTCAAGGAAGGTCCGTGGACTCCCCAGAACTTCGACATCAAGACGATCGGGCCGGGAATCCGCTGGCCGATGGCGCTCTACCCGAAACTGGCGGAACGGCTGAACAACGTGACGCTGATCCGTTCGGCCGCCGCGTGGGACGCTGTCCACGGCCGCGCGCAGTATTACGTGCAGGCCGCGCATCCGATGAACTTGGCGCTCAAGAAAGAGATTCCGCCGCTCGGTTCCGTTGTGGCGCATGAGCTTTCGAAGAACCGGCGCGCGGGAGACACGTTCCCGCCGTACGTCGCGATCAACGTGCTGCAGAGTCAGGCGGGCCTGCTGAGTTCCGGATTCCTGCCGGCCTCGAACTCGCCGTTCCTCGTCAACACGAGCACCGACCTCACGGCCTTCTCGCCCGATCCCGAGTCGAAGAAGGACCTGGACCGCCGTTGGAAGCTCCTGCTCGAGTTCGACGGGCGCCTCCGCACCGATTCCTCGCTCGCAGCCAAGGCGTACCGCGATTACCACGATCACTACCAGGGCGCCAACAAGCTGATGTCGGACCCACGGGCGGGCAAGATCTTCACGATTTCCGCGGAGGACAAGAAGCGCTACGGCAACACCACGACGGGCGACGCCTGTATCCTGGCAAGGAATCTGATCGATGCCGACGCGGGTACTCATTTCATCTTCCTGCAGCAGAATGGCTGGGATCACCACTCGGCGATATACGAGCACAAGAACTTCTACCAGCTCTCGTGGGATCTCGACTCGGCGCTCTCGGCTCTGCTCGACGATCTCGGCCGAGTGAAGCGCGCCGATGGAAAGACGCTGCTCGACGAGACGCTACTGTTCTGTCTCGGCGAGTTCGGCCGCACGCCCGGCCCGATCAACCTGCTGAAAGGGCGCGATCATTATCCCGCCGCCTACACGGTTCTCACCGCCGGTGGCGGACAAAAGGCGGGCAAGATCATCGGAAAGACGGATGAGACGGGCGCGAAAGTCGTCGCTCCGGAATGGCAAGGCCGCCGCCCGGTCTACATGGAGGACATCGCGACCACCGTCTACTCCGCCATGGGAATCGACTGGACGAAGACCATTCACGAGACGCCGTCTGGCCGCGAGTTCTTCTACGTGGAGCCCGTATCGGCGACGACGGCGATCTCCAACAAAGAAGTCGCGGAACTCTTCGCCTAAGCGAGCCGCGCTCGACTCGGCGGGAACAAACGTGCACCCGCTGGTGTCCGATCTACCGTGCGGGATTCCGGTCTGTGGTTCGTCCGGGCATCGATCACCACGGTGCCGCTGCTTGGACTCCTGTTGACCGTCTTCGGGATGATCAACTCGTTCATCGGGTGCGGCGGCGAGAGGTCGATATGCATGGCGGCCGTCGTGGAACGGCTCGCGAGATCGATCGTTCCGGCCTCATGGGGGATTCTTCTAGCGACGATTCAACTCGTTTTCTACATGAGCCTGCCGGACACGCGCCGCGAACCGATCCGCCGTCCAGACGTCCGGACCGCGCCGGAGTGAGATAATTTCTGTCGGGACCCGATATCCATGGACCGCCGGAAATTCCTCAGCCTCGCCGCCGGAGTCACGGCCAGCGCGCTGGCTCCGGCTCGCGCCGCGATCGACAAAGCCAAGGCGCTCAACCTCAGGATTACCGATCTCAAAACGTTCACCGTCAACGTCGGCAGCGTCAACTGGGTCTTCTGCAAGGTCTACACCAACCAGGGCCTCACCGGACTCGGCGAAGGTTCGATCACCAGCAAGGAAGCCACTCTCTCGCAGGCGATCCTCGAGCATCACCGCTATCTCGCGGGCAAGGATCCAACCGACATCGAGCTTCACTGGCAGGCGATGTTCCGCTATCCGCGCTGGCGCGGCGGTCCGATCTTGAACAGCGCGATCAGCGCCGTCGAGATCGCGTTGTGGGACATCCTCGGCAAGGCGCTGAATCAGCCGATCTACAAGCTACTCGGCGGCGCGGCCCGGCAGCGCATTCGCCTCTACAAGGATGTCGGCTCAACGGCGGAAGCGTTCCTCAAAGCGAAGGAAGAAGGCTACACGGCGGCGAAATCGGGCTTCATTCGCGTCGACAAGGAGCTTGTGGTTCCGAGCCTCGCCACGCGCGAGGCGCACAAGCGTCTGGCCGACGTCCGCAAGGCCGTTGGTGAGGACTTCGACATCTGCATCGATGCGCATGGGCAGTTGACCACCACGATGGCGGTGGACTTCTGCACGCGCATCGAAGAGCTGCGCCCGATGTTCGTTGAAGAGGCAACGCAACTCGAGGATCTCGGCGAGCTCGCGCATCTGCGTTCGAAGACGAAGGTTCCGCTGGCGACCGGCGAGCGCTCCTTCACCAAGTACGGATTCGCCGACTATTGTTCGCGTCACCTCGTCGACTACGTGCAGCCCGACGTCTGCCACGCGGGCGGAATCCTCGAGATGAAGAAGATCGGCATTCTGGCCGAGACCTATCGAATCGAGATGGCACCGCACAATCCACAGAGCGAAGTGAGCACGCTCGCGTCGTTGCATGTCGACGCGACCACGCCCGCTTGCACGATTCAGGAGTACAATCCGAACCGGACGCCGTGGGTGCTCGATCTGTTCGGCGGCGGCGCGACCGTGGTCAAGAATGGATTCGCGGAGTTGCCCGATCGCGCGGGCCTCGGCGTGGATCTCGACGAGAAGGTGGCGGCCGCCCATCCCTACAAGCCTGTCAATCGTCCGAAGTTCGTTTTCTCCGACGGAGGCGTCGCGGATCACTAGATGAAAACTCTCATCGTTCTCATGGCCGCGGGATTCGCTGTGGCTCAGGAATCGGAGCGGACCATCGCCGAGTGGGTCATTCGCTCCGGCGGCGGCGTTGTTCCGCTCGGCTCCACCGCGACGATTCGTGCGTTGGATGCGCTTCCGTCCGGTGAGTTGCGCATCGCAACGATCGACTTCACCGGGTCACTGATCGTTCCCGAGGACTTGAAGCGCCTGCGACACCTCACAGCGATCAAGGAACTCTATTTGCCCGCGCCGATGTGGAACGAAGGCGCTGGATCGCGCCGCGATTCCAATGACTCGTTCGAGTACCTCAGCGGGCTCAAGACGCTCGAAAAGATCCACACGAGCGTCCACTTCCTGACCACGATGAACATTCAGGACAAAGGCCTCGGACTCATCGCGCCGCTCGCCAACCTCCGCGAGATCCGGATGCAGCAGAGCCGCATCAAGGGCAAGACGCTCGCGCCGTTCATGAATCTGCGATCGGTCGACATGAGCTATACGCTGTTCGACGACACGGGCATGGAGTCGCTGAAGGACAAGTCCAAGCTCGACCGGTTGATCGTCAAGGACACGCTCGTGACCGACACCGGAGTCGCGTTTCTGGCGAACCTCACCGCGCTCACCTATCTCGATCTCTATGGGTGCCGCGTCACCGATACCGGCCTGCTCGCGCTGCGCAAGCTGAACAATCTGCGCGTGCTGAATCTGCTCGGCGCCAAGATCACCGACGACGGGCTCGACGCGCTCGCTAGCATGACGGAGCTGACCGACCTCAACCTTTATCGCAGCAGCGTCACCAATGCCGGGCTCGAAAAACTGAAGCGGCTAAAGAAGCTCGGCGATCTCGATCTACGCTACTCGCGCGTGACGCGCACGGGAATCGAGAATCTGAAGAAGGCGCTCCCCGGCTTGCGCGTGAACTTCCTCGATTCCGCGCCAGCCCGCGCGATCACCGCCGCGCCGATCAAGGGCACGGGCGACATCGCGGTGGCGGAGTGGGTTCGCGGGTTAGGCGGAAGCGTCGACGTGGACGGCGGAAAAGTGACTGGTGTGAATCTCGCTTCGACACCGGTGACCGATGCGGAGGTCGCCAATCTCGCCAAGCTCAGCGGACTGCGCACGATCGATCTGTCGGCCACCGAGGTCGGCGACATTGGCCTGCGCGCGCTCTCCGGCCACACGAGCCTACAGTCCGTGAATCTGAGCCACACGCTCGTGACCGATCGCGGACTCGAGCAGTTGCCCGCCGGAATAAGAAAGCTGGTGCTGAATCACACCTCCGTGCGCGGGCCCGCTCTGCCACGATTCAGCAAGCTCGAAGAACTGGAACTCTCCGGCGCCCCGATCACCGACGACAGCATTCCGGAGATCGCGAAATTGCTGGAACTGACACGGCTGGGCCTCAGCCATACCGATTTTTCGAGCGCGGGCTTGGGTCCACTGAAGTCGCTCGGCAAGCTCCGCGTTCTCGATCTGACGTCGAACGATGTCGATGACAAGGGGCTCGAATGGCTCGCTCCGCTAGTAAGTCTGGCCGAACTGCGGCTCGGCTATGGCCGCTATACCGACAAGGGAATCGAGAGCCTGAAGCCGCTGGTGAATCTCGAGATGCTCGAGGTGAATCGCACGCGTGTCGGCGACAAGGCGCTCCCCGTGTTCCTCGGATTCACGAAGCTGCGCGCGCTGAACCTCAACTACACGCAGGTGACCGACGCGGGTCTCGCGACACTGGCCAAGCTGCCCGCGCTCGTGGACCTCAGCCTCGACACCGGCGTGATCACCGACAAGGGTCTCGATACGCTCGCCACCATGACGAAGCTGCGCCGGCTGAACCTCTATCACACGCTGGTGACCGAAGCGGGGCAAAAGAAGCTGCAAACCGCGCTGCCCGACTGCCGGATCGTCTACGATCGCGACTCGTCCCAGCCGAATCGCCGCGGGAGCTGAACCAATGCTCGAACTTCCTCTTCTCTTTTTCGCGGTGGCGAATCCGGACTGGGTTTCGCATCTCGGCGGGCGTGTCGAGACAGACGCGCGCGGTGACGTGACCGCCGTCTACCTGCGCGGGACCTATGTGGCCGATTCCGATCTGGCGAAGGTAGCCGGAATGCCGCGGCTCGAAATACTCGACCTGGCGCTTTCGCGCGTGACCGACCTCGGCATGCTGCGCTTGAAAGACCTGAAGAGCGTTCGCGAGATCGATCTCTTCTTCGCCGAACTGGTGACTGACGAAGGTCTTGCGGCGATGAAGAACTGGCCGAAGATCGAGCGGCTGAACCTGCGCGGGACGAAGGTGACGGACAACACCCTGTCGCTGTTCGCGGGCAAGGAATCGATCACCGCGCTCGACATCGGCTATGCCGAGGTGACCGATTCCGGTTTGCAGCACCTGCCGCGATATCCGAACCTGCGCGAGTTGGCCTTCGGTGGAAACAAGATGACCGAAGTCGGATTGCAGGTGCTGCGGGCGATGCCGCAGTTGACCAAGCTCGACATCAGCGGCAAGCAGAGAACCGACTCCGGCCTTTGGTTCGTGGGACTCACCGATATCGGTCTCGATCCGCTGGCGACGCTCGCCGAACTGCGCGAGTTGAATGTGTCGGGAACTCCGGTCTCATCTCGCGGACTCGAGAAGCTGCGCGGCCTGAAGAAGCTCGAAAAGCTGAACCTGCTGGCATGCAAGCGTGTGACCGATGAAGCCGTGGCTGTCCTCGCGGCGATGCCGTCGCTCAAGTGGGTGGAACTCAAGGACACCTCGCTCACCGCGAAGGGATTCGCGGATCTGCGCAAGGCGAAGCCCGCGCTCGTGATCGCGGGCGATCCGTCAAAGGAGCCGCCCGATCCGTACAAGGTGGAAGTCGATGAGCGCGCTCTGCGCGTGACGCGCGTCAATTCGATGTCGCCGGAACGGCTGGACGAAGCGGCGATCGTCTCGGTGAATCTGAAGGATGGATCGGTGGCGCTGGGCGCCGCAATGGAAGCCAATCCGCACGTGCGCGTCGAACTCCGCGGAGTCGAGATGAAGGAGCCCGTGCAGATTCCCGCGTCCCCCGGTGACAAGGTACTGCACGATTCAGCGCGACTGCGTGTGTCACGGCTCGCGTGTCCATCACGTGCGTCGTGTCCGGCGAACGAGTTCGCGGCGGTCGATGTGCAACTAGCCACGGGCACGGTTGTGAGTTTGAAGAAAGGCGCGGCGGCGCGCTACAACGAGGCTCCGCTGCCGTTGGAGTTGGTGCGGGTCGAGATCAAGCCAGCGCCGGAGAAATAAGGCTCCTCACTCGCCCGGAAACATCCATTCACTACTACTTGACATAATCCGCAATAGGCGTATTATTGAAGGGACAATTGGCATCCGTTCAGTAATCGAAATCGAGGAGGTTCTCCATGCAGAGACTCGCCGTGATTTTCGTTGCGGCCGTTGCGATTTCCAAGGGCGCCTTCGTGTATGAATGCGGCGCGCTCTATGATTGCGTCACTCCATTCGCCGGGCGCGTTCGCGCACCCCTTCCGCCAGCCGCTTCCATACCGTACCCGGAAGCCATCAACCCGGCACTTTTCCAAGGCGCCATGAGCCCGCAGGTCTCGAATGCGTTCGGACATATCGGCGGCTCCGTCGGATTCAGTGCGTCGTCCCCGCTGCCGTTCTTCTTCGACGGGGTTCGGTCATTGTTGTCGAATCAGGACATGTTTCTCCAGGTAATCGACATTAGCGACACAGACCTGTTGTTGATCGGGGCGGCGTTCGAGCCCAACGTTTTCACCTATCAGGCATCTCCTCCCGTACCTGCTGGCGGTCCCTTCTTCATGACCGCGACGGCCCTGCCCGACATGCTCGGGGGAGGAATCTTCAGTTCCTTCATCTACTCGCTGACAGGAGGTGTATCCCTCAGCGCCAATGGTCAGCAGATGTTGTTGATCGGATCGCGCCGCGACTTCACGACGGGTACGCTGCTGCAGGCCGATCTCCAGTTGCTGTACAGCACCGTTCCGGTCGCGGCTGTCCCCGAGCCGGGCACGGCCCTTCTCACGTTGACCGCCGTGATCGCGCTGACAGGGATCGCTTCGCGCCGATCGCGTCGGTGAACTGCTGGGGCACGAGCACGGCCTCCCTCGACAGCCATCCGTCCTTCGCTCGAAACAGAGGCGACGCTCCAGCAACTGCTTGAAAGCGCAGTGGCAGCCAGAATCGGCGGGAGTGCCAGTGAGGATCAGCTTGCCGGCGTGGCCGCGGGAAGATCCAGCGTCCTTTCGCGCGGCCGATTCGGACACGGAGAGCATCACTTCCGTTCTCCCTTGGACTGTTGCCACGCGGCCAAGCTGAGCGCCATGGCGAGGTCTCCGTGGTGCGGGCTCGCGGCGCGCATGTCGAGCAATTCCTTACGAAGCGTGCGCGCCTCGGATAGCTCATTCGAGATCCGCAAGCGGCGATTCTGAAACTGAATCTGCAGGTTGGAGATGAGTTGCGCCTTCGGAACGCTGTTGACGCCATGCGAGTATCCAGGGTGCTCGCCCGTCGTGATCGTGACGGCGATCAGGTTGGCCGCGAGACGGGCCTTTCGAATCTGGTCAACGACGGGCGCGCCGGGTCCGGTGGCATCGACAACGAGCGTTGAATGACTGGCGAGAGGTTCGCGCGAGAGCAGATGGCCGAGACGGCGGACGACTTCGTCATACGGAGTCCGCAGCGGGATGCGCTCGAGGTGCCGGACGTCCGAAGTGGTTTCGGTGATCCACTCGTAGGTACGCGGATCCTTGACGCCAGTAGAAGCGACGCGGTGTTCGAGGATCGCGATCGCGGTATGGTCGCGGAACTTGCCGAGATCGAGCCCGATGTAATAGTGCAGGCGCGTGGTGGCCGGCCAGCGATCGGCGTCATGACGGAGCGCATGGACATCGTCCGAGAACGCGGCGGCGATGTCGTCGCTCGCGAAGTACTGATCTTTGGTGTCCTGGAAGACGCACATGTACTCTTCGTCGAAGACGGCCGCAGGTTTGGTGGCGCGCTCGGAATCGAGGAAGCCGGCGGGGATGCGAGGGCAGTCAGCCGCGGTGGAATGAATGCGGGTCCAGGAGGGATCCGTCGAGTGCCAGATGTCGTGGAAGAAGCCTGTGCGGCCTTTCGGCGTGGACATGAGCCAGATGTCGCCATTGGAGCGGGCGAGCATCGGAGTGGCAGCGTCAAAGACTTCGTCCGGCACGCGGGCCGCCTCATCGATAAGCATCATGGAGACGCTCGAGAAGCCGCGAATGGTGTCGGGGTTGGCGGGGGCGGCAACGATGCGGGAGCCGTTGGGGAGGAAGAGGGAGACGGAGTTGAAGCCATCGGTCCGAGGGCGGATGCCGAGCGCGCGGAGGAATTTCGCGATCTTCAAGAGGAGTTCGTGCGATTGGCGGAGCGTCGGGGAAACGACCACGAGGAGCGACTCCGGATGGCAGAAGGCGCGATGGACGGCCAGCGAGGCGATGGTGGTGCTCTTGCCGAATTGGCGGTTGCAGCAGAGGATGCCTTTGCCGGTGCGGGCTTGGAAGACCGGGATCTGCTGGGGCTCCGGATGCAAGTTCAGGCGGGTCTCGGCGAAGGTCTTGGGGTCTAGGATCTCGGCGGAAACTAGCGGGAGGGCACGCGAGTGTTCCGGGCTTGGTTGGAGGAGACTTCGGGTGCCGGTGACTCCCAGGAGGTCCATTGCTCGCTTCATGGTTTCCACCGAATGCCTCACGTAGAGACGCAAAGGCCGCAAAGGGTTGGGGCCTCGGCGCGGTTTGCCTGGTTGGCGCGTGCTTCTGGTCTTGGACACTCGCCGGAAATGAACGGAAAGTGCGCCGGGATAAACCGGCATGGAATAGGGAATGAAAGAGTC
>CADECY010000033.1 GCA_902825945.1 uncultured Acidobacteriota bacterium
CTCGAGCCCGGGCGACGACACGATGCGCAGGGCCGCGGCGATGGCGCTGGCCCGCATTCATGACCGTGAGGCTTTGCCGCAACTCGTTCGCCTCCTCGATGACCGCGATCCCGACACCCTCGCCTTCGCCGTGGGTGGACTCGCGAGGTTCGCCAACAACATACCGTTCGGGCAGCACTACCCGGCTCCCGGCGCTTGGCCGTTACGGGCTAAAGATGCGATGGCTCACTACACCACGAGTCCGGTGATGCTGGAGGAAAATCCGAGTAAGTACGTCCGATTCTGGAAGGATTGGTGGCGCCACAATCAGGCCGAGGTGATGGCGTTAGCGCGGTGACGCGCGGATTGCGACGGTCACCACCGGTCAAGCGCACGCCAGTGACGGCGACAGGCCCTCTCGATAGTGCGTTCGCAAGAACCCGGCGGAACGATATAAAATATCGGGATGCCCGCGGGGGAGATCACTATCCAGTTGCAGCGCTGGCGAACGGGAGACAAAGTGGCGTTGGAAGAGTTGACGCCGCTCGTCTATGACCATCTTCGGATGCTGGCCGGCAGATTCCTGAACGGCGACGGTGCCGGAGTCCGCATCCAGCCCACGGAACTGATGGGCGAGCTATTCGTCCACCTTCTCGAGGCGAAGCGGGTCGAAGCCACCGACAGGAACCAGTTCTTCGCCTTCTCCGCGCGTGTGATGCGCCGTATCCTGGTGCAACATGCCCGCGCCGCCAAGGCTGATAAGCGCGGCGGGCGGATGCCTCACTTACCGCTGGATCCGGAACTTGCCTGGGTTGGCCCGCCTCATGATCCGGCAACGCTCGATCTCGATGCCGATCTCGACGAACTCGAACAACTGGACGAGCCGGCGGTGAGGGCGGTCGAGCTCCGTTTTCTCTTCTCTTTTACCGCCGAGGAGGCCGCCAGCATCCTCGAAGTCTCGAAGGCCACGGTCGACCGGCATGTTCGCTTCGCACTGGCGTGGCTTTCCGTGCGCCTCCATCCGTAGCCGGGCGCCGTGGTCCTGTAGGTCCGGGCGGAGACCTGGTACTCGACAAATTTTGATTCATTTCGCCGTGAGATTCCCACTCTCTGTTCAGGACCTCTGACCAGGTCCCATCTTCAGGAGGTAAACGAAAGCAATGAATTCAAGATTTGTCCTGACTCTGCTCGGACTTGCGGGGGCGGCTTGGGCGACACCAATTCCCGTGGTGGGAAGCGGCACCATGGTGGCGCACTTCCGGGCGAGCGATGCAAAGGTAGCACGGGACGGCTCCGGAAATGTCACGACTTGGACGGCCGATAACAACGCCGCCATCGTACTGACGTCGACTGGGCCCAAACCATCCAACATCGCCTATAGCGCGACGGGGATGAACGGCGCGCCGGAAATCGTCGTCAACGACTTTGCGCCAAGCGACAACCAATTCCTTACCGGGGCCATCCCGGGCACCCGCACCGCCACGACGATCTTCTGGCTTGGCCATTATTCTCCGGGCCGGGGCGGCAGCTTGGGTGATTCCGCCGGTCAGTATGTATACTCCTACGGAACGAACGGCGCCGACGGCTCGCAGATGGATCACCAGATCGACGGAGGAGTGTTCCAATTGTTCGGCGGAAGCGGTACTCAGAGCGGCGACAACATTGCCGGCTTCAACTCGATCCGAACCGTCTGGACCACCTTCTACGGACAAGGGACCGGAAATGCGCACTCGGCGTTCGCGGGGACGACGAACCTCAACATCGCGTCGCCGAACGGCGGAAACTACAGCGCTTCCGGCAACCTCATTCTCTTCGGATTCCAGGCCACCAATACCAGCAGCGGGTTCAACTTCGTCGGAAACATCGCCGAGTTGATCATCTACGACGGCATCCTGTCCTCGCAAGATGTGGACGCCATCCGCGGATACCTACAGTTGCGCCTGGCTGGCGATTTGGGCGAGCCGGTGACGTCGAACGTGGTTCCGGAACCAGCGACTTGGGGCATGATGTCCATCGCCCTCGCCGGAGTAGTGGCCCGCCGGCGCCGCCGGTAGCCAGTTCCACACCGGCCGACCTTGTCTAACATGAAAGATGGCCATGAAGGAACGAGCCGGCGCGGCCCGAGACTTCGAGAAGCTACGCGCCATCTTCGATCGGGCGGCCGAACTCCCGGCCGATCAACGCCGCGGATTCCTCGAGGAGATCCGCGGCGTTGATCCTGCCTTACTCACCGGCGTCGAGAGATTGCTCGCGCGGGACGCCGAACTCATGGCGCGGAACGCGGGGGATCTCCCCCGCTTCGGCGCCTATCAGGCGATCCGTCGATTGGGCCGGGGCGGAATGGGCGTGGTGTATGAGGCGCATCGTGACGATGGCGCGTTCGAGCGCCGGGTCGCAATCAAGGTACTGCCCTCGGGCACCCTCTCCCAGCAGCCGCAAGACGATCTGCGGGCGGAACGCCAAGTGCTTTCCGGCCTGGTCCATCCCGGAATCGCGCAGCTCTTCGACGGAGGCGTGACGGCGGTAGGCGATCCCTATCTCGTGGTGGAACTCATCGACGGTGAACACCTGGATGACTACTGCGACCGGCGCCAACTGTCCGCGGCCGACCGCCTCGCCTTGCTGAAGCCGGTCCTCGACGCCATCGAGTTCGCGCATGCCTCCGGCGTCATCCACCTCGACCTGAAGCCCTCCAACATTTTGGTCACGCCCGCGGGCCAGCCCAAATTGATCGACTTCGGTTTGGCCACGCTTCCCGACTCGACCCGGCAACTCCTCCGGCTGCGCTACACGCCCGAGTACGCGGCGCCTGAACTGATGTCCGGCGGCGCGGTTGACGGCCGGACCGACATCCACGCGCTCGGCGTGATCTACGCCCGGCTGCTGGGCGATTCCGCGAAATCAAAGGTGGTGCGCCGCGCCACGGCGGCGAATCCGGTGGAGCGCTACCAGTCGATCGGGGAGCTGCGCCGCGCCCTGTTCGGCCAGTCATCCAGCCCCCATCGAGCACGGTGGACCGCCGCTGCGTTGTCGGCGGCGCTCACTCTGCTGATGACCGGGGTATGGTGGCGGCGGCAGCCTCGTCCGCCCGCGCTGGTGCCAGTCAGTCCGTCTGAGGCTTCATGGCGCGGGGCGGCGATCTCCGCGCCGGGCGGCTGGTGGGCATTCGCGGATGGAGAGTCTTCTCCGGACCATCACGATATTTGGGCGTGCCGGGAAGACGGATCGGAGCTGGAACGCCTGACCCAGGATGATCATCGGGACGAAGACCCCACCATCTCTGCGGACGGTCGCTTCGTGGCTTTCCGTTCGAATCGCGACTCGGCCGGCATTCACGAATTCGACAGGACGACTCGCCAAGTGCGCGTGCTCACCGCCGGGGGACATCAGCCAAAGTACTCTCCCGACGGACGGTGGCTGCTCTATGCGACGTCCGACGATCGAGACGATGAGAGCCGCGCCAAGGAGAATCAGTGGTTCGTGATGCCAGCCCGGGGCGGGGCGGCCCGAGCCGTCGCGGAACACCTTCGGATTACCCATGCCTTTTGGACGGGCGACAGCCAAGCAGTCTGGTTGCGGGGGACAAAGGCCAACGCGCTTCACTCCAGCTCGGTGTGGCGGCAGCCGATCGACGGGGAAGAGCCCACGTTGGAGGTGGACTGGCCGAACAAGCTGGATCCTTGCGCGGAAGCTCCTGGCGGCGATGCCCTGCTGGCGGTTCGCCTCCCCGAATACGCACTCATGCGGATTCCCGTCCCGCGGACACCGCGCGCTGCCGTCGTCGCCGCGCCCGCCCATTTGGTGGACACTCCCGCCCAGCCATCCGGGTGCTCCGTCACCCAATCCGGGCGCATCTACCTGCACCGGTACGACTGGCTGGTGAAGGATTACCTTTTACCCGCGCCACTCGGCTCGCGACCGCCGCGAGAGCTCACGCCCGCTTCGCTGGGCATCAGGGGCGCTTCGCGTGATGGCCGGACGATCATCCAAAAGACCGGCGAGTTCGACATGACGGTAACCGGCCCGTTCGGGTCGAGAAGTCTGCCGGGCACGCCGGCGGTGAGTGGAGACGGTCGCGTCGTGTGGCTCGCCCGGAATGAACTTCACGGCCACGCGACCGCCTTCGAGATCCGGAAAGACTTCCGGATCCTGCGAGAGTCCGCTGAAGTCCGAACCATCTGGAGTGCTTCCGATGACGGCTCCTTTGCGCTGGCATTCGATGGCTCCTACCCGCGAAAGATCACGGCGCTTCCCTTGGAGCGCGAAGCGCGCGCGGATATCCTCGCGCATCCGCGGTGGAACCTCTACCGGGCTCGCCTGTCCGCCAACAGCCAATGGGTGACGTTCACGGTCCACGATCCAGCGCGAGGATTGCGTATCCACTCCACCCCATTCCGCGGCCTGAAACCGGTGCCCGTCGCGGAATGGAAGGATCTGGCGGAGGGCACCAGCCCCACGTTTTCACCGAGTGGCGATCAGATCATCTTTACGTCGGCGCGGGATGGCAACTGGTGTATTTATGCGCTGCCCCTGGTCCCTGGCACCATCCGGCCCGCGGGCGAGGCCATGGCGGTCGCGCACCTGCACGGCCCCTTCACCGCCTCCGAAATGCCGGGTTCGACGTTCATGGTGTTCAGTTCGGAGGATGGGGTGCGATTCAGCGTCGGCCGCCAGCGCCATCGAGTGTTCGAATACGTGGCGCCGTGAAGGTAAGGCAGGCGACTCGAGCGCTCACGGCGTGGAGCGCTACACCTTGGCCTTCCATCGTTCGTACCGTTTCCGGAACTTCGGCTCTTCCAAGAGCGAAATCGCCTGCGTGAACGCGTTCTCGATATCGTCCCGCGAATCCCCGGTATCGATGAGGCATCTCGCCAAGTCATACCAGCACCATGCGCGGCGGACATTGTCGCGCGACAGGGTCACGGATCGGCGAAGCAACTCCGCGGCTTGGCGGAGAAGATGCGTGCCGCCGCCGGGCACAGCCTGGCGAATCTGGCGATAGAGGGCCATTTTGTCTGCACGAACTCATGCAGAACCTTGGCGTCCTCTGACCGCGACGGTCTCGCTGTTTGTCCGGACGTATTACATGCGGTCCTTGGCTCCCTCTACGGGTGCTTGATACGGGCGGTTGTCACCGCCGGGCGCCCAGATCACGGCGACGATCTTCTCCTGATAACGCTCGATCCCGATGAGCGGCTGATACTCCGGCACAATCCTCTTACAAGCTCCCCGGATCTCTTTCTGGATCCGTTCGAGGTTCATCTCGTCGAGACCCGCCGGAAGGAGGATGGGTCTCCCCTCTTCGTCCTCGATTCCGAGCACGATGTAGCCGCCGTTCAAGTTCAGCAAATCGTTTGCGAAAGCGCAGATGGTCTTCGCCACCACGCTCTTGATTTGCTCGTCCCAGGTCTTCTGGAACTCGCGCCGATTGTCTTCCACGACGCCGCCCCGGATGAGGCCGTCCAAGTTTTGATCGGCAATCCGCGACCCACTTCACGAGAATACATCCGCGACTGGACCGGACCCGTGACTAAGGCTTCGATCGGTTCGGTGATTTCCGGCTGTGTGAGCCGCTACTTCGGCGCGACCGCCTTCACCGAATCCGGAACTCCGGCGAACTTCTCGAAGTTCTTGCGGAACAACTCCGCCAAACGCGCGGCGGACTGGCTGTATGCCGCACGATCGCTCCACTGCCCGGCCGCGTCCAGCACCTCATCCGGAACGCCAGGACAACTGCGCGGCACCATCACATGGAAATTCGGATGCGGCGACGCCGGCACGTCGTCGAGCTTGCCTTCGAGCGCGGCATTCACCATCGCGCGCGTATAGGGCAGACTGATCCGCTGGCCCACTCCAAAAGCCCCACCGACCCAGCCCGTATTCACGAGCCACACACGCACATTGTGCTCACGCATCCGGCGTCCGAGCATTTCGGCGTACTCCATCGGGCGGCGCGGCAGGAACGGCGCGCCGAAGCAGGAACTGAAGGTCGCGCCGGGCTCGGATCCGAGTCCGCGCTCGGTACCCGCGAGCTTGGCCGTGTATCCGCTCAGGAAGTGATACATCGCGAGTTCCGGCGTGAGGCGCGAAACGGGCGGAAGCACGCCGCGCGCGTCCGCCGTGAGAAACACGACGTTCGACGGGTGTCCGCCGACGCTCGGAATCACCGCGTTGTCGATGTAGTCGATCGGATAGGCGGCGCGCGTGTTTTCGGTGAACTCGGCGGAATCGTAATCGGGCTCGCCAGTGTGCGGGTCGATCACGACGTTTTCGAGCACGGCGCCGTCGCGGATCGCGTCCCAAATCTGCGGCTCGTTCTTCTTCGACAAGCGGATGCACTTGGCATAGCATCCCCCTTCGAAATTGAACACGCCGCGGCTCGACCAGCCATGTTCATCATCGCCGATCAGCCGGCGGCGGGGATCGGCGGAAAGCGTCGTCTTTCCCGTTCCTGAGAGACCGAAGAAGAGAGCCGTGTCTCCATCGGGCCCGATGTTCGCCGAGCAGTGCATCGGGAAGACATCGCGCTCCGGAAGCAGGTAATTCAGAATCGTGAAGACGCTCTTTTTGAGCTCACCCGCGTAAAAGGTCCCGCAGATCAGCACGGTCTTGCGGGTGAAACTGAGCGCGATACAGGTGGGCGACTTCGATCCATGAACAGCGGGATCGGCCTGCACGTGCGGCGCGAAGATCAGCGTGAAATCCGGAACGTGCGCCGCCAGCGTCGAGACATCGGGGCGCAGGAACAACTGGCGCCCGAACAGAGCGTGCCATGCGAGTTGCGCGATCACGCGGACGCGCAGCCCGTATTCCTGATCCGCTCCGGCCCGCAGATCCTGCACGAACAACTCCCTGCCATTCAGTGACTGGATCACGCGATCATAGAGCGCATCGAATTGCGAGGGGGCCATCGGCTGGTTCACCGCGCCCCAATCGACATGGGATTCGGTGACGGCGTCGCGCACCACGAACTTGTCGCCAGGGGATCGGCCAGTAAATTGTCCGGTCCGAACCACGAGCGCGCCATTGCTCGCTCGAACCCCTTCTCCGCGGCTGAGAGCCTCCACCGCCAAGCGGCTTGATTCCCAGTTCCAAAAGGAAGTACCATCTGAGAATCCGTGCTCAGAAAGCCCGTATTTGCTGGGGTTTACCCCTTCACTGCGCATTCTTTTTCAGAATAGCATGAGCGGCTATGATGGAAGTATGAGCGCGATGCGGTGTCTGGCGGCCCTGGCGCTCGCCGCGGCGGCGGCGTCTTGTCAGGTGATCGAATTCGAATCCGGCGGGCTGCGTTACCTCACGCAGACGCGCAACGGCGTTACCGTCATGTTCGCGCCGCTACCGGCCCACATTCGAGAATATGCCGTCCTCCAGGTGGCGATCACCAATGGCTCGAGCCGGACATGGACGTTCCGCCCGGACGATTTCAAGTTCCGGCGTTCGGCCGACGGCACCCTGCTCAATGGACTCGCCGCCCGGACCGTCGTCGAGGACTTCATGAAGCGCGGCGGACGTGATGACGTAATCAAGCTCGTCACCGCCTACGAGGCTGGCCTATATGGAATGAAAAACCAGAAAGCCGCCAACGGCTATGAGGCGCGCCGGCAGAACTACATGGCGGAGGTGGAGTCGCCGCGATTGAAAGCCGCCGCGGCGGCATCGGCGATCGTGCTCGCGCCCGTGAAGCTGCGCCCCGGCGAATCGACCGACGGCGCCGTCTTCTACATCGCGGGTGGCAAAGGGCTCGGGTCCGGAAAGTTGGTGGTGGAGGCGGGCGGCACGGTGTTCGAGTTCAACGCCCAGTAGGGCGAACCTACGTCAGGTTCCGCCGCTTGAAAAAGACGCCCTCGTTCTGCCTGAAGACGCCGGTGATCACCACCACGAAGATCGTCATCAGCGAAGCGAACGTGGCAAGCGTCCCGATCACCAGGTAGTCGGTATCCCGGCGAGGACCCGGGAACAGCAGCATCAGCCCCCCCGCGACAAAGGCGAACGCGGCGGCTGCCGCGAACACGAAGAGCACGATCCTTCCAGGTCGAGGTTCCATCTCTCTACAGCTATCGGCGGACCGAGTGATTTCCCTTAGGCAGGCCGCTTGACTCCGGGGTGGCGAAAGCGTAATTTTGTTAATGAAAATCTCGCAGCAAGGGGAAGTGATGAGAATCACCACTCTGGGTTTACTGCTTTTCATCCCCATGGCGTCCATGGCACAGACCACGTTCGCCACCATCACTGGCACGATTCAGGATCCGGCGGGAGCCGTGATCCCGAACGTGACTGTCACGGTGACCAATACGGCCACCAATATCCCAACGTCGACCCAGTCGAACGACGCTGGCGTTTACACCCTCGCCCAGCTCAAAGAGGGCGAATACACGCTTCGTGCCAAAGGCACGGGCTTCAAGGAATTCGTCGCGCAGAACATCGTGCTCGTCTCGCGCGATTACCGGCGTGTCGATGTGCGGCTCGAAGTAGGCGCGGTCGAAACGACGGTCGAGGTTCGCGAAGGTGCGACGCTGATCGAGACCGAGTCGGCTCGTATTAGCGACACCAAGACAGCGGATGTCCTCAAGTCGATCCCGCTGAACACGCGCGGCATCTGGGCCTTCCTCGCGCTCTCGCCCAACGTCTTGCAGGCGGGTAGCGGATCATCGACGATCCGGTTTGCGGGCAGCCGTACCAACCAGTCCCGTTGGGCGATCGACGGAACCACCATGAGCGATGGCGTGAGCGAAACGCAGATCGGCCCGCTCGGCAACTACATCGAATCGTTCCAGGAGATCAAGATCGACATCTCGAACAACACGGCCGAGTTCGGAACCATCGGCCAGGTTACAATGATCTCGAAGTCGGGCACGAACAAGTTCAAGGGCAACGTGTTCGACTACTATTCGACGCCATGGTTCCGCGCGCGGAATCCGTTCGCGCTCGTCCGCGGCACGGGTGTGAGCCACACGTTCGGAACGTCGCTCGGCGGTCCGGTTTACATCCCGAAGGTCTATGACGGCCGCAACAAGACGTTCCTGTTCTTCTCGTATGAGACGGCCCGTGGGAGTCCGAGCAATCCCCTGCTGAATCCCACCGTGGCGCCCGCTCCCTGGCGCACGGGAGACTTTTCCGCCATCAACGCCCCGATCCGCGATCCGTTCGGTGGAGACGTTCCCTTCCCCGGAAGCCGGATCCCCGCGAATCGCTTGAACGCCACCTCGGCGCGCATCCAGGATCGCTTCTTCCCGTTGCCGAACGCCGACCTGACACCGGACATCCGCCCGCAAAATTATCGCGAGAACAAGATCCAGGCCTTCGCTCCATCCAACTACTGGACCCTGCGGGGCGATCACCGCTTCTCCGAACGCGACTCGATCTTCGGCCGGTTCACCACGCAGGATGTCGTGGTTCAGGCGTGGCAAGGCAACCTGCCCACGATCGGGCAGCACTACCAGCATCGCTACAACTACGCTTCGACCGCCGCCTACACGCACACGTTCCGGCCGACGCTGATCAATGAATTCCGCTGGGGCTTCGTGTTTAACAACAATACGATTGCAGCGCCGCTCAACGGCAACCAGATTACACGCGAACTCGGCCTGCAGGGTCTGGCGCCAGGTATCCCGGACACGCTCACCGGCATTCCGAAGATCAGTTGGACCGGCATCGGCCTGCAGGGTCTCACCAGCCTCGACCACCGCAATCCCGGATTCCTCAACTACCTTCACGATTTCCAGGATCACGTGAGCTGGTTCCGGGGCAAACACAACATCAAAATGGGCGTAAATGTAGGCCGTGTGGAATGGGACGACGGCGCCGCGAACGCGAATCTCTTCGGAAGCCTCAACTTCTCGAACCGCTTCACCGGACATCCCTACGCCGACTTCCTGCTCGGCGTTCCGACCACCGCCGCGCGCGCGTTCGCGCCGGTTCGTGTGGACCGCAAGCGTTACCAGTACGACTTCTTCTTTGCCGACGACATCAAGGTGAACCAGAAGCTGACCGTGAACGTGGGACTACGCTACGAGTATCACCCGGTCTGGACCGAAGAGGCCGGTCTCGGCTCGATGTTCGACATCGAGAGCGGCAAGATCGTCGTGCAGGATGGCTCGCTCGGCAAAGTAAGTCCGCTGTTCCCACGATCGTTCGTGGACGTCGTCGAGGCAAAGTCGCTGGGGCTGCCAGGCAGCACGCTGATCCGGAACGACCGAAACAATTTCGCGCCCCGCATCGGCGTCGCGTGGCGCCCGCTCGGCAATCGGACCGTATTCCGCGGCGGCTTCGGCATCTACTACGACGTGGTTCCGCGCAATCAGAATCACGGCGCGGTGCCATTCGTGCTGAACGAACCGGCGTTCACCAATCCCACTCCAGTCCCGTCGTTGCGCCTGCCCCAGGTCTTCCCGTCGACTGGTGGCGCCGGTCCGAGCACGGTCGGCCTGCCCGCTGCGATCAACACGCGGCTGCAAATGCCGTACTCGATGCAGTACAACTTCACGATCGAGCATTCGCGCTGGGACACCGGCTTCCGGGCCACCTACACCGGAACCAACACGCGCCAGGGAGACTGGGCCTACGCCGATCCCCACAATGTCATAGGAGCCGGTGGGCAGTTCCCGTTCAAAGATCTCCCGCGTGGGAAAATCCAGCAACGTCGCCGGCGCCGTTATGTTGGCCTGGATCATCATCAGGCCCCAGCTTCGGTGGAACATCCGCGGCGAAAACACGCCTTGTTCCCGTGTGACCTGGTTGTGATGGAGTTCCATCGGATTGATCGATCTGCTTCCGAAGTCGTCGTCTTGGGCGTATGGTCCAAAGACCGAGGTCAGCAGGACGCGGGCTTGACGCCCTCGCTGGTGGGTGGGCATGTATTTTCCTCCTATCAACAGATTGCGCCGATTCCTCGCGTCTCGATGTAATTTCTTTGTAACAACGCGGGAAGCGGCGAGCGCCAGCAGAAGGGCGTGCCCCCCGGAGGGGCGCTCCTCCAGAATCCCTGAGCATTCGGAAGCCGGGAGCCACGGTCCCGGAGACACCCGCATGTGGCACTGGGAGGACGCGGTCCGGAAGAGTAGATCCTGCGAGCCTGTAACGGTGATGCGGCAGCCGCAGGCGTGCCCTATTGCCGGGCCGAGCGGCCTTGGCGTTGGTTGAGTTATCGGTGCTTCACAGGCGGTCCGAGATGCAACGCGTCCCGGATCGCCTGATAAACCTCGGCGACCGCACGATTCGCATCCACGGTCTCGAGCATCCCCTTGTCGTGGAAGAGTTGCAACAATGGCGCGGTCTTGTCGTGAAACTCGCGCAGCCGGACTTTCAACGCCGCCGGATTATCGTCGGCGCGCTTGGTGAAGCCCGACCCCTGGCCCATCGCCGCTCGCGACATCACCCGCTGGAAGACGACATCGTCGGGAATGTCGAGATAGATCGCCTTGTCGAGATTCCAGTTTTCGAACAGGTACTCGGCCTGCGAGCGCGTGCGCGGAAACCCGTCGAGCACGAATCCGTAGTTCCAGTCATGTTCTTCGAGCCGCCGGCGGACCACTTCTTCCACGATCTCGTCCGGCACCAGGCGCCCTTCGTTCATGATCCGCGTGACGCGCGCGGCCAGCTTCGTGTGGTTGGACATGTTCCAACGGAAGATGTCGCCGATCGAGATGTGCACGAAGTCGTAGTCGGCGCACAGGATCTGCGCCTGCGTGCCTTTGCCCGCTCCTTGCGGGCCAATGATGATGAACTTGTCCATTCGCTAGAGGATCGACAAAACCGGGTCGAGACTCGCATTGTATCCTAAATGATTCGAGGTCTTTTTCTTGTCTCGTCTCTCACTCGCGTTTCGAAGCTTCTTCTCTCTCCTCGGCAGCGGTAAACTTCCGGACGACATCGTGGTCGAACTCGGACTGATGCGCCGCATCGCCGTGCCGGTCTCCCCCACGGCTCCGGCCGCGAAGGCGGATCAGCCCAAGGCCGCCGCCGAGCCGGCCAAGCCCGCCGATGGCGCCGTGCAACTGCTCGCGATGCTGCAACAGGAATCGCGCATCGTGGACTTCCTGATGGAAGACATCACGCCGTACTCCGACGAGCAAGTGGGCCAGGTGATGCGCGGCGTCCACGAGAATTGCCGCAAGGTTCTCGATCGCGTGATGACGCTCACTCCCGTGGTCGACGGAGTGGAAGGCACCGCCACCAACCTCGCCGCCGAGGGACTCAGCAACAAGCAGAAGCAGCGGATCAAGCTCGTCGGCAAGGTTCCGCCCGATGGCAAGGCCGAGTCCGGGATCTTGCGGCATCGCGGCTGGCAGGCTGACAAGGTGAATCTGCCTTCGTTGAAGCAAGGCGAACGCGCGACCATCGTCGCGCCAGCCGAGATTGAAATCGAATAAGCCGTGCGCTCCTACATCGGAATCGACCTCGGTACGACGAACTCCGCGCTCGCCTATGTGCGTGCCGATGAGACCGAGGATTCGGCGGAGTTCCCACCGGTCCATGTTCTCGACATCTCGCAACCTGTGGCCGAGAACATTGTCGAACCTCGGCGCACGCTGCCCTCATTCCTGTTCACCGGCGGAGATCAGCAGATCGTGGGCGTTCATGCGCGCGAGCAAGGCGCGCTGACGCCGACCCACTTGGTCCATTCGGCCAAGAGCTGGCTCTCGAATCCCAACGTCGATCGCACGGCGAAGCTGCTGCCGTACGACGCTCCGGAAGCGGGGCGAGTCCTGAGTCCGGTGGATGCATCGGCACGCTACATCTCGACCATGCGCGAAGCGTGGGAGAAGGCCGGACACGAAGCATTCGGCGACAACGAAGTGGTGCTCACCGTGCCCGCTTCGTTCGACGAAGAGGCCCGCGAACTCACCGTGGAGGCCGCCAAACAGGCGGGCATCCAGAAGCTGACGCTGCTCGAGGAACCGGCGGCCGCGTTCTATTCATGGATCGCCAATCACCTCTCGCAATCGCGCAAGGATCTGTTCGACGGCCAGACCGTGCTCATCGTGGACGTCGGCGGCGGCACCAGCGATTTCACATTGATCCGCGTGAATCGCGACGGCGACCGCGTGGACTTCACGCGCACCGCCGTGGGCCGGCACCTGCTGCTCGGCGGCGACAATCTAGACCTCACTCTCGCCTGGCTCGCCGAAGAGAAGCTGAAGACGCAACTCTCGGTACGGCAGCGCACCGCGTTGCGCCGGCAATGCTCGGCGGCAAAAGAGAAGATGCTCGCCGATCCCACGGTGGATCGTGTGCCGATCACCGTCCTCGGCGCCGGGCGGTCATTGATCGGTGGAACACTGCGCACCGAAATCACGCGCGAGGAAGCGCTCGAACTCGCGCTCGACGGATTCCTGCCCTTCTGCGAACGCGGCGAACGTCCTCAGCGCGAGGAGATGAGTCCGTTCGGCGAACTCGGCCTGCCCTATGAGGCGGACCCGGCGATCACCCGCCATCTTTCCGCCTTCCTTGCCGATTCCGGCAACGTCGTGCCGGACGCGGTGCTGTTCAACGGCGGCTTCTTCATACCCGACCTGCTGCGGACACGCGTCACCGATGTTCTCGAAAAGTGGTGCGGCAAGCGTCCGCTGGTGTTCGAGAACCGTGACCTCGATCTCGCCGTCGCGGTGGGCGCGGCCTATTACAGCTACGTTCGCTCGACCGGCGCTGGACTCGTGGTGCGCGGCGGCCTTCCGCGCAGCTACTACGTCGAACTCGAATCGAAGGACTCGATTCGCGCGGTGACGATCATGCCGCGCGGCACCCAGGAAGGCGAAGTGCTCGAACTCGATCGCGACGGGCTCCAACTCGTGGCGAACAAGCCCGTAACCTTCCGCCTCTTCAGCTCGCTCACACGGCTCGACGACACGATGGGCCAGGTGATCGACTTCCCGAAGAGCGGCCTCGAGGAAGGTGCCCTGCACCGCCACGCCCCGCTCAACGCCGTGATCCGGTTCGGCAAGGCCGGCGCCGAGCGGACCGTACCCGTGAAGCTGGGCGCCAAGCTGACCGAGGTGGGGACGCTCGAACTGTGGGCGGATTCCAAGGTGAGCGAGCACCGGTGGAAGCTGCAGTTCGAATTGCGCAAGTCCGCCTCGGCGAAAGGTCCGGCGCGGCCCGCCGCCGTGCTGAGCGATGAGGCGCTGGCCGCTTCCGTCGCTGCGATTCGCGACACGTTCCAGCATGGATCGCTCGAGCCCGAAGCCCTTCCCGCCCAACTCGAACAGATGCTCGCGCTGGGTCGCAATTCGTGGCCGCTCGGCGCGATCCGCAAGTTCTCGGACGTCTTCCTCGAACTCGCCGAGGGCCGCAAACGATCGCCCGCGCTCGAGCTGCGCTGGTTGAATCTCGCCGGCTTATGCCTGCGCCCCGGATTCGGATTCCCGGGCGACGACTATCGCATCGAGCAGGCCCGCAGGATCTTCGCGAGCGGGCTCGTCTTCTCGAACGCCGTCCAGAACGAATCGGAGTGGTGGATCTTCTGGGGGCGCGTGGCGGGTGGCCTGAATCGCAATCAGCAGGCTGACATCTATCAGCGCCTCGCGGCGACGATCCTGCCGCGGAAGAATCAGAAGGTCCGTGTGAACTCGGCATTGCTGCGTGAGATGTGGAAATGCGCCTGTTCGCTCGAACTGCTGCCCTCCTCCACGCGCACCGAACTGGGCGATGCGCTGATCAAGCGTGTGCAGGCGGGCGATTTCCGCGACAGCGAACTCTGGTGCCTGGGCCGGCTGGGCGCACGCGAGTTGTTCCATGGTCCGGCGAATCAGGTGTTGCCGGCCGCGACGGTTGCACGCTGGGTCGACGGATTGGGCAAAGTGCCGCAAGCCGGCGAGACGCTGGCGCTGATCGCGCGCCGCACGGGCGATTCCTACCGGGACCTGCCGCCCGCATCGGTCGCGATCGCGCGGCGCGTCATCGAAGGACACAAGGATGCCGGGCGCCTGCTCGCGCTGCTCGAAGGAAAGGCTTCGCGCGATGCCACTTCGCTCGCGCGCATCTTCGGCGAAGAGCTGCCGAGCGGACTCGTGATCGAGTAACCCCGTGGACGAGCGCGCGTGGGTGGCGGCGTTGCGGAACATGACGCGCGGCGGCCCCGGAGTGATTCAGGGAATCGGGGATGATTGCGCGATCCTCGCCTCGCCGGGCGGTGGCCCCGATCTTTTGGTCTCGACGGACATGTTCATCGAGGGGGTCCACTTCGATTTCGGGAAGTTCACCGCGCGCCAAGCCGGCTACCGGGCGGTGGCGCGCGCACTGAGCGACATCGCGGCAATGGGCGGCGAACCGCGCTGGCACCTAATTTCGACCGCGTGGGGCGTTGAAACACAGGAGAGGTGGGCGCTCGAGTTCATGCGCGGCGCGGCCGAGGCGGCGGATGAGTTCCAGAGCGCGCTGGTGGGCGGTGACACCTCGCGGACGAATCTGTTCACGTGCGACGTAACGGTGATTGGCACCGTGCCTCACGGCGAGGCACTGCCGCGATCCGGTGCCAAACCAGGGGATGGGATTTATGTTTCGGGCCTTCTCGGAGGTTCGGAGTATGGACGCAGGAAAGGCCCGGACTTCCCGGCCGGCTGGACCCGCCACGCGCGCCCCCAGCCGCGTCTCGCACTGGGGCAGTGGCTTCGCGGCAAGGCGTCGGCCTGCATGGATCTGAGCGATGGACTGTCGCTCGACCTGCACCGGCTGTGCCTGGCGTCCGGTGTGGCGGCGGAGATCGGTTCGAAGCTTCCTTTGTGGCCGGGAGTCACGCACGCCGAGGCATGGCGGGATGGCGAGGACTACGAGTTGCTCTTCACGGCTCCCGCAGCGGTCGAGATTCCGCCGTCATGGGAAGGATTGGCGCTGACGCGGATCGGCGAAATCGCGACTGGGCCCGTGAGCGAGGTTTACTTGGATGGAAAGCCGGCTCGGATCGCTGGATACGATCACTTGGCCGACCGGCCGTGATCGGGCCGATCCGCATCCCCTCGATTCATTGGTCGGGCGGCGTGAGCGAGTTCCTCAGCGTTCGCTCCGACATACGGCACCATCCCCGCAACAGTTACCTCACAAATCACGTCACAAGGCAGTTTCGAGGGATAGCTGGATCTCCTCGAAATCCTTGAAACGTTTGGTCGGGGCGGCGTGAGTCGAACACGCGCCCCCCTGCGCCCAAGTTGAGCGGGCGAGTTTCTCCACGTTTCACACGATTGTTCTCAAGTGTACACGAATCAGTGAGTTTCGGCCTGAAGCGCCCATCCGGGAGCAATCCTGAGCATCCTGAGCAATGGGGAGAATCGGGGATCGTACGGGGGGTTACGTCACAAGTTGCGTCACAAGCGCCCTTCAGCAGCCCCCGAGAACCGCTAGCTTGCCGACGGCGCATCACGTAGTCAGCGACCACGCCGAGCAGTCGGTCCAAGGTCAGCGCACGGGCGATGGCGATGTAGTGGCGGACCTTGACCCAACGTGCCTTCCCCTTCCGTCCGGCTTTCAAAGGCGTCGAAATACTCGCTGCGGAGGTCGGCGATCATCTCGCGAGTCATTGCGAGCGTCCGGCGGGAGCGCAAGAAGACGCACGAACGATCCGCTGGAAGCGTGAGTTGGGCTCGCTCGGCGCGGGCTACGGGAGCGCGGAATCGGGATCGGCTTCGAAAGCGTGCGGATCACCGCATTGTATTAGAATATAGCCTACGAACGATGGACAAGACTCGGATCGAGGCGATGCTGGATGTGGAAGAGCACGCCTACCGCAAAGAGCAGGAGGCGTTCAAGGAAAACTCTTTGAGGGCGGAGCTTGCTATCCGTGAACAGGCCAGTTTGAGTGATATCAAATCTGGCACGATTCTCGCAAGGCTGAGGCCAACGTGCATTGAGCGAGCCAAGTGGGTCACAAGCACGAGGATTAGGCTGCGCCGCGATTCGTTGGCAAAGTACCCGGAGTTGGGCACCCCTGATCAGTTCGCGCGCCTTGAAACGCTTATTAGCAGGGAGATCGATGCAGTGTTTCAATCGGTCCAGGACAGCCACGTCCGCCTTGCTTCGAGCCGTGGAATCGCATGGCTCGACCCAATGCACGTTGCTGATCAGCGGGAGGTGGAGAAACTGAAAGAGACTGCCGCGCGAGAGGTCGCCGTTCTGGAGAAGGAGCATCAATTGACGAACCTCACCCAGCAACAACAGGCCCAATCTCGACGGGACGACAACAACCGGAAAGCCGTCTGGGTTGTTCACGGTAGGAATACGCGCGCGAGGAAGGCGATGTTCGATCTTCTCATTGCCATCGGATTGGAGCCATTGGAGTGGGAGCAGGCGATTGCCTTCACCGGGAAGCCAACTCCCTACACGGGTGAGGTTCTCGAAGCTGGGTTCAAGCGAGCCCACGCGGCGATTGTGCTTCTCACCGGAGATGATCTTGCACGCTGCGGGACACGCTACCTGCAAGAGTCGGACGGCCTCGACGAAAGAGAGCTAACGCCACAGGCGCGTCCGAACGTGATATTCGAGGCTGGCATGGCGTTTGGCGTGTTTCCAAAAAGTACGGTTCTCGTCGGTTTCGGCAAGACCCGCCAGTTCAGCGACGTTTTCGGCCGAAACATCGTCGACATGAATGAAGCGGGAGCGCGGGCAAAACTGAGAGATCGTTTGGAAGTGGCTGGGTGCGATGTTTCGCCAGTGAACACCGGACACTGGCTCGACGCAGGTGATTTTGGGGCTGAAGAATCGCCAGACCATCCGGTCGACCACAGCGATTGAGGGCGCTCGGCGAGTTGACCTCAGAGCCAGCAGCCGTCGTTGGTTGCCGCAATGAGCGAGCGCTTTGGCCGGGGAGAATATAGGACGGGTTACTGTTGAGGTCGGGCCGCAACTATCAGCGGGGCTTATGGCGGCGGTCGTGAGCGCAGAAAGGTCGAGGTGCTGAACCTGCGATGGGCGGATGTCGATCTCTTCGAGGGCGTGCTCTCGATCCGGCGAAGCAAGACCGAGGCCGGACACCGCTCGATCCCGCTCAATCAAGAACGCTCGCCGCGTTCGCGAAGCTCCGGCAGCGCGCGGAAGCGTTCGGAGGTGGCGGGACGGAGCATCCGGTCTTCCCGGCTTGCGAGTCTGGCCGAATCGATTTGAGCCGGCCACAAGTCGGCTTCAGGACCGCGTGGCGCAGTCTGGTGAAGGCGGCGGAAGCGGCGAAGGCGTCAGGCGCCGATCCCGAGGACGCACGCAAGCGCGCGGCGAAGCCGTTCTCGGGATTCCGTTTCCATGACCTGAGGCATCAGAGCATCACCGAACTCGCCGAGGCCGGGATCTCGGACGCGGCCATGCAGAGCATCGCGGGCCACAAGTCGCGGAAGATGCTCGACCACTACTCCCACGTCCGCATGGCGGCGAAGCGCGAAGCAGTGCAAGCTCTCGGCGGCGACTTGATCGAGTCGCCGATCTCCGCTGAACAGGCTCACGGCAAGGCCAACGGAGGGACCGTCGGACCAGCGGCGGCAACAGGAGAGCCCGTGCGAGAATCATTCCATGAAAAGAGCCGCTGAGAACGGCGTCAAGAAGCTGTATCACCATCAGGAGCTAAGCAAGCCCGAACACTGGGAGTGGCTGAGCGACACCCTCGCCACGAACAGGGTTCGGTTCTCGGACGTGAAGAAGCTGAACGATCCATGGGACTGTCGCCCGCAGTACTCTTGTGGGTGGCCGTCGATCAAGAAGATCCAGTCGAGATCGCTTCCAGAAGTCATCTCATGGCGAGGAACTGAACCGAAAAACACCAAGCTGGTATCGGCGGAGCCGAGCGACTCGAAAGATTCCGTCAACTTGCGGCGCCGATCCAGCGTGTTCGCTTGCGCCCTCCGGATCGTAGCCAAGTTGAGGCCAAGCCGCGATTCGAGTTCAACCCAGTCGCCGCCGAACCTCAAGGCCGTGCGAAATCGTACAACGCCGTGGCCGTCCGCACCCAGATATGCCCGTCAGCGATCGCGGGCGTCGCGAACACCTCTTCACCCAATTCGCTCTTCGCCGCGACCTCCCATTCGCCGCCCGGCTTCAGCACGGTGACGTTGCCGTCGCGGCTGATCAGATAGATCTTGCCGTCGCCCGCCACCGGTGACGCGTAGTATTCGTCCATCGCGTGCGAGAGCCGGCCGAGCTTGATCGATTTCCCCGTTGCCGGATTCAGCGTTTGCAGGATTCCGCCGTTGCGAATCAGATAGAGCACACCCCGATAGAGCAGTACGCCGGGGACATCGGGCAGCGACCTGTCATAGCGCCACATCACGTGCGTATCGGTGATGTCGCCTTTGCCGTTGAGGCGAACCGCCATGGTGGCGTTCGACGACGTGCGGCGCTGGCGATAGTATTGCCAGTCCTTGCCGTCGAGCAGTCCGTCCTTGTCGAGATCCTGCATTTCCCAATTGCCGGGATGCCAATTCTTCGGGACCTCGTCCTTCGAAAGCTTGCGGTCTCCGTCCTTGTCGTGCGTCTTCACCATCTCGGCGAATTCGGGCAACTCGATCCGCTCGCTCGGCTCGCCGCCGGGTGCCCAGCCGTTGAAGTAGAGGATGTCGTCCTGGATCACGGGCACCGACTTCACCTGATAGGTGAGTCCGCGGATCTTCCACAGCAACTCGCCGGTAGCGACATCGTAGGATGTCATGAGGTAGGAGCCGGGCACGATGAGTTCCGTGCGGCCGCCGCGATTCCTGTAGACAATTGGCGTCGAGAAGCTGTGGACCATCTCGGGCCGCTCCGCGCGCCACACCTGCTTGCCGGTCTTCTGATCGAACGCGGCCAGGAAGGCCTGCTGATCCTGATCGCAGATCATGAGGATCTTGCCGTCCGCCAGCACGGGCGACGCGCCCATCCCGTGGAAGTTGGTGAACGGACCGAGCGGCTGGCGCCATCGTTCAGCGCCGTCGCTCGTGTAGGAGACGAGTCCGAAGCCCGCGAAGAACACGAAGACGTTCGAGCCGTCGGAGACCGCGCTCGGCGAAGCCGGATCGTTCAGCTTGTGCCTCTTTTCGTCGCGATGGCCTGGTGCCTCGCGCCGCCAGAGAATCTTGCCGGACTTGCGGTCGAGCGCCAGCGTGTAGAGCTTGCCTTGGTCATGCGCGGTGAGGAAGATGTGCGTCGCCGTCACCACCGGCGACGACTTGCCCATCGGGATCGCCGTCTTCCATTGAACGTTGCTGGCCGGACCGATCTCGCCCGGAAGCGGAGAACCTTCGGCGATGCCGGAGCCGTTCGGTCCGCGGAACCGGGTCCATTCGGCGGCGGAGAGTGTCAGGGACAATACGAGCGGGATGGCGAAGCGCACGGGAGCCATCATACGCCCATGGCCGGCCTCGATTCAAGCGCACAAGGCTGAACCCAGCGCTAAACTCGGCTCTGTGGTTCAGCGCGCAGGACTATTCGATGACTACATCGCGGTGGATTGGAGCGCGGCCGCGACACCCCGCACGGGCGCCGACAGCATCTGGATCGCCCGTGGCTCGCGGACCTGGAATCCTTCGACTCGCGGCCAAGCATGCGCTCTGCTCGAGCGTCTCATCGCGCGCAGGCGCGGACGAGTGCTCGCCGGGTTCGACTTCTCCTTCGGCTATCCTGCGGGTTTCGCCACCGCGATCGGTGCGCGAACATGGATCGATGTGTGGCGGGAAATCGGCCGCCGTGTGATCGACCACGACGACAATTCGAACAACCGCTTCGAAGCTGCCGCAGCGTGGAATCGCGAGATCTCGGGCCGGGCGTCGCCGTTCTGGGGATGTCCCGCCAGTGCCGGGTGCGCGCATCTTTCCGCCCGCAAGACTCCGCTTCCGGACGGGATCTCCGAGTTCCGCGCGTGTGACCGGCGTGTCCCCGGGATTCAGCCACCCTGGAAGCTCTACACGACGGGTTCGGTAGGCAGCCAGATGCTGACCGGGATCCCCCGTTTGCTGCGGCTCCGGGAACGGACGCCCCGCTCGGCGGTGTGGCCTTTTGAAGACTGGCGAGGGGAGCAAGTGGTTTTCGCCGAGATCTATCCTTCCATGCTGGCGTTACCGCCGAGGGCCGCTCGACCGAAGGACAAGGCGCAGGTTCTCGCCGCCGTCCGGTGGATGCGCGGATTGGATGAGGCGGCCTTCAACATCGCCGCTCATTCGGTGGAAGGCGCCATCCTCGGAGTGGCGTACTGACGAAAATGGCGCTCCCGAAAGGAGCGCCAGAGATACCACGAAAGGATGACTACTGAAAATGGCGGGGACGACGGGGCTCGAACCCGCGACCTCCGACGTGACAGGCCGGCGTTCTAACCAACTGAACTACGTCCCCGCATCGGTCCCGAAGGACAACACCTCCAGTTTACCACGACCGTCATGGATCCGTCAGCGTTTTTCTCGGGTGCCCCCAAAAAATCACGGCCTAGCCCGGAGGGCGTAAGTATCCAAATCCGAGCAGGGGCGAGGCGATTGCGCTATCCAAGCGTTCGCTGGTGTCCGATCAGAATCTCGTGGAGATCTCTGTCCTTCACATTCTGAGTGTCGATCACAAGCGAGCCGGTGTCGCGGATCGAGAGCTTGCCGCCGTTGCGCCAGGAGAGATCGAGGCGAGACTGCGTGGCGCATGCCGTCAGCCCGGCGTGTCGGAAGCGATGGTGGTTTCGACGTGCAACCGTGTCGAGTGGATTCTCGTCTCGGAGGGAACGATGCCGGGCGGGCTGTTTCCTGGCGGGATCGAGCCATTGGAATGGCATGGCGACGCGGCCGTGGAGCGCCTGCTGCGGCTGGCCTGTGGGCTGGAATCGATCGCGCTCGGGGAACCGCAAATTCTCGGTCAGTTGAACACAGCCTGGCAGGCGGCGGAAGCGGCGGGAACCGCCGGTCCAGTCTTGCGATTTCTGATTCCGCGGCTCATGGGGGCTGCCAAAAAGGTGCGCAAGAACTGCGGGTTGGGTCAGGGCAGCACGTCGGTGAGTCATCTCGCGGCCGAACTCGCGCTTGCGGAGTGTGACCGCGCGGATCCATCCGTCCTGCTGATCGGAGCGGGCAAGATGTCCGGAATTCTCGCGCGCCAGCTTCGAGCGCGTGGAATTTCCACGATCCATGTCGCCAACCGTACCTTTTCGGGCGCGGTCGCGTTCGGCGAAGCTCACGGAGCCTGCCCGGTGGACTACCACAAGATCTATCCGATGCTGCGGGAAGTGGACATCGTCTTTTGTGCTTGCGCGGCGCCCCATCCGGTCATTCTGCCGGAACACCTGCGAGGGCTCGAACGAAATCTGCTGTTGGTGGATCTGGCGGTCCCGCGCAATGTCGCGCCGGAAGTGCGTGAGCTACCAGCGGTTTCGCTGATCGACCTCGACGACATTCAACGCGCGGCCGCGCCGGGCCTCCAGATTCGCCAGCAGGCGGCGCGCCAGGCCGATTTGGCCGTGCGAACCGAGGTGCCCCTGTTGATCCGAAGATGCCGCGAGCGCTCGGCGCGAGCCGATCTCGCCGAGATGGCGCGCGCCTGCGACGAATGGCGCGAAAAAGAGCTCGCGCGGGCGCGGCGCAAGCTCAGCGCGCTGGCCGATCGCGAATGGGCGGAGGTGGAGGCGCTTGCCTGGCGGCTGGCCCGCAAGATCGCGCATCAACCGATCGTCGCCCGCCGCAGGGCCGCCGTCACGTTGACGTAGAATAGAGTCCCTGGAGACTCATGCACGGTTCAGCCTACCCGGCACCGGGTGACGTCACCGCCCTGCTCCGCCGCTCACGCGAAGGGGACAAGAGCGCTTTCGACGCGCTAATCGCGTTCATTCATTCCCAACTCGAGGCCATGGCGTCCTCCTGCCTGCGTTCGGCGCGGCCGGATCAGACGCTTCGAACCACCGCGCTCGTCAACGAGGCTTATCTCAAGCTCGCCGGCTCCGGCTGCGACTTTGCCGACCGGGGGCACTTCTTCGCGATCGCCGCGCGCGCCATGCGCCAGATTCTCGTCGATCATGCGCGCTCGCGCAAGCGCGCCAAACGCGGAGGCGGAGTACGCCCCGTGACTCTCGATGAAGCGGTGATCGTCTCGCCGGACTCCGGCGTGGACGTCATCGTGATCGACGACCTTCTGGCCCGGCTCGACCAGTTCGACGGGCGAAAAAGCCGCGCGCTCGAGCTCGTCTATTTTGGCGGACTGACTGGGCCCGAGGCGGCTGAGGCCCTCGGAGTCTCCGAAGCCACGCTGTTCCGCGAATTGAAGCTCGCCAAGGCGTGGATGCGGCAACAGTTGCGCGAACCGGCCCAGCCGGCCGGGGCGTAGCGCGTGGATCCAGCCCGGTGGAAGCGGATCGAGGAGGTCTTCCACGCGGCATCGGATCTGTCTGGCGCCGAACGCGGAAGGTTTCTCGACGCGGCTTGCGACGGAGACGCAGCGTTGCAAGCCGAGATCGAAGCCCTGCTTTCCGAAGACGAGACGCGCGATCTCGTCCTCGAAGCGATCGGCGCGGAGGCCGGGGGACTGATCGAAGCAGGGGCCGAGGGCCGGATGATCGGGCCGTATCGTACGATCCGCCGGCTGGGGCAGGGCGGCATGGGAGCGGTCTATCTCGCCGAGCGGGCCGATGATCAGTATCAGAAGCAGGTGGCTATCAAACTGATTCGCGCGGGGGTCGAACAGCGCGGTGCCTTCCTGCGGCGCTTCCTCAACGAGCGGCAGATTCTGGCGAGCCTCGAACATCCGAACATCGCGCGGCTGCTCGATGGAGGCGTATCTGAGTCTGGCGCCCCGTATCTCGTGATGGAATACGTGGACGGCGAATCGATCGACCGTCATGCCGAAGCCCGCGCGCTGAGCATCGAACAGCGTCTGCGGCTCTTCCTCGGCGTATGCGAAGCGGCCCAACACGCGCACCGCCACATGGTGATCCATCGTGACTTGAAGCCCTCCAACATCATGGTGGATCGCGAAGGCCGCGTGAAGCTGCTCGACTTCGGGATCGCCCGCATCGAACGGGCCGATTCCGCTCCCGGCATGACCCTCACGGCACCCGCGGATCGCGCGCTCACGCCCGGCTACGCGAGCCCCGAGATGATTCGCGGCGATCGCATCACGGCGGCGGCCGACATTTTCAGTCTCGGCGTGATCCTGTATGAGCTGCTGACGCGTGCCCGTCCGTTCGCGCCGGCGTCGGCGAGCCTGTTCGAGACCGAGCGGGCGATCATGGCGTCGGAGGCGCGCCGCCCAAGCGAGATCGAGGCAGGCCTGGTGCGGGGGCTCGGGCGTGACCGGCGGCTGGATCTCGACGCGATTGTCGCGCGCGCGATCCGCAAAGAGCCGGCGGCGCGCTATGAATCGGTGGAGGCCTTTGCCCGTGATGTTCAGCGCTATCTCGACGGATTCCCGGTTGTCGCGCGGCAGGGCGATCGCCGCTACCGATTGCGCAAGTTCGTTCAGCGGCACCGGTTCGGTGTCTCCGCCGGTGTGGTATTCGCGGTCACGGTCATCGGATTTGGCGCCAGCCTGGCGGTGTTCGCCGCGCGGGCTGCTCAGGAGCGTGACGTGGCCCAGGCCGAGCGCCTGCGCGCTGAGCGCGTCTCCGGCTTTCTTGCCTCCCTTTTTGCCTCCGCCGATCCGCGGGAGGCTCGCGGTGCAACCATCACCGCAAGGGACTTGCTCGACCAAGGTTCGCGGCGTTTGCTGGCGGATGAAAGCTTGCTTCCCGCCGCCAAGGCGAAGCTCCTCGAGACCATGGGCCAAGCCTATCAGCAGTTGGGATTGCTGGACCAGTCTTCCGAATTGTATGAGCGGCAACTCGAAATCGAGCGTACCGTTTCGGGGCCCGGGAGTGAGAGCACGCTGGGGCTCCTCCGGCACGTGGCCGAAATCCAGCGATTGCGCGGACGTTACGATGTAGCGCGAGCCCGCCTGATCGAATCGGTGGAGGGACTACGGCGAAACTTTCCGGAGTCGCACGAACTGGCGCACGCACTGAACAATCTCGCCCTCCTCGAAAGCGACACCGGGAGCGTGGCAAAAGCGCTCGGCTACCAGCAGGAGGCCGTGGCAATCGCTTCCCCGATTCCTTCGCAACAGACCGAAGTGCTGACGATGCGAGCCAACTTCGCCGATTTGCTCCAGGAGACCGGCGGATTTGCGAAAGCAGAAGCGGAGGCGAGCGATGTCATCGCGCGAAGGACGCGCCTTCTCGGCGCCGATCATCCCTTCACGATTCGACAAACCGGGCGATACGCCCGGATGTTGTTGCGCAACGGCGGCTACGCCGAGGCCAGGCGGTTGCTCGACAATGCGCTTCCGCTGGGAAGGCGCGTGTGGGGAGAGCGTCACGCGGACTTTCTTCGCCTGCGTGCCGTTCAACTCGAAATGGCGCAGCTATCGGGAAAGCTGGGGTCCGGGGATTGGAAAAAGCTCGCGGCCGATGCCGAACCAGTGATTGGCCCGAAGCACCGCGACCTGCTGTTGTGGAAAGCTCTCACAGAGGACCCGGCAACTTGCCAGGCGAGTTGGGACGCGATCGCGAGTCTGCCGGTCGCGAAGTCGGGTCACGCTGCTCACATCGCGGAACTCTGCGCCGGCTCCTATCGGCGCCTCAATGCCGTGGAAACCAGCCTCGAGTTCCGGCAAAAGGCCATCGAGATCCGCCGGGCCTTGGGACAGGAGAATCACCCGGACTTCGCACGCGCGCTGGCACTCGACGGATCCACCGAATCGCTGAGGCGCGCCATCGAAATCGAACGGAAGGCTTTCCGGCGCCCGCATCTCCAACTCGCGGCGCATCTCGTGGCTCTCGGAAAACAACTGCCGCAGGCCGAGAGCCGCGCACTCATTGCGGAGGGCGAGGCGATGCGCCAGACGGCGCTGGCGCGCGGTAGCGAATCGCGATAGCGGATCCGCGCTGGACGACGATCTCGGGTTCGCGTCCGGCGACGCAAGCTTGGAGCGCCTGCGGCAGCGGCTGATCGTAGAGCCGGAACTCCCAGATCCGCGCGCTCTCGGCGCAGGCAGTCGAGTAGCGGAAACGGCTTGGTGGAAGATGGAAGAGCATCGGAGTAGAATCCCACCCTCGGCGCCAGAGAATCGTGTCTCCCGGCTGAAGGTGCGGCTCCACCTCGCGCGCGAAGCTCCGGAAATCGATCGGATCCACTTGCCGCGCGGCCAGTCCGCTGACGCTCAACCAGCAGATCGCCAGCAAGGCGGCCGCGAGCGCGGGAGCGGTCCATGGCCGGTGGCGCGCGATCCGCCCGATCCCCTCGGCGATCAGGAGGAGGACGAAGGGTGAGAACAATTGCACCCCGCGGGCCGTTGCGATCGGGAAGGCGAGGGTGGTCACCGAAAGCATCGCGATTCCCGCGGCAAGGCAGAAATGCGGCGTTGGCCATCCGTGCGCGGGCGGGATGATTCGTGGAACGATGGCCCAAGCCGAGGCGAGCAGCCACGGGATTGCGCTGGCGCTCTGTGCCATGCCGATACCCTCGTGCGGATTGGCGATGCGCGAGACGAAGATCCATACGACGGCGCACGAGAACGCGGCGGCGGGCATGAACCACTTCGCTGATTGAGATCCTTTAGGGCGAGTCGCGGCCGGCCAGCGGGTGGGCCATCCAGCCCAGGCGAGGAACACGCCCGCCGCGGCGGCGATCGCCGACACCGCGCCATTCCACGGCAGGGGCTCGCTGGCCGGATCGAACACATCCACGATTTCCGGCGACGGCAGTGCCATTCCGAAACCCGCGAGAGCCACGAGGAACGGCACCGGATTGCGGGCGAGTTCGGCCACCGGATGAAAGCTCTGATACGCAGCGAAGGCGAGCAGCGGCGATGCCACGATCATCGCCAGCAACTGCCACCAGGCCGCGCCCCGGTTTCGCGACGCGCTCCACAGCAGGTGCGTGCCCACGAAGATCCAGCCATAGACATGCAGCGAACAACAGGCCACGAGTACCAGCGCGTAGAGCACCGCGAGCCAGTCGAGCCAGCGCTCCTCGAGCAGCATCAGCATCCACGTCGCGAGCAGCACCGCGAACATCGCGGGCGCATACATCCGGGCCGCCGTGCTCCACATCGCGGCATATCCATTGAAAGCAAGCAAAAGCGGAGCGAGCCAAGGGGCGTGCGCTCCCATCCGGCGCGCGATTGCGAACAGCAGCCAGATCGATGCGAGTCCGCACACGATCGATGGCGCGCGCAAGGCCCACACCGAAGTCCCGGCGATCTTCATCCACAGCCACATCGCGATCGTGTATCCGGGCGGATGGGTGTCCGCCATCAGGTTATGCACGACGGCTTCGTAAAGCGTCGCCCGCATGCCCGGATCGGCCAGTTCCCACGGCACCGCAATCAGCGGCGCCCACATCTCCGGATGCGAGAGGCTCTTTGTTTCGACTTGTGCCAGGCGAATCCACGCACCGCCGATGAGCGCGATCGCCAAGGCCAAACGGGCGATCACGCCTCTTCCTCTTCTTCGGCGGCCGGCGCCGGCGGTGCCGGATCGGTGGCGCCGGCTTGGGCCAACTCCGCGAACCATCCGCCGCGCGCGAGCAACTCCTCTGGAGAGCCTTGTTCGAGCACTTCGCCCGACTTCAACACGATCACGTGATCGGCATCGCGGATCATGGTATATCGATGCGCGATCACGAGCATCGTGGGCCTGGGCGACAAATGCGCGAGCGCCTGGCGAACTTCGTTCTCGGTGGCATAGTCGAGATTCGCGGTGGCTTCGTCGAGCACGAGCAGACGCGGCTTGTCCGCAAGCATGCGAGCGATCTGGACGCGCTGACGCTCGCCCATCGACAGTCCGACACCGCGCTCCCCGATCTCGGTTTCGAGGCCATCCGGAAGGGAGGCGAGCACGCGCCCGAGTCCGGCGGCGAGCGCCGCCTCGCGCACATCCGCAGCCGTCGCGTCCGGGCGTTTGTAGCGGATGTTGTCCGCGATGGTTCCGCGGAACACGGCGCCATCCACCGCGACGACACCAACGGTTCGGCGAACCGCCGCCGGTCCGGCCTTCGACAGCGGATGTCCGTCGAGCAGGATCTCGCCCGAGTCGGGTTCGAAGAGCTTCAACAAAAGATCCGCGGCGGTGGTCTTGCCCGCTCCAGACGGTCCCGCGATCGCGGTGATCGTGCCGGGCGCGATCGAGAAATTCAGGCCACGAAGAACTTCGACACCTTCCTTGTAGCTGAATCGAACGTCGCGGAACTCGACCATTCCCGGGCCCGGCGGGATGTCGTCGCCCTCCTGTTCCGGCGGACCTTGATCGAGCAGAACGATCGCGCGGCCGAGAGCGGCAATGTTGTTCTGCAGGTTCACCATCATGCCGTTGAGCGAATCGATGGGCGAGTAAAGGCGATCGAGATAGGCGGCGAACATCACCACGTCGCCGGGCGTGAGCCGATGCTGCAACACCAGCCATCCACCATATCCGAGCAGGAGAGAACGGCTGAGGTTGCTCAGCACCACCTGTGACAGATAGTAGCCCTGCGAGGTTTTGATGCGGCCGAGATAGAGGTCGTACGCGGCCCTCGATTCGCCGCGCAGGCGTGTCTCCTCGCGCTTTTCAGCGCCCGACAGCTTCACTGTCTTCACCGCGCCGATCGCGTCGGTGATGCGCGCGGAGATGTTTTCCCACATCTCGTGATAGGGCACGAGACCCGTACGCAGCCGCAGCGCGGCGCGGCGCGAGATCCAGAGATAAGGCGGCAGCAGCGACACCGACACGAGCGCCATCTCCCAGTTCTGCGCGAACATGATCCCGCAGATCGCCACCAGCCGGATGATCTCCGGCGCGATCTGCTGGGAGAAGGCATGGATGATGGGCGAGACTTCGTCCGATTGATCGATCCGCTTGGCGAGCGCCGCGCTCGGCCTCCGCGCGAAGAATGAAAGCGGCAATCGAAGCACGTGCCCGAACGTATCGACGATCAGGTCCGACTCCATGCGGCTGGCGACGGCCGAACTGAGGAAGTCGGACCTCTGCGAGCAGAAGTATCCGAACGTGCCGGAGACGAACAGCAGGCTGACCGCGATGAGAAGGCGACGTAGAGTCTCCGCGGCGCTCTGCGACTGTCCGGTGAATAGCCCCGTGACATCGTTGATCGCGTCCTTGTAGATCAGCGGCTGCGCCAGATCGGCGGCTGTGGCGAGAAACGCCAGCAGCATGATCACGGCGAACTGGCGGCGGTACGGGATCGCGAGCCGGTAGAGTACGCGCAACACGTGCAACGCGCCGGGCTGTCCGGATGGCGGAGCGGAGGCGTAGGCGGACTGAGCGGAGGCGTTCGCGGACATGGATATGCAATTCTACGACGATGGAACGGCCGTTCCCCTGGTGCAGTTGAACACGCGGGTGGAAAACGCGAAGCCCGCGCAGGACCGGCATCACAACGCGTATCGTCTCGGCGAACTCGCGATCAAGCTGGCCGCCGCGTCGCGAGCCGCGGTCCGCCGGGCGCGGGGCGGCGCATTCGCTTGCACCAACGATGCGCTCGCGCACATGATCTGGCCCTCCACCTGAGATGGGGCGAACTGTTCGAGCACGCGGGCAAGTTCGTTTCCGCGCCAGGCCATGGACCGCTGCGCGAGACGCACGAAATCGAAGAGTTCCGCCACGCGGCGCGCGACGACATCACCACCCCGCGCCTCGGCTTCGGCCGGCTGCGTCTGCACGAATTCTTCTGCATTCTCGCGTAGGATCGAAACAAAGTGATCGCGCACGCGCCACAAATCTCTCGTCGTAATAAGAGCATGGGACCGTGCTCGCGTGCTCCGCTGCTGGTATGGCCGCGCGATACCCGAGTCGTCGAATCCAGTCGAGTTGGCCGCGCTCGCTCATCCCACGATCAGCGAGATCGAAGGGCGCGGCGCCACTCATCCTTGCGCGATGGCGCATCTCCAAGCCGTGGTGCGCCTGCTCGCGGGTGTATCGTCATCACGCGGAACGGCCAACGCGACGTGCTGACCAACCTCTGTCCGCGAGTTCGCGACACTGAGTCCGCTTACAGGTGAGAGAGCGGCGATTGCGAAGATCTGCTCCCGCGAGTGCACGGCCCAGCCCGCGACGTGGCCGAGGTGCTCGAGGCCTACGCGAGCGGGAAATCGACCCTCTTGCCGCCGAGCTGCGAACGGTAAATCCCCTCCACCATTTCGAGCGTCCACAGGCCGTCTCGCGCGCTGCACAACGGCTCGCGATCCTTTTCGATCGCCTCGATCAGATCGATTCCCGTGAGATGATTGGTGCCTTCGCGGGTGGCGGGCTTGGTTCCGGGCGCGTAGTCGACCCGCTCCCACGGTTCATCCTTTTCGGGTACCCACGCCGCGCTACGCATCACGAACGGCGGGAGGCTCGGAACGTTGTTGAGCGGAACGTAGGTCCAGCCCTTGCTGCCCGCGAGCGTGACGCCGAAGCGGCGGCCCGTGGTGACGTTGCTGGCCTTCGATCCGAAGTATCCGTGGACTCCGTTTTCGAAAAGGAACATCGCCGCGATGTCAGTGCCGCCCACCTGGCCCACCGGTTCACTGGCCCGGCGCATCATCGAGCGGTCGAGCTCGCGGCCGCGCTCGGTGACATGCGCGAACACCCACTTCGGATTGCCCGCGTAGAAACGCATGAGATCGAAGACGTGTGTGCCGAGCACGATCATGTCCTCACCGCCCGCGCGTTTGTCTTCCTTGCCGCGGCCGCGGATTTCGAGCAGGTCGCCGAATTCACCCGCTTCGAGCATTCGGCGTACGCCGGAGCTGACCGACATCGCGCGCGCGGTGTGGCCGATGGCCGCCTTCAGGCGTTTCCGCTCGATCATCGCAGTCACCTGCCGTGCCTCCTCGAGAGTCGCGGCAAGCGGCTTTTCGATCACCAAATGCGCGCCCGCATCGGTCGCCGCCTTGACCATCTCCATGCGCTTGTCGCACCAGCGAGGGCAAATCGTAACAATGTCAGGCTTCTCCCGCGCGATCATTTCACGATAGTCCCGATAGACCTTCGCCGCGCCGCAACGCTCACGCGCTTTCGCGCCCCCTTCCGGATCGGGATCGGCGACGGCGGAGACGGTCACCGCGGGGATCGCGGCCCAGGTCATCTCCCAGCCGTGCCCGTAGTTTCCGTGGCCGGTGTCGCCGATGATCACGGCCTTGTACTTGTTCTTGGGGGCATATGTGGCCGCGGCGGCGGCCGCTCCGGACATGAGGAAGATGCGGCGCTTCATGACTTCATAGCTTATACCGGTGCGGTGCGCATAGTCGTTCCGCGCTACGCGGTCAGGTCTGGCACGGCGGGGTCGAGTGAGGGACACCCACACAACTTGGCGACATCGAGCAGCCGACGGTCCGAGGTTACCATGGCGCTGACTACGCCTGTACGGCAAAGGTCGATGGCTGCGGAAGCTGAAGCGCATCCAGAGTCCGCAGTCCAGCTCTGCCGTAGCGCCGAATCAGGTTGCCGCATCATGAATATGAACCGAGCGTCGTTTCGATGCCCTTATGGTGGCGGTGCGTACTCGTGCGCGATCGTCGATCAACTGAAGTGGATTCGTCGATTCCACCGCGAGCTCGATTGCGCCACGCTCTCCGAGGCCGAGGGCTCCCAAGCGGTTCTTCACTTGCGAACGAAGAGCCGCGAACCTCGGTCCACTCAGGGAAACACTCGGCCCAGTTCCGGATCGGACCGGAAAGACCGGGGTATCGCAACTCCGCCACGACAGTCTCGGGCACCAGCACGCGACCGTGTATCCCTCGTAGATGCCGCGCTCCTCGAGGAAACCATCCAGGTGAATGCCGGTGGAGATCTTGAGCATCCGCTGGAGTTCCGCTTTTGTCAGGTGGCCGCTGCGATACTGGTCTGCCGCCAAGCTTTCGAGCGCGAGTTGGGAGAGGTCCGATGCGCCGGCGTCAATCAGCCGTTGTGCAACATCGTCTGGAATCCGCATCGTCACTTCCATCGCTTTCTCGGCGAAATCCCACCTCGGCTCGCATCCTACTAACTCTGCTGCGTCCGCTGCTCGACCCGCGGCTTCCACCGCAGCAACCACCGTTCCAGCCGGTTCACTCCCGCCCCCACCATCAGCACCACCGCCGCCAGCACCGTCATCCCCGCGAACACCCCGGTCGTGTCGAATACTCCTTCCGCCTGGGCGATCACATAGCCGATCCCGCGCGATGCGCCGAGGTATTCGCCGACCACCACCGAGATGATCGCGAATCCGATGCTGATGTGCAGGCTCGAGAAGATCCACGTGAGTGCGCTCGGAATCAGCACATGCCGGATCAACTGCCGCTCTGTCGCGCCGAGCATCCGCGCGTTGTTCACGATCACGGGATCAACTTCCTTCACTCCCTGATAGGTATTGAAGAAGACGATGAAGAACACCACCGTCACTCCCAGCGCGACCTTCGACCAGATCCCGAGCCCGAACCACAAGAGAAAAATCGGTGCCAGCACGACACGCGGCAGCGCGTTGAAGATCCGGATGTAGGGTTCGAGCAACTCGGCGAGGAAACGTGAGCGCGCGAGCACGAATCCCGAAACGACGCCCAGAGTCACCCCGATCGCAAACGAAAGCAACGCTTCGAGCAGTGTCGTGCCGAGGTGAGGCCACACGGACCCGGTCGAGAGCCATTGCCACAAGCGCGCGATGACGAGCGACGGCTGGCTGAAGAAGAACTTGTCGAGCACGCCGGCGCGCGAGCCCGCCTCCCAAGCGCCCAGCGCCACCGCGCCGAGCAGCAGTTGCCAGACGAGCATCCTAGCGGGCATAGCTCTTCAGTACCTCACCGCGAAGGTCCGCCCAGATGCCTCGATAGACTTCCTGGAATCGCGGCTCTGTCTTGATGTCGATCAGATTGCGCGGCCGAGGGAGATCCACCTGGTAGCGACCCACGATCCCGCTCGCCGGACCAGCGGAGAGCACCACCACCTCATCCGACATCGAGATCGCCTCTTCGAGATCGTGCGTGACGAAGACGACGGTCTTGTTCGTTCCGGCCCAAAGGTCGAGAATCTCGCTCTCCATGCGATGCCGTGTGTGAACATCGAGCGCGCCGAACGGCTCGTCCATCAGGATCAGGTCCGGATTCACGATCCACGTCTGGGCCATCGCCACGCGCTTTCGCATGCCGCCGCTCAACTGGTACGGGAAGTGGTCCGCGAATCCGTCGAGCCCAACGCGGCGGACCCATTGGTGCGCCAGTTCGGTGCCGTCTTCACCGCGAAACGCGAGCCCGAGCCGGATATTGTCGAGGACGGACTTCCAGGGAAGCAGCGCATCCTGCTGGAACATGTACGTTGCGCGGCGATTGATTCCACGCAGCGTTTCGCCGAAGACTCGGACCTCGCCTTCGTCCGGTGCCGCCAAGCCGGCCACCAGATTCAGCAACGTCGATTTTCCGCAGCCGCTGGGGCCTACGATCGATACGAAGCGCCCGGTATCGATGCCGAGCGTGACGCGTTCGAGCGCCGTATAGGTGCCGAAACGCTTCGTGATGTCGTCGAGCCGGACCGCGTCACTCATGGTGCATGCCGTTGAATTAGTATAAAAGGGAATCCTGAACGACACCTGAGGTGCCCCACGATGCGTGTGCCTGTACTCCTGGCGCTGGCCGCCGCCATGGCCGCAAACAGCGAATCCCTCCAGAACGGAGCGGTTACGGTCGAGATCTTCGAAGACCTGCCCAAGGGCTCCGAACTCTCGCCCGGTGATGCAAAGCCCGTATTCCGCTACACCGAACCATACTTCGCGTTCCCGAACATTCCAACCAAGTACTCGCCCGAAGCACTCGCGCTCGACCGTTCGGTTCCGTTCGTACTGCGTGCCACCCATTCGCGCGTGATCGCGCCCGGCGCCCACCAGATCCGGCTGCGGGCTCGCGGCGCCTCGATCCTCACGATCGACGGCAGGGAAGCCGCGCGCACCAAGGCGCAGAAGCCGAACACGTCGAGCGACGACCCGGTTCCGCCGCCCGTCGAGAAGGACGCGTCTGGCCGCCGGCCCGCGCCCTATCCGCATCAGGATGTCGTGATCGATTTCGCCGGAGACGGCAAGACGCATGAATTTCAGCTCACGACCATCATCGGCGGTAAGGGACTCATGCCCACTCCCGGCGAACTCAGCGTGGCGATCGGCTCGCCGAAACAGGTCGAGCGATTGCTCGGCCCCGATGGTTCACCGCTCCTCACTGACGAGAATTGGGAGAAGATCCTCGAAAGCTCCTCCGGACGCCACACCGCGGCCGACCGCGCGCGCCGCCTGGAAGCGAGCAAGGAGATCACCGCGAAATGGCGGCAGCGTCACGATGCCGTCCGCGCCTTCTGGCGCGATCGCACGGTCGCGGTGCCTGCCGCGATCGCGGGATATCCGGGCGCAACCGAGATTGACCGTTTCCTCGCCGCCAAGATGAAAGCTGGCTCGGTCGAACCTCGCCCCTCCACCGAAGATCTCGACTTTCTGCGCCGCCTCACGATCGATACCGTGGGCATGATCCCGTCGCCCGAAGAGGTCCGCGCGTTCATGAAGGATTCGCCGGCCACGCGCCGCAAGAACGCGATCGAGCGCCTGCTCGCCGCGACTGGCTGGGCCGACAACTGGGTGAGCTACTGGCAGGATGTGCTCGCCGAAAATCCCGGAATCCTGAAGCCTGATTTGAACAACACCGGCCCGTTCCGTTTCTGGATCCATCAGTCGTTCCAGGACGGCGTGCCGTTCGATCGCTTCGTGACGGAGCTGATTCAGATGGAGGGAAGCTCCCATCAAGGCGCGCCGGCCGGATTCGCGCAAGCGACGTTGAACGATGTCCCGATGGCGGCCAAGGCCGACATCATCGGACAAGCGTTCCTCGGACAGAAGCTCGGTTGCGCCCGCTGCCACGATGCTCCGTTCCATCCCTATAAGCAGAAAGATCTGTTCAGCATGGCCGCGATGCTCGCGGGTAAGCCGCTGAAGCTGCCCCCGACGAGCACGGTTCCGGTGGTGGAAGGGCGCCGCAAGCCGGCGGTTCAAATCACACTGAAGCCCGGCGAGATGATCGCGCCCGATTGGCCGTTCGCTGACTTGGTGAAGCACAATGAGAATGGCGCGCCGCTGCCGACACAAGGCAAGATCGATTCACGGCGCCAGTTCGCGGAACTAGTCGTATCGCCGGGGAACGAGCGATTCGCGCGCGTGGTCGTGAATCGTGTCTGGAAGCGCTATATGGGACTCGGCATCGTCGAACCCGTGGAAGATTGGGCCCGCGCGAAAGCATCGCATCCGGAAATGCTCGACTGGTTGGCCCGCGAGTTCGTCATGAGCGGCTATGACCTCCGGCATGTCTCGCGGCTCATCTTCCAATCGCACGTCTACCAGCGCAAGCCCGTCACCGAACTCACCGAACAGACGGTGGCCTCGGACAAGCGATTCTTCGCCGGACCGCTGCGCCGCCGCATGAGCGCCGAGCAACTGGTGGACTCGCTCCATCTCGCCGCCGGCAAGCCCTTCGAATGCGAAGAGCTGAACCTGAATCCCGCGGGCGATCGCGCGCCGAATCAGTTCCTGAACATGGGCAAGCCCGATCGCGCCTGGCAGATGACCGCCCTTTCGAACGAGCGGGATCGCCCGGCCCTGGCGCTGCCCGTCGCGCAGTCGATTGTCGATGTGATGACCACGTACGGCTGGCGGCAATCGCGCCAAAGCCCCACTACCTCCCGCGATGACTCGGCCTCGCCGATGCAGACGCTGATTCTCGCCAACGGTGTATTGGGAACGCGGATGATCCGGCTGTCCGACGACAGCGCCTTCACCGCGCTCGCGATGAAAGACGTGCCGGTGACGCAATTGATCACCGAAACGTTCGTTCGCGTGCTCTCCCGTCCGCCGGCTCCGGAAGAACTGAAGTCGATGCGCGAACTGCTCGAGCCTTATTACAAAGACCGCAAGGTGGCCGGTGCCGCGGCCGTTGCCGGAAACAAGAAGACCGACACACGTGTGTCGTGGTCGAACCACCTGAGCGCCGAAGCGACCCGGATCCGCATGGAAGAAGAGCGCAATCTCCGCATGGGCGATCAGCCCACCGCGAGGCTGAAGCCGGCCTTCCGTGAACGCTACGAAGACGCACTCTGGGCGATGGTGAACTCGCCCGAGTTCGTGCTGATGCCCTAAGGAGCCTCAAATGGACAGACGAGAATTCCTGAAAGCATCCGCGCTCGCAACGGCTTCGGCCGCGCACGCCGCCACCGGCGATCGCGCAGTGCCCAAGGGCAAGGCCGACGCTTGCATCTTCCTCTGGCTCGGCGGCGGCGCGGCCCACATCGACACGTGGGACCCAAAAATGAAGGGTGACGGCAAAAAGCAAGCCGGATCCTACTACGGCGCGATCGATACCGCGATCAAGGGCGAGAAGATTTGCGAGCATATGAAGCGCTCCGCGCCGTTGATGGATCGCGCGGTGATCGTTCGCACGGTGAGCCACGCGATCTCGGCCGAGCATGCGGCCGCGGCGAATCTCGTGCATACAGGGCGCCTGCCGAGCGGAACGCTCCAGTATCCGTCGATCGGTTCGATCGTCGCAAATCAACTCGGCGGAAAGACTGACGAGGTCCCATCGTACGTGGTGATGGGATACCCGAACATCATGCGCGACCCGGGCTTTCTCGGCGCCAAGTACGGATACGTCTATCTGACGCAGACCGAGACCGGCCCCACCGGACTCATCCGCCCGCCCGATGTCGATCTGAATCGCGAGGACCGGCGCGAAACGCTGCTCGGCAAGATGCGTGAGAGCTATCGCAAGCGCACCGGCGATGATCAGTTCGTCGAGCAGCAGGACGCGGTGACCAAGCAGGCGTTCAAGCTCGCAGGTCCGCGATTCTTGAATGTGTTCGACCTGAAGCGCGAAGCTCCGGAACTGCGCACCTCCTATGGCGGCGAGTTCGGACAGCGCTGTTTGCTCGCGCGCCGGCTGGTGCAGTCGGGCGTACGGTTCGTCGAAGTCTCGCACAATCTGAACTTCCTCAATGGATCCGGCTGGGACACGCACAACGAGGGTCAATTGAATCAGCACCTGCTGATTCAGGAGCTCGACTCGGCTTTCGCCACGCTGCTCACCGACCTCGAAAAGAACAAACTGCTCGATACGACGCTCGTCGTGGTGGCGACCGAATTCGGGCGGCCGCCGGAGTTCGATTCGGGTGGCGGACGCGGACACCAGTCGCTCGCTTTTAGCATGGTGCTCGCGGGCGGCGGATTGAAGACGGGTCAGGTGGTCGGCCGCACCGACGAGATCGGCAAGGAAGTCGCCGAGCGGCGGATCAGCGTACCCGATTTCCACGCGACGATTCACTGCGCGCTCGGCATCGATCCGCACAAGAACATGTTCGCGGGCGACCGTCCGGTGCCGGTGACCGATCGCGGTGAACCGATTCGCGACATCTTCTCGTGAGCGCGCACGAACAAGTCGCGATCGTAGACGAACAGAACCGTGTCACTGGGGCCGCGCCGCGTTCGCGGATGCGGGCGGAACGGCTCTTGCATCGCTCCACCTACATCCTGGTTTTCGATTCTGCCGGACATCTGCTGGTGCAGAAGCGGACGATGACGAAGGATGTCTTCCCGGGCTTCTGGGACCCGTGCACCGGCGGCGTCGTTCAGGCGGGCGAGTCGTATGAAGAGAGCGCCGAACGCGAACTCGCCGAGGAGATGGGAATCCGCGGCGTGCCGCTCGAAACGCTCGGCGACTTCTATTTCGAGGATACACGCTCCCGCGTTTTCGGGCGCGTGTTCCAATGCGCCTGGGACGGCGAGGTGATTCCGCAACCCGAAGAAGTGCAGTTCGTCGAAAAGATGACGCCCGCCGAGATTCTGCGACGCAGCCCGCTCGAGGAATTCACGCCCGACGGCTTGCTCGTCATCCGCGAGTTTCTCCGAGCCTGACACGATGCGCCAGTTCGTTTCCGCGCAACTCGCCAATCGTTGGACGCAGGTGACGGCGGAGGTCGAACGCTCCCGCGCGGCACTCGGCGTGGACGAGGTGCATGACCTGCGCGTGGCTCTGCGCCGCTACAACGAAGCGCTCCGTCTGTTCGAGCCCTGGACCGGGCGCCGCTACGCGAAAGCTCTGCGCGAACGGATGAGGCCACTCCGCCAGACGGCGGGTGAGGTGCGCGACCTCGATGTCGCGGCCGATCTGTTGCGTAAGGCCGAATCCGCGATCTCACTCGAAGCGCGCCGCGCCGAAGCCGCGGCAAAGCTGGCCGAAGCGCTCGCGGTTGAATACGAACCGCCGCCGGCGCCACTGATCCTGACAGCGGAACCCGCCGCCGATGTCGCCAAGGCGCTGCTTCCGAAGACCGCGAAGGCATATTTCAAGACTGGCTCGAAGCTTCGCGGGAGCGATCCGCCCGACGACCAGCTCCATGCCTTCCGCATCGACGGCAAGCACTTCCGCTACGCCCTCGAAATGTTCTTGCCGCTCTACGGGCCGGCGCTCGAACGCCGCATCGGATCGCTGCGCAAGATCCAGGGTACGCTCGGCGATCTGAACGATTGCGCGGTGTTGGGCCTGATGCCCGAAGTCCGGGAAGACGAGCCGTTGCTCTCCTGGCTTCGGGAGCGCTCGGAAAAGAAGCGCCGCGAGTTTCGCGAAGTCTGGGATTCCGATTTCCGCTCCGCCCGTACATGGATGGCCTACTTCCGCCGCTGGGCGCGTGTCGTCTGATCGCGGCGGGCAGCGGAGGTTCAAGACTCCGCTCTGGCCCTTCCACGATTTGTCGTGGGGCTTCACCGTCCGGCGCACGCATGAGGTCCCACCTCTCCCCTATCGCCTGCGAAGGAGCGCTTGCAGGCTGAGCCGGCGTGGCGGCGATCCGCGATCATCCGCGATCAATCTGAAGATTGCGCGCCAGACACGGTTTCGATATACTCGGCCCGGCTGGGCAGTCAGGCGAGAGTCGATGGCACCCCTCGAATTTCCGTCCTGCACGGATGCCTGGGGGGAGCATGACGAATGTTGCTACTACGCCGAATCGCAGTTGTTTTCTGTGCCGCCGGACTAGCCGTCGCCCAGACCGACCGGGGCATCATCAACGGAACCATCACCGACTTGTCGGGAGCGAGCGTGCCCGACGCGCGGGTGACCGCCACCAACACCGCCACCAGCATCTCCTTCGCCACGCGAAGCACCAGTTCCGGTGATTTTTCGATTCCCACGCTGCCAGTCGGCACCTATCAGCTTCGCGTCGAGAAGCAAGGTTTCAAAGCCGCCATGCGCTCCGGCATCACCGTCTCGGCGGGCGGAACCGTCACGGTGAATGCGCAATTGGAGGTCGGCGCCGTCACCGAGTCGGTCAACGTAGACGCGGCGCTCGAGCTGTTACAGACGTCGACCGCCAAGGTCACCACCGCAGTCTCCAACAAGATGGTCGATGAACTGCCGCTCGTTGTGGGCGGCGCGATGCGGGGAGCCTTTGATCTGGCGCTCATCACGCCGGAAGCCAACCAGCCGAGCGACGAGGGGTTCAATGTCGGGGGAGGGCAGGGCGGCGCTTTCGGTGCGACGCTCGACGGAGTTACCGTCCTCACGGGCCGTTTCAATTCGGTGGAGTGGACCAACGTGAACACGCCTTCGGTGGACGCCATCACGGAGTTCGCCGTGGAGACGAACGGCTTCAAGGCGGAGTTCGGCCGCGGCCAGGGCGGCATGATCACATTCTCCTCGAAGTCTGGCACCAATAGCCTTCACGGTACCGCCTATGAGTTCCTGCGTAACGATGCGCTGGATGCGCGCCGGTTTTTCGAGGACCGCAAAGGCAAGTACAAGCAACACGACTTCGGCTGGAGCGTAGGCGGCCCGGTGTGGATTCCCAAAATCTACAACGGCCGCAACAAGACCTTCTTCTTTGCCTCCGGGGAGTGGTTCCGCAACCGCGTGGGCGCGGGCAGCGGCCGCTTCAGCATCCCTACTCCGGAGATGTTCAACGGCGACTTCCGCAACTGGGTGGACGGCAACGGCCGCTTTCTGCCCATCTACGATCCCGCCACAACCACCCCGAGCGGCGCCGGCTTCACGCGCCTGCCGTTCGCCAGCAACCAGATTCCGCAGGCCCGGTTCCCGGTGCTGGCAAGAAACTATGCGAGCCTCGTCCGGGACGTTTTGAAGCCGAACAACGGAGCGGCTCCGGGAACCAGCGACTATGTCCGCAACAACTTCATCAACAATGTCGGCACGTCCCTGGATCCTTGGACCAAGTTCAGCGCGAAGGGAGATCACAATTTCGGTGCGAACGATCGCGTGACCTTCCTGTACAACTCGGGCCTGCACGAGAGGTTGCCGGGAGCGGAAGGCTTCCCCGGTCTGCCCTACCCGCTGGCCGCGGACCTCACCCTGAATGATGCCAGTACCGTCCTTCGAGGCTCCTATGACAAGGTCATTACGCCAACGATCGTCAACCACATGTTCGGCGGCTTCAATGTGTTTCGCAACCGGAACACCGCCCAGACGTTCAACGGTGGCTGGGAGTCCAAGGGTATCTGCCTGAAGGGTGCGTGGAACTGCGACCGCAATCTGCTCATCGCCGACTTCTCTGACTATAACCGGTGGGGAACGCGATCCTACGATGGGTCGGAGAGCTTCGCCCTGTCGATGGGCAACGACCTGTCGATCACGAAAGGAAAGCACACGCTCAAGTTCGGGTACCTTTGGGAGCGCATTCACTACAATGGCTTCGGCCAGGCGACCATAGGTGGCCAAGTGACCGGAGACCGGCGCTCCACCAGTGTTCCCAACGACAACAATCTCTCCACCGGCGGTGGCAACGGATTCGCCTCTTTCCTGCTTGGTCAGGGATTCACCGGCGGCACGGAGAACGAGCGGTTCCTCGGCCAGCAGTGGCGTAGCCACGCCTGGTATGCGCAGGACGACTACAAACTGACGCCCAAACTGACCCTGAACTACGGAGTCCGGTACGAGTTCACGCTGCCCCCGCTGGAGCAGGAGGACAAGTGGAGCGACCTCGATTTGACGCTTCCCAACCCGCGCGCGGCAAACCTGCCTGGCGCATTGCGGTTCGCGGGCTTCGGCCAAGGCCGGGAGAACAAGCGCAGCCTGACGCCCGGGTGGTACGGCGGCATCTCGCCCCGCTTCGGCCTCGCCTACGGATTGGATAACAAGACCGTGGTCCGCGCCAGTGCTGGCCGTAGCTTCGGCGTCGCCAAGACCATCACGGGAAGCGCTCACTTCGAAGGCGCTTTCTTGATCTTCAGCGCGTCGAGTTTGGATAACGGCGTCACCCCGGCCTTCCAGTTCGATCAAGGCCTGCCGCCCTACGTCAAGCCCCCCGTGATCGATCCTACTTTCGTCAACGGCGGGACTCCTGCATATTGGGACGGGGAAGCGATCCGGCTTCCGGAGAATTATCAGTGGTCGCTCTCGGTCCAGCGCCAAGTCTCCGATTCGACCGTGGTGGAGGTGAACTACCACGCGACCATCGGCGCGCATCTGGTGGCAGGCCTGAAGCGTTACAATCAGCTTCCGTTCTCCTTGCTGGAGCGCTATGGCCGGAACCTGCTGTCGAGCAGCATTGACTCGCCAGCGGCGCAAGCCGCGGGATTACGGCGTCCGTATCAGGACATCAACTGCCAATTCAGCACCACCTGCGCGCCCGTGAGCGTAGCGCAGGCCTTGCGGCCTTATCCGCAGTTCCGCGATATCAACACCGCCGCGGGGCAGGGTGACAAGAGCGGACATGCCAGCTACCATGCCTTGCTCCTGAAGGTCGACAAACGCTACGGGCACGGCTCGACGCTACAGGGCTCCTACGTCTTCTCCAAGTTGATCACCGATGCCGACGGCTACAACCCAGACAACGGGACACTCGATCACTACAACCGGCGCCTCGAGAAGTCGATCGGCGAGTTCGATCTCACCCACAATTTGAAGTTCTCCTACATCTATGAACTGCCGTTCGGCAAGAACAAGAAGTGGCTTTCCGCCGGACCGGCGGCGTGGGTGCTCGGCAACTGGCAGATCGCGGGCAGCCAGTTCTACTCGAGCGGCTATCCGCTGCCGCTCTCGAACAATGCGGCCCTTGGAAGCGTCCTGTTCAACGGGCGAAGCGCGGCGACGGTCTCCACCTACGACGGCTGGATCGTCAACAAGGACAACCCCGACTGGAAGGGAGCGGACCGCTTCTTCCAGCCAGCACCGTTCTTTGGACCGCAACCCACCGACCGGGCAGGGAATTCGACCCGGCACAATCCCAAGGCCCGCCAGCCGGTGAACCTGAACGAGAACTTCTCGCTCGCCAAGAAGATCCATATCACCGAATCGGCGCGGATCGATTTTCGCTGGGAGATGTTCAATGCGTTGAACCGTTTCCGCGTGTCTCCCGGCAGCACAAACGTTCAGGACCCGAACTTCGGCCGTGTGTTGGGCCAGCTCAACTCGCCCCGCCGCATGCAGCTCGGGTTGAAGCTGTACTGGTGAATCACGCCGAGCAAATCGCTACCTTCAGTTTCAGATCAGACGACGGCGGCCTTCACGTTGTGGATCGGCGGGAGCGAATCGAACAGGCAATCCCACTGCTCACCGCCTTCCCTCCCAATCCACAACTGACCGGTCGTCGTGCCAAAGTACAACGCGGGTGTCTTGAGGCGGTCCACATCCATCGCGTCGCGAAGGATTGTGAAGTAGCTCTGCTTCTTCGGCAGGCCCTGGGCGAGACGCGCCCATGAGTTGCCGCCGTTCTCGCTGCGCCAGATCGCCGGCGCGCTTCCGGGGCAGGAACGGGTCATCGGGTCCAAGGGTGCGACGTAGACGGTGTCGGCGTCGTGAGGATGAACCACGATCGGAAATCCAAAGTCCGACGGCAAGCCCTTGGCAATCGACCGCCACGAATGACCGTAATCGTCGCTACGCAGGACACCGATGTCCGGGCGAGGTCCACCGGGTCCGGTCCAGTCGGCCCATCCGCCATGGTTCTGCATGTAGAGCCGTCCGGGCGCGCCGTCGTGTCGCGCGATCTTGTGGACGCACTGGCCGAACTCCGGATAGGGATCGGGCGCGAATCCGGCACCGACGCCGGTGTTCGAAGCGCAGAACGTCTCGCCGCCGTCCTCACTCAGGTAATGGCCACCGGTCGAGATGCCGAGATGAACCCGGTTCCCGTCGCGAACGATGGTGTGCATGCAGAGCCCGCCATTGCCCGGCTGCCACTTGCGCGCGTGATCGTGGTTGCTGATGCCCGGTACCATTTCCCAGGAATTGCCACCGTCGCGGCTCCTGAATAGCGATGCCGGTTCAACGCCGCACAACAGCTCCTTCTTGCTCGCGCCGGCTTCGAGCGACCAGATGTTGGCGACGGCGCGGCAATCGTCCTTGGGGAACGCCGGCGCGGACTTCGTTTCCTTGAACGTCTTGCCCAGATCGGTCGAACGTAAGATCTTCATTCCGAAAAACGGATTGCAACTGGAAGCAAAGATGCGCGGGTTGCCTCGGGTGTCGACGAGCGTGGAGTACACGGGGACTCCCATGCCGAACGGCCCGCGGAGCGCGAAACTGCGCCGGCCTGCCGCGGCCTCCGCGACGAAGGCGCCTTTCTTGGTGCCGATCGTAAGGATGATTCGATCCGCCATCTTTAGCCTTCCGAGACGGCCGGAAGGAACGTGACCACGTCCCCCGGCTCCAATGTCGTGTCCACCCCATTTGGCAAGTCCCGCACATTGTCGGCGTTGACGAACACGTTCAAGTGTTGGCGCACCCGGCCGGTCTCGTCGCACAGGTTACGGTACAAGGCGAACCGGTTTCTCTCGAGATCTTGAAGCGCGTCACGGATGTTCCGCGCCGAGAGCGAGAGTTCCGCGGCGCCCGCGCAGTAGGTGCGCAAGGGGCCTGGTACGTGGATCGTAATGGCCGGGGCTCGATCCATGGGGGTGCTCCGAAATTTAGCATCGCTGAGGGAGTCGATGCAAGGCTCCGTTCAGGAGGGTCAGTTCAGGAAATAGCTGCGGTACAGCGTGTCGCGCTGTTTCGGCGTGAATCCCGCATCGCGGATCATCCGCCGCAGATCCTCTTCGGTTGCGTGATTGCGCGCGCCCGCCGCGGATACGACGTTTTCCTCGATCATGATGCTGCCGACGTCGTTGCCGCCGAAGCGCAGGCCCACTTGGCAGGTCTTCAGACCTTGCGTCACCCAAGAGGACTGGACGTTGAGGATGTTGCTCAGGTAGATCCGCGAAATCGCTAGCGTCTTCAGGTACTCGACCGCGGTGGCTTCCTCTTTGACGAAGCGCCCGAGCGAAGTGTTCTCGCGCTGAAATGACCATGGGATGAACGCCGTGAATCCGCCCGTTTCAGCTTGCAGATCGCGGATCAGATCGAAGTGGTTCATCCGTTGCTCGATCGTCTCGCCGCATCCGAACATCATCGTCGCGGTGGTGCGCATGCCGAGCTGGTGCGCCGTTCGATGGACGTCCATCCAATCCTGGGTTCCGCACTTGAGGCGCGAGATCCGGTAGCGCACGGCGTCATCCAGAATCTCGGCGCCGCCGCCGGGAATCGAGTCGAGCCCGGAATCGCGCAGGCGCGCGATGGTGTCGCGCAAAGAGAGCCCGCTGACTTCGGCGATGTTGGTCACCTCCGGTGCCGACAGGCAGTGCAGGTGGATCGTGAAGCGCTGCTTGATCGACCGGAACAGGTCTTCATACCACTCGATCTTCAGGTCCGGATGCAACCCTCCCTGCATCAGCACGCCGGTGCCGCCGAGGTCGATCGTCTCCTGGATCTTCTGGAAGATCACTTCCTTCGGCTGGACGTAGCTTTCCTTATGCCCTTTCGCGCGGTAGAAGGCGCAGAAGCTGCAGTACTCGGTGCAGACGTTGGTGTAGTTGATATTGCGGTCGATGATGTAGGTCACCACTCCGCCCGGATGCAGCTTTCGCCGCAGTGTGTCCGCTTCCATGCCAATGCCGATGAGGTCATCGGAGCGGAACATGTCGAGTGCCTGTTCGCGTGTCAACATTCTAAAGCTTCCCTGCTGAACTGATGCTACCAGCGTAATCGAGTTCGGAAACGTAGCGCAGAAAGGTCTCGAGTCCGCGCTCTTCCTCGGGGCCGATCTCGAACTGAATGTGGCGCGTCAAATACTCGCGGACCGCCGGTTCGGAGAACCCGCGCGCGACGGATTCCCGCCGCACGATTTCTTCCATGTGCGACAGCCCGAACGAGAGCGACCGGCGGAACATCGCCTCTAGCCTCACTGGACCCAGCGCTGCGAGCCGTTCCGCCCGCCCGGACCATAACGCGAACACCATCGGCAGCTTGGTCAGATTCCACCACTCCTCGCCGAGATCGAGCGCGCGATTCGGCAGCGAACCGGGATCGACTCGAAGCGCCGCGTCTCCGATCAGCAGTGCCGCGTCGGCCGCTTCGAGCATCGTATCGAGATCCGGCCGCATTGCGATCAGCGCGGGGTTGCAATCGAAGCGGTGCTTCAGAATCACCCGCGAAAGTTGCACCGAGGTGCGCGAGCCCGTGTCGGTGGCGAGCGTCCGGATGCGGCGCGGATCGCACTTGGTGATCAGTAGAATCGAACGGACCGCTCCGCGTGCCGCGATTCCGGTGCCGCGGATCCAGTCCCAGCCGTTCCGGTGCATCTCGGCCACCGGCACGATACCCAAGTCCGCCTCGCCCGCTGCCACTTGCCGTGCGCATTCGGAAGGAACGGCAAACGACAGATCACACGCGGCGCGATCGTCCCCATGTAGCATGCCCCAAACCAAAGGCACGGTGTTCAGATAGCTCACCGTGCTCACCAACGGTTTTCTGGAACTCAATTTTCAGGGTAGCATTGGGGTCTATGCGTTTTCTCTTCGCGGCACTTTTTGGGTACACCCGCACAACGGACTCGCTGCGGCACCCCACCCGCTACGTGTTCCTGGACCTCTGGAGCCGCGCCTTCGCGGTCTGTGCGCTTCTGACGATCGCCGTCCAGGCTCAGGAATTCGACATCGTGATCCGGAACGGCCGTGTCGTGGACGGCATGGGCAACCCGTGGTATCGCGCCGATATCGGCGTGCGAGGTGGCGCCATCGCCGAGATCGGAAACCTCGCGGGTCGCCCTGCCAGGCGCACTCTCGACGCCAAAGGGCAGATCGTCTCCCCCGGATTCGTCGACATGATGGGCGCGGCGAGTTCGCCGATGCTGCTCGATCCGCGGACGGCGATCAGCAAGCTTTCGCAAGGCATCACCACGATCTTCGCGGGCGAAGGCGGATCGGAAGCGCCGCAGACACCGGAGACGCTGAGCGGCGAATTCACCAAGGCTGGCTATCGCTGGTCGACTTTCGGCGAGTACTTCCGCCTGCTCGAAAAGCGAGGCATGGGCGTCAACGCGATTCACAACGTGGGGGCCGCGCAACTGCGCCGCGTGGCGATCGGAATGGAGGATCGCGAGCCCACCGCCGCCGAACTCCAGAAGATGCGCGATCTTGGCGCGCAGGCCATGCGTGACGGCGCCATTGGCTTTTCGACCGCGCTGATCTATCCGCCCGGAACCTACGCCAAGCGTGAAGAGTTGGTCGAGATCGGCAAGGTGGTGGGCCAGTTCGGCGGCATCTATTCGACGCACATGCGCAACGAGAGCAACCAGCTTCTCGATGCGATCGCCGAGGCGCTCGATATCGGAAAACGTGCCGGAATTCCAGTCCACATCTATCATCTGAAGGCCGCAGGCGAAGAGAACTGGCCGCTCATGCAGAGGGCGATCGACACGATCGCGAACGCGCGAAAGCAAGGCATGGATGTCACCGCGGACATCTATCCCTACATCCGCAACGGACTCGGATTGAGCGCGCTCGTGCATCCGCGCCACTTCGCGAAAGGACGCGATCCGTTCGTGCGCCAACTTGCCGATCCGGCGTTTCGCGCCCAACTCCGCAAGGAGGTGGAGGAGACCTCGAACTGGGAGAACTGGTATCGCCACGTGGGCAAGACGTGGGAGAACATCTTGATCGCCCAGGTGGGTTCGGTCAGCAACAAGCGCATGGAAGGCAAGTCCCTCGCCGAAGCCGCCAAGATGGCGGGCAAGGACGAATGGACGATGTTCTTCGACCTGCTCGCCGCGGGAGACATCAGCGTCAATCCCAAGAGCATGAACGAAGAGCAGAAACATTTGGCCATGCGTACGTTTTTCGTGAGTTTCGATACGGACGCGGGCCCGCTGAACCCGGCGAACGCCACGGGAGCGCATCCGCGCGCGTTCGGGAGCTTCCCGCGCGTGCTGGCTAAGTACGTCCGCGAAGATCGCGTGATTCCGCTCGAGGAGGCGATTCGCAAGCTGACGTCTCTCGCCGCGAACCGGCTGAAACTCCACGACCGTGGCCGCGTCGCCGTGGGCATGGCGGCCGACCTGGTGGTTTTCGACCCGGACCGCATCCAGGATCATGCGAGCTTCACCGATCCACTCGAGCTCTCGACCGGGATCGAGTGGGTGCTGGTCAACGGCAAGGTGGCGTTCGAAAATGGCGCGATGACGGGCGAACTGGCGGGCCGTGTGTTGCGGAGGCGGTAGGCAAGCTCACCAAGTCCGGCGTGCTTTGCCATCCTCGAACCAGCTCCGGTAGCGTTTTCGCCGGCCTCGTTGATAGGCCCATACGGCGGAATCCCATCGGAACCTCCAGAGGCGCTGCACGACGAGACAGCCCTCGGTTTGCACGATGCGGTACGTCGAGTCGACGCAGCCGGCAATGCCCATGAGAGGGAGGATCGACCGCGGCGCATGCCAGGAGCAAGCCCGCGAGCGACTGCGGTCCAGTGTCCATCACCAGGACGATGGCCCTGGTACACCCAACCCGAGGAACCCAAACGCTGCCGGAAGGCAAAGTTTCTCGCACCACCAGCAACACCGCCGATCCCGGCGCACTCGGATTTTGATAAAACAGGACCATGCCCGAACTCCCGGTCTCCCGCCGCCGCCTGCTGCAAATGAGCGGCCTCGGCTTCGGCAATCTCGCGCTGGCGCACCTGCTGGCAAGCGAGGGCCGCGCCGCGACAGGCGCCGTCGACCTCAAGCCGCGCCCCACGCACTTCGAGCCGCAGGCAAAAGCGGTGATTCAGTTCATTCAGTCCGGCGGGCCCAGCCAGATGGATCTGTTCGATCCCAAGCCGATGCTCACCAAGATGGCGGGCAAGCCGCATCCGGATGGCGTCGAGATCCATCAGCCGAACAACAAGAATACGCTGCTGCCGAGCCCGTTCGAGTTCAAGCGATATGGACAGTCCGGCATGGATATCTCCGAAGTTCTGCCGCACCTGCCCTCGATCGTCGACAATCTCACCTTCATCCGTTCGATGCAGACCGAGCACAACAACCATCTCGAAGGGTTGAACATGCTGCTCACCTGCAAGATCCATCCGGGCCGCCCCGTGTTCGGTGCATGGGTCAGCTACGCGCTCGGGACCGTGAGCCAGAATCTTCCGGCGTACGTCGTGCTGCGCGATCCCGGCGGATATCCGGTCGGCAGCCGGCAGCTTTGGGCCAGCGGCTACTTGCCCGCGCTATTCCAGGGCGTCGAGTTCAACACGAAGGGCGTTCCGGTGCACTATCTCGCGCCGCCGCAGCCGCTCCCTCCAGGCGTGCAACGCGAGACCCTGAACCTCCTCGCCGAAATGAACAAGGAACACGCATCGCGACATCCCGGCGAGTCGGAACTCGACGCGCGAATCGAAAACTTCGAACTCGCGGCGCGGATGCAACTCGCGGCGCCGGACGTGCTCGACGTCTCCAAGGAATCGGAGGCGACACGCAAGCTCTATGGGCTCGACGATCCGGTCACCGAACCATACGGGACCCGCTGCCTGATGGCGCGCCGCCTCATCGAAGCAGGCGTACGATTCGTGCAGATCTTCCCGACCCCGGGTCAGCCCTGGGATCACCACGACAAGCTGCCGTCGCAGATGCGCAAGATGTGCGCCGAGACCGACAAGCCCGCGGTGGCGCTGGTCAAAGATCTAAAGGAGCGCGGACTACTCGATACGACGATCGTGCAGTGGACCGGTGAGTTCGGGCGCCTGCCCACCACGCAGAACGGCGATGGCCGCGATCACAACCGCAATGCGTTCACGATGTGGCTCGCGGGCGGCGGACTGAAACCCGGATTGATCCATGGTGCCACCGACGATTTCGGATACAAGGCCGTCGTCGATCGGGTGAGCACGCCGGACCTGATGGCGACGTTGCTGCATCAACTCGGGCTCGATCACCGTAAGTTGCAGGTGTCGCACGGAGGCCGGGTCGAAACGCCGTCCGACGTGACGGTGACCGGCGCCAAGGTCCGGGGCGAGTTGTTGTCGCGGCCCGTGAGGATCTCCGCATGAGGTGGCTGCTTCTCGTTCCGTCGCTCGCGTTCGCGCAAGAGGTTGTCTTCGAAAAAGACGTACTCCCGATTTTCACCGCGAACTGCTTCACTTGTCACGGCAAGACGGTGCCGCGCAACGGACTCGATCTGCGCACCGCCGCATCGGCGCTGCGTGGCAGTCACAATGGCGCGGTCATCGAGCCGGGAAAGCTCGACAAGAGCCTGCTTTGGGAGAAGGTCTCCAAGAAATTGATGCCGCCTGCGGCCTACAACCAGAAGCTGACGGACGAACAGATCGCGACGATCCAGCGCTGGATCGAAGGCGGCGCCAAGTCGAGCGCGATGACTGGCGGCGAGGAGCATCCGTCGCTCGTGCGCTATCGCGACGAGATTCAGCCGATCCTGAAGCAACGCTGCGGGGGTTGCCACGGTGGCTCGAAGCCGGCCGCGGGCCTTGATGTCGCGAGTCTGAAGTCGCTGCTGAAGGGCAGCGCGTCCGGACCCGTCGTCGTCGAGTTTGCATCTGAAAAGAGCCTGCTGGTACGCCGCGTGATTCAGGGCACGATGCCGCCCAAAGGCGCGGGCGAGCCCGTTCCTATAACCGAGATCACCAAGCTGCGGCAGTGGGTGGACGCGGGCGGATTCGTTGATCCGGTGGGCAAGGAGACCGATCCTGCCGACCGTCCCTTCACCTCCGCCGAAGCTCCGCCTGTTACCGCGAAAGATCGCGAGTTCTGGTCGTTCCGCACGCCTCTTCGCGCGGCAGTGCCCAAGCCGAAGGCAGCGGCGAAGGTTCGGAATCCGATCGACGCGTTCCTGCTCGCCAAACTCGAGGCCGCCGGGCTCGGATACTCGCCCGAGGCGTCGAAACGCGAATTGTCGCGGCGTGTCACGTTCGATCTGACGGGACTCCCACCCACGCCCGATGAGACGAAGGCGTTCCTCGCCGACACCAAGCCCGATGCCTACGAGCGGCTCGTCGACCGTCTGCTCGAATCGAAGCACTATGGCGAACGCTGGGGACGCCAGTGGCTCGACGCGGCCGGTTATTCCGACACCGCGATGCGCGATTACGATATCGGCAAGATCTACTACTACCCGGGAATGTGGCGCTATCGCGATTACGTGATCCGCGCGACGAACGACGACAAGCCTTGGGATCGATTCCTCACCGAACAGATCGCGGGCGACGAACTCGTGGATTGGCGCAACGCGAAAAAGTACACGCCCGAGACAGTGGAACTGCTCGCCGCCACCGGCTACATGCGCAACATCCTCGACCGGACCGATGAAGACATCACCAACTTCCCAACCGAGCGCTACGAGGCGATGTTCCATCTCGTCGAGAAAATGTCGAGTGGCGTGCTCGGGCTGACGGTCGGTTGCGCGCGCTGCCACAGCCACAAGTACGATCCGGTGCCGCAGCGCGACTACTATCGATTCCTGTCGTTGATCGCCACTTCGTACAACCCCGTCGAATGGATTCAAGCGCGCAAACGCTGGATCCATCACGTGTCGAAGCCCGAGCAGAAGGAGATCGAAGACCACAATGCCGAGATCGACCGGCAGTTGAAACCGCTGCGTGACCGGGCGGCCAAGCTTCGCCAGCCGTATGAAGAGAAGCTGCGCGGCGCGAGGCTCGAAAAGATTCCCGAAGCCGTGCGCGCCGAGACGAAGCTCGCCTACGAAACGGCGGCGGACAAGCGCGGCGAAGTGCAGAAATTCCTGTACGAGAAGTTCGGCAAACAACTCGACGTTCCGGCGAGCGAAGTCGATAAGGCGCTGGCGCCCGCCGATGCCGAAGCGAATCGCAAGATCCTGACCGACATCAAGTCGCTCGAAGGTTTCAAACGCCCGCTCGAGGAGTTGAACGTGTTGTGGGACGTGGGCAAAGAGCCCACGATCCGCCTGCTGCAACGCGGCAGCGTCGAGAATCCCGGCCCCAAAGTCACGCCCGGATTCCTGACCGTGCTCTCCGCTCCGGAGAAGACCGGCTTCGCCAAACCGGCCGAGGCCAAAGGTGAAACCAGCGGGCGCCGTCTCGCGCTCGCGCAATGGCTCACCAGCCGCGACCATCCGCTCACCGCGCGCGTGATCGTGAATCGAATCTGGCAGAATCACTTCGGCGTGGGCATCGTCGCGACGCCGGACAATTTCGGCAAGCAAGGCGCGCGTCCCACGCATCCGGAGCTGCTCGATTGGCTGGCGGTCGATTTCATGGAGAATGGATGGAAGGCGAAGCGGCTGCACCGGATGATCGTGTTGTCGAACGCCTATCGCCAGACCTCACGCCGCGACGCGCAGGGCGCCAAGGCCACCCAGGCCGATGCCGAAAACTCGCTGCTGTGGCGCATGAATCTGCGCCGGTTGCAGGCCGAGGAGCTGCGCGATTCGATGCTCGAAGTGAGCGGACAGCTCGATCGCAAGATGGGTGGCCCGTCGTTGATGCTCGAGCTCGAGCGCACGGGCCTGCATCGCATCACTTCGGACTACGCTCCCGAAGCAAACCGCCGGAGTCTCTACATCCTCGCGCGCCGCAACTATCCCTACGATTGGCTACGCGTGTTCGACTATCCGGTGATCGATACCAATTGCACGCGCCGCGCGAATTCGGCGACGCCGCTGCAGTCGCTAACGCTGATGAACAGCGATTTCATGTGGGATCGCGCGGACGCTCTTCGCGATCGCGCCTGGAAGGCCGCGCCGGAGACAGCCTCGCGGATCGATGCGCTCTATCGCTTCGCACTGCAGCGCGAGCCAACCGCCCGCGAGCGCGATCTCGCCGCCACGCACCTCGAGCGGCAGGCTGAACTCCACCAGCGTGCCAACATAGCGCCAGAGCAGGCGCGGCAAAAGGCCTTCGTCAGTTTGGCGCAGGCGGTGTTGTCGAGCAGCGAGTTCCTGTACGTGGATTGAAGCGGCAGTTACCGCCTCTGGTGGACGATCACCGGCTCGATGTGCAGGTAGTCTCCGAGTTCCCGCTGAAGATCCGGCAGCGTTTGGTCCGGCACCTCGACTTGCGCGCGGCCGGCTACCGTTCCGTGCAGGGTTACGCCCGGCATCCTGCGTACGCGATCCAGCCAATTCGCGGGGGCTTCCACTCGCTTGGCGCGCTTCACTGCGATGACGTATTCGGGCATGAATCCTACCCTGAGGTCATGTTACCAGCCGTGAGAATTGGGGGCCGGCCGCTGGCGCGCGAGCGCCTCGGAGCTCCCGTACACCGATCGGACGGCGCGGTGAAACGGGAACGGTGACCCGCGAAACTCGAGCGAGTCATCACCACCCACCGATGGTGATTCGTGTTCGAGGGGGGACGCTGACCAGGAGCGGAAATGGGACGTCTTGTTGGCGTGCTTCGTCGCGGACCTCGATGGCGTCAGACCATGACTGACCGCCTGTACCCACGCAGGGCGAGCCATTGGCCGCGGTACTCGTGCGAATGATCGACCAGCCAGCGCTGTTCCTCGACTCGCGCGCACCGGAAACGGGCTCCGCCTCACGAATGCCGATACCATGCGAACCATGCTGATATTCTCGCCCGCAAAGGGTACGCAAAGGGTAGCGCTGGCCGAATTGGCGGATCGAAACCGGGGCGCGTCATCCAGCCACGCGACGCAATTTGGTGACGCGGCCCACTTCTACCCATTCGGCGACGAAAATGCTTAGCGGCTGCGCGCATGCGATTCGGGCCTGATCGGACTGAGCAGCGCGCGGTTCGATCAGTGGGCGAAGGCCGATGAAACCGTAGCAACCCGCAGCACGATAGCTCTACACAAGAGCTTATCGTGCTCGACAATTCCAAACAACGTGGACTGTGCGATCACACCGACTGGGGCTGGCAGCGGCCAACTTTTCAGCTTTGCGGTTGAGGCTTTGCTGGCTGGATCTGCGCAGGTCCACGGGCTCCACCGCGACCAACACTCGCATCTGCGGCGTGATTTGGATCATCTCATCGACCGCGCCAAGCCCGTAGTAACTGGTCCCATTCCACAGCACCGCTGAACCGCACCCGCATCAACTCGACGCAGTTATCGGACCGCGCCGATGGCGGCAGCAGCACTTCCAGAAACCGCGGCTGGGCGACCGATGATTCCCGCGCCGGGGCTTGGTTCAGCCGTTTGCGCAGACCGCCGTAGTCGATCGGCAGAGCGCGCGCGGCCCGGTAGACGCCATGCCGCCGCGCAAGTTCCACGGCCGCCCTCCAGACCTCTTCCGGCAGCCGGGCCGGGAGCGGCTGGCTCTTTCGCCACTCCGCCAGCCGGCCTCGAAGGTCCTCGAATTCATCAGTGATCTCTGTCTTCGCTCTGGGCATTCCCGAGCGTACTATGGCAAGGCGCTTTCAGTCACGCACGCTTGCCGGGAAGCTCACTTTGAGCGGGTGTTTCCTGCCGGACCCGGTGAGCCGTGCGAGGGTCAAGGTTGTGCTCACGCGCCTTCGCTCGCTCGCTTCGATGTGAGGTGGACATCGGCCCGCTCGCGGAGGCGCTCGAGGATCGGCAGACGATAGCGTACTGGGCTCGTGGGGCGGACGAGGTCCTCGGGGCGCACAAGTCAGCTTTTCGCTGATTCACCGAGGAGGAGAGGTGACTGTTGGACGGGGTCGAGTTGGAGCCGAACTGCTGCTGAAGCAGGATGGACCCGGGGTACCGGGCACCGCTTCTTACGCACGCGGCTCATCTACGGACGTTTCGCGCCAGGGAGCGAATCGGGTTGTGCGTGAATAGGATTAGGGTGTCCCCGTTCCGTGACGCGTTACGCGGTTCGGTCAGCGGGCGAAGACCGAAGAAGCCGTGGCGACCCGCAACAGGATCGACGGCATGACTCCCAGCACCACCACCGCGACCGCGCTCGCCAGACTCGCCACCTGAATTCCGGTGGAAAGCTCGGGCAGCGTCTCGGTCGAATGGCCGGGCTCGTGGAAGTACATCACGACGATGATCCGCAGGTAGTAGTACGCCGCGACCGCCGAGTTCAGCAAGCCGAGCACCGAGAGCCAGATGAGGTTCGCGTCGATCGCCGCTTTGAAGACGTAGAACTTACCGAAGAATCCCGACGTCAGCGGGACTCCGATCAGCGACAGCAGGAAGACGGTCAGCAGGGCGGCGGTGATCGGTTGGCGTTGCGAGAGTCCAGCGAGGTCGTTCACCTGCACGTAGCGCTCGCCCTTGCGAGTGAAGTGGGTGACGATGGCGAAGACGCCGAGGTTCATGAAGACGTAGGACGCCAGGTAGAACATCGCGGCGGCTGTGCCGACCTGCGAGTGCGCGGCGATCGCGACGAGGACGTAGCCCGCGTGCGCGATCGATGAGTAGGCGAGAAGGCGCTTCAGGTTCGTTTGCGTCAACGCGGCGAAGTTGCCGATGACCATCGTTGCGAGGGCAGAGATCCAGATGAGGGGTTCCCAGCGGTCCGACATGCTGCCGAAGGCACTCATGAAGACGCGGATGAAGACGGCGAAGGCGGCGGCTTTCGGTCCGGAGGACATGAAGGCGGTCACCGGCGCAGGGGCGCCCTGGTAGACGTCCGGGGTCCATGCCTGGAACGGTGCGGCGGAGACTTTGAAGGCGAAGCCGACGAACAGGAGTGAAACGGCGGCGGCGATCACCCAGGGTTCGACCGTCGTGTTGGTGGCGAGGAACTGGCGGATCGAGTCGAGGTTGGTCGATCCGGTCATGCCGTAGATCCAGGCGACACCGTAGAGCAGGAACGCGGTGGCGAATGAGCCGAGCAGGAAGTACTTGATCGCCGATTCGTTGTTACGCTTATCGTCGCGGAGGAATGCGGCGAGGACGTACGTCGCGATGGAGCTGATCTCGAGTCCAATGAAGACCATGATCAATTCGTTGGCGGTCGCCAAGATGCACTGGCCCACGAGCGAGAACAACATCAGCGCGTAGAACTCTCCGGAGTCCGCGTTCTCGCGATCGAGATAGGCGGACGAGCAGAGAACCGACAGCAGGCCAACCGCGAGGACGAGCAGGCGGAAGAAGGTTCCGTAGCCGTCGATGATGAGGAAGTTGTTGAACGCGGGTCCCGGGTCCATGCCGGCATAGCAGGCGGCGAGCATGGCCACGGCGATGCCGAGGAACGCGAGCGTGTGCATGTTCCCGCGGCGGCGATCGGGTCCAGCGAGTCCCTCGAGGATCATGATGAGGGTGCCCACCACGATCAGGATCGTTTCGGGCAGGAACCGAATGTACTCGGCGGTAGTGGGGAAAGCGAAGCTAGTGGGCATTGCGCACCTCCGTCTTCGCCCCGGTGGTGGCTAGATGTTCCACGTTCACTTTGGATTGTTCGAGGATCTTGGCATTGGCGGCCGAGATGGGCGCAAGGAAAGTCGAGGTACCGATGCCCATCCACACCATCAGGACGATGAGCGGGGCGATGGCCACCAATTCGCGTGTGCCGATATCGGTGACGTGATGCTTCACGTCGTCGGGCGTTTCGCCGAGGAAAGCTCGCTGATAAAGCCAGAGCATGTAGCAGGCCGAGAAGATCACGCCGAGGGCGGCGAAGACGGCCCAGCGGAAGTTGGTGATGGCCGCGCCCTGCAGGACCAGGAACTCGCCGACGAAGTTGTTGAGCAGCGGGAGTCCGATCGAGGCGAGCGTGGTGATCATGAAGGCGACGGCGAGTTTCGGAGCGACGGTGGCCACGCCGCCGTAGGCCTTGATCTCGAGCGAGTGCTGCCGTTCGTACAGGAAGCCGACGAGCATGAAGAGGGCGCCGGTCGAGACGCCGTGGTTCAGCATCTGGTAGACCGCGCCGTCGAGGCCCTGCTGGTTGAAGGCGAACGTTCCGAGGACGACGAAGCCGAGGTGGCTCACCGACGAGTAGGCGACGAGCTTCTTCATGTTCGGCTGGACGAGCGCGACCAGCGCGCCCACCGAGATCCCGATCAGCGCGCACATCACGATGGGCGAAGCGAGTTCGCGGGCCGCGTTGCCGAACATCGGCAGGCAGAAGCGAACAATTCCGTAGGTCCCCATCTTCAGCATGACCGAAGCCAGCATGACCGAACCCGCGGTGGGAGCTTCAACGTGCGCGTCCGGCAACCATGTATGAAGGGGCCAGAGTGGCACCTTGATGGCGAAGGCGAGGAAGAAGGCGAGGAACAGATAGGTCTGTGCGCTATGCGAGAGATGGATGCGGCCGTCACGCAGCAGTTGCAGCAGCACAGTGTAGTCGAACGTGCCGCCTTGGCTGTAGAGGTACAGGATGGCGGCGAGCATCAGCACCGAGCCGGCCATCGTATAGAGGAAGAACTTGACGGTCGCATAGATGCGGCGGTCGTGTCCCCAGATTCCGATGAGGAAGTACATGGGCACGAGCGTCACTTCCCAGAAGACGTAGAACAGGAACAGGTCCAGCGCGGCGAAGACGCCGATCACGCCGAATTCGAGCAGCAGCAGGAAAGCGTAGAACATCTTGACGCGATCCTGAATGTAGTTCCACGAGATCAGGATGCAGAGCGGAGTGAGCAGCGTCGAGAGGATGATCAGCCAGAGGCTCAAGCCATCGATTCCAGTGTGGTAGCGAATGTTCGGCGTCTCGATCCACTGACAATTGGTTTCGAAGGTGTACTTGGCGGGTTCGGCGGTGACACCGCCGATGAGGCCGAGCGAAGCCGCGAAGATGATGAGCGACAGCGCGAGCGCGATGGTCTTCACGTTCGCTTCCATCGATTTCGGGATCAGCAGAAGAAGCAGGAAGGCGATCGCGGGGGCGAAGATGACGAGATCGAGGAGATTCATCGAGTGCCTCCGGCGACCATCATCGCGAAGGCGAAGACGGAGCCTGCTATGACCCAGGCGGCGTAGGTCCGGATGTTGCCGGACTGGAGGCGGCGGGTGATGCCGCCGATCAGCCGGGAGAGCGATCCGGCGCCGTTGACCGCACCATCGATCATGCCCGCGTCGAGCCCTTTCCAGAGCATCGAGCGTGACCCATCGACAAGCGGGTTGACGATCGTCGCGTCGTAGATCTCATCGACCCAGTATTTGTTGTAGACCATCCGATAGATGCCGCCGAGGGAAGCCGCGATGGACTTGGGAGTTTCGGGGCTCATGATGTACATGAAGTAGGCGAGCCCGATACCGATCACGCCGGCAGCCACCGAGATCGCGACCAGCATGGAATCATGCTCGCCACCTTTGAGAGGGAAAACCGGTTCGAGGAAGTGCGGGATGTGCGTGTATCCGCCAACGAGAGAAAGCAACGCGAGAATAGCCAGGGGACCCGTCATCACGACCGGCGATTCGTGTGGATGATGATGTCCGCGATAATCGCCGAAGAACGTCATGAACATGCAGCGCGACACGTAGAAGGCCGTCATGCCCGCGGTGACGACACCCACCCAGTACATCCAGGGATGATGGTGATGCGCGGCAAGCAGGATTTCGTCTTTGCTGTGGAAGCCCGAGAACGGTGGAACGCCAGCGATTGCGACCCAGGCGCAGGCGAGGGTCCAGAAGGTGACCGGGATTTTGGTCCGGAGTCCGCCCATGTGGCGGATGTCCTGCTCGCCTTCGAGCGCGTGGATCACCGATCCGGCGCCGAGGAAGAGGAGGGCCTTGAAGAAGGCGTGCGTCACGACATGGAAGATCCCAGCCGAAAAGGCGCCACAACCGAGTGCAACGAACATGTATCCGAGCTGCGAGACCGTCGAGTAGGCGAACACCTTCTTGATGTCGAACTGCGTCATGCCGATGGTCGCGGCCATCACGGCGGTGATCAAGCCCACATAGGCGACCACCTCCATCGCGATCGGCGCATTGACGAACAGCGCCGCCGAGCGAGCCACCATATAGACGCCAGCGGTCACCATCGTGGCCGCGTGGATCAGAGCTGATACCGGCGTTGGACCTTCCATCGCGTCCGGCAGCCACACGTACAGCGGAACTTGAGCAGACTTGCCCGCGGCGCCCACCAGCAGCAGCAGGCAGATCGCCGTCATCATGCCGAGTCCGTGCTCGGGCGTGAGAGCCTTGGCCTTTTCGAAGACAGCGGGGAAGCTCAGCGATCCGAAGGTGATGAAGATGAGGAACATCGCCAGCGAGAAGCCGAAGTCACCCACGCGATTGACGATGAACGCCTTGTTTCCAGCGGTGGAGGCACTGTGCTTCAGGTAGTAGAAGCCGATCAACAGGTAGGAACAGAGTCCGACGCCTTCCCAGCCGACGAACAACAGCAGGTAGTTGTTGGCCAGCACCAGCGTTAGCATGAAGAACATGAACAGGTTCAGGTAGGCGAAGAACCTGTAGAATCCGTCCTCATGCGACATGTAGCCAGTGGCATAGATGTGGATGAGCGAGCCGATGCCGGTGACGACGAGCAACATCACGGCGGTAAGGCGGTCGATCGAGAGTTCGATGGGGATGTTGACCGAGCCCGATTGGATCCAAGTGAAGTAGGTCTCGATGTGGGCGTGCTCCAGAGGCATCAGCGACGAGACCGTCTTCAGCACCCAGAGGAAGGACGCGACCACGGTTCCGACCGCCACAGCGCCGACAACGCCGTTCGACAGACGCTTGCCGAGCAGTCCGTTGATCAGGAAGCCCAGCAGGGGAAGGACCGGTATTAACCAGAGGGATTGGGATTCGTGCATTTGGCTGATCAGGTCCTAGAGTTTGAGCGAGTCCACTTCGTCGATCATGAGGGTGGAGCGGTTCTTGTAGACGGTGAGGATGATCGCCAGACCGACCGCCGCTTCGGCCGCCGCCACCACCATGACGAAGAAGGTGAACAGGTGACCGTCCACTTGTTTCAGGTGATAGGAAAAGGCGATGAAGCTGAGGTTCACCGCGTTGAGCATCAACTCGATGCACATGAACACGGTGATAATGTTTTTCCGGATGATGAAACCGGCCGCGCCCAGCACGAACAGGATCGCGCTCAGGGTGAGGTAGGCGCCGAGCGGCACGCCGTTCGGGACGGGAGGCATTAGTCCATCTCCTTCCGGGCGAGCACGACCGCGCCGAGAATGGCGATCAGCACCAGCACCGAGGTAATTTCAAAAGGCAGCAGATATTTGCGGAAGAGCGCGTCGCCCACGTGTTTGGCGCTGCCGCCCTCGAAGCCACCGAAGCGCGTCACGGTATCCATCGGGACGGCGCGCGTCACCAGTTGTCCGAGCGCGGCGAGCAGGGCCAGCACCGCGGGAATACCGAGGACCTTCGCCAGGAGGCTGGCGCGCAGTGGTTTCTGTTCGGCGCCCGCATTCAATAGCATGATCACGAACAGGAACAGCACCATGATGGCGCCGGCGTAGACGATGATCTGCGCGGCGGCGATGAATTGCGCGCCGAGCAGCAGGTAGAGCACGGCGAGCGAACCCATCACGCCGACTAGCGAGAGCGCGCTTGCGATCGGATGACTCTGCAGGATCATCACGATCGCGCAAATCACGGCGAGGCCGCCGAAGAAACCGAATAGAAGCAGATCCGGGAGTTGTTGCGGCATTTCTATGTCCAGACCACCACCAGCAGACCGATCAGGAACAGAAGTCCGATCGAAACAGGGAACATCCAGCCCCATGCGAAGTGCATGAGCTGGTCATATCGAAAGCGCGGCAGTGTGGCGCGCACCCAGATATAGAGGAACAACAGGAACAGCACCTTCGACAGGAACCAGAACAGCGGAACCAGGATCGGCATCAGGAAAGGCACGAAGTGAGCGAGCCCGATGCCGCAGAAGATGATGCCGAAGATGGGCAGGGTGTACTTGTCGCGGGCGCGGTAGAGGTTCACCGTGCCGTGATAAAGCATCATGAGTCCGCTGAGGATGAAGATGATGCCCGGGATGAAGTCGACACCGGGGAACTGCACGGGCGGGGTCCAACCGCCGAGGAACAGGATCACGGCCAGACAACAGATCGTGGTCATGTTCGCGTATTCGGCCATGAAGAACGAGGCGAACTTCATCGACGAGTATTCGGTGTGGAAGCCCGCGACGAGCTCGTTTTCCGCTTCCGGAAGGTCGAACGGAATGCGGTTGGTCTCGGCGAACGCGCAGATCAAAAAGATGATGAACGCGAAGAACGGGACGCCGCCGTAGGCAAAGATCGACCAGTTGTAGAGGAACCCGAACTTGAGCGTGGTCTGCTTCTCGGCGATCTCGCGCATCGAGAGCGAATTGTGCATCAGCAGCGGCGCGGCGATGGCGAGCGCCAGCGGCAGTTCGTAGCTGATCATCTGGGCCGAGGCGCGCAGACCGCCGAGCAGCGCGTACTTGTTGTTCGAAGACCAGCCGGCGAGAGCGACCGCGTAAACACCGATGCCCGAGCAGGCGAGCGGAACCAGTACGCCGATATCGAGGTCGGTGAGGCCGAGCCAGGTTTCAACGCCGGTAAACGGAACAGTGATTTTCGGCCCGAACGGAATGACGGCGATCGAGATCAACGCCATGCACACGCCGATGATGGGCGCCAACAGGTAAAAGAACTTGTTGACGTGCGATGGTATCAGATCCTCTTTGGTGAGCAGTTTGATCGTATCCGTCAACGGCTGCAAAAGCCCGTGCGGACCCACGCGATTCGGCCCGACGCGGACCTGGACGTGAGCGATCACCTTGCGTTCGATCCATTGCAGGTAGGCAAGAGCGGTGAGGAAGACGAACGCCACCAGACCGATCTTCACGAGGCTCAGGACGTAGAAGTTCATGCTTGGAAAGAGCTAACCCTTGTACAGTTGACCCGGGGCTTCCATCACGGAGCCGAGCATCTTGGAGTATCGGCCGAGGGAACCGGAAGTGAACAGCGTGTCCCGGGCCGAGCGAACGAGAGAAGGATCGGGGATGGAGCCGAGCCTGCCGTTGACCGGAGCGGTGAGCGCCGCGCCGCCCGTGGCGATCACCGGCAAAGGAACATTATAACCACGCACCGCTTTTCGAATCTCTTCGAAAACCAGTTCATTCTGTGCGCGGCCGAGATTGCCTAGCCCCAGCGCCCGGGCAAGCAGGCCGAAAATTTCGAGATCCGGCTTGGCGCCCATGATCGATGCCGCCTTCTTCAGCCGCTGGACCTGGCCGGTGGTATTGGTCACGGTACCGGACTTTTCGTAAGCCGACGCGGAGGGGAACACGACATCAGCGCGCTTGGCCGTCTCGGTCATGAAGAGATCCTGGACGACGATGAACGCCTTCTGCGAGGCGAGTTGAGCGCCCGCGAGCGGGTCCGAGCCCACCACCCAGAGCGACGCGAGGCCGGAATCGGCGAGAATTGCCGGCAGCGACATTCCGCCTTCACCGGGGAGCACGTTCATATCGAGCGCGCCGCGGGAGTTCGAATAGTCGACCAGGCAAACGTACTTTACCGGAATCCCGAGCGAATCACCGAAAGCGACCAGTTCGCGGACCTTGTCACCCTTGATCGCATCGCCGAAGACGATCACCAGATCGCCCTTCGACTTGATGTCGTCAGCGAGCGGACGGACACCATCAAGGAGATTGGCTTCGGCGGCGCGAACCGCCTTCACCGCGGTGCCGTCTTCGCGAACCTTGCCCGGCGTGACGGTGAAGACCGCCGCGTTGTGATGCCGGATATTCGCCCGGACCTGGAAGGCGAGGAAGGGATGCTGCTGCGAAAGGTCGGCACCTACGATCAGCACCGATTTCGCGTTGTAGAGATCGTCCGTCGAGGCGAGGACGTTTTCGCGTCCGGCCAGAGCATCGATGAGCGTGTGCACGTCGCCCGAGCGGGCGTGATCGATCGATTCGGTGCCAAGCCCTTGACGGGCGAACTTTTGCAGATAGAAGTTCTCTTCGTTGGTGGTGTGAACCGAGCCCACCACACCAATCCTGCCGCCGGACTTCTTGATGGCGGCGAAGCGTTCGGCCACGTACTTGACCGCTTCCATCCAGCTTGCCTCTTCGAGCTTGCCGTTGCGCCGGATCAGCGGCGACTGCAAGCGATCGGCGTGGGTGGTGAAGTCGAACGCATAGCGGCCCTTGACGCAGAGGAACTCACCATTGATCCCGGTGGAGTCGCGATTGTTGCCACGGATGATGGCGCCATCGCGAACACCGAGGGTTGTCTTGCAGCCATCGCCGCAGTGGGTGCAGATGGTGCCGACGTGCTCCATTTCCCAAGGCCGGGTCTGGTAGCGATAGGTTCCGCTGGTGAGCGCGCCCACCGGGCAAATGTCGATACAAGAGCCGCACTCGTCGCACTCGAGATGATCGCCCTTGTTCGGCGTGATCTCGGAGTACGCGCCGCGGTGTGTAACGCCGAGCGCGGTGACGCCCATGCCTTCGTCGCAAACGCGGACGCAGCGATAGCACAGGATGCAGCGCGGCGCGTCATAAAAGACTACCGGGGACCACTGCTTCTCGTCGACGTGGTGTTTGACCTCGGTGAAGCGGCTCTCCCCCGCCCCGTATCGGAACACCATGTCCTGGAGTTCGCACTCGCCGCCCTTGTCGCAGACGGGACAATCGAGCGGGTGGTTGGTGAGCAGGAATTCGAGCGTGGTCTTGCGCGCCTTGACGACCGCAGCAGCCTCGGTGCGGACCACCATTCCCTCGGCCACGGGCAGCGTACAGGCGGCCTGCAGTTTCGGGAATTTTTCGACTTCGACCAGGCACATGCGGCAGGCGGCCTGCAACGAGTAGCCTTCGTAGTAGCAAAACGCGGGGATCGTGATACCGGCCTTCTTGGCGGCGTCGATCACGAGCGTCCCGGGCGCGGCCTGAACGGCCTTGCCGTCGATCGTCAGATTCACCATATCAGGCATGGATCCTTACTAGCGATTCGGCGCCCGCGGACAGCTTCACGTGCGCCAGCCGGGCCTCGAACTCATCGCGGAACTTCTTCACGATGGAGATGGTCGGCATGGCAGCCGCGTCTCCGAGCGGGCAGAACGTCCGGCCGAGCATGTTCTCGGCGAGTTCGCCCACCAAGTCGATGTCGCTTCTGACGCCGATGCCATCGTCGAGCCGGGTCAGAATCTTCTTGAGCCACAGCGTGCCTTCGCGGCAGGGAATGCACCAGCCGCAGCTTTCGTGTTGGTAGAACCTGATGATGCGCAACGCAGCCTTCACCATGTCGGTGGTGTCGTCCATCACGACCATGCCGCCGGAGCCGAGCATCGTTCCTGCCTTGGCCATCGAGTCGTAATCCATCGGGATGTCGCACTCTTCGGCCTTGAGCACGGGGCAGGAAGATCCACCGGGAATGACGGCCTTCAGCTTGCGTCCGGGGCGAAGTCCGCCGGCGAGTTCGTTGATGGCGCGCATCATCGGGAATCCGATGGGCACCTCGAACACGCCCGGAGTCTGAACGTGCCCGGAGATGCAGAGCAAGCGGGTTCCGCCGGCCTTGGGGACTCCGAGCGAAGCATACCAATCTCCGCCCTGAAGGATAATATCGGGAACCGCGCAGAACGTCTCGACGTTATTCAGAATAGTGGGACACTGGAACGCACCCGAAACGGCCGGAAACGGCGGACGGATGCGCGGCTGTCCACGCTTGCCTTCGAGCGATTCGAGCAGCGCCGATTCCTCGCCGCACTCGTATGCGCCCGCACCCGAGTGCGTGGAAAGGTCGAAATCGAAGCCCGTTCCCTGAATGTTCTTGCCGAGCCAGCCGCGCGAATACGCTTCGGCGATCGCCTTGTCCATGATGTCGATCAGGTAGCGATACTCGCCGCGGATGTAGACCCAGCCGCGATGTGCATCACCGGCGAGTCCGGCGATGAGAATACCTTCGATCAAGCGGTGCGGATCGAATTCGATCAGCAGCCGGTCCTTGCAAGTTCCGGGTTCCGATTCGTCGGCGTTCACGACGATGTACTTGGGCTTGGGCGAATTGCGCGCGAGAAAGCCCCACTTCATTCCCGTGGGAAAGCCCGCGCCGCCGCGGCCGCGCAGGTTCGATTTCTTCACTTCGCCGATGACGTCGTCGGGCGACATCTTCGAGGCCTTTAGGAACGCTTGAAAGCCTTCATGCGCGAGGAAGGTGTCGATCGAGGCCGAGTTCGGCAGGTCGAACCGGCGCGAGATGATTCGTGTTTCCGCCGGATGCGGCTTGTTGTACGGCATCTACTGCACTCTCCGCAGGTCTTCGATGATCTTGTCGAGTTGCTCGATGGTGACGTGGTGATGGAAGTCGTAGTTGGTCTGAATGGCCGGTGCCCACGAGCAGGCGCCGATGCATTCCACCTCTTCGAGCGAGATCGTGCCGTCGGCGGTGACTTCGTTGTGTCCGATGCCGAGCTTTTTGCAGGCGTGGTTCCAGAGCTCTTCGCCGCCCGTAAGCAGGCACGAGATGTTGGTGCAAATCTGCAGATGGGTCTTGCCCATCTGCTTCTTGCGCAACATCGTGTAGAAGCCGACGACTTCCTCCACCTGCAGGGTGGTCACGCCACAACGCCTGGCCACTTCCTCAGCCAGTTCCTTGCTGATGTAGCCGACTTCGTCCTGCGTGTACATCAGCATCGGGATCAACGCGGCGCGTTCGCGCCCCTTCGGATAGCTTTCGAGCAGCTTGGAGAGTTTGGTTTCGAGTTGCGGAGAAAAGGTCATCGGTCGGTATCTCCGAGTACGAAGTCCATCGAGCCGAGCGCGGCGATCGAGTCCGCGATCAGCGTGTTTTCGAGCATTGGTCCGAGGGTCTGGAGGTTGCCGAAGCTCGGCGTGCGCATATGCACACGATACGGCTTTCCGGTCCCGTCGCTCACGATGTAGTAGCCGAGTTCGCCGCGGGGCGATTCGATCGGCACATAAACCTCGCCCGCTGGAACTGCGAAACCTTCGGTCACGATCTTGAAATGGTAGATGAGCGACTCCATCTGGGTCTTCATCTTTTCGCGTTCGGGGAGCACCACGCGTGGCGCATCCGCCTGGAACGGACCTGACGGCATGCCTTCGAGCGCCTGCTTGGCGATCTTCACCGCCTGACGCAACTCGAAGATCCGGACTTCGTATCTCGAAAACACGTCGGACTTGTCGCGAACCGGCACTTCGAAATCGAACTTCTCGTAGCTCGAATAGGGTTCGTCCTTACGGATATCCCACTTGCAGCCGGCGGCGCGAATCATGGGTCCGGTGGCGCCCCAGTTGAGCAGATCCTCGAGCGACATGTAGCCGACGCCCTGCGTGCGGATGGTCCAGATCGGATTCCCGGTGAGCAGGTTCTCGTACATGTCGATCTTCGACGGGAAGTCGGCGAGGAAATTGCCGACCACCTTTTCCCAACCGCGCGGCGCGTCGAGCGCGACGCCACCAATGCGCAGATAGCTGGTCATCATGCGCTGACCGGAGAACATTTCGAGGATCTTCAGGATGTCCTCGCGCTCGCGAAAGCAGTACATGAACATCGACATGGCGCCGATGTCGAGGGCGTGAGTGCCGAGCCAAACCAGATGCGACGCGATGCGCGACAGTTCGCACAGCATCACGCGCAGATACTGGGCGCGCGGCGGAATCTCGATTTGCAGGAGCCGTTCGACCGCGAGCACGTAGGCGAGGTTGTTGGCGAGGTTCGACAGGTAGTCGACACGGTCGGTGAGCGGAACCACCTGTTGCCAGTTCTTGGTCTCGCACTGCTTTTCGATACCGGTGTGGAGGAAGCCGATGTCGGCCACCGCCTTCTTGATCACTTCGCCGTCGAGGTCGACCACGATGCGGAGCACGCCGTGCGTCGACGGGTGCTGCGGACCCATGTTCAGGGTCATCGTCCGCCGGCGTCGAGGTTCGGCGGAAGTGGCGTGTTCGAGTGTAGCAGTGTCAGCCATTGGTTCCCTCTATTCCTGCGGATAGCTGTACTTGAAGCCGTGGATCGGATAATCCTTGCGGAGCGGGTGGCCTTCCCAGTCGTCCGGCATGAGGATGCGGGTCATGTTCGGATGTCCCTTGAAGAAGACGCCGAACATGTCGAATACCTCGCGCTCGTACCAGTCGGCACAGTTCCAGACATGGTAGACCGAGTCGATTTCGGGCTTCGAGCCCTCGACCTTGCACTTCAGCCGCAGACGTTCGTTCCGGCGGATCGAATGCAGGTGGTAGATCACCTCGAAGCGCGGCTCCATCGGGTACATGTCGACGCAGGTGACAGCGGCCAGGCGTTCGTACCCGTCGGCCTTCAGCGCGCGACACGCAGCCGCGATCTTGACCGGATCGATTTCGAGCGTCAGTTCGCCGTGGTCATGCTTGCCATCGGCGGCGGCTCCGGGCAGCGCGCCTTCGAGCGCCTGCACCACACGCATCCCATTGATTTGGTCGGACAACATTTGTGATTGGATTTTTTTCGAGACTACTTGCGGTAGATCTGGGTGGTATTGGACCAGTCGAGAACGCCCTTCTTCCAGATGTAGAGGAAGCCGGACAGAATCAGGACCACGAAAAGCGCCATCTCGACGAACGCGACCCAGCCGAGATCCCTGTAGACGACGACCCAGGGGTAAAGGAAAACGGCTTCGATGTCGAACAAGATGAACAGCATCGCCACGAGGTAGAACTTGACCGAGAAGCGCTCCTCGGCCGAGCCCTGCGGCGCCATACCGCACTCGTACGGGGAGTCCTTGATTTTGTTCGCGAGCTTTTTGCCGAGTACGGACGACGCGGCAACCAGTCCGATTGCGAGTCCCAATCCGATGAGCGCTTGAACAAGCAGGGGGAAATAGACTTCTAGCGGAGTGGTAGGCACTTCCATTCGATTATAAGGGACCGGGTTGCGGGGGTGTCAAATGGCGATGCCCGGAATCTGCCCGGGAAGGCGTTTTCAGAGGGCCGAGCCGCCATTGGGAAGCCTGATTCGCAGGAAGTTCATTCGCTTTTCGAGCGGGAGGGCGAGATTGCGGCGGACCATGTCCTTCAGGTCGCGGTCACTTCCGCTTTGTAGCGCCTCGAGCACCGCTTGGCGGCGTTTGCGCGCGGGCGCTTTCGATCTGGGCGAGGGTTTCTTCGAGGACAGGCAGCACCGCCAAGTCGCGAGGCCGTCCGGCGGCCCGCTTGCTCTTGATTATATCGGCCAGTGGAGCGACCCGGATGGACCGCCCTGCGATTTCGACAGTGCTGCTTCGGGACCGAAGGCTGTTGAACGAAGTCACACCGTGGATATCCGAAGTGAGATCCACTTGCAAGGGTTCGCCGGGGACCTCGATCCGATAGACGGAGGAAAGGGTGGGGAACGGTTGAACGAGCGATCCGCCGAGCAACTCGGCGAAGCGCCGGAGCTTGCGCTGGCTGACCGGCGAAACGCGGTACAGAAAGTCGAAATCGATCGTTGTGACCGGTGCGCCGTGGATCGCGGCGGCGGCATTGCCGATCAGGATCGCTTCGAGCCCGGCCTCGGCGAGGGCATCCGCGATGCGGGTGATGACCGGCGTCGAGTCCATGTAGACAGGGTAACGGGTCCCGCACGGGAATGCCGTGCGGGACCCGCGACTCGCTACTCTCCGTGCGCGCTCACCGCCAGGGGGCTCGGCGACGGCGCCATTGGATCAAGCTGGAGCAGCCGGGCATGTTCCACCCACATTTCGCGCTCGATGCGTCCGGGGATGGTTTCGAGCTTGGGTTCGATGTCGGCGACATCGGCGGCGGTCCAGGAAGCGATTTGCGAGAACCGGAAGACGCCGAGGCTGTTGAGCCGGCCTTGGAGCACCTTTCCGATTCCCCAGATCTTGCGCAGATCGTCGGGCGGGAGGGGCTTGGGAGGTTCTTTCGGAATCAGGGCTTCCAGGCGCGCAATCTCGGCGGCGCGGCGCGAGGCTTCCGCCGCCAAGGCTGCCTCCAAGGCCGCGATGCGCGTGTCCTTGGTCTGCAACTGTTGACGAAGATCGACCTCCACGCGGCGGGCATCGGAGAGGTTGCCGGCCAGTTCATCGACGCGTTTGCGCAACCCTCCGAGGTCTGGGAGATCGGACTTGAGGGCGTACGGTGTCAGGTCCGGCGGCGCGGGCAGTTCAGTCCGCTTGGCGAGGGGCGCAAGCGCGGAAGCCGTGACATAGCCTGAGACATCCGGGACCTTTGGCAGTTCGGCTTTGAGAGCGTAGGGAGCGAGGTTCGGCAGGTCGGACTTTCTCGCCAGCGGCGCCAACGCGTCCGAAGTGACGAATGGTTTGGTATCCGGGATTTCGGACTTCAGCGCGTAGGGCTTCAGGTCAGGCAACTCGCTCTTGGCGGCGAGAGGCGCTAGCGCGGCTCCGGTGACGAACTCGCTCGTATTCGGGATTTCCGATTTGAGCGCGTAGGGCTTCAGATCCGGCGTTTGCGGGATCTCGGATTTTTTGGCGTAGCCGGAGAGGTCGGGCAGGTCGCTCTTCCTGGCGAACGGGGCCAACGCTTCGGCGGTGATGAACGAGTGGGTGTTGGGAAGCTCCGACTTCAGCGCGTACGGTTTCAAGTCGGGCGGCGCCGGAATGTCTCCCTTTTTCGCGTAGCCGGAAAGATCAGGCAGCTCGCTCTTGGTGGCAAGTGGCGTCAGCGCGGCGGCCGTGATGAAGGCGCTGGTA
>CADECY010000034.1:0-33133 GCA_902825945.1 uncultured Acidobacteriota bacterium
TTCCGCGCGGTAACCGATCGTGTCCACGTGAACGATCTGCATGGCGCGATGCTGTTGGTGCTGGGCATGGATCACCGGAAGCTGACGTACTTCTTTCAGGGCCGGGATTTCCGGCTGACGGATGTGGGGGGCGATTCGACTTGGCGCCGTGGTTGACGGCGTGAGTCGCGCGGCGCGTGGTTCGGCGCCGGCGGGGTCGCCCGATCGCTCAGAGCGCCGAAACCCGGCTGAGCATGGGAGAAGCGGGCCACGGTGTGCGAGGACAACGAAGAAGTTGACGCCGGAGCCTCGGGTACGACGGCAGGCCCGGGGCTAGTTGGCTCTACCCTTCGCGGCTACTCATTCTTCATCTGGGCACTGCTGTCCAGACCCGCGCGTGAAGGGCTACCAAACGGGTACTGATCACCGCGTCGGGCCAAGCTCCTAACGGTGATGGCGCCCACGGGCGACAAAGTGGAAAATGGTTGGCATGTCTTTACTCCGCCGTACTCTTTTGGGAGTTCTGCTCCTTGTGGGCTGTGATGCTACGTCAGCGCAAACACCCGGCCACACCGAAGCAAAGCTGCCGAACGGGATTCGGGTCACCCTCCTGGGAACCGCGAGCGGTCCGCGGGTCCATGTCGGACTGGCCGGGACCAGCACACTCGTGGAGGCCGGCAGCGAGCGCCTTCTCTTCGATGCCGGGCGTGGGTTCATGCAGAATCTGGTGAAGGCGGGCTTTCCAATGACCGCCGCAACGAAGCTTTTCCTGACACACCTGCATTCGGACCACGTCGTTGATATCCCAGATTTGTTGCTGACGCCATGGTCAGCCGCGCCAGAACGAAAGGTGCCACTCGAAGTTTGGGGGCCGGATGGCACGCGCAAGATGATGAGCCACCTCGTGGAAGCCTTTGCCTTCGACATCCATGTGCGTCGGGATGTGGACGAGAGCTTCTCCCCGGACGGCATCAAAGTGGTCGCGCAGGATATCAGACCGGGAAAGGTCTTCGAGAGAAACGGCGTTACGGTCACAGCCTTTCCAGTGACCCATGGACTTGTGGAACCTTCATATGGTTATCGAGTAGACTACGGCGGGCACTCGGTGGCCATTTCGGGTGATACCAGTCCGAGCGACAACCTTGTCGCTGCCTGCAAGGGAGTGGACGTGCTGATTCACGAGGCAATCGACCTGGATCTGTTGCGGCAATTGGTGCCAAACCGGCAACGCCGAGACGCGATCGTCGCTCGTCACACCACGCCAGAGCAGGCCGCGGGCGTGTTCAAGAAAGTGTCCCCGCGGCTAGCGGTGTTCTCGCACAGTCCAGGAACACCAGCCATAGTCGAACAGACGAAGCGCTTCTACTCGGGGCGTGTGGAGATGGGCAGAGATCTGATGGTTATCGACATCGGTGACGAGGTTCGTTTCAGAAGTGCGAACGCGGAGTCACGCCCGCAGTAGCCATGACTTGACGAACTGCTAGGGCTAATGTGCGTAAGACCCGGGTAACGCCGCAGTGTAGCGAGACTGGGACCATCGCCCGAGCCGTACCAGCCTTACTCCAGCGTCTCGTCGGCGGCAGGGCACGATGCTCGATAGGTGGGAACTGGCGGCACCCCGCCGAGCCGAGGTAGCCGATGACTCGCGCCTCGAAGCATGCATACCGCAGCCCCGGCCGGGTCGAATCTCGAAAGAGTTCGCCGCTACGCGCTGCACGGAATCGACGAGAAGAGCACGGCGAAGTTCGGAGGAATGTGCCTGCTCGCGCGGCGGATGGTGGAACGCGGAGTCCGGTTCGTGCAACTGATCAGCACGGATTGGGACGGCCACAGCGAGTGCGACAAGAACCATGTCGACAATGCGCGCAAGATCGATCGGCCCATTGCGGGTCTGATCGCGGATCTGAAGCAACGGGGACTTCTCGAGTCGACGCTGCTGGTCTGGGTGGGCGAGTTCGGACGAACGCCGGTGATGCAAGGCAAGGAAGGGCGCGACCATCATCCTTATGGCTTCACGGCGTGGATAGCCGGGGGCCGCGTTCGCGGCGGTCTCGCTGTGGGTGCGACGGATGAGTTCGGATTCCGCGCGGTAACCGATCGTGTCCACGTGAACGATCTGCATGGCGCGATGCTGTCGCTGCTGGGGATGTATCACCGGAAGGTGACGTATTTCTTCCAGGGCCGGGATTTCCGGGTGACGGATGTGGGGGGCGATTTCGACTTGGCCCGGCTGAGCATAGGGTGCACGGTGTGCGAGGCAAAGAAGGAGTTGACGCCGAAGCCGAGGAGCTCGCGTGGGTACGAGGCGGTGTATCGGAAGAACGCTTGGCGTTGGAACTACCTATGTCCCTCTTCCCTCCCTGGCAGTCCCTCATGACCGTGTCCGGGCATCCAAACGCGGTTCGGCCGATCGGGCATCTGGTTCACGGCGAGGGCGACGATCCGGTATCGACGTACATGAGTGCGCTTTCGGAGGGCAAGCATCATCGTTGTCGTGGATGAAGCCACCGCCAGCGTCCAAAAAGGGCAGAGAGTCGTGGTGGACCCTGCGTGACCGGAACCCTTAATGTGACTGCGCCGGGCGGGCGTGACAGCATCGATTCCGCAGCGCTTGCAAGGTAGAAGAAGACACCGCTGCGTCAACGCTGAGCAGCTGGATACGTGATCGCATTGAGACTCTGTGCGCTTGGCGACCCTGCAAGGAATACCGAGTCCCCAGCGCGAGGCGGACTCCGGGACACCCCGGGAACACACCCTTCGTCTGCGGCAACCCGAACACCGCACGACATCGCCCTACCTGCCGCACCAAGCGCCCCGCGAGTGTCGAATCCCGCGCGCCTCTCCACACGACCTCGGCCTCCAAGCCGCCCCCCTCGACCCCCGTGCGGCGCGACAACTCGAACCGGGAACATCCTTCCCGTCGCCGCATCGATCACCTCCGCGCGAAGCCCGCCCTCCGGCGCATCGAGTGGCAGCATCCTCCGGATGGCGCAAAGTCCGAGGATCATGTGCGGAGGCCCGACAACTGGGGCGATTCTGCTGGCGAAGCTTCGATTGGACGGCTCGGTTTCTCCCCGGTGGCGCGGAGGCGAAAACGCTTCGGTGTAGTCACCACAACTCACCATCCTCTACGATCGGCCCGTTCGCGGCGAGCAACCGCGTGGTACGACAAGTCCGAGAACATCGCCGCGCGTGTCGCTCCACCGTGCTCGCGGCCTTCTTGATACCGGTGTCGAAATGAGCCCGGCCTCCGGTTCTGGTACGATGGCCCCACAAGCCATGATCATCCGGGCCCTAGCCACGCTAGCTCTGGCTCTCGCCGCGCGTGCCGAAACCGCGTCCGAGTTCTTCGAGTCGCGCATCCGGCCCGTCCTGGCCGCGAACTGCTATGGCTGCCACAATTCCGCGAAGGCCTCGAGCGGTCTCGTTCTCGATTCCAAGTCCGGCATCGACAAAGGCGGCAAGCGCGGAGCGCTCCTCGTTGCGGGTGATCCCGGCGCGAGCCTCATCGTTCGCGCCGTCGAACGTCTCGGCGACCTGAAAATGCCGCCCGATGCACCGCTCCCCTCCTCCGCCGTGCGTGACCTGCGCGAGTGGATCAGCCAAGGCGCGGTCTATCCAGCGGCTGCGGCCACCAGCGCCATCGACTGGAATCGTGCGCGCGATCACTGGAGCTTCCGCCCCATCGCGAATCCGCGCGTGCCAGCGGTCCGCGACACCGCGTGGCCCCGCACTTCCATCGACTCATTCCTGCTCGCGCGCCTCGAACAGGAGCGGCTCGCTCCCGCCGAACCCGCGTCGAAACGCGAATTGATCCGTCGCGCCGCCTTCGGTCTCACCGGACTCCCGCCCACGCCCGCCGAGGCCGATGGCTTCGTCCGCGATACGGCGCCTGACGCGTTCGGGCGGCTGATCGATCGCCTTCTCGACTCGCCGCACTACGCCGAGCGTCAGGCGCGCCACTGGCTCGACCTCGTTCGCTTCGCCGAAACAAACGGCCACGAATTTGATTTCTACAAATACGAGGCGTGGCGTTATCGCGACTACGTAATACGCGCCTTCGAACAGGATCTGCCATACGATCGCTTCCTGGTTGAGCAAATCGCGGGCGACCTTCTTCCGTCCAAGCGTATCGCCCCCTCGGGCACGCATTGGGAGACGCCGGTCGGCACGGGCCTCTTCGGCTTGCAGGAGGAGCGCAACGGCGCCACCGACCTCGAGGAAGTCCGCACCGAGATGCGCGACAGCAAGATCGACGTCTTCGGCAAGGCATTCCTCGGACTCACCATCGCTTGCGCCCGTTGCCACGATCACAAGTTCGATCCGATTCCCACCAGCGACTATTACGCGCTCGGTGGCATCATCGACAGCACGCGGACTTCGCTCGGTTCCATCGAATCGCCCGAACTGGCCGCGAAGACTGAAACGATCCTCGCCGCGTTGAAAGAGCCCGACCGCGCCCGCGTCTCGCCGATTCAACTGCGTCGCGGCGACGAACTGTTCGAGGATTTCGCGACATCCGATCTCTCGCGTTGGCATCGCTCCGGCGGGGCTTTCCGCGGCGAGCGCGGCGCCGTCCTCGATTCGTCGCGCCGCGCTTCGAATCGTCTCACCGGCATCCTCGTTTCGAAGAGCTTCGTGCCGAAGAAGAAGTACATTCACGTTCGGCTCGCCGGAACGAAATTCGCTCCGGTGCGCGAACATCCGTCGTTGCTTGCCGTGACGATCTTTGCGCCCGGACGCTATCCGAAAGGAGTCGCGGGCGAGGGCGATCGCAAGTTGCGCTGGAAGACCATTTCTCTCAAGGAAGAGGTGAATCAGGTCTGCCATCTCGAGATTGCCGACCGCCAGCGTGACGGACACATCGCGGTGCAGGCGATCATCTTCTCGGACTCGAAGGAGCCGCCCGCGAACTCCGCCGATGAACTGGATCCGCTCGCCGCGCCAGCGGACGAGGCTCGGCTGCCGGAAGAACCCTTCGGCCGCGTCTCCTATGAAGATGTTCCGCACGACATGCGGATCCATATGCGCGGGAATCACCTCGCGCAAGGTGATGAGGTGCCGCGCGGATTCCTGTCCGTACTCGGCAAGAGTGGGCCCGCGTATCGCGAAGGAAGCGGCCGCCGCGCGCTCGCGCAGGCGATGATCGATCCCGCCAACCCGCTGGTCGCGCGCGTGATGGTGAATCGAATCTGGAAGCAGCACTTCGGCGAAGGCCTCGTAGCCACTGCCGACAACTTCGGGCGCATGGGCGAGCGCCCCTCTCATCCGGAACTGCTCGACTGGCTCGCGACGCGCTTCATCGAAAGCGGCTGGTCCGTCAAGGCGATGCACCGGTTGATTCTGCGGAGTATGGCCTACCGGATGTCCGCGGCCGCATCGGCTGAATCGCTGGAACGCGACCCGCGCAATCGCCTGCTCTCGCACATGCCGGTCCGCCGCCTCGATGCCGAGTCGATTCGCGACTCGATCCTCGCTGTCTCCGGTTCGCTCGTCCGAACATCGCAAGGACCCTCGGTCACACCGCATGTCTCGCCTTGGCAGGATGGACGCGGCAAGCCGGACTCGGGACCGCTCGACGGAAGCGGCCGCCGCAGCATCTATATCGAGGTGCGCCGGAACTTTCTGACGCCTCTTCTAACGGCATTTGACATGCCGCTGCCGACGACGACCACCGGCCGCCGCTCCGTCTCGACCGTGCCCGCGCAAGCTCTCGCGCTCATGAACAACGAGTTCGTCTCGAGCGAAGCCTCGAAATGGGCCCGCCGCATGGAGACCGAATTCCACGATCCGGCCGAGCGCCTTCACGCGATGTACCTCCGCGCCTTCGCCCGCCCACCCGAGCCCCGCGAACGGACCCGCGTCGACACCTTCCTCCGTCAGGGTGGAACATGGGAAGAGGTGGCACACGTGCTCCTCAACTCGAAGGAGTTCCTCTTCGTGAGGTGACCCGGTGTACGAACGAGAACTCCAAACCTCCGCGATCACGGGCGCCAACCACTATCCGCTCCACAAATCCACACACGACAAGCTGCGTGTCGAAACTCCGCGAACCGCACTCCTCATCCACTGGAACGAAGCCGAGGCAGGAGATCGCGCGCGGTGGCTCGAGAAGGCCGGCTTCTCGCCGCTCATCCTCGCGTCTTCTTCCAACGCTCCTGGTGCGTTGAGAAGACTGCTCGAGAATCCGATCGACGCCATCGTGATCGACTTGAGCCGTCTCCCGTCGCACGGTCGCGACATCGGTCTCCATCTCCGTGGCCGCAAGGCGACACGCCACATCCCGATCGTCTTCGTGGACGGTGAACCAGAAAAGGTGGCGCGAACAAAGACCGTCCTGCCAGACGCGGCCTTCGCCGATTGGCCGAAGATCGGCACCGCGATCCGGACTGCGATCAAGAGCCGGCCGGCGAACCCGGCGGTTCCGAACACAATGGACGGATATTCGGGCACACCGCTTCCGAAGAAGCTCGGCATCAAGCCCGGCGGCGTCATCACTCTGATCGATGCCCCGGACGGATTCGAGCGCATGCTCGACCCGTTGCCGGATGGCGTTCTCATCCAAGGGGACGTACGTGGGAGGGCCGATTTGGCGGTTCTGTTCGCCGCGTGCATGGCTGATCTCTACGAACAGTTCCCGCGCGTCGAGCGTTCGCTCAATAGCGGCGGCAGGCTATGGGTCGCATGGCCGAAGCAGGCCTCGGGCGTGAAAACTGACATCACCCAGTCCGCCGTCCGCGAGTTCGGACTGGCGTCCGGATGGGTCGATTTCAAAATCTGCGCGATCGACGCGACTTGGTCGGGACTCGCTTTCGCGCGCCGCCGTTCCTAGGGGCTCGGCGAACAAGTCAGGGCGCCGGGAGCTTGGCAGGGCGGCTCATGGAGCTCGTCGCGATTGAACTTCCAGCCGCGCGAGCCTCCTTTGGATAGTCGAGACAGCCGGCTTTGCGCCAAGTCTCGGAAGTATTCGCTCACAGCTGATCGACGGTGGTTCCGGCTGCCAACATGCGGTTAGGCAAAGATTCCCTCGTGCACGCTCCCCGCGATATCCGTCAACCGGAAATCACGGCCCGAATACCGGAAAGTCAGCTTCTCGTGATTCAGCCCCAGCAGCGCCAGCACCGTCGCATGGAAATCGTGAATATGCATCCGGTTCTCCGACGCGTGATAGCCGAGTTCATCGGTCGCGCCGTAGGCAAAGCCCGGCTTCACGCCGCCGCCCGCCATCCAGATCGAATATCCATAGGGATTGTGATCGCGCCCATCGCCGCTCTGCGACACCGGCGTACGGCCGAACTCGCCCGCCCAAATCACGAGCGTATCCTCGAGCATTCCGCGCGCGTGAAGATCCTTGAGCAAGCCGCCCATCGGTTTGTCGACCTCGGCCGCGTTCTCGGTGTGCTTTTCGAAGAGCTTGCCGTGCTGATCCCACTTGTAGCTGTGCGTGCACTGGATGAAGCGGACTCCGCGTTCGGCCAACCGGCGCGCGAGCAGGCATTGCCAGCCGAAGTCCGCGGTGACGGGATTGTCGAGTCCGTAGAGCCGCTTGGTCGCTTCCGATTCCCGCGAAACGTCGAATGCCGTCGAGGCTTCCGCCTGCATCCGGAACGCCATCTCGAACGACTGGATGCGCGTCTCGAGCTCAGGGTCGTTCTTCCACATCTCGAGATGCTTGCGGTTCATCGCCTGCAGCAGGTCGAGTTCGTAGCGCTGCTCTTCCTTGTTCAGTCCACGGTTCACCAGGAACTCGATCGGCTCCTTCTGCACATCCTTTACGTTCATTCCGGCGTGTCCGATCGCGGTGCCTTGATAGGATCCCGGCAGAAACGCAGAGCTCCAATTCTTCGCGCCGCCGTGCGAGAGCGCGGGCTTGATCGTCACGTATCCGGGCAGATCGCGATTCTCCGAACCGAGTCCATAAAGGGCCCACGATCCGAGGCTGGGACGCGTGAAGGTGAACGTGCCGGTGAAGGTTTGCAGCAGCGCCGCGCCATGATCCACGCCTTCACCCACCATCGAGCGGATCACACACAGATCGTCGGCTGACTCGCGCACGTGCGGGAACAGGTCGCTCACCGGAAGTCCGCTCTGGCCGCCCGGCTTGAACTTCCAAGGCGACTTCATCAACGGTCCAGGAGGCTCGCCCGAAAATGAAAGCGGGCGTTTGATCGGCAGCGGCTTACCGTCGTGCTGATCGAGGTACGGCTTCGGATCGAACGTGTCGATGTGGCTCGGTCCGCCGTGCATGAATAGGAAAATCACCTGCTTGGCGCGCGGCGCGAAATGCGGCTTCTTCGGGGCGAGCGGATCGCGCTGGTCTGCAAGCGTCGCCGCCGCGGCTTGTTCGCTGCCGAGCAGCGCCGCCAAACTCAGCGATCCGAAACCGCAAGCGGCCTCGCGCAACATCGCGCGCCGTGACATGGGTTGCTTCATCATCATTCGCGGTGACTCCAAGACTAGAAGACGAACATGAATTCGTTGGACGCCATCAGGACGCGGCACAAGCTGTCCCAGGCGTCCGCCGAACGCGAAACGTGGCTCAACGCCAGATCCAACTCCGCGGGCGCGGGCGGACGCGAGAGCACCGTCATATAGGCGAGTTCCGCGCGTTCGCGATCGTTCGTGCGCGCCGCGCGCACGCGCTTGGAGAGCTCGGCCGCCTGTCCCTGCACGAACGGACTGTTCATGAAAAACAGCGATTGTGTCGGAACCATGCTGTTGCCGCGCTTGCCGGTCGGATTGGTCGAATCCACGAAATCGAACAGACTGAACAGATTCGGCAGATTCGCGCGGCGGAGCGGCAAATAGACGCTGCGGCGATTCGTCTTGTCCGGATTCATGCTGATGCGGTCGGCGCTGGTTTCGCCATCGGTGCCGATACCCGGGTCGAGCGTTCCGCCCATCGCGGGATCGAGCTTGCCGCTCATCACGAGCAGCGAGTCGCGGATCTCCTCGATCGTCAGCCTGCGTTTGGGGAAGGCGGCCAGCAGGCGATTCTCGGGATCCTTCTCGCGGGCGGCGTCCGAAATCATCGCGCTCATGCGATACGTGTTCGACAGCATGATCTCGCGATGCAGCGACTTGATCGACCAGCCCTTCTCGACGAACGACGAGGCGAGATAGTCGACTAATTCCGGATGGGTGGGCGCTTCACCCAGTTTGCCGAAATTGTCGGGCGTGCGGACCAGGCCCTCGCCGAAATGCCCTTGCCAGATGCGATTCACCATGACGCGCGGCGTGAGCGGATTCTCCCGGGAAACCAGCCAATTGGCGAGGTCGAGCCGGCCGCTCTTCGACACGAGTGACACGGGCGGCTGATCGCCTGAGATGACCCGCAAGTAGCCCTTCGGCACGATGTCGCCGTGGGCGTTGTGGTTGCCGCGAAGGAATAGGTGTTGGTCAACCGGCTTGCCTTCCTTCACCGCGCACGCCATCGGAATCTCCCTCGTCGGAGCGTCCTTCTCGAGCACGGTCCGTTCGGCGAGAATCTTGCGGAGTTCCTCTTGCTTGGCGGGCTCGAGCTTGGCGATCTGTTCGTCCACTGTTCGATAAAGCGGACCACCATCGCGCCACACCTTGAAGAAGAACGGATGCTGCTCCTTGTTGATCTCGGGCTTCGGACCCACGACCTTGCCCGACTTCGGATACCGTTTTCGCGCGCCGTTCCACCAGCCGAGGTCCTGGTCGTATTGATACATGCCGGCCTTGAAATCAGCAGCGTATTGCCGGGCCACCTCAGGGCGCGTGGCCGCGGTGGCCGCGTGCCAGCGAGCGAGTTCAGGCCGCGTCTTGTCGCGAAGGTATTCCACCCAGCGATCGAGCATCGCGGCATCGAGCCCGCTCTCGCCGATCGCCGATGCGGCGGGACGCCCGCCCGCATAGACATCGTAGGCGGCGAGCATGTAGGCTTCCATGCGAGTGTGAATCTTGTTGCGATGTTCGCGTGCGTCTTTGTCGAGATCGAGGATCTTGTTCGCCTTGTCGTCGAGCGCGAGGATCGCATCCCACTTCGACGTGAACTCCTTGTACTCGGCTATCGGCACGAGCGGCGTTTCCACCGGGTTCCCGTTCGCGCCGCCCTCGTAGCTCTCCGTGCTGGCGAAGATCGAGGCGAGCCCGTAGTAGTCCTTCTGCAGGATCGGATCGAACTTGTGATCATGGCAGCGCGCGCAAGAGACGGTGAGGCCGAGGATCGCTTTCCCGGTCGCGTCGATCTGATCGTCCACCACGTCATAGACCTTCAGCACGAGATCCTTCTGCGCAAGCGCCTTCTTGCCGAGAGCGAGGAAACCGGTGGCGACGATGCCCTCGGGGCCGGTGCCAGAGGCGGGATCTTGCGCCAGGATATCGCCCGCGATCTGTTCGCGCAGGAAGCGGTCGTACGGCATGTCTTGGTTGAAGGCGCGAATCACGTAGTCGCGATAGCGCCACGCGTGCGGATAGCGATGGTCCTCATCGCTGCCCGTCGAGTCCGCGTAACGCACCACATCGAGCCAGTGCCGGCCCCACTTTTCGCCATAACGCGGCGATTCGAGCAAACGATCCACCACTCGGGCCCAAGCCTGTGGTGTCGAATCAGCTTGGAATGCGGCGATCTCTTCGGGAGTGGGCGGAAGTCCGGTAAGATCGAAGGTCGCGCGGCGGAGCCAGGTGACTTTATCCGCGGGCGCCGCGGGAGCGAGGCCCTTCTCCTCGAGTTTCTTCAGCACGAGCGCGTCGATCGGTGAGCGGGCCCATTCGGTGTTCTTGACCACCGGCTGGGCCGGGTTCTTCAGTGGGCGGAACGCCCAAAACTTGCGATCGTTGTCGGTGACTCCGATGCCCTTGGTGCGCGTTCCGAGTCCGGCGCCGGGCCATGGCGCGCCTTTCGCCAGCCACACGCGGATGTCCTCGATCTGCTCGGCAGGGAGCTTCTTCGCGGGCGGCATCTTGATCTTGCTCTCATAGAGCAGCGCCTCGAGCATCGGACTCTTCTCCGGTTTCGCCGGATCGCCGTAGATACCGCTTCTCGACGCAACCTGGTAGCCGTCGAGCGTCTTGAAATCGATGTTGCCGTTCTTGACCTTGTCGTTGTGACAGACTTGGCAAGACGCAGAAAGGATCGGGCGGACCTTCTTTTCGAAGTGATCGTCCTGGGCAAGGAGGGGCAGGGCGAGTAGGGCGGCCCACCCGGATCGGAAACGCATGACTCAAGGATATGTCGTTTATTTGAGATGCGCAAGTCTGAATTCGGGTGCGGACCGGGTGGAGTGAAACCGGCCGCGTCGGCCAGAGTCTGAGGGCGCATGGGTCGGCTGAAGCACGGACTGGTGCCATCCATACTGGTCACCTCGAGGTGTTCGTGGAGGCGTCCGACCTACCGCTGAAGACGGAATGCGGGTTCAATTCAAGGGGCTCGGCGTAGACCGTGGACGGTCAGCCTTTGGACGGTACGCGTGTCGATGCTTCGGGGATCCGTATCGGCACGGCCGGTGAATCGACGGAGCACGCGGGAGCCTGCGAATCGGTGACTCGGATCCTCGATCAGTTTCTCGACGGCATCCGCATGGCGCCTCGCGATCCCGAGGTGGTGGAGCTAAACGCGTTCAGGTCACGGGCTACCGCCGTGCCGGGTAAGATCCCGGAGGCGGGCTTCGAATCTGCGGAATGAAGGACTGTTCTTGCGGGCTTCACCAAGGTCGAACAATTGCGCGAATGCAGGCTGATCGATGGTTTCGGAGTATCCGCGAGGCATCTGGCGCGCCAGCCATTCCCTTGCCCCCCGCACACCTTCCGGGTCCGTGGGAGGTGTCAGGGCCGGAGGTAACCCTCTCTGTTTGCTCAAAGATCTTGCCGCGGCGAGAAACCAACACTCGAATTCAACCTTCGCGATCGCGACAAGAATGTTCCTGTCCGATCGCGCTTTTCGCGCCCGCGCAAGCACGGCGGGACCGAGTTCCGCCGGACAGTCTTCGTCGGCATCGAGGAGCACGAGGATCGCCCCATCGGCATCGGAGAACAGCTCACCGGCGGTGTCGATGGTCCGTTCGAGTTCCCCCCGCTTCAGGACGGTCTTTGCTCACGCGAAGAGGCCGCCGGACGGTAGCGTGTGGAGCGATCCGGCGAATCAGAACCGGGAGCGCCGCCACTTCCCCGTGCCCCTCCACCACGCACACGATCTCCAATTGCGTTCAACTCCGCGGAGCCTTGGCTGGGCCGGGCGTTAACTGATTCTGGCGCAGGAGCTCACCCGCGGTCTTCAACTTTCGCTGGATTACCCGCCGCTCCTCGGGGCGAATCGGACCTATCGCTGTCACACCGTTCTCGACTGCCACCGCCAGGATTGACTCGGGTCTCAACCGGGCACTATCGAGCAGGTCGGGGCTATGGCTGGTGATGATCACCTGTCTGTTTTCGGAAGCTTCCCTCAAGGCATCGAGAAGCGTCCCGGCGGCGGCGGGATGGAGCGCGGTCTCCGGCTCCTCGATGCCGATCAGTGAGACTCCCCGGTTTCCGTTCTGCGACTGAAAGAGAGCGAGGAGAATCCCGAAAGCCCGCAGTGTGCCGTCCGACATGCTGGCCGCGTAGAATCGCCGGCGCCGGCTCGATCCGGGTGAGACCTCCTCGAACTCGAGCGTTTCCCGGGGCCCGAGTGCCTTCACCGAGACGCGGCGAGTCCCTGGAGCCACGGCTCCGAGAAACTCCTCGATTCGAACACGATCGTCCTCGTGATGCTTGGCAATATTGGCAAGGACAGCAGCGGCATTCGAGCCATCTCTGGCAAGCAGTTCACCGGAGGCAGGTATCTGGAGGTCGCGCAGCTTGTCAGGCTCGAGCCGATAGAACGCCATCGCGGAGAGCACCCGATGAGCACGGCGAACGTGACCGGAGAAGTAACCGAGGAGGAAACCCTCCGGCGAGCCAGGCACGTCAGCTGCCTTGTACATGGGTACCTCGAGGCGCACAATGCGACCGCTCCGGACTTCATAGCGGATCGGCTTTGCCGCACCCTGGAGCATCTCGAAGGTTTCCCGTTGAATGACGAAGCCTCCGCCCTCGCGGGCTCCGATCTCGAAAGAAAAGGAGCAGTCGTCCACGCCAGCGCGGAATCTCACGCCAACGCCGAAGTGACGGGGCCTGCCATCCGATCGCCGGCGAACCTCGCCAATCCCGCCCCGGTCACGCAACGCGAGTTCCACCGAGTGGTTCAAACAGTCCGCGATGAACCGCAGCGCGTCCAGAAAGTTGCTCTTGCCACTGCCGTTCGGGCCTACCAGAAAATTCAGCGGGCCGAGCTCGACGTCGCACGCAGCGATGCTCTTGTAGTCATGAATCATGACCCGGGTGATCTGCGCGGCAAGCGGCATGGGCTTATCCGATTGTATCCGCCGGGCTCAGGCCAGAATCCGTTTGATCACCTGTCCGTGGACATCCGTCAGCCGGAAATCCCGCCCGCCGAAACGGAACGTCAACCGCTCATGATCGAGCCCCAACACATGCAGGATTGTCGCGTGCAGATCGTGGATCGTCAACACATCTTCGACCGCGCGATAGCCGTATTCGTCGGTCGCGCCGAAGATCATGCCACCCTTGATGCCCGCGCCCGCGAGCCATAGGCTGAATCCGTAGGGATTGTGATCACGCCCATCGGAGCCCTGCACGAACGGTGCGCGGCCGAATTCGCCGGACCAGATCACCAGCGTTTCGTCGAACAGGCCGTGTGCCTTGAGGTCCTGGATCAACGCGGCGATCGGCTGATCGACAACGAATGCGTTGCCCGAATGGCCTTCGCGGAGCTTGCCGTGCTGATCCCAAATGTTGCCGCCGCCGAGGCCCTTGGGCGGGACCATCGTCAGTTCGATGAAGCGCACGCCGCGCTGCACCAGCCGCCGCGCGAGCAGACACTGCCGGGCGTAGGCAGCCTTGCCCGGAACGTCCGAGTCGAACCCGTACAGCTTCTTCGTCGCTTCCGATTCACCCTTCAAGTCCACCAGCTCGGGAATCGCGGACTGCATGCGGTAGGCGACCTCGTAGTTGCGGATAGCGGCTTCGACTTGCGCGTTGCGATCCGCCATGCCGAGGAACTCGCGGTCCTGCGCTTCGATGAACTCAATGCGCTTGCGCTGAATGCTGTCGGGCTCCTTCGGCGTGACATCCTGCAGGGGCTCCGGCCTCTCGGGATAGAGGAACGATCCCTGATGGACCGCGGGCAGGAATCCGTTGCCGAAAACGTTGATCCCACCGAGTGGAATCTCGCCGCTGCCCAGCACCACGAATCCGGGTAGGTTTTGCGAGGGACTGCCAAGTCCGTAGGTGGTCCAGGCACCGAGGCTCGGAAAGCCGGTGAAGGGCTGTCCGCCGTGATAGTAGAAGTTCGCCTGGGCATGCTCCATGAACTTCACCGTCATCGAGCGAATGACGCACAAGTCGTCCACCACCGAGCCCATGTGCGGGAACAGATCGCTCACCGGAATTCCGCTCTTGCCGTAGTTCTTGAACGCCCACGGACTCGGCATGATGTTCCCATTCTGGTTGAACATCGTGCGCTCGATCGCAAACGGCATTGGGCGTCCGGCTTCGGCGGCCAGGCGGGGCTTGGGATCGAAGGAGTCGATGTGCGACACGCCACCAGACATGTAGCAGAAGATGACGTGCTTGGCCTTGGGCGCGAAGTGCGGTTTCGGAATCTTGGTATCCGCCTTCATCAGGCCTGCCGCTGCGAGCATGCCGAACCCGAGCGATCCGCGAGTCAGCATCTCGCGGCGGGTGGGAAGCTGGCGCGGCTCGAGCGGACGCATGCTAGGGCTCCAGTGGAAAGCGCGAGATTTCGCGCATGCACATTGTCAGAGCTTCGAGAAGTGTCGTCCCCCAGCCGGCCGGCTCGTACGGCAACGACTTCTGATTGAAGGGGCGATCGGCGCGCGCGAAAAACTTCATCGCGGGATCGCGCGGTGTCACATATTCGCGGACCTTGATCCCCACCTCCACCTGATCGCCGCTGCTGGTCTTCTTCAGCGTCGAGAAGAAGTGGAGGCGGGCGAAATGTTCGTCGTTATCTTGTTGCGCGTATTCCCATTCAGACACGGTTTGGTTCCAGGATACTCAGCGTATCACAGCTCCGTTTCCGCCTCGCGCTCGAGCCCTGCGCGATCGAGGACATGGATCTCGCGTCCTCGGATCTCGATCAGTCCCTCGGTCTGGAAACGTCCGAGATTCCGGGTGATCACTTCACGGACCGTGCCCAGCCGCGAGGCGACCTCCTGATGGGTGCCTGGCAGCGTGAACACCCCGGAACCTGCCTCGAGAAGCATCGAGGCCAGCCGCTGGCGGATGCTGCCAAAGCTCACCCGTTCGACCGTCGCCACCAGTTGCCGCAGGCGCGATCCCATCACGCGAAGCGCCTGCAGCGCGATGCCGGGATGCTCGCGGCAGACGGCGTGGAAGTCCCGCAGATCGAGAAACAACGCGTGTGCATCTCCGGTGGCCACTGCGCTCGCAGGATAGGCGCCGCCGTCGAAAACCGGCACCTCGGCCACGCTTGAAGGGGCGGCGATCATGGCGAGCATCACTTCGCGGCCACTGGCCGAAGTCTTGAAGATCTTCACCGTGCCGCGCGTCAACACGTGCAATCCCTGGCACGGATCTCCCTCGTGAAACAGGTTGTCGCCCGCCTCATAGCGCTTCTCGACGCACTTGGACGCAACGGCATCGAGCTCCGCCGGCGTCAACCCCACGAAGAGGCTCGAACGGGCAACCTGCTCGTGACGCGGGGTCTTGGCTTTCGGGCGTAGCTGAACGAGACTAGCGGCGGGACTGGACATAGGCGATGAGGTCGGAGAGCTGTTCGTTGTAGAACGTGGGCCACGGCAGGCCCTTCTCTTTCATTCTCGCCTGCATTGCCGGTCCATGGCGCCACAGCGCGGCGACGATCGTGATGTTGTTGATCTTCGAACCATCGAGCTTCGGCGCGCCGGAGGAGGCGTCCTCATGGCAGCTCGCGCAGCCCTTGCCGGTCCAAAGCGACTTGCCGCGGCGGGGATTTCCGGCGGGCTCGAAATACTGCACCGACCAGAGATATCCGTTCAGGTTGCGCATCTCCGGCCCGGTCAACGGCATCGGCTCCATGTGGCTGGCGTGGTTCCACATCGCGGCGGCGAAATCGGATGGCGTCCTGCCGCGCACCCGACCGTCCAACTGGAGCTTTCCGGCGTGGCAGCCCTTGCATCCCTTCGAAGAAAAGAGCGACTCGCCATCGGCGGCGACACCGAGCGAGTAATGCTGTGCGGTGGTCTTGACCCCGGGCGCGCGGCGCAGGTAGAGCAACAGGTCGACAAACTCTTGGCTCGAAAGCACCGGCCAGGAGACTCGGCGCTTGGCCATCGCCGCCTTCATGCGCGGCGCATGGTTCCACATGGCTGTGGCGAGTGCCGTCGAATCGCCGAGCGAGGTCCAATCCGCGATTGCCGGAGCGCCCTCGGGTCCCGGATTGCGGGGGCTGTGGCATTCCGCGCACAATCTGTCCTTGAACACCTGCGCGCCACGGCCCGCGTCACCCGGCTTGTCGAAGAAGCGATAAGCGTAGAAGTAGGCAAACAGATCCGCTGCCTGCTGATCGGTGAGTGAGGGCTTCGGAATTCCCGCTGCCTCCATGGCCGGCCACATGCGCGGCGCGTGGTTCCACAACAGGCTGGCGAGCAGCGAGGGAGTGAGTCCGCGGGACACTTCCTTGCCGAGATCGGGCGCGGCCTTGCCACCCTTGCCACCCTTGCCGTCCATCGCGTGGCACATCACGCAGCGTTGAGTGGTGAACACTTCGGCGCCACGCCGCGCATCGCCGGGCAGGATCGCGGCGGCCAGGAGAAGGAAACCGGGAAACATCATTGGCTGATTCTCCTCAGTGGGTGAGGCGGAGCCCCGCCGTGAATTGGTGCGCACGGAATCCTTCGAGGAGGAAGAATGCCTGCGAAAGTCCATACCAGCGCCACTCCGCGTACGCCTGCGCCGTCTTGTTCAACGGCACGTTGCCCCGGAACAGTGGCTGATAGTAGCGCGTGGGCCGGCTGCCGCTTACGGTCACCAGGGACCCGCCTATCGAGAAGAACGCCCCGCGATCCGATTTCCAGGGATGCGTGTCGAGCACCGCGGTGACCGCGTTCGAGCGGTCGCGATAAGCGGACTGGGCCCGCGTCAGCACCTGCGGAATCAGGTACCAGACATCGGTCGAGAGGCTCGATCGCGCGTATTCGCCCATCAGCGAAAAGCGGGAGCCGCCGGCCGGGAGCCAGTTGAGGAACGCCGCCGCTGTTCGAGACGACAGCGAAAAGTTCGCGGCCTGGTTGGGGTTTTCATTCTCTAGTAGCGAGTAGTTGATACCGGTGGTGAGCGAGTTCGTCAACTGGAAGCGGGTACGCGACCGCAACTGGTGATACTTGTGGAGGCTGGTGCGAAAGTAGCTCTTGTCGCCGGGCGATCCTTCATAGTCCGCGTTGGCGCTGAAGCGGCTGACCGGACGGAAGGTGAAACCCGCCAGTCCCACTTGTTGGCGGATCTCACCCTTCGCCGGAAGGCCCGTGGGGCTGAGCGCGGAAGGAGGCACTTGCGCGTCACCCCACAGGTAACGATGCCCGCCTCGGAACGTCAACTTCGGCGTAACATCGTAAAAGGCTTCCAGTTGCTGGCGGTTGTAGTTCACCGCGAACCGTTCGGTGGTAAACAGATTCGTGGTATTGAAGGTGGCTCCGGACAAGAACGCCTGCTCGGCCAGCAGGGCCGACGAGGCATTGTGGAACCGGTCCGTCGTCCATGATTCGAAGATACGGAGCCGCCGGAGGGGCCGAAGCTCCGCGCTGACGAGCGCGCTCGATCGAGGCATCTTCGCTTCGGCGTTCGTCAGGCTGTCGAGGCCATTGAAGAAACGCGTGCCACCGAGGAAGAAGAGTCCGCTCCCGGAGGCCGTGTGCCTGACTTCGGTGGTGGGCCGCGAGTAGATGAACTGTCCGTGGAGTTGGACCCAGTCCGCGGGAGAGGCCGACAGCAGCCCCTTGGTGAAGATGTTGTTTCCTCGAATCGCGTACTGTTGGTTGAGGTCACTGAGCAGCAAGGTCTGCCCGAGGATCGTACCTTCGCGATTGCCCCGGTTCGGACCCGTGGCAAACACGCGCTGATCGTCACCGAACTTCGACCCACCCTGTTCGAGCGTGAGCCGCGCCTTCTTCATCTCAACGCGAACGCCGCCACGGAAGTGATTCGTCGAATCGCTCAGATCGGTCGCCACCGGATACTCGTTTCCATTCGCCACGAAGGGCGTCGTTCCCCGGCCAGTGCCTCCGTCTCGAGAGAAGGCGAAGTAGGGAACCACACGCGCGCTGGGCATCAGATCGAGTTCGACATTCGCCATCCGCCGCCGGATGTCGAATCCGCGCTGATTGACGATGCCGCCGCGCTCGAATCCGGGATTGGCGAACGATGGCAGGAAGTTGTAGTAGGCAACGTTGCGATAGTCGCCGTGCAGTAGATAAACGTTGCGGCGGCCGATGCTCGTTCTCAGCGTGCTGTACGGTTCACCACCCCAGCTTCGAGCCGAAACCTCGAACCGGTCGAACAGCGGGTTCTTCCAATCCTTCACCGCCGCGTCCACCCCGAGCACCTTGGGACCTTCGCCGAGATTGACTACGCTGCGGTAGGTGCCGAAATTACCACCCACGTCGGACAGGAACCGATAGCCCGTGTCGATCGTGATCGACAGCGGACTCTCCTTCACCGGCTGGATCTCGGGATCGGGCTTGGCGGCCTCGGCCTTCGGCGCCTCTTTGGGCGCTTCCGGTTTCGGAGCTTCCGCCGGCTTCTGATCCTGCGCGGCGGCACAGAGCGCGAATAGCAACAGATATCTCATCGCAGTAGCGCCTTACTGACGTGCGACCCGTGGATCTTCATGTGGCACGTGGTGCAGTTCCGGTAGCGCGCGGTCCTGATGTCATGGAACGCCGGCGGGACTCCCCCGAGTCCCGCGGTGAACGTACCCGCATGGCATTCGAGACACAACTGCGAGACCGAGGGCCGTGTCAGCATCCGAGGATTCGCCGACCCGTGGGGCTCATGGCAGGAGCCACACCCATCGAGCCGCACGGGTGCATGTTCGAACGTGAAGGGTCCCCGCTTGTCACCGTGACAACGCAGGCATCCCGGTTCGTTTCCGATCGCGGTGTTGAGAGCCTTCGAAAGCACCGTGCCATGCGGGCTGTGACAATCAGTGCATGACATGGCTCCTTGCGGAACCGGATGCGCGTGGGGCTTGGCGAACGAAACCTTTTCGCCCAGGTGGCACGAACCGCATTGCGACTTCGGTTCCGGCGCCTTCGCGTGAATCGAGTGGCAACTGGTGCAGGCCATCTGTTGACGTGCATGGCCCGTCACCACCCGGCCACTATGTGTCTGCTGATTACCGTGACAAGCCATGCAGGTTTTGTCGGTTTCGGCGGTGCTCAGCTTCCTGGGATTGCGGATGAGCGCGGCCTCCGCCGATTCGGCGTGTTTGACACCCGAACCGTGGCAGGCCTCGCACGACTTCGTCTCCCATCCGCGGCGTTTGTTCGTCTCGAGAACCGCATGAGGATTCGACTTTAGAAAAGCCTTGGCGATATCCTCATGGCAGCCCTGGCACATTTCGGTGCCAGCGTAGTCCTGAGCGAACAAAGCCGCCGCGAATAGGAAGAGCGGTAACATATAGCCGTCCTGGCCATTGTCCTTAGCGAGCGTGCGCCCGGTTGATCGAGAAGTCGGCGTTCGGACCGTGGCACACCGAGCACGACTCGCCGACCGGTGTGGTCATTGCGAGGGCGTGCGAAGCGGCATCAGTCGCCGCGTGGCAGCTGGTGCACGCTGCCGCTGTGGGTCCAACGGGATTCAGGACGCCACGCGGATTGTTCACCTGTTGGAGATTCGCGCGGAGCGGAAGCTGTTCGCTGCCGTTGACATGGCAGGTCGAGCAGTTGCGCCGGTCGCCCGGATATCCGACGTGGTTGAAGTTGATCTCGGTATTGCCGAACCCGAAGATCGAGTAGCGATACGGCAGTTCAAGGCCCGAGTGGATCTTGTGGATCATCGAGCGGAAGTCGATCGACTCGGCGGGCATCTGCGCGGCCGGCCGGCGCGCGGCGTCGGTCTGCGTGGGGTTGTGGCAGAGCACGCACATCTCGACCTGATTGCGGTTGTCGCCGTGGAGATTGAGGTAGCTGTGGCAGGCGTTGCACTTGGCTGTATCAACGATCTTGCGGCGTTCCTCCACCCGCGATCCGTCGACCGCGAAGTGGATCACCTTGTTGTTGCCCGCGTCGCGGACCACCACCTGCTTGGTCGTTCCCGGCAATAGCGTGACATTGCGGTAGCCTTCGATACCAACCGAGAATGAGCCCTTCGCGTTCGCCGGAATCGGGGCCTGGAAGGTCCAGAAGTAGCGGCCGTCCTGCGTCCCCTCCGCACGTCGCGGATCCTCGGAGACGAACGTCGAATAATCCGAAGTCGGTCCGGCAAGAACGAGCGCCAAGCGGTCCATCTGCGCCGGCGGAATCACTTTGCCTTCCTTGTCCTTGATCGAGAAGGTAACCGTCGGAGCCCGGCCCGCGGCGGCATCCACCGAGTGGAGTTCGAAGACAGTACCTGGCAGCGCGGGCGATTGCCGCAGCGGACGGTGCGACCCGATGATCGATGCGTCGCGGTCGAGTTCGCCTTGGGCGATGTGGCAGGTTCCGCAACGGCTGTCGTTGGGCTGCGGCAGATTCACGTGGCCTTCACCCGTGGCGAAGTTCACGTCGTCATGGCAGGCTCCGCATGCGGCACGCGATGGTTTCAGGAAGGCATCCTGCTGCGCGGCGCCCTTGCCTTGCTCATGGCAAGCCGCGCAATTGGCGGCCCCGCCGAGGGCCGGGAATCCGACCTCGGAGTAGTCGTGCAGACTGTTGGCATTGCCGATGATCCGGTACGGCGTGCCTGCACGGACGCTCGGCAGCGCCGCGCCCGAGTGGATCTTGTGGATCATCACCGTCATATCGACCGTGTTGCCCGTGTCAGGATCGGTGGTTTGCGGCTGGTGGCAGAGGATGCAAACCTCCACCGAACGCCGCGGACCGCCATGCAGCGCCAAAGGATCATGACACTTGTTGCAGGTCTCCGTCTTGATGATGTCCCGGGTCACCGTCACCCGCGAGCCGTTCGGAACGAACGTGAAGACGTCATCATCATAATTGGTGCCGAGATCGAACTCGGTCAGGGTCCGGCTGCTGTAAACACCCACCGTGTGGGTCACGGCGCGATCGACGTTCGACAGCCGGTTGGAGAAGGTGTACTCGTACTCACCCTCGGCGACCAGACGGAACGTTCCGTTGTTCTCACCGGTTGCCTGAATGGCGGATCGGCCGTTGATCGTGCTGGTTTGCGTCCTTGTTAGATAGGACAGGTAGTGTGTCTCGCCTGCTGGAATGCGCGCGGCGAGAAACGTCAACGCCACCGTGCCGGGCGTGGTCACGCCTAGCCGGTCGAGCGGCAACCCGCGCGGATCGGTGATCTTCACGCGGGCACGAACGGTGCCATCGGTCCCGATCTCCGCGCTTTGAATCTTGGTCACCAATCCCGGACGGACGAAATTCACCGTCTTTTCGTCAAGGTAGGCGGCCTTGTCCCGAGAGGTGAACGGCGACTTCGGCGCGCTCACCAAACCTGCCGTAAGAATAAAGAGTGCGCTGCCGGCCAGGAGCCGGGCGACTGGGCGTCTTGTCATGATTCCCTCCGCACGAGCAAGGGTGGTGCAACTGGGCGCCCATCGTATGTGGTTCTAGAATGATCGATTTGCGATCAATCGCACACTCCCTTGCGGGATCTCCCACATCCCGGTGGGGCATTCGGCGCACCGTGTGCCGGGTGAGCCGGGGTCGCCGCTACTTTTCGGCTTCTCCACCGGTCTCGAGGATTTTCGACTCGGCCGAAAACTTCTGGAAGTTCCGGAACGCCACTTCGATCTCGGCGTCGAACTTCATCCACAGCGCCCGCGCGTTCAGCCGGACCCGCGCCCACTTGGGATGCCACAGCTCCTCATTGACGCGCATCTGCTCGGACGAGATCCGCGCGCCGGGCGCTACGCTGGCGAGAAACGCTCCGAACGTCAGCTTGTCCAGCGTCTCGATCTCGAACTTGAGCCATTCCCCCGATCTCTTGGCCACCCATAGTTGGCCTTGAATCTTCGCAAGCATCTTGCCGTCCCGCGATCGCGGCCTGAACCCGGACTTCGGCGTCCCCGCGATTCGCCATGCCGCCTCGCCCACCACTGTCTCCTCCCCCTCCAGCTTGAAATCGAAGGCGCGCAGCACCTCCTCGCGGAACTGGATCCCCTCCGCCTTCTCCTTCTCTTCCGCCTTCAACCGTTTGTCACGCCTCGATGGCGATTCGTCCCTCCGCCGGGCGATCTCCTTGTCCATCTTTTCCTGCTCCTTGCGCGCCTCGGAGGCGGGGAGCGGCTTCCCGTTCTTCTCGATCAGCTTCCGGTAGGGCGAGCCATCGATCTGGAAATAGTCCCAGACCTTGCTCTCCGGCGCCGGTTTGTTCACCCGGCGCACCACCTGCGACTCCTGCCAGGTGTAGTTGTCGAGCTTGCGCTGGTTGTTGATCTCGCGGTTGATCGCTTCCCGTACGATCTGCTGGACATCGGGGACCGCCGCCGGAGCGAAGGCGGCGAACAGCAAGGTGCCGAGGTGGATCATGCGTGGGCTCTCCTTCCGGTGACGGCGGCCAGATGCAAAGGGTTCCGAGGATCGTCAGGGCTCAATGTGTGGCGGCCGGCGCACCAGTCTGTAATTCCGAAGCCGTGTAAATATTCATCGGAACCGCCTTTCCACGGACCTGCACCTGCCCGAGGCACACCATCGGAATCTGATCCTTCACCGCCTCATAAGTCGACTCGCTGACCAGCATTCGCGTCTTGTATTCCTTGTTCAGACTCTCGAGCCGCGAAGACAGATTGACCGTGTCCCCGAGCGCCGTGTAGTCCATCTTGTCCGCCGAGCCGATGGTGCCGATGACCGCGATCCCGGTGTGAATGCCCGCGCCTGTCTTGAACTCGCCTCCCTGAGTCACCATCGCCAGCGCGGCGCGGACGGCGCGGAGCGGGTGATCCCCGGGGACGGTATCCTCCTCATCGGCGAAGATCGCCATGATACCGTCGCCGATGAACTTGTCTACCATTCCCTTCTCATTGACGATGCAGGGGACCATGCGAGAGAAATACTCATTCAGGCTTGCGACCACGGTGCTCGGATCCTTCGACTCACAGAACGCGGTAAAGCCACGGATGTCGGTGAACAGGATCGTGACCGTCTGGCGGTTACCCGCGACCGGGATCTTCCCGGTCTCCACGAGAGCCTTGGCCAGCTTCCCGCCCACGAACACCGATATCGCCTTGTGGAACAGCGAGCCGCGAGTTTCGGCCGCGTTCGAGCGGTAGATGAACACGCTCACGACGGTCAGGGCCGCGCAGACGAACAGGTCGGTCAACGGGAACATCCAGCCTGCGCGGAAAAGGGCCTGCGGGACGAGTGTGACGGCCGCAAGCACTCCCAGGCCCGCCCACAGCAGGCGGCGCCCGCGCAGGGCGTTACCCGCCAGAACGCAGAGCGCGGAGATCGAGGCCAACAACGCGACCCGCGCCGACACCGGAACCTCGCGCAGGTACATCCGCCCGAGCATGGTCGCCACCGCGTTGGCATGGATCTCGACGCCCGCCGAGTTGGCCCGCCGCCCGGACTCGAACTTGTAAAAGGGAGTGGCGTGGCGGTCATCGATCGTGTCGACGCCGACCAGTACCACCTTCTCCGCGAATTCCCGTCTGAGGAATGCGGTGTCCTTCCGCCGGTAGGCATGAATCACTTCGTTGAACGAGACGCGTGGGAAAAACCCCGGACCGCCCTGATAGTTGATCAGCATCGTGCGCGGAGCCACCGTGTGGACAGGCTCGCCCCGCAGCGAGATCCGGCCATCCTCGTAGACAGCCGGTTCACCGAGGAACGCTTCCATCGCGCGCAGTGACATGCTCTTGGCCACCGGAAATCCGGGCCGCGGCTCTTCTATCAGCTCGATCTTGCGGACGAAGTCGTCTGTGTCGGTGGTGAGATTCGCGAAGCCCCCACGCTCAGTGGCGGCCGCGAATATGTTTACCGGAATCGCCATCCGCTCCTGATTCTCGAGCGTGCCCGGAGCGTAAGCCACAACCACGGCCATTCGCGACTGGGTTTCAATCACCGCCGCAGCCACCGCTTGGTCGTATCCGGGAACCCACTCGTTGACCGGCAGGGTGAACGTCACGTCGAGCACCAGAACCTTCGCCCCACCATCGGCGGCCGCACGGATCACTTCACCGTAGAACTCATGCCAGAATATGAGCGGCTTGGCGAGCGCGGGATCGTCGAGCGACTTCTGGTCGATCACGATCAGTTCGATCTTGTCGGGCCGGGGAGCCTCGATCAGGCCGATCATGCGCGGAAAATAGTTGAGATCGCGCGCCTTGAGATGGATCTTCTGGAACAGGTCTGTTCCGTCGAGGCCCATCGTCAGCAAGACGCACACCGCGCCCAGCAGCACCAGCCATCCGCGGTGCTTCCACACGGCTACACTCGTGTCGCGCTCGCGCTTCATTTGTTCCCGAAGTGGCACAGCGGCCTTGATTCACCGCCGCGTGTCATGGTCAAGATCGTGCCCGGCATGATCTCAGTCTAACGCCGCCAGCCGGCGCGGGACTCCGCGGGGCCGCTCGCGCGCCGATCCTGACGGAGGGTTTCTGAGTCAGACTCGGCCATTCCAATCAATGCCTTCGTCAAGACTCGAGATTTCCCTGATCTTCGAACAGTGCTTCGATCCTGGCGCGCTGGCGAAGTAGATGCGGCACGCCCACCTTTTCGTTCAGCCATGCAATTGCGACATAGACCAATGTAGCGAACGCGAGGAACACGGCGGCAAACACAAGGGACCGGCGGCTGACCATTACGGCAACCCAGGCGACGGGAACGTAGACCGGCAGCAGGTACCAGTAGCGAATGGAGGTAAGGAGGCGGATCTGGCCGTCAATTCGGCTGAGCATGGCAGTTTGATAGTCGCTCGCGCACGCCGTAGGATCAAGCGGCGCGATGTGCCGGTGGTGATTCCAAAGAAAACCCATCACGAAGAGGACGGCCCCGATAGCCGCGAGATCCAGCCCTACGAAGCGGCCATGAACCAAGTGCCACCCGAAGAAGGCCACCACCAGGACGCCGGCGGCGTACTCGCGCAGGTTACGGGAGCGGATGGCGCGGTCGAAGCGGCTCATTGCCGCGCGAGCAGCCAACCGGCTGATTTCCGCGCGGTTCGGCGCGGGCCGCGTACTCTCCTGCCACAGTTCCATCAGGTCGTCGCTCATGACACGGCCTCTCTCAATTTCTGCCGCGCGCGCGTTAGGCGCGTGGCGATATTTCCGGCGGACAGGCCCGTTACGTCCTCGATTTCCCGCGCCGACAGACCCTCGAGATAGAGCAGAACGATCTGGCGGTCGGGCATCTGCAATGCGCCTACAGCAAGTTGCAGGCGCGCGCGCCGCTGACTTTCGATCGCCTCGCCTTCCGGTGACTCCGCACGGCTGGGACTTTCGTTCTGGGCGGGCGGCGCTTCGTAATTGGTGCGGCGGGCGTGCACGGTGACGAAGCTGATGGCGGTGTTGTGCGCTACGCGGTAGAGCCAAGTTCGCTGATTCGATTCGCCTCGAAACCGCGGTAGCGCAGTCCACAGCGCCATAGCGATTTCCTGCACGAGGTCGTCCGCTTCGGCCTGACCGCGGCGCGCATAGGACCATGCCAAGCGGCGCAGTGCCGGCAGGTACCTGGCGAGCAGGTCTTCATAGGCGCGCCGATCTGGAGCAGCATCCGTCACCTTACGGAAAGGGTAGTCCCCAATGGCGGCCGATTCTTACAACCTGCTGCAAAGATTCTCCAGGGTCGCGCGGCTTGAGCCGACTCGCGCGGCAAGGTGTGATCTTTTGGGCGCCCCCGGCCATAGTGCGAACTCAGCTCATCTGCAAAGCGGACGCAGAGACTCGCTGGAGGTATTGCACTCTCACCTCGGAGGTTGTGTTTGACAACTCGACTTGGGCCACTTTGATCGTCAGCCTAGCCCACCCTAAACCATTGACTCTCCGCAAATCCGAGGAGACTCCACCCCCTTTCCCTCTTCCTGGAGGCTCCTCAGAACGGCCTGGAGCCATGAATACAGGCGGCGAAGCAAACACTTGACGGCGAGAACCGTTCTGCAAGATCGAAATTCGAGGGGAAGGGGGTGGGCCAATCGAGAGCATCAAGGTGGGCCAAATCAGAGTAGCGAACACACCGATTGGCGGGCGCAAGTTCCTGGGACGGTTATGATGGTGACGATATGCAGCCCGGTTTTCCCGCGACTCTTGCGATTCTGATGCTGGCGCCGGCGGTGCGCGGCGAAGCGGCTCCCGCGGATGTCCGCCTGGCCGGACCGTGGACGGTACGGGTTTCCGTGCCCGGCGATCACGCGGTGACCGGCGAAGTCGCGATCGCGCGGCTCGGGCTGGTGATGGTCGCAAGCGAGCACTACGACAAGCTGCCGGAGTTCGACGCGCAGACCCGCGCGGGCTGGCGCAAGGGAGCGCGGCTGGCGGGCGTGCGGGCCGAGGAGTGTACAGTCCAAGGAGCGCTCGATCCGTCGAGCCTCGTCGTTCGCGATGGATCCGAGAGGGGCGCCAGGGTGTTTCGGAGGGGGATTGACTACGAGGCGGATCTCGATGCCGGTACAGTGGGACGCTTGCCCGGTGGCGCGATCGGGCCCGATCAGCCGGTCTATCTCAGCTACCTTTATGGGAAGCAGCGGATCGATTCGATCGTGCTCGATGCAAGAGGCCGGCTCGCGGTTCGCGAGGGTTTGGCTCATGCGGTGACTCCGGCGGTTCCCGAATTGGGTCCGGGGGAGAGGCGGTTGGCGAACGTGCTGGTGTCGGGGCGCGATGCGGAGTTGCGTACCGATAGCCTGTTTCCGATTCTCGAGGATGCGTATCCCGAGCCGGCCGTCGGCGGGGTTTCGGTGGCGGAGCGGCGGCTTCCGAACGCACTCGCGAAATTGCGAAGTGGTGCGCGGTTGCGTATCATGGCGTGGGGCGACAGCGTGTCGACCTACAAGCGGTACCAGGTGATGTTCGTCGAGCGGATGAAGGCGCGGTTTCCTGGCGCGAACATTGAGTTGATCACCGAGGCGTGGGGTGGGCGGAGTACGCTGAGCTATCTCAATGAGCCGCCGGGGAGCGAGCATAACTACGCGGAGAAGGTGCTCGGACAGCGGCCCGATCTGATCGTGTCGGAATTCGTCAACGATGCGGGATTGAATGAGGCGCAGGTGGAAGAGCGGTACTCGCGGCTGCTCGGGGACTTCCGGAAGATCGGGGCTGAATGGATCATCCTGTCACCGCACTATGTCCGGCCGGACTGGATGGGATTGGGGTCGCAGCGGGATATCGATGCTGATCCGCGTCCCTATGTGAAGGGGATTCGGGTGTTCGCGGAGCGTCATGAGGTGGCGCTGGCTGACGCGTCGGCGCGCTATGGGCGTCTGTGGCGGCGGGGGATTCCGTACCTGACGCTGATGGAGAACAACATCAATCATCCGAACATGTTCGGGCATTCGTTGTTCGCGGATAGCCTCATCTCATTGTTTCCACAACGGTAGGGGAAAGACCCACGGGCCGTGAATGTGGTCAGACCCGCGCTGAGACGAACCACGTTCGAATCGGGCTCATGAGACGATTTCTGTTGAGTTCCCTGCCCTGCCCCGCTATTCTGGAAGTGTCACACGACATGCCGTATCAGAGAGCCACACGGCCACCAAATGCTGTGCCCGATGAGATGGTGTGGCGGACGCTCGGGCTCAGCCGCGCCACCTTCTACCGGCGGCTGAAGGACGGCACGCTCACCGCTCCCATGGAACGTTCCGGGACCACCCGCCGTTGGTGGACTCCCTCCGACATTGAAATTGCCCGCCAGGAGATGGCGGCTCCTCTGATAGGAAAGGAAGGCGCCCGGCCATGATTCGGATCGTAGTCAGCAATCAGCGCGGTGGGGTGGCGAAGACCACCACAGCCGTCAACCTGGCCCGTTGCTTCGCCGATCGCGGGATGCGAACACTGCTGATCGACACGGACTCGCAGGGGTCGGTGGGTACGATCCTCGGGTTGCGGCCCGAGTTCAGCCTGTTCGATTTCCTGATCCGGCAGATGCTATTGAAGGAGTGTGTCGTCAAGGCGCATGAGAAGATCGATGTACTGTGCAGCGACCGGAAGACGATGCAGGCCGAGGATATCATCAGCGGGCAGACGCTACGTGAGGTCCAGTTCGATCAGGTGTTCGCCGAAACGGGCGCCGATCGGGAGTACGACGCAGTGGTGATCGATGTCGCACCTTCGTTGACGCTGTTTCAGACGTGCGCGATGCTCTACGCCAAAAAGGTGCTGATTCCGGTGGCGATGGAGACGCTCAGCGTGCAAGGTGCTAGCGCGAGCATCAGTTCGGCGAATGAACTGAACCGGCTGTTCAAGCGCCAGCCGGGGATCCAGTCGGTGGGGCTGCTGCCGGTGATGGTGAACAACCGGATGCAGATGACGCAGACGGTGATGACGGCGCTCGAGGACATGTCGCGGGAGTTGGGGGTGCCGTTGCTTCCGATGATCCGGACCGACACGGCTGTGGTGAAAGCCGCGCGGAGCCGGCAGTTCCTGGCGGATTTCGACCCGAAGTCGAAGGCGCTCGAGGACTACGAGGCCGCGGCGGAGAAGTTGCTCGAAATGCTGAGACCGGCGGAACGCAATGAGCCAGCCCTCCAAGCCACCGCGTAAGAAGACGGCGCCGGAGCCGTTGGACTGGCGGGCGCTGGCGGGCGGCGCGGCGCTGCGAGGACTCTCGGAGGTATTGGCCAGTCCCGTAGTGGAAACACCCGCCGTAGTGGAACCGAATACAAAGACGGTTGCTCCGCCCGAGCCGACTTCCCCGCCCCCAGCCGGACCGGGGCCAATCTACGCGGCCCCTACTTCCACGGAACTTCCCCGAAAACCCGCCGCACCCAGGCCACCCGCCGAGGGTGTTACACCCCCTGTGCGTCCCGCCATCTGGGTGGACACCAACGGTCGCACCTACGAAGCGAAGCGGGTCTTCCGGATCGAGTCCGCCACCCAATCGCTCGCCATCGGAGAGGAGCGCGTCTATCGCCTGATGTGGGACGCCGCCACGCCTGCGGACTCCGAGAGCAGGAGCCTGTCGATCGGCTACGACCGTCTCGCGAAGCTCGCGGGGCTCAACGAGAAGTCGATTCGCGACTTGATGCCGAAGCTCGCCGCCAAGCAGGTGATCGAGGTGATCGGGGTGGAGAACAGCGCGGCCCGGACCGGGAAGACTTATCGGCTGTTTGGGGCCGCCGAGATCCTGCGGCGGCAACGGGCCCAGGACTTGACGCATGGGGTCAAGAACGGCCGGGCGGTGGAATTCGTTTGGGTACTGAAGGAGACGGCTTCGCCGACGCAGATCGATTCCACCACCGAGGGTCTTTCCTCTACGGAGCCGCTTCTCGGAACTCCAGATGTATCGTTGATTCGAAAGGCCTTGGAAACCTACGGCCCCGCCACTGATTCCGCGGCCGAGGCGCTCTCCTCCGGCGCCCTCCGAGTCGAGCCGACCGCCACGACGTCCGAGATCATCCATTTTGTCCACCAGAAGGGCAGGGCAGTCGCCGCCTCGGGGATTCCAGCAAAGGTCGCTTATCTCGTGGTGTGCGTCCCGCCGTGCCTCAAAGGCCCCGAGTTCCTCGCCTACCGGACCCGGCAACGCCAGCTCGAGGCTGCGCGCCATCGGGAAAGCGCCGAGATCCAGCGGGAGCAAGAGCGCCAGCGCGCCATCCTCGCCGATCCAGCCGCAACACCCGCCGAAAAGCACTGGGCACGCCTTGCTCTGGGTCTTGACGAATCCGGCCATAAGAGCTAAACTCTTCAAAGAGCTCATCTTTCGCCGCATCCGGATGAGCGCATCCCGCCCGCCACATATGGCACGGATGTGGCACAAAAAGGGGGTCCGAACATGCGCCCACTTCTCGCCGCCCTGATGGCCGCGGCCATCGCCTCCGCCGCTGATCCCGACCGCACGGCGAGGCTCCTCGAAGAGCTCTCGAATGCCTTCGGGCCATCCGGCTATGAAGAAGACGTCCGCGCGATCATGCGGCGGGAGCTCGCGCCGTTCTCCGATTCCCTCGAAACCGACGGACTCGGGTCGCTAATCGCCGTTTCGAAGAAGTCACCCGATGCGCCCCGCGTCATGATGGCGGCCCACATGGATGAACTCGGCATGATCGTCCGCTATATCACGCCCGAGGGCTACCTCAAGTTTGTCACCCTCGGTGGATGGCTCGATCAAGGCCTCATCAACCAGCGCTATTGGGTCAAGACCCGAAAAGGCCCAGTCCTCGGCGTCACCGGACTCAAGACGCCCCACGTCATGACGGGAGACGAGCGGACGCGCCTCAAGCTCCGCGACGAAATCTTCATCGACATCGGCGCCAAATCCAAGGCCGACGCCGAGCAGCGGTTCGGTGTCCGCCCCGGCGACCCGATCGCGCCCGACTCCAAGTTCACGACGATGGGTGATGGCAGTCTGTATCTCGGAAAGGCCTGGGACGATCGCGTGGGATGCGCGGTGATCGTCGAGGTGATGCGCAAGCTGAAGTCCTCGCCCGCGAACGTCAATGTTTATGCGGTCGCGACGGTTCAAGAAGAGATCGGGCTGCGCGGAGCGCAGACGTCGAGCCACCTGGTGAAGCCCGATATCGGGATTTCCCTCGAGTCCGGCGTCGCTTCCGATTATCCGGGCATCCGCCAGGAAGAGGCGCAAGAGCGGCTCGGAGCCGGTGCGAGCATGTTCCTGCACGACTCTTCGATGATCCCGACCCTGTCGTTTCGCGATTTCGTCATCGATCTCGCCAAGGCGCGCGCGATTCCGCTGCAGTTCAATGTGTTGTCGGGCTATGGCGAAGATGGCGCGGAGATGCAGAAGTCGTACTCGGGCATTCCGGCCGTGAACATCACGGTGCCGACGCGCTACCTGCACAATCACAACGGAATCATCGCGCGTTCGGATTTCGACCACGTAGTGAATCTGGTGACAGCGCTCATCCAACAGCTTGACAAGCCCACGATCGACAAGCTGAAGCGCTTCAACTAGCACCATAATGTAGGGATGACCCGCCGCGACCTGCTGGCTTTGGGGCTAGCGTCCCAGATCGACGCCGCGCCGCCCGCGACCGGACTTCGTCATCTCCTCCCGGCCGCGACTCACGAGCGTTTCCTCATCAAGGCGTCGTTCCACCAGCCCGTCCGGCGCGCGCCCGAATTGCGCGTGGACAACCGGAAGGCCGCTGGGATTCGCACCGATACCAGCGGACAGTTCTGGCAGTTCGACGTTCCCGGTTTGAAGCCCGCGACCGAATACAAACTCCGGATCGACGGTGAAGATCCGTGGACGCTGAAGACGCTGCCGCCGCCTGGTGCAACGGTTGATCGCTTCCGCCTGCTGATCTACACGTGCGCCGGCGGACACGACGCGATGCCGATCGAGGGAACGAACGATCCGTACTGGGTGAGCGTGGACGCGCGCCGGCGCCTGTTTTCCCGTGCGCTGCGCGAGAAGCCCGATGCGATGATCGCGATCGGTGATCATGTCTATTTCGATCTGCGGTTCGGGCGGGGAACTGGCCGTGCTCCGGCCGGTGCGCAACCGTGGGCTCGCGCCCTGCTCGGTGGCGAGTTCAATCGCGACATCCCCGTGATCGGGACTCCGAACGAAGGGCTGCTGAGGCGGGCCGTCGATCGTCAGATCGCGGACTTGTATGGGACGCTGTTCCGTTCGACACCGGTCCACTTCATCCAGGACGATCACGACTACTTCGAGAACGACGAGGCGATTCTCGCGCCCAAGGCCGATTCCAGCCAGGCGACGGTTTCATCCACCATTGCGGGGATTTCGTTCCCGCCGGACGATTTCATGATGCGGTTGGCGCGTGCGACCCAGCACCTCTACTTCCCGGAGCATTTGCCGAACGGGGACCGGCCGGTGGGGTTGCCGGGAGCGAGCGCGTTCGACCGGGCTCCGGGGGCGAGCGAGTGTTACGGGACGCTGCGGGTGGGGAACCTGGCGGAGCTATTACTTTTCGACTGCCGTCGGTTTCAGACCCTCCGTGGGCCTTACGCCCACCTCATTCCGGCGAACGTCGAATCCTGGCTCACGCGCCGCATGCGAGAATCGACGGCCAAACACGTAGTCAACGTGCCGTCGATGCCCATCGGATGGAGCGCCGGCAAGTGGGGCGAGTGGTACCCGGACGTCCTCGACGGTCAAGGCCGCCTCGGCGTCGCCCGGTCCAAGTACTTCTGGCAGGAGGGATGGCGTGCGCAACACGATCGCCTCTTGCGGGCCTGCTCGGACATGTCGCGCATCCCGTTGTTCCTCTCCGGCGACCTCCACGCGCTCGGCCACGGCGCGATCGCTCAAAACGGATCGATGGATCTGCGGCGGAACCCGGTCCACAGCGTCCTTACCGGACCCATCTCGACGGGGCCCAAGGGATGGCCGTCATCGGCCCGCGGCACACCGCCTCTCAAAGCCACGGGTCTCGATGTCCGCGAGACTCTCGCGCCACTCGAGCATAACGGCTTCACGCTGATCGATTTCGAACCCGAGAAGATCGCCTTCCGCATGTACCGCTGGAAGATGGGGCAGCCGGAAGCCGCGATCGACTCACTCGAACCATTCCATCAGTTCACGCTCACACGCCAAGTGTGATGGAGACACCATGAATATGCTCACACGGCGATCGATGATCGCCTCTCTCGCGTCCGCCGCGTTCGCCAAGCCAGCGCGTGCGGACAAGCGTCCGAACGTGCTGTTCCTGTTCGCCGACGATCAGCGCGCCGACACGATCCACGCGCACGGCAATCCACACATCCGCACGCCGAACATCGACAGGCTCGCCGCGCGCGGCACCAGTTTCCGCAACAACTACATCTTCGGCGGCAACAGCGGCGCGGTGTGCGTGCCGAGCCGCGCGATGTTGATGAGCG
>CADECY010000034.1:33233-68070 GCA_902825945.1 uncultured Acidobacteriota bacterium
TTCGGCGGCAACAGCGGCGCGGTGTGCGTGCCGAGCCGCGCGATGTTGATGAGCGGCAAGACTTGGCTCCATATCGACGTCCAGACTCTGAAGGGCGAACGCCTGATGCCCGAGCATCTCGGCCAAAACGGCTACCAGACCTTCGGCACGGGCAAGTGGCACAACGGACAGGAATCATGGCTCCGCGCCTTTCAACGCGGACGCACGATCATGTTCGGGGGCATGTCGGACCACACGAAGGTCCCCGTGCGCGATCTCGGTCCGGATGGCAAGCTCACCGCGCAACGCACCGGCGAGAAGTTCTCGAGCGAGCTCTTCGCCGATTCGATGATCGGCTTCCTGCGCACCCGTGACCGCGCGAAGCCCTTCTTCGCCTACTCGGCGTTCACCGCGCCGCACGATCCGCGTCAGCCTCCGATTGAATTCCGTAAGCGCTATTACAAGCGCCGGCCGCCACTGCCGCCGAACTTCCAACCGCAACTCGGCTTCGACAACGGCATGATGCGCGGTGGCCGAGACGAAAACCTCGGAGCTTGGCCGCGCACCGAGCTGATGATTCGCGATCAATTGGCCGAATACTACGGCCTCGTCACGCATCTCGACCAGCAGATCGGCCGCGTGCTCGCGGCGCTCCAGCGGAGCGGGGAAGCGGACAACACGATCATCATTTACGCCGCGGATAACGGGCTTGCGATCGGCAGTCACGGGCTGCTCGGCAAGCAGAGCGTGTTCGAGCACAGCATGCGCACTCCATTGATCATCTCGGGTCCGGGGGTTCCGAAGGGCAAGTCCGTCAACTCGTTCACCTACCTGCTGGACCTGTTCCCGACACTGTGCGATGCGCTCTCCGTCGCTCCGCCCAGCGGGCTTGCGGGTCACAGCCTGAAGCCGTTGTGGGAGGGAACGAAGGACAAAGTGCGCGATTCAGTCTTCCTGCCGTATCTCGAATTCCAGCGCGCCGTCCGGGACGAGCGATGGAAGCTGATCGCGTATCCGAAGATCGGCCACCTGCAACTGTTCGATCTCGCCAATGATCCTTACGAGCAGCGCAATCTCATCGACAAGCCCGAGCATGCGGGCGAAGTCGCGAGACTGCGCCGATTGATGCGCGAGTGGCAGGAGAAGGTGGGAGACAAAGCGCCGATCCCAGAAACGAATCGCGTGCCGGAACCGGTGGATCTGACCGGGCGCAAGCGCGAACCCGATCAGTGGCAACCGGAGTGGATCGTCAAGAAATATTTCTGACGCCCTGATACCAACCGCGGGACCCTTCCTGTCTCGACTCGTGCTGCTCGGAACGCTCGCGACCGCCACTGGCAATTCCGCAACACCTACGGGTGTGCAGGTTACACCACCCGCCGCCGACGAGGGAATCTCCCCGCTCACCGCGGACTGGGCGATTCGCAATCAGCTCGGCGAGGACACGCTCACCGGGTCCGGGCGGGACTGGTACACGGGTTCGATCGACCTCCCGATCGGAACCTGGGCCTTCCACGCCGGGGCCGGTAACACTTCGCGCCGGTCATTCCGCCGAACTCGTGGGATTTCACGCACGGCAGTCAGAGTTCCGGGGCCAGTGCGCCGGAACCCGCGACCCTCGAGCTCACCGGAATCGGCCTCGGGGCTGTTCGTCATCCGCCGCCGTTCCAGCCGCTGATGAGAGAATTCCAGTGGACGCTGCATGCGGAACTGGATCGCGATTCTCCTCCCGGCGGCCATGGCCGCGCAAACAACGGATACGCGGGAAACGCGCCCAACGAGCATCGCCTTCAGCTTTAGGATGCACGAAGCGCGGTTTCACGAGGGAAGGGAAGTCCGCCTGGCAAGTCCACCGAGCCGGGGCGAGACGTACATGAGCGGCAAGCGCACAAACAGCGAGGCGGAGCGGCGGAGAGTGACGAGCAGCACCTGAACCGCTGTGGCGCCGGCTAACTCCGTGCGACGGATCGTTCGCGGCGTCCGCATTTGCGCCCGCATGAGACTGCGCGCCCCGCGCCGCCTCTGTCATCCTTTGGGATCGACAGTGACGACTGCCAGCGGTGACCGGTTTCCACGCGGCTGCCACGATGGGATAGTTCTCCGCTTCTTACCTGGAAGACCGCGCGACGCTGCCCCAGAGGCCGGCCTACGTCTCCCGCGCACGCGAATGCTGGGCGCGATAGAATGCGAACCATGGTGCGGCTCGCGCAGTTCCTCATCTTGGCCAGCGCCGCCACTGCCTTTCAGGGCAAGCTGGTCCGGGACCACGCTCCACCTCCGCCTAAACCTCTCGAGCAGGCCGAGAAGCTGACACGAGAACTGTCGCCACGGCTTCCGGGCGCCGCCTCGGGTCCGGCCATGCAGCCCGTGAACTACGTGGACGAGCACATCCTGCGAGCGGCTCGCAAGGCCGGCATCCCGCTGGCGCCGCCCGCCACTGACGGCGAATTTCTCCGGCGTGCATCGCTCGATCTGACTGGTCGGCTGCCCTCGCCCGAGCAGGTCCGCACGTTTCTCGCCGACAAGACAGCAGGCAAGCGCGCACGATGGACCGACGAGATCCTGGCGACCAGCACCAAGGGCGTCACCAAGAAACCATCGACTCCGTTCCTCGACCGCTGGGCCTACTTCCTCGCCGACCTGTTCCAGGTCAACAACCTTCAGTTGAAGGGACAGACGCTGTTCTACTATCACATCCGGAATTCGCTGCTGCTCGATCAGCCGTACGACGAGTTCGTGCGTGAACTTCTCACGGCGTCGGCCCGGTCGAATCACTACAACGCTCCGGTGAATTTCTTCATCCGCTACTATGTCGACCATCCGGATCAGAGCACGGTCAGCCAGGAAGACAGCTTCGACGAGTTCGCGATCCGCAGCACACGCATGTTCCTCGGCATCAACCTCGAGTGCGTCTCCTGTCACGATGGGAAGGGTCACCTCGAGCAGGTCAATTCATGGCTGACGGCGCGCAAGCGGGTCGAACTCTGGCGCCAAGCCGCCTTCTTCGGCACGATGCGCCTGTACCGCCCTTATGGCCAGATGGTCGATGAGTTCATCGTGAGCAATGACGGCAAAGGCTACGACACCGCGAGCAAGAGCTTCGTCCGCCCGCCGCGATACAAGGCCGATGTCACTCCCGCGTTCCTGCTGACCGGCGAAGGACCGAAGCCGGGCGAGCGGAGCCGCGACGCTTATGGGCGAATCCTCACCGCGCATCCGCAGTTCGCACGCACCGCGGTGAATTTGATTTGGGCTGAGATGTTCGGCGCGGGTCTGGTGGAGCCCGTCCTCGACTGGAATCTCGATCAGACACCGTTGCACGCCGAGTTGCTCGATGCGCTCGCCCGCGATTTCGCAGCCCATGACTACAGCCTCCGTCACGTGATCCGGACGATCGCGAACTCCGCCACCTATCAGCTTTCGCACCGCTACGATCATGCATGGAAGCGCGAGCACGCGGGCTATTTCGTTCGCCACCTGATTCGCCGGATGCCCGCCGAGCAGATCTGGGACGCGATCTCCGATGCGACCGGAGTCCATGAGAGCCTGCCGGTCGGAACCACCAGCGAGAAGGCGAAGTACGTGCAGCAAACCGTCTCTTCCGTCGACCTGCCGCAGAAGCTGCTCGCCGCGCTCAGCGGGTTCGGATTCAACGACCGGACCTTCGCCACGCGAAGCCTCGCCTTCACACCGGTGCAGAGTTCGATTCTGATGAACAGCGACCTGATCAAGGACAAGCTGAAGCCCGAGTCCAAAGGCCGGCTCGCGGCGCTGTGGAAAGCGGAACCGCCCAAGACGAACGCCGAGATCGTGGAGGAGCTCTTTCTCGCCGCGCTGTCGCGGCTTCCGTCGATCTCCGAGGCCGAATGGGGCACTGCGATCCTGGCAAAGCATCACGAGCGCGGAGCGGAAGACATCCTGTGGGCCTTGATCAACAAGGGCGAGTTCCAACTGAACTACTGAGCCATGCCGAACTCCTACTCGATCCCCACACTGTCACGCCGTATGCTGCTGCGCACGGGCTCGGCGGTGTTGGCGGGCTTCGATCTGGCGCCTCTCGCCCGCCCACTGCGGGCCGCCGCGAGTTCCGCGAAACCACGCGGCACCGCCGATGCGTGCATCTTCGTTTTCCTCGGCGGCGGACTCAGCCACGTTGATTCGTTCGATTTGAAGGAAGGCCCCTGGACTCCGCAGGACTTCGACATCCGCGAAGTGGCGCCCGGCCTGAAGCTGCCGGTGGCGCTGTTTCCGAAGCTCAGCCGTGAGTCCCAACGCTACGCGATCGTGCGATCCATGGAGGCGTGGGAAACCGAGCACGGGCGGGCGACCTACTATTTGCACACGGTTCATCCGCCGAGCCCGGCGCGATTCGCCGAGATTCCGTCGATGGGCGCGGTGGCCGCCTACGAGTTCCGCGAAAGGCGTAAGAACAGCGACATCCTGCCTCCCTTCATTTCGCTCAATTATGGCCCGGATCAAGTACGGCAGGGATTTCTCGAACCGCGCTTTGCGCCGCTCAGTTTGCAGACGAGCCGGGGGTTCGACTTCGTCGTACCCGAGTCCGAACGGGCCCGTTTCGAACGCCGCGTCGGGCATCTCGAGCACCTGGAGGCGCTCTCCGGACGCGGATGGGAACAGGAGCGGCTGATCCAAAGCTTCCGTTCCGATTCGCTCGCGATGATGAACGCCGCCGAGATCAGCACCATCCTGAAGATTCCGGAGGACGATCGCAAGCGTTACGGCGCGGGCGGTTTCGGCGATGCGTGTCTGCTCGCACGCAACATCATCACGGCGGAACGGGGCACTCGCTTCGTGGCGATCAATCACGGCGGTTGGGATTTTCACACCGACATCTACAACAAGAAGCAGAAGTCGAACCAATACACGAAAAGTCTCGATCTCGACGCGGGCCTATTCGCGTTGATGAGCGATCTGCAAGCGGCGGGCCGGCTCGACCGGACCTTGATCGTGGTGCTTGGCGAGTTCGGGCGGACAACCGGGCAGCTGACCGTTGGCAAGGGCCGCGACCACCATCGTTTCGCCATGTCCGGATTGTTCCTGGGCGGTGGCGTGAAGGGCGGACAGATCATCGGCGAAACCACGGCGCTCGGTGAACGCGTCGCGAAACCGGGCTGGTCACGAAACCGGTCCATCTATCCGGAGGACACCGCGGCGACGATCTATTCGGCGCTCGGGATCGATTGGACGAAGAAGGTGACGAACACGCCGTCGGGCCGATTCTTTCAATATGTAGAGCCGCTGTCGGGGACGAGTGTGTTCGAGCCCGCCGAGATCCGGGAGTTGTTCGGGTGAAGTGGTGAATCTGAGCCTCCGCACACGCCGACTCTGCCCGCCCCGCCCCGCGAACCAAACCGAGCCGCGACGGCGAGGGAGCGGTTTCGCGACACCTCGACAACATACCGCCCACCCGCAATCTGGAGCGTGATGCCATGACCAACCGCCGCGATTTTCTCTTCCGTCACGCACATGGCTTCGGAGCCATCGCACTCGCCGCGATGCGCGCCGAAGCCGCCGGACGCGCCGTGAATCCCCTCGAAACGCGCGACCCGCATCACGCGCCGCGCGCCAAGTCCGTCATCTTCCTCTTCATGGACGGCGGCATTTCGCACATCGATTCGTTCGATCCGAAACCGCGCGTCACCGCCGAGAGTGGGCAGAGAATTCCGCTCCCGCGCCCGAAACTCGTGCGCGCCGAAAGCCCGGTCCTGTGGGCCTCGCCGTTCGAGTTCCGCAAGTACGGGCAACTCGGCGCCGATGTCTCGACGATGTTCCCGCACGTCGCGCGGCATGTCGACGATCTCACGATCATCCGCTCGATGGCGGCCGATCACTCCGAACATACGGCGGCGAACTACTTCATGCACTCCGGCTCGGGCCTCCAGGGCCGGCCGAGCATGGGCGCCTGGGTCACGTATGGGCTGGGCAACGAATCGCGCAATCTGCCCGGCTACATCGTGCTCGATACCGGCATGATTCCGCCTGGCGGCACCGACATCTTCGGAAGCGGCTTTCTGCCCGCGAGCTATCAGGGCTCGCTCTTCCGCCGCGGTGCTCAGCCCGTGGCTGACATCGCGCCACGAGAGACCGATCCCGCGCGCCAGCGCGCCAAGCTCGATCTTCTTGCCGATCTCGACGCGATGGCCAAGGAGCGCTACGGGCCAATCTCCGAGATCGAGGCTTCGATCGCCAACTACGAACTCGCGTTCCGCATGCAGTCCGCGGTTCCCGAGTTGGCCGACATCTCGGGTGAGTCCGAGGCGACCCGCAAGCTCTATGGGCTCGATCAGGCCGAGACCGAGGAGTATGGGCGCGCGTGCCTGCTGGCCCGCCGCTTGGTGGAGCGCGGTGTTCGCTTCATCGAGGTCCTCTCGCCGAAACGCGAGGGCGCGGACCGCTGGGACCAACACGCATCGCTGAAGCACGGCCACTCGATGAATGCGAAGGCGACCGATCAACCGATCGCTGCACTTTTGCAGGATTTGAAGGCTCGCGGGCTGCTCCGCGACACGCTCGTGATCTGGGGCGGCGAGTTCGGACGCAGCCCGACCGCGCAGGGCTCCGGCGACAAGGTGGGCCGCGATCACCATCCGTATGCCTTCACGATGTGGCTCGCCGGCGGCGGAGTCAAAGCGGGTCTCATTCACGGTGCGACCGACGAGTACGGCTACTATGTCGCCGACAAACGGGTCCACGTTCATGACCTCCATGCAACCGTTTTGCATTTGCTCGGCCTCGAGCACACGCGCCTGACGTTCCCGTTCGGTGGACGCCAGATGCGCCTGACCGACGTTCACGGAAACGTGGTGCGGGAGATCCTTGCGTAGGTCTGACCTCGCGGCGGTTGCGGGTGTCGCGCTGGTGATCTATGCGCTCGCGACCCGCAACGGCATGGCCGTTTGGCCGGACACTGTCTCCTACATGGACATGGCCGCGGCCATCCGCGCGGGCAACGATCCAGGACCGAACTTTCCGCCGCTTTTTCCCCTGATGCTCGCCCTGTCCGGATCGGCCCGTTTCATCAACGGAGTTTGCTTTGCGATCAGCGCTCTGCTGGTCACGATCGCCGTGTGGCGCGAATCGAGCCAGCGTTGGACGGCGCTCATCGCGGGCTCGCTCGCGATGACAGCGCCTCCGGTGCTCGACATCGGAACCTCGGCGCAGTCCGAGCCTCTGTACATCAGCCTGGTGCTCGCCGGTCTGCTCACCTCGTCGGGCTTGCTGGTTGGGCTCGCATGCGCGACGCGGTACGCCGGGCTTCCGATGCTCCTGCTCGGCATCGCGCACTACCGGACACTCGCCTACGCGATGCCGGCAGTGTTGCCGCTTGGCGCGATCATCGTCAAGAACTGGCTCCGGTCCGGAGCCGCGACCAATCGCGAGATGCACGTGCGAATGCCGAGCATCGACCTCCTGATCGAGGGTGCGACGAACGTGACGCGATGGCTGGTGCCGTTGCTGCACCAGACCCCGTTTCGATACGCGATCGCGGGCGCGGTAATCGTCCTGCTGGCGCGCAACTGGCGCAACGTTTTCGCGCAGGCCGCGCTCGCGCACGTGAGTTTCGTGTGGATCTCGCAAGCGCTGCTCGACGCGGCGATCGTCTTCGACGATCGCTTGCTCCTGCCGTTCTTCTACCTCGCGTTGCCGGCCTGTGCGATTGCCGCCGCGCGTGACCGCCGCGCCACGTTCGCGCTGGCCGGACTCGCTCTGCTCTCGGCGGTCCGCTGCGTGTACTGGTTCGCCACGGACGATTTCAACCGTCTCTTCTTCAATGCTCCGCGTCATGCATCGTCACAGGCGCTTCGTTTCATCCGCGAACTTCCTCCGGACGTAACGGTCATCAGCAATGCCGACGACTTGATCCGCTTTCAGATCGGCCGCGCCGCGGTTCGCTTGCCGGACGCCGTCGGTTTCACGACCGCGCTTCCGCGCCCTCAATGGTGCGAAGAACTGAAGGCGATGACGAAGGGCCACGATACATGGATCGTCTGGCTCGAGTTCGGCGAGGACCGCGATCACCTGCCGCAACCGGACAAGATTCCCGATTGTTTGCGCCTCGAGCCTCCGCGAACTTTCGCCGATGGCCGTGCGTTTCACGTGAGCACCGCAGCCGCGCTATCGAAGTGATCTCACGAATGCCTCTTGCGCGATCAAGTACGCGGCGGCGCTTGCCGCGATTGCCAGCGCTACGGTGAGTCCCAGGTCCCAGGATGGAATGAGGTGCGACGGCGACAGGACAACGATTACCACCTTCATCCAGCCCGCGGCGGGGAAGATCGCGGCGATGCCGAAGAAGGCGAGAGCTCCGGTGAAGAACCACCATAGTTGAGGCCGGCTACCGCGGGCTTGGTAAACGCAGCAAAGGCGCCAGAGTGTGCTTGAACGTCGTGAGGTCGAAGTAACGGCGCATCACCACGCCGAACCGCGCTTGCGCGGTGATGGCCCGGCGGAGCTCCTCCGCCCCTCGCGGTAGCGGTCTTCCGCATCAGCGCCACTGCGCGCATCACGTAGACTATAGAAATAGCTTCGGAGAAGTTTTCCAATGCGGGTATTTGTCATAGGACTGTTGCCAGCAACGTTGTTGGCGCAGAACGTCATTACGACAATCGCGGGCAGCGATGCCGTCTTTCCCCGGCCTCCGCTGCGATCGGCCGACGCGCCGATCGGATTGCCCGGCGGACTCGTGCTCGACAGCAGGGGCAACCTGTTCGTCGCGGACACCGATTCGCAGCTCGTACTTCGTGTTGCCACGGATGGAATGGTCGAAGTCGCCGCCGGAACTGGTATCCCCGCGTTCAACGTCAACATCGGTGAGAACATTCCAGCGACACGAGCGACGCTCGCCGGACTCCGAGACATCGCGGTGGATTCGGCCGGCAACATCCTCGTCCTCAACAACGGCACGATCCGGCGGATCGCGCCCGACGGCACGATCGCCACGCTAGTCGGCGAGGGCGTTACCGTGGGCTCGGTACCGGCTGCTACCAGGATTCTGCCCGACAACGCCGGCGGCATCTATGTCGTCGAATCGATCCAACACCGGATCCGCCGGCTCTCGGCGGGATCACTCACCGTGATCGCCGGCACGGGTGCCCCGGGGTTCTCTGGCGACAACGGACCCTCGAATCGCGCTGAGTTGCGCACACCATCGGGCGTCGCGCTCGATTCACAAGGCAATCTCTACATCGCGGATTCGGGCAACGGCCGCCTGCGCCGCATCGATCGCTCTGGTGTCATCCGGACTGTCGCCGGCGCGCAGAACTTCGCGCAGCAACTGATCTCGGTCGCCGTGGAGCCTTCCGGTGGCGTGCTGTTCGGTGGCCGGTGGCTGCGCCGGCTGAACGCCGATGGCAATACGACGCCGGTGATTGCCGAGAAGTCTGAAGGATTCGCTGGAGACGGAGGGCCCGCTGTCGATGCGGCCATCACCACGATCACCGGTATCGCCGTCTCGGCGGTTGGCGAGATCTTCGTTTCCGACTCCGCTAACCGGCGCGTGCGGCGGATCGATCGTTCGGGCCGGATCTCCACGTACGTGGGCAGCGGTATCTATCGCTTTCGCGGTGATGGCGGTCCGGCCGAAGCGGCGCTCTTCTCCTCGCCCGCCAAGATCACGGGCGATGCCTCGGGAAACCTCTACATCGCCGACTTCGGCAATCGGCGTTACCGCCGAATCTCGGCGAATGGCGGCGCGGATACACTTGCGGGACTCAACGTGAACAACGTCACGGCCGACGCGGCGCCCCCACTGGTCGCTCCGTTCACCGAGGTCAACGGCATCGCAGTTGACAACCGCGGGCAGGTCTACATGACCGATTCGCGCAACAACCGCGTGCGCCGCCGCGGTGCCGACGGCCGCGTCACCACCTTCGCCGGCAACGGAAGCCCAGCGACGCTCAACGATCCTGTCGCGCTTGCCATCGCACCAGACGGAAGCGTGTTCGTGGGTGAAGGCGATGGAAATCGTGTCCGGCGCATCACAGCGGACGGATCGAGCAGCCGTATTTTCGCCGGCACTGGCGTTCGGGCCGCGACCGGCGATGGAGGCCAAGCCACGAATGCCGCGATCGAGAGCGTGTTCGACCTCGCCGTCGATCGCGGGAGCACGGTTTATATCTCGACTGCCGGCACCACCGAGGCGAATCGGCCGAGCCGCATCCGTGCGGTCTCCGCCAATGGCGTCATCAGGACTGTTGCCGGTACGCCGCAAGTGCCGCTCGCATCCGGCGGCGTCTACATTACGGTGGGACCCGACGGACTTCTCTACTACACCAACGGATGCGCGGTGTTCCGGCTCACGACTGCCGGTCAGCCCGAGCGCGTCGCGGGCAAGCTGGCCGATTGTGGCTCGGAAGGCGACGGCATCGGTGCCGCCAATGCGCTGCTCGCGGGCCCGCGTGGAATCGCGTTCGATAGCCAGGGCAATCTCGCGATCGCCGAGGGGCTTAGTCACCGGGTCCGCAAGGTCCTCGTGCAGGCACCATCGGTCACGGCAAGCGTTCGATCGCTCTCCTTCTCGGCCGCCGCTCGCGGCCCTTCTCCGCCGGGCCAGAGTTTCACGCTGAACGGATCGATCACCAACCTGCCGTTCTCGGTCACGGTTGAAGACGGTGGCCTGCGGTGGCTCGTAGTGGAAGACCTTCGCGGAGTCACGCCTCGCATCATCGATGTCACCGTGGATCCGGAGCGCGTTCCACCCGGCACCTACGAGGGTGCGATTCGTATCGAAACGCAAACCGCGAATCCCGTCTCCACCACGATCCGCGTCCGCTTCGATGCAGGACCGCTCGCGCCGCCCACGCTCCAGATCGATCGCCCGTCGATCACCTTCGCGTATCCCCGCGAGCCCGTGTCGAGGCGCGAAACCGTGATGCTGTCGAACACGGGCAGTGGCATCCTGCCGATTTCGATCAGCCCGCGGACCTCGAACGGCGGAACTTGGCTCCAGGTGCGGCCGTCCAACGGAATCGTCACTCCGCAAACTCCGCTGCAGATGACGATGCAGGCGGACTCGACTGGACTCCCGCCCGGAACCTACACTGGCGCGGCCGTGCTGAGCTTGGGACCAGTCACGCGCGAGATCCCGGTCACGATGATGGTGAGCGATGCCGATCACGCGATCCTGCTCTCGCAAAGCGGACTCTCGTTCACGGCCGTTCAAACCGGCGGCGTGCCGCCACCGCAGGACTTCGCGGTCATCAACCTCGGAACCGGTTCGATGGTCTTTCAGGCGAGCGCCTCCACGCTTTCGGGCGGCGCTTGGCTTTCGGTGAGCCCGGCCGAAAGCGTGGCCACCGCAGGTCAGGCGGCTCCGCTCGTCCAGGTGTCGATCAACCATGCTGGACTCGCGCCTGGACGCTACTATGGACAAGTCCGCGTCGATTCCCCGACCGCCGCGAACTCGCCCCACACCGTCACCGTAAATCTCGAAGTGCTCACGCCAACCGAGAATCCGGGCGCGGTGATTCAACCCGCCGAGCTCAGTTTCGAACCCACCGTGGGCGGAGCACCCGGCGCGAAGGAAGTGACGATCTACAACTTGACGCCGAACCCGGTGAGCTTCCGCTCACGTGCCTTCGACGCCGCGATCCTGCCGCGCGATGCCGTGGTTGAACCAGACAGGCCGTTGCGCATGATCGTGCAGCCCACGACGCTCGACGCCACGAGCCGCTCGGGCGTCTTCCTCCAGTTCTCCGACGGAGTGCTGCGTGGTATCCCGATCTTTCTGCGCGCTGATCCGGCTTCGGCGGCGGCCTCGAAGCCCGGTTTGAACGCGGCTACGGGATGCACGCCGAAACTGCTCGTGCCGTCGATGGTCTCGCTGGGACAAGCCTCGACCGTGCCCGCCGGTTGGCCCGCCGCGCTCTCAGTCGAAGTGAAGGACGACTGCGGCCAATCGATGGACGAAGGCAACGTGACTGTGTCGTTCTCGAACGGCGATCCGCCGGTGAGCTTGCAGTCGCTGCGCGACGGGCGGTGGCAAGGAACGTGGCAGTCGCGCGGTGCTGCCACCGATCGTGTGGTCCTGCGCGTCGAAGCCGAGCAGCCGAATCCGTCGATTCGGGGAGTACGCGAAGTCTCGGCTGACCTTCGGGCTTCGCAGGACCCGCCGGCGATCGCGCCAGACGGGATCGTCAGCTCTTCCTCTCTGGTTTCCTACGCACCGCAGGCGCAGGGTGGACTCGTGTCGCTGAACGGCGAACGCTTCACCGAGAACATCACGCAGAGCTCCCCATCCGCGCCATGGCCCACACAACTCGGCGGGACGGAAGCGCTCATCGGCGCGCGGCGGATTCCGCTCGGGCTGGCTTCTCCCGGTCAGTTGACCGGGATTCTGCCCGCGGACATCGCGCCGAATACGACGCATCAGATTCTGGTTCGCCGTGGAAATACGTACTCGCGCCCAGCCGCCGTGAACATCGCCGCGGTTCAGCCCGGGATCTTCACCGCCACCGGATCGACACTGGCTGTGGCCACGGTCGTCCGCGACGGCGAACGCCAACTCAACAGCCCGGACTTTCCCGCGCGGACCGGTGACACGATCATCGTGACATGTTCCGGGCTCGGTGCCACCGATCCCGTGGTCACCGCCGGCGAAGCGGCTCCGGAAGGGGCGCGTGTGAATGCTCCGGTATCGGCGAAGATCGGCGGCGTGACCGCAATCGTTTCGAACGCCGTCCTGGCGGCGGGTGCCGTCGGAACCTATGAGGTAACGGTCACCATTCCCGAAGGCGTCGCTGCCGGGAGCGCGGTGCCGCTCGTGATCGAAGCCGGCGGGCAGGCGAGTGCTCCCGCGACCCTCGTGATTCAGTAGTAGCGGCCGCTGATTCAGGTTACGCCACGCTGCCTACTTTCCTGTCCCGGAAGACGATCAGCAGAAGTACCGCGATGCCCCCAGCACCCGCGGCGGACGTCAGCCAGAAGCTCATCCAGTCGCGCTGTTCCACTCCGTTCGCGACGGTGGTGAACGCGTCCACCGCCCAGCCTGAACTCAGCGAACCGAGGAACATGCCGATGCCGTAGGTCATGAACGTGAGCATTCCCTGCGCGGTGTTCTTGAGCGCTGGCGGCGCTACGGAGTCGGTGTAGATCGACCCGGTGAAGAAGAAGAACGTGAAGCAGACACCGTGCAGCAGAATCGCGAGGTAGAACATCCACATGCCGCTTTCCGCGTTTCCGAGAGCGAGCAATGTGTAACGCAACGCCCATGCGAACAGCCCGATGAGAAGCACGCTCTTGATGCTGAACTTGCGGAAAACCCACGGCATGGCAAGCGTCAGCAGCACTTCCGACACCTGCCCGAGCGACATCTTGCCGGCCGCGTTCACCACGCCCACTGCGTTCAGGTAGGGGTTCGTGAACGAGAAGTAGAAGGTGAGAGGAATGCAAGCGAGCACCGAAGCGATCATGAACACGAGGTACGAGCGGTCCCGCAGCAGGACGAGCGCGTCGAGCCCGAGCAGCGACTTCCATCCGGTTCCTGCCGCGCCGCCCGGAGGAGTATGGGGCAGCGCGAGACTGAACAGCCCCATCGCGAACGACAGCCCGCCCGCGATTTGGAACGGCGTGGCTTGGGCCTCGAGACGCATCCATCCGACGATCATCGAAATCAGGATCCAGCCAAGCGGAGCGTAGATGCGAATCGCGGGAAATTGCGCTTTCGGGTCCTTCATCTGCCGCATCGCGAGCGAATTGGTCAACGGAACGGCGGGGAAGAAGATCAGACAATAGAGCAGCATCAGCGCATAGACCGAGCCGAACTCGGTGGCTCGCGGGACCATCCACAGAACGGCACCGCCGAGCAGGAAAAGTACCGAGAGCACCCGCTCGGTCGAGAAGTAGCGATCGGCGATCAGGCCTACGATCAGCGGCGAGATCATCGAGGCGAGTGCCGTCGTTCCGAACACCGCTCCAGCTTGCGTTCCGGTGAACTTCAGGGTCGCGGTGAGGTACGTGTTGATGGTCATGTACCACGCGCCCCAGACCGCGTACGTGAGAAACATCATGATTGACAGGCGCACGTGGACGGAGAAAGGCATAGCCGCAAGTGTATTCGATCCTCGCGGTGAGTGACAATGTCTCCATGACGCGATCCTGGCTTCTTCTCACTCTGGCGCCGCTTTGCGCGGCCGGTGCCGACTATCCCCAGTGGCGCGGGCCCGCGCGCGATGGAATCTCGAACGAAACGGGTCTGCTTCCGCGATGGGCCGCCGGAGGGCCGAAGCTGCTTTGGAAGATCCAGGACGGTGGCGATGGCTACGGCGCGGTGGCCGTTGCCGGAGGGCGAGTCTACTTCGTGAGCAATCGAGGCACGGAAGACGAGAGCGTGCAGGCGCTGTCAGTCGAGGATGGCAAGCGGCTCTGGTCGGCGCGAATCGGCAAGGTCGGCAATCCCGATCAGGCACCCGCATATCCATTGGCCCGATCCACTCCCACGATCGACGGCGATGTTCTGTACGCGTTCGGATCGGATGGCGACCTCGCCTGCCTCGAGACGGCCACCGGCAAGATCCGCTGGCGGAAGAATGTGAGGCGCGAGTTCAAGGGTGAACCCGGCAAGTGGGCCTACGCCGAGTCGCCACTCGTCGACGGCGGTGCTGTGATCGTATCACCCGGTGGGCCCGAAGCGGGCCTGATCGCGTTTCGCAAGAACGATGGCGAACTTCTGTGGAAGTCCGCAATTCCGGGGGGCGAGGCGGCCGCGTACGCTTCTGTGGTTCCGCTGACGGCGGGCGGGCGCAAGCAGTACGTGCAGTTTCTCGCGAAGGGAGTGGTCGGTGTCGATGCGAAGTCGGGCGAGTTCCTGTGGCGATACGACGATACCAGTAAAGGTCCGGCGAACATTCCGACGAGCCTCGTCCACGGCGATTCAATCTACACGACGGCCCGCAGTATCGGCGCGGCGGCACTGGTTCGTGTGGAAGGCGCTTCCGCCAAGCAGGTCTATTTCGAGCGCGGATTGCCGAGCACGATCGGTGGCGCGGTTCTATGGAAGGGCACGCTGTACGGCACCACCAACGAGGGACTCGTGGCCGCGGACTTCTCGACCGGCAAGCTCCTGTGGAAGGACGAAACGCTCGGCGCGGGCTCTGTTCTTTACGCGGAGAACCGGCTCTACGTCCACTGCGAGGACGGCGATGTCGCGCTCGTCGAGGCAAGCCCGGACGCGTTCCGGCAACATGGGAGATTCACGCCGCCCGATCAGCCGAAGCATCCGCGGGGAGCGCGCGAGAAGGCGTGGGCGTATCCGGTGGTCGCGGGCGGACGCCTGTACATCCGGGATCTCGGCACGTTGTGGTGCTACGACGTGCGGGGGAAGTAGTCGAAGAACAGGCTCGCACACGCTCGATTTTTCGACGGGCGCTATGTCGAGCCTCTCGAGAATCCGGAAGCTTTGGCGTTTCTGATCGGAATAGCGGTTGCTGGCGCACGGCTGAGTCAGGAACCACGACTCCATGATCTGCACCATGAGATGGGCCCGTTCGTCCGGGACGCGCCCACCCCACTCGCGGCGGCTCGCAGGTGGGCGGCAGCGGAAACCCGGGCCACCGGGCCCTTCTGCATCGACCAGTACACGGCCCTGGAGTTTCGATCCGTGCGCTGTCGCGGAGGCGAGAAGAAGGAATAGCCGCCCGATTGTGGCCGCGGCGCGACGCGGCCCCGGGGAATGGAAGTAGGGCGGATGATGCGGAATCGGTGGTTTCGGTTTGGGCAGACGAGGACATTTTAAGCCCGCGGGAACTCGAGATCGTGCGCTTGATAGCAAATGGGTGCGGTAACAAGCCCCTTGCCGGTGGCTCAACAGCATTGAGTTCCCGCGCGGCGATGATCGCGCAGGCATACCGGTTGAGGCGCAGCGGATGCGTGGATACTTGCGTCTGAGCGCATTGGCTAGGCTGAGCCCCTTGGGATTGGGTAGAATCGTCAAGTCGGCCGGCTTGGCCACTCAGGGGGCTCCATGGGACTACGTTTGTTTCTGATTACTGCGCTGGGAGCGGTTACGCTCGCCGCTCAGAATCGCGGCACGATCCGCGGCACGGTTACCGATCAATCCGGCGCCGCCATTCCGGACGCCAGTGTCCAAGTGCGCAGCGCCTCGACCGGATTCTCGCAAACCGCCAAGTCCGGCTCGGACGGCGTCTACAGCCTGCTCTATCTCGCCGCCGGTGAATACAACGTCACCGCCGAAAAGACCGGATTCAAGAAATCGCAGACGACGGGTGTGCAAGTCCATGCGGTGACTGTCACTCCGCTCGACATCGTCTTGACCGTGGGAACGGTGGAGCAGTCCGTGGAAGTCAACGCGCAGGCTCCGCTACTCGACGCACAGGGGACGAATCTCGGCAAGGTGATGCCGACTCACGCGATTCGCGATCTGCCCCTGTTCATCGGCGGCGGCGTGCGAGCCAATCTCGCTTTCGTGATCCTGACACCCGGCGTGATCGGGCCCGCGAACAATCCTCGAATCGGCGGCGGTCTGCTCGACGGGCAAAGCGAGCAACTGGATGGCGCCGAATCGCAGAGCGAACGGCGTAACGATCCGGCGATGAACGGTGTAAGCGTCGAAGGCATGCAGGAGTTCAAAGTCCAGAGCTCGGGCTATTCGGCCGAGTACGGGCGTACTTCGAACGGTGTCATCAACTGGGTGACCAAGTCCGGCTCCAACGAGGTTCACGGCAGCGCGTTCGTGTTCAACCGCAACGAAGTCTTCAACGCGCGCGGGTTCACCTTCGTTCCCACGCGGCGCCCCATCGTCCGGCAGTGGAATCCGGGTGCAAGCTTCGGCGGCCCGATCTACATCCCGAAGGTCTATGACGGACGCAACAAGGCGTTCTTCTTCTTCGCCTATGAACGCGCCTCGACACGCAACGGTCAGTCGACCGCGCTCGTCACCGCGCCCGTACCCGAGTATCTGAACGGCGACATGCGCCGGAACGTGGATTCCAGCGGCCGCACCATTCCGCTCTACGATCCGATCGACGCCAACGGCAATGTCATCGCCAACGCCGCGGACCGTCCGCGCATGCAGTGCCGCGGCGTGCTCGACGTCATCTGCCCTGAGCGCATCGATCCGGCCGCGAAGCTGTTGACGGCCCTGCTTCCGCGCCCCGACGATCCGTCGCTCATCGTCAACAACTACCGCTCCCGCAGTTTCTCCAAGTCGCAGTCGTGGCTACCGTCGATCAAGCTCGACTACACGTTCACGGACAAGCACCGCGTCAGCTATCTCTTCAGTCACTTTTTCAGTCCAGCCAATCCGAGCATCAACAACCTCGAAGGATTGCCGGGCACGGGATTTCCGTCGGAGGTCCATACCGATTATCACCGCCTGAATGACGACTACGTGATCACGCCGAATCTGCTCAACCACATCACGATCGGCCTCAATCAGCGCCAGGTGATCGAAGCGCCGGATTACGTGAGCCGCTTCCCGGCCGATCTCGCCCGCCAGACCTACATCCCCGGAACAGTGACTCCGCTCGCTCCCGGAACATCGAGCACCTATGTGACCGGATTCGCGCAATGGGGCAACAGCGTCTTCACCGATTCGCGCGGCCGCACCGTCAACTTCAAGGAGCAGCTCGCCTGGATCAAAGGCTCCCACAACATCAAGTTCGGATTCGAGATTCTGCGCGGGCAGTATCGCCGCCTCGATCGCAACAACGCATTCGGCACGGTGAACTTCAGCGCGGCAGGCACGGGCAATCCCACTGTGGCGAACAGCGGCTCCGATTGGGCCTCGTTCCTACTGGGCCTTGCGAGCGGCGGCGGCTTCCGGTATCCCTCCGACACGACGTTCCAGTTCCCGTACTACGCGTGGTACGTGCAGGACGACTACAAAGTGACCAAGAGCCTCACGATCAACATCGGCCTGCGCTATGAGATTCCATTGCCCAAGCGAGAGCGCAATCTTCGCAACTCCAACTTCTGCCCCACATGTCTGAATCAGGCGGCGGGCGGACTCCCCGGCGCCATGCTGTTCGCGGGCCGCGATGGCGCTCCCGAGCGGTTCGGCGAAACGAAGATGAATGCCTTGGGTCCGCGCCTGGGCATCGCCTATCAGTTGAACTCGAAGACCCTCGTGCGCACCGGCTCGGCGATATATTATCAGCCGTCTCGCGAGGATGGCAATGCCGACAACGGCATTCAGGGTTTCGGCGGAACCTTCGGCGCGATCGCCAACAATCTCTCGAACGGAATCTCCTACCGCGTGCGCGACGGATTCCGGCCGTTCCAGGCGCAGATCGATTCGCTGCGTCCGCCGATCTCCGATCCGCAGACGCTCAGCCGCAATCTTCTCCAGCAAGCTCCGTTCTTCTACTTCTCGAAAGCGGGACGCGCTCCGTACTTCGCCGATTGGAACTTCACGCTCGAGCGCACGCTCACGTCGAATTCGGTGATGCGCGCCACCTATCACGGCGTCGTAGGCGTGAAGATGTTGTCGCGCCAGCAGTCGCAAAACCAGCTCGATCCAGCCTATTGGAGCGTCTACGGAAACCTGCTGGCACAGCCCGTTTCCAGCGTGATCAACAATCCGGTGGTGGTCGCGTCGGGCTTCCGGCTGCCGTATCCGGCCTTCCCCACCAACCTGCAGTTGCAACAGGCGCTGCGGCCATTCCCGCAGTACTCCGACATCAACAGCAATGCCGGCGGCCAGAACGACGGTCATTCCACCTTCCATGCTCTCGAAACGAGCTTCGAGCACCGTTTCAACAAGGGCCTTTTCATGTTGGCCTCCTACACCTTCTGCAAGCTGATCTCGACCACCAACGGCGAGGACGCCAATCGCACCAGCGACGGTGCTGTGCAGAATCAGTACAACCGGCGGCTCGACAAGGCCGTGGCGAATCAGGATACGCCGCACAACCTGCGCATCAGCTACGTCTACGACCTGCCGTTCGGCAAGGGCCAGAAGTTCCTCGGAAGCGCTTCGCGCATCACCGATGCCGTGGCGGGCGGATGGAAGATTTCCGCCATCCATACCTATGTCTCTGGCACGCCGATGGTAGTGAACTGCAATCAGAACTTCTTCGGCGCCGGTAGCAACGCACGTTGCAGCTTCGCTCCTGGAGTCTCCACGGGCCAGATCCCGATCATCAATCCAGAATGGAATTCGGATAAGGGTACCGCGTTCCGCGTGCCCTATCTGAATCGCGCCGCGTTCGTTCTGCCGCCGAACATGACCTTTGGCGACACGCCTCGCCGCATGGCGTACCTGCGCACGCCGTGGTCGATCAACGAGGATGTCGCGCTGCTCAAGAACTTCACAATCCACGAGAAGGTGGGACTCGAGATTCGCGCCTCCGCCTCGAACGTGTTGAATCGCGCGCTGCTGGCCGCCCCGGTGACCGCGCAGAACGCGAACAACTTCGGATTCATCGCGACGGCGCAGGGCAACGGCCCCCGGAACGTCCAACTCGGCGCGCGCGTTTCGTTCTGAACGTTACCCCAAGGAGGACTCGACATGCGGATCGGCGAAGTCATTCGCGTCTCCGGATGCATTACGAAAGAGAAGTTCATCGCTGGCCGGACCCTCGCCGAAATCGAGCGGATCCTCGGTTTCCACTCAGGCCGGTTTGCCCGCGGAGTTGCGGTCGTGCATCTCCTCGAGCTTCCGGAACTGGATAAGTTCGAACTGGCGGGATACACCAATGTTGCCGGCCACCGGTACAGCGAACCGGAGGGCCTGGACATCGAGAGAATCAAGGCTATCGCACGATCCACGTGGGCCTTGGCCGGTTTCGAGCGGTTGGTCAAGGTGAGGCCAATGATTCCCGATAACCGTGAAATGGACCCGGACCTGCAGTATCCTCCGGGACTGGGCGCCCCGCAGTGGAAAGCCGTGGCTCCCTTGATGGCGAAAGTGGTAGCCGTCGTCAGCGACTACCCGAGCGGCCGATACCAGCGCAGCCTTACCAGATAGCGGCCCCAGCGCTTCGGTGCCATCCCGGACCTACTGGACGGGCTTCTTCGCGATCTTCGGCCACTGATGGTCCGCCTTGGTAATCGCCCCGGGAACATCGCGTTCCCACTTGCCCTTGGCCCAGGGATGATTCAGATAAAGCCTGCCGTCCACGATCTTCCACGCCTCAGGCGAAATGTTCGCGGTCTTCCCGGTGCTCACAGCATAGGCGCAGTAGCCGCCATATTGCGGCGGTGCATACTTTTCCGGGTTCGCCCGAAAGGGCATCGAGATTCTCACGTGAGGAGAAGAGCCACGTGGCGCCCATCCATCGATGGGAGAGCCCCGCTTGGCCGGTTTTCGGCGATCCGCCGGTGAAATAGGCGACTACGTCCGTGCCTTTCACCGCGATGCCTTGTCCATTCTGGTTGACCGGAGTGACCGGATCGGCGGCCTGGAGCACGCCGATGGCGAAGACGAGAGTGAGAGTGCGGACCCAGATCATGCAACGAGGATAGCGAAGCCGGGGTCCGTGCGAAACCGGCGGCGGATGCTCAGGCCAGCAGCCAGTCGGTGAACTCGTTCTCTCCATGGACATCGGTCAACCGCATGTCCCGGCTCTGATAGCGCCACGTCAGCTTCATATGATCCATACCGATCAATCGCAGGATCGTCGCGTTCACGTCATGGACATTCTTCGGCTGATCGACGGCGCGGAGCCCGAACTCGTCGGTTGCGCCTAGCGCCCGGCCTCCGTGGATTCCGGCGCCCGCCATCCACATGCTGAAGCCATACGGATGATGATCGCGGCCATTCTTGCCTTCGGCGAGCGGTGTGCGGCCGAACTCGCTGTTCCACACGATCAGCGTCGAATCGAGCAGTCCGCGGGCTTGCAAGTCGGTGATTAGCGCGGCCATCGGCTGGTCCGACTTCTTCGTCATCTTGATGTGCGAGCCGAGCAGGTCATTGTGCGCGTCGTCCCAATCGTCGCCAAGGTTGGTGCCGAGGAAGATTTGCACGAACCGGACTCCGCGCTCCACCAGCCTGCGCGCGAGCAGGCACTTGCGGCCAAAGTCGTCCGTCATCGGCTCGCCGACACCGTAGAGCTTGCGCGTCGCCTCAGACTCTTGCGCGATGTCCACCGCCGTGGGCGCTTCCGCCTGCATCCGGAACGCGAGTTCGTATGCCTTGATGCGCGCGTCGAGCGTCGAATCCTCCTCGCGCGAAGCGTAGTGCGCGCGATTGAGGTCGTTGATGAAGCCAAGCGTTTCCTTTTGTGCCGATCCGCCGATTCCTTCGGGATTCGAGAGGTTCAGCACCGGATTGCGGCCCGCGCGGAACATCGTGCCCTGATAGGTCGCGGGAAGAAATCCCGCGCCATAGGCACCCGCGCCGGACTTCATCGCGCCATCGGACATCACGACGAACGACGGCAGATTCTGGTTGCCGCTGCCGAGCCCGTAGCTCACCCACGAGCCGATCGACGGGCGTCCGGGGAACTGAGTACCAGTCGACCGGAGAAAGATCGCTGGGGCGTGATCGAAGGCATCGCCATGGCACGAGCGCACCACGGCGATGCGATCCGCATGCTTCGACAGGTGCTTCCACAATGACGACATAGGCAGCCCCGATTGACCCTTCGGAGTGAACTCCCACGGCGATCCGCGCATGATCGCCTTGCGGAAATCGATGCGCGACGTCTTCAATCCTTCGGCGAAACTCGCGGGCACCGTCTGGCCGGAGAGGCGCACGAGCGTGGGCTTTGGGTCGAACGTATCGACATGGCTGACGCCACCATGATTGAAGATGTAGATCACGTTCTTAGCGCGGCCCATCGGCTGCGCTGCGCCCTGCATGATCGACGCGAGCGCCATGCCCGTAAAGCCACGTCCGGCGCGATGGATCCATTGACGGCGGGAAATCATGTCGTCGATCATCGTTTACTCCACATAGAGGAATTCGTTGACGTTGAAGAGTCCGCGCGCGAGTTCGCCGAGCGCCGCCGCGCGAGTGCCCAAGTGCGCGGTTTGCTTGTCGAGGAACTCACGCGAGCGGGTCCATTCGCGTTCGTTTGGATCGCGGCCGAAGATGGCGCGCCAGGCATCGGTGACCGGGTCCGCCGACTTTTCGAGGCGCGCCGCGAATCGATTCGCCTGCGTGAGCGTGAATTGCCCGTTCAGTAAGGAAAGCGACTGCGGCGCGGTTGTCGATGAGTCGCGGCGCGAGCAGCTCAGCACGCCTTCCGGACGGTCGAACGCCTCGAGCAGCGGCATGCGGAAATTGCGCCGCGAGATCATGTAGATTGAACGGCGATCGTGCTCCTTCGCGTTCTCGGTGACGATCCAGGCGTTGGCGATCGGCTGGCTCATGCCGTAGAGTTCTTCAGTGGCAAGTGGGGGAACCACGGGCTTGCCGCCCGCCTTCAGGTTGAGCGCACCCGCCGATTGCAGCATCGCGTCGCGGATCTCTTCCGCCTCCAAACGGCGGCGTGTGAAATGCGAGAGAAGGGTGTTCTCCGGGTCCGCTTCGGTGGCCTTGGCGCTCGCTTTCGCCGCGCGGCGATAGGTCTCCGAGTTCATGATCACGCGGTGGATTTCCTTAATCGACCACTTGCGTTCCACGAACTCCGCCGCGAGCCAGTCGAGCAGTTCCGGATGAGTGGCCGGCGCGGCGCGTGTGCCGAAGTCGCTGGGAGTCGCGACGATGCCACGCCCGAAATGATACTGCCAGATGCGATTCACCATCACGCGCGCGGTGAGCGGATTTTCGGGACGCGCGATCCATTCGGCAAGCGCCTTACGGCGACGCGTGGTGGGGGAATCGAGCGGTGGCTCGGGGATGTCGCCGCCGCCGAGCGCGGTCAGGAATCCGGGCCGTGCCTCTTCTTCCACGCCGCCGGATTTCGCGGGCACGTATGTGCGCGGCGACTCGCGGCCGATGTCGGTGAGTCCGGGTGAGAACGGACCCGGCGCGTACGTCTTGTAGACCCCGATCAGCCGGCGTTCGATCTTGTGGAGGCGCTCGAGTTCGTCTTTCGAAAGCCGCGCGTAGACCTCGTCATCCGATGGCTCGACGGTCTTGGCATTCGCATCGGCGAGCGCCTTCTGTTCGGGAGTCTTGCGATCGTCGGGCGTGCGAATCGCTTCTGCGATCTCAGGCGAAAGCTTCGCCAGGCGCTCGTCACGCAGCCGCGCGCGATGAGGCCCGAGCAGCGCCATCAACTGATCGCCCACTTCGTGGAGCCGGAACGTTCGCGTGTTCTCCTGCAAGTCATAACCACGCGCCATGTCGTAGTGCAGGAAGACGCGGGTCTTGACGAAGGGCGCGAAGATCGCCTGCATCCGGAAGTAGTCGCGTTGCGGAATCGGGTCGAACTTGTGATCGTGGCAGCGCGCGCATCCGGTGGTGAGGCCGAGAAAGACGCTCGATGTGGTGTCGACGAAATCGGTGAGCTGCTCCACACGATTGATGTCTTCCACCTTATAGAGCATGTCGCGATTGGTTCCGACGGTGAAGTAGCCGGTTCCCTGCTGCGACTTCGGATCCTCGGGATACAACTCATCGCCTGCGATCTGCTCCTTGACGAAGCGATCGTAGGGCTTATCGGCGTTGAACGAATCGATCACGTAATCTCGATAGCGCCATGCGTACAAAAGGTAGGGATCCTGTTCGAAGCCCGAAGTGTCGCCGTAACGCACCAGGTCGAGCCAATGCTTGCCCCACTTCTCGCCGTAATGCGGCGATGCGAGCAGGCGCTCGATCAGGTGGGAGAAGGCATCGGGCCGCGAGTCCGCCAGAAATTGCTGGATTTCGGTGTAGCCCGGTGGAAGTCCGTGGAGATCGTAGGTGGCGCGGCGAATCAGCGTGAGCTTGTCGGCTTCCGGAGCCGGTGCGAGTCCCCTCTCGGAAAGCTTCGCGGCGATGAAACCGTCGATGGGATTCACCTTGCCCGCCGGAATGGCCGGCTTCACCGGCGGACGGAAGGACCACCACTGGCCACCGCTCACGGGCTTCGTGCCCGCTCGCGGCCACGGAGCTCCCAGACCCAGCCAGGCGCGCAGCACCGCCGACTCCTCCGCCGGAAGCGCGCCGGCGGGCGGCATCTTGATCTTGCCCGAATATCCGATCGCCGCTTCGATCTTGGCGCGCAACGCCGTGACGCTCGCGCTCGAAGCGAGATCGACGCCCGCCATCTTCGTCTTCGCGTCATGGCACTGATGGCAGCGTTGCTCGAGGATCGAAACCGCGCGGCTTGGCGGATCGGCGGCGAGGCCCGCGATCGCGGCGAGCGGCAAAACAGCGAGAAAACGCATTCCCACCATGCTAGCGTTGTCGGATCGCGAGCGGGATGATAAGGTAAATTCAATCACCGTATGCGTCCCTGGGCACGATTCCTACTGCCCCTCGTCCTCTTCCCGGCCGGCTTCTCCCAAACCGCGCCGATTGTCGCCAAGCTCCCTAACGGGAACGTGGGCATTCCGTACGAGACCCAACTGGCCGACGCGGTGATCGCGCAGCTTCCGCCCGAGAGCCGTCTGGTGAGCATCAACATGTCGCCGCCGAGCTTGCTTCCGGGCGGCTTGACGCTCGCGCCTACGGGCCGGCTGAGCGGGGTCCCATCGGCGGCTGGTAACTTCGACTTCGCTGTCAGTGGCCGCGTGACCGTACTCGCCAGCGGCGCGAACTTCAGCTCGCCTTTCACGATTCAGGCGAACCTGATCGTCGAGGGCCGGACTGGCGGATTCACCATCGCGACCGCCGCCATCGGATTCGCGTCCGTCTCCGGCGGACCCGCACGATCGGTGGTCCGCCTGCTCTCGAACACCGGCGCGGCGGTGCGCCCGTTCGCCGCTTCGGCGCGATCCAATGGCAACTGGCTCTCGGTGTCGCCGGGAACGGGCCGCGTGGCGGGATTCGGCGCCACCGTGATTACGATCACCGCGAATCCCGCGCGTTTGAACGAGGGGCTGTACAGCGGCACGGTGACGATCGCCGCAACCGATCCCGCGGAGCGCTTGGAGATTCCCGTAACGCTGAGCGTCTCCGATCCTGGGCAGACGATTTCGGTTTCGCAAAACGGAATGTCGTTCGAAGTGGAGCAAGGCCAACTCGCGCCGCCGGCGCAGAGTTTCGTGATCGCGACCACATCGCGCACCGCGGAGGAGTTCACGATCGCGGCGAGCACCAGCGAGCCGGGCGGCGCGGTGCCGTGGCTTTCGGTCACGCCCGCCAGCGGCACCGTGAGCCTGGAGCGGCCGGTGCGCGTGAGTGTCCGTGCCGGCCCCGCGCGGCTGACGCAAGGCCAATACTACGGCCACCTCGAGATCTCGTCCGGGCGAAACGCGTCGCGATTCGTGGGCGTATTGCTGAACGTGCTGAATCCGAACTCGACCCCGCTGCCCTCGATTTCGCCCAGTGGAGTCGCGCTGATCCAGCGTCCGTTCATTCCGGCGCCACCGCAAACGGTGACGCTGCACAACCCGTTCGGCCGCGCGCTCACAGCGACTCTGGCGGCGGAGTTCGACGGCTCCACGCAGAACTGGTTCACCATCAGCGTGCCGTCCGTCGCGGTGGGAGCGGGACTCTCGGTGGATTTTCGCATCGCTCGCTCGGCAACAGTGCGGCTCGCGCCGGGCGTGCATCGCGGAGCGGTTTCGATTCGAGTGGGCAACGTGATCCGGCGCGTGGCGGTGGTGGCGGTGGTGCTGCCGGGTTCGGAGAATCTGCTCACGCGGGAACGTGCGCTCGCGGCCGATCCCTGCATTCCCGCCTCGCTCGAAGCCGTTTCCGTGTCGCTCGCGCAGGGCTTCTCCACCGTCACCGGCTGGCCGATCGCATTGCGCGCGCTGGTGGTGAACAACTGTGGAGAACCGTTGCTGGAAGGCACCGTCACCGCGGCGTTCAGCTCGGGCGATCCGCCACTGAACCTCACCTCCGAGGGCGACGGACTCTGGGCGGGAACCTGGCTGCCGCGATCGAGCAGCGCCAACGCCGTGATCAACCTGCTGGCGTCTTCGGTCACGCTTTCGGGCTCGTGGCAATTCGGCGGATCGGTGGACGGGAATCCGAACGCTGGCCCCTTGATCGACGAGGATGGCGTCCAGAGTGCCGCCAGCCAAGTGCCCGGCCGCCGGATCGCACCCGGCAGTTTCATCGCGATTCGCGGCAAGCGGATCGGAGCGGGATTCAATGTCGGGGCCGCGCCTTATCCGGCCACGCTGGGCCAGGCGACCGTTTATCTGAGCGGCGGCCTGCGCGTTCCGCTCTATTTCGTGAGCGAAGAGTTGATCACGGGCGTGGTCCCGTACAATCTGCCGGTGACATCGGGCAAGGCTTTCCTGATCCTCGAGCGCGGCAATCAGCGGTCGCAACCGCTGGATGTGGACGTGACGCGCACGCAGCCCGCTGTGTTCACGCTGAGCGCTGACGGCCAGGGGCTCGGAATTTTTCAGCGATTCCGCGATGGAGTGGGTCCCGTGGCGGTGAACCGGACACTACCGGTTCGCGCGGGCGATGTGATCACGATCTACTGCACGGGGCTGGGTCCGCTGACGAATCCTCTGGGAGCAGGCGCGGTGACGCCATTGCCGCCGCCGCTATTCGAGACTCGCGCATCGGTTACGGTGACGATCGGCGGCCGCAATGTGGTGCCATCGTTTGCTGGCATGGTTCCCACGCTCGCGGGCTTGTACGCGGTCAATGCCGAAGTTCCGGCGGGCTTGGCGCGCGGTGAAGTCGAGGTGGTGTTGACGGTGGGCGGAGAGTCGAGCCCGGCGGTGTTGTTGCCGGTGGAGTAGGAGTCGCCGCGCGGATCACGCGAGATCGGATTGGTGGAACTCCACGATCAACGGCGGGTCTGCGGAGTAATCGCTGTAGCGAATCCAAGCTGGCTTGGCCCGAAAGTATGCAATGCCGCCCGCGCTCCTTCGTTCCCTGCCGTCTGGAAACCGGTTGAAGTATCGTTCGAGAAACTGGTCGAGTTCGTCTCCCGCGGGCTCATCGGCGGTGCCTTCGTATTGAACCGTTCGAACTGAGGCGGAGTCCGTCGAGCCGAACACGAACGCGATCGCGGGAGCGTTCCGCAAGTTCGCCGACTTTCGAGACGAGTCGAGCGTATCGAAGAAGATTTCGAAAAGATCATTCACCACCACGCCGATCAACGCTGATTGAGGTGCGCCGTTCGGAGCGGTCGTCGAGAGCACGGCGTAGACTTCCCCTTGGAGAAAGGCCGCGAGGTTCCGCCTGACGTCGGATGCCATGGGCGACAGAATACCATTGGCGCACGTCGCCTGAATCACTCGAGCCGCATCGCTCCCGGAAACAGGATGTTGTTTTCGAGGTGGATGTGCAGATGCAGGTCCCGCTCGAGTTCCTCGAGTCCGGCGTAGAGCGCGCGATAAGTGGCGCAGGCGTGAGCGGGCGGCGTGTAGCCCGACGTGATCCGGCGCAACTCGGCCAGCGCCGCTCCCGCGCTTTCGTGCTCGCCTTCCATGCAGTGTATCGGATTGGCCACAGTGCCGAACGGCGCGGGCGCGCCGGAGCGATGCTGCGCCCGTGCTTCCTCCATGCGCTCGATCCACGGGAACAGGACCATCTCTTCCTTGCGGGTGTGCAGTTCGAGTTCATCGCGCAGAGCGTCGAAGACTTTCGCGATCTGCTCGAGCACCTCACCATCGCGGGCGCCATGTGCCGAGCGAACCTTGTCGAGCCGCGCCGACAGCCGCGGGAGTTCGGTTTCGAGGAAGCGGTGATGGCGATCCACGATGTGATGCGCGAGCTCGGTCAGCGTCGCCGCGCGCCAGTCGCGTGTTCCGGAAGGGCCCTCGCTGGCGGACTCGATCTCGCCGGCCACAGCCGCCGGGTCGAGCCCGCGCTGGCGACAGGCGTCGCCGAGCGCGAGTTTGCCGCCGCAACAGAAGTCCAACCCTCGATCCTCGAGAATCCGCACGGCGGCCGGAAAGGCGCCCGCGATCTCGCCCAAAGTCTGAGTGTTACTGATCCGCACGAAAGTCTCCTTCCGGGACCAGTATGGGTGGCAAGGGCGAGCCGAGTCAGTGACCTCGGTCACTGGCCGGCGGCGGCTCCGCCACGAACAGGCTCACCGGAATCTCGAGCGTCTTCAGGAACGCCTCCTCGACCGTCACCCGGATCACTGCCCTATGTTCGCCGGGTGCCAGTTCCGCATGATCCACGGAGAGCTTCAGGTTCATCGGAACCGCCGCGCGGCTAGCTTCCGCTTTCAGCCACGACCCACCCACCACTTCGACCAGAGCGCCGAAGGGCTGGTTGCATCCGGAGAAGACCTCCACCGTCTGGGACGCGGGCTTGGATTCCGATCCAGCAACGGCCGAGAACGACGCCTCCGGCCATGCGCCCATCCATGGGTCGCAGATCTGCACGGCGAAAGCGTCATTCGCGCTGCCGAGCTTGGACTGCACGGCGCCCGCGAGCGGCAGATTGTCCGAGTAAGATTCGCCCACCACCGTGGCCGCCTCGCCCGGACCCAGCGCGACCGCCAGCGCCGTATCCTTCTTCGTCCCGCCCCAGAAAGTGGAGTAGATGATCTGGCTGTTGTCGAGATCGATCCGCATCAAGTATGCATCCTGGGCACCACCGTGAACGGGCTGCAGCATGCGGCGCCCGGGAAAATCCGGTGAGCTGGTCTCGCCGACCGCATAGAGGTGGCCGTGACCATCGATCTTCAGGCTCGCGACCGTCTCATCCGGGTCGGCCGTGCCGCGCGTGCTGCCGCCGAGGTAGGTGAGATGCTCGGCCGCCGTTCCCGTGGCATTGAGCCGGATCAGGAATCCATCCCGGAATCCGCCCGCGAAACTGGGCTGAATTGCATTCGGGGTGACCGTGAGATCCTTCGACGAGGTGTATCCGCCCACGTGGGCGCGCCCAAGGGAATCGACAGCGAGCGAACGGGCGGAGGTGTATCCGCCGCGCCAGCCGAGGTAGGTGAAGTAAGAGATCGCATCGCCCTCGGGAGTCAGCTTGGCGACGAAGCTCGAATAACTCTGGGCGGTCGCGATGTAGGCGCCTGGAGTCGCCAACCCGGGCGACATCGTTTCGCCGGTGACGAACAACGAATCATCCGGACCCACGGCGATCGCATGGATGTTATCGGTGCCCGCCGTGCCGCCGAAGTAGGTCGCATAGGCGAGTTGGTAGTCCGGCGTGTACTTGGCGATGAAGGCGTCCTGCCCGCCGCCGGCAATCTGGCGTTGCAGGGCGTTCTTCACCGGGAGGCTCTCGGACGAGGCGCGTCCGGCCAGATAGATGTTGCCCTTCGAGTCGATCGCGACCGCCAGCCCTTCTTCGTTTCGCTCGCCACCGAAGAAGGTGGAAAAGGCCAGTTCGCCGCCGGGGGTGAACTTCATCAGGAACGCGATGTTCAGGCCCGTTTGTTTGTCTTGGACCGCCTTCACCATTGGCAAGTCACGCGCGCCGCTGGTTCCGGAGACATAGACGTTACCCGCCGCATCGAGCGCGATCGCGCGGGGCACCGTGTTCGACGATCCGCCGATCAGCTTTCGCCACACTACCTCCTTGCCGCCGGGTGCGTACTTCGTCAGGTATCCCTTGAAAACGGCCGATGTCAGCGGCTTTCCGCCCACGGGGTCGGCCTTCAGGTCGCGCGACTCGGTTTCGCCAGTCACGTAGATGAAGCCTGCCGGATCGACGGCCACGGCTTGGGCATCGTCATTGCGGTCGCCCCCGTGGAAGGTCGAAAAGACCAGCCGCTTGTCGTCGAGTTGGGCCAGGGTGGCGGAGGCGGCGAGCACGCCCGCCAGGATCAGGTTTCCGATGGTTCGCATTGTGTTCCTCGGCCACTACGCGGAGTCAGCACACGGATCGTATCAGTCCTCGCGATTTTCCGTCGCGGCGCCACCCGGCGTGGGTCTCCTCTTGGCGCACGAGCGCTCTGAGTCGTCTCCGGGGCGTCAGCCCGGCGCGAGCGCCGGCTATTCGATGGCAGGCAGCCGCATCTTGGAAAGCAACTCCCGGAAGCGGGCATCCTTCCGGAGCTGGCGGAGCCGGGGCTCGGTGGCCATCCAGATCGTCTGGCCTTCGCGGCGGTCAACCGCGGCGCTGAGCGCCTCGAAAGCCTTGTCGGTGTCGCCGAGAGTCTCTGGCCCGGCTGGTATGAAGTCGTCATCGAAGCGCCAGGATTCCGGCGGACTCGGCTCGCGGACATCGCCGTCCGGGCCGGGGACGCGATCTCGCTCTCGATCCGCCTCGAAATTGGAGAACACGCCGAGCAGATGACGGTCCGGCCCGAGACGGCGTTTCCAGACACGGCGTCGTCGGCGATGAGCACCGTGGTGGACGAAAAGGCGATTCGCGCGCTTCCGCTCAACCGGCGAAGCCCATTCTCGCTGGTCTTGCTGAGCCCGGCCGTCATCCCGAATCGCTCTCTTGCGCTCTTGGGGGCATACTCGAATGATTTCCAGGTGAGCGGGAACCGGGGAATGTCGAACGAAGTATATGTGGACGGCTCGCCCTCTACCGTGACTGAAGGAGGCATCGGCTCATTGCGCGCCGTGGCCGAAGGACGAACCCTCGAGGGAGTACGGGAATTCCGTGTGCAAACCGGTATCGCGGCGGCGGAGTTCGGTGGCGCCGGTGGAATCGTGAACATCTCGACGAAGGGCGGTTCGAGCCGCCCGCACGGCGCTTTGTTCGAATTCCTCCGTAACAGCGCCCTCGATGCCAACAGCTTCTTCGGCAACGCCCGGGGTGCGCGGCTGGAGAGCTTCCGGAGGCACCAAGCGGGAGCTGCGCTCGGCGGGCCACTGCGGCTGCCCGGCGCCGCTACGGGCACGTTCGGGTTCCTCAGTCTCGAGACGGTGAACGCCACGGCTTCGGCGCCTTACTTCGGCTCGGTACCGGCGATTGCGATGCGAAGGGCAACTTCGCGGAGGCGCTCGGGCCGCCGACGGGATTGTTGAACCCCTGCAACGGCCAGCAAGTGCGCGCCGGACAGATTTTCAATCCGCTCAGCGGCCGCGTGATCAACGGACAATTCTGCCGCGACCCTTTCCCGGACAATGAAATCCCGGCGTCCGCGATCAACCCCATCGGACGGGCGGTGATCAATCAATTTCCCGAGCCCAACCTGCCCGGGTTCGAATTCAACTTCAGCAAGCCGCTCTCGGCCCGAACCGCCGATCCGCGCGTGGAGGCCCGGATCGACCGGCAAGCCGGAGAGCACCGGCTCTTCTTCAGCGGTAGCGCGCAACGGCAAGAAATCACGAACGAGAACGCCTTCGGCACGCCCGCCTTCGTGCCAGCCGACACCTACGCCTATCCTTGGATCGGCCGAGCCGGGCACGCGCGTGTTTTCGGCCGGCACTGGCTCGTCGAGACGCGTTTCGGACACACTTTCGCCGCCGCCCGGCTGGGCCCCGTTCCCGAGTACGACATCCGGAAACTCGGCTTCCCCGATGCGGTGGCGAAAGGCCAGCAGGCTCCCGCCTATCCGGCGTTTGCGTTCACGGGATATTCCAGTCAGGGTCCATTGGCGAACGTGGATCAACGCCAGACCATGGACGTCGTGAGCAGCAGCGTCACGAGAATGAGTGGCGGTCACGCGTGGAAATTCGGCGGAGTGGCAAGACACGAATACGCGCGGCGGCTCATGATCTTCGGCACGGGGTTCGCCTTCTCCAACATCTGGACTCAGGTGAACGGCACGACCGCGGCCGGAGGCAACCCGTTCGCCGCCGTGCTGCTCGGTCTTCCGAACAACGGAACCACCGGCTCTCCCGTCCCCGACGGAGGCAGCTCGCTCAATCCCGGCAATCTCGCGCACCACTGGAGCCACGCATGGTTCGCGCAGGACGATTGGCGGCTGAGCCGGCGCCTCACTCTCAACCTCGGCCTGAGATGGGACCTGCAGCTTCCGATGGCGGAAAACAATAATCTGTTTTCCTGGTTCGATCCGGAAGCGCTTGCCTCGCTGGCAACCCGGGTTCCTGGCCTGAAAGGCGCGGCGGTGTTCGCTACCCCCTCACGCCGGAATCACTGGCGCCGGAACTGGCGCGACTTCGCGCCCCGGCTCGGACTCGCGCTGCGGCTCTCCGAGCACACCGCCATCCGGTCGGGGTTCGCGGTCTACTTTGGCCCGAACGTATGGCAGGCCACTCCGTCGATCGGGATCCGCGGACCGGGATTTTTTGGATTCACGCCCTACGCGGGCACCCTTGACGGAAACAATCCCCTGCCGGGAGTGAATCTCTCGAATCCGTTTCCAACGGGCTTTGCAATACCGGTCGGATTGGGAGGCCAGCCGAGCCCGGACGCAGACCTCGGACTGCTGATGTCCTACGTCCCGGCACGCAGCCCGACCGCCCAGATCCGCCAGTGGAATTTCAGCGTGCAGCGACGGGTAAGGAAAACGATCTGCGCGGAAGCGGCCTACCAGGGCGCGTCCGGTGCCAACCTGGCTGACCGCGGATTCGACCTCAACCAGTTGCCCGCCGGTCAACTCGGGCCGCGGACACTGGCGCTGACCAACAATCCGTTCTTCGGAGCGATGCCCTTGGGCCCGTTGGCGGGTCCGCTGATTCCGGCGGGCCAACTGTTGCGTCCGTTTCCGCAGTACGCCGCGGTCAACCTGACGAATCCGGCGCTCGCCACCTCCAGCTATCACGGCCTGGCGATGAAAGTGTTCAACCGATTCGACAGTGGACTGGCGTATCTGGTCTCGTACACGATCTCGAAGGCGATCGACACGAATTCCGGCGCGGCTTTCTACCTCGACTCGCCGTCGCCGCATCAGGACCGCTACCGCCTCGAGGCCGACCGGGCGATCTCCGACAACGACGTGCCGCAACGGCTGACGGCGTCGTTCTCCTATGGGCCGCCGTTCCGGGGCCGGCGTTCGGAGGCTGGGAGATCAGCGGTATTCTCACGCTGCAACGGGGAATCCCGGTCTCGTTGTCGATGCAGCAGAACACCTCGTTCTCCGGTAGCGGCGTGCTGCGGCCGAACGTGGAGGCTGGCTGCTCGGGAGCCCTGAAGGGGTCAGTCCAGGCACGGCTTTCCCGGTACTTCAACCTGTCATGCTTTTCCGCGCCCGCTCCGTTCACTTTCGGCAACGCGCCCAGGACGCAGCCGGATCTGCGTGGACCGGGGCTTCGCAACTTCGACGTTGCGATCCGGAAGGAGGTCCAGTGGAGCGAACAGTTACGTCTTCAGATTCGCGCCGAGGCCTTCAACTCGTCGAACACTCCCGCGTTCGCGAATCCAGGGACCGTGCTCGGAAGCCCAACCGCGGGACAAGTGTTTGCCACGCTCGGGCAACCCAGGCAGATCCAGTTCGGCTTGCGGCTGGTTTTCTGACGATTCTCCACGCTACGGTGCGGAGCACGCATCGGAGGCAGGCGGATCCGCCGAGATCCGCGCGGCGATCCAGGCTTCCGCGACTCGCTGCTCGCGTTGTGCGGCGGCCCGCGAAATGCCGAGGTGCTCGGCCGCTTCCTCGAGCGTGAAGCCGCCGAAATAGCGCAGCTCGAGCAGGGAAGCCCTGCGGGCATTCTCCGCGCCCAGTTCGTCCAACGCCCCATGGATGAGCAGGAACTGCTCGGCGAAATCGGCAGATTCGCCGATTGCCTGGTCGAGGGGCACTTTCGCCACGTCCCCGCCTCGCTTGACGGCGTTGATGGACCGCGCGTGGTCCACCAGAATCCGGCGCATGAGTTGCGCGGCCAGCGCGTAGAACTGCCGCCGCCCTTCGACTTCGAGGATGCCCATCTCGCGCAGGCGGACGACGGCCTCATTGATCAGGGCGGTCGGCTGGAGGGTGTGATCCTTGCGTTCGCGATTCAAGTAGGCACCGGCGATCCGCCGGAGTTCCGGATAGACGACGGAGCTCACCAGATCGAAGGCCTGATCGTCACCTTTGCTCCACTGCCGGAGGAGACGCGTCACGGCCTCGGGATCATGGGACGAGTCCGGTTCCGCCATAGCCAGGAGTGTATCAAGTCGCCACGGCGCTCGGCACGTCTCTGCCGGGCCGGAACCTTTTTTTCAGAAGGTGAGAAATCCGCCACGCGTTCCCGCTTGCTCCTATGAGCCGAAACGCGCGGTGGGACAAGAGCGAGGAGATCCAGTAAGGATATCGCTGCTGCCCCGGGCGCGGTTACGGCGGCGCAGGCGGTACTGCTGCTCTCGCCACGCGAGGCCGGTTCGAGAGGCGCCGTGCACCACAAACAGACAGAGGAGGAAAGAGATGAATTCGAATGAATCGGGGAGCTTTGGGCGCGCCGCTGGCCGGCCCGGAGCGAAGATCAAAAGCTGGAGGATCCGCGCCGCTCATGCGGCGGCGTATGCTGTGCTGGGAGTCTTTGCGATGAACGTTCCGCGGGCAAAAGCGTCGTCCGTTTTTTCCGTGATCGAGGTTGCCGGGAGCGGCCAAATCCAAAGTGGCGGTTCCACATTCGTGAGCGATTCGAGAAGCGCGAGCGGCCCCGGATGGAATGTCGAGGGTTCCGTCAACGCCAGCCTCGAGACCGGTACCATGGCGATGTGGGCGTACGCCAACAACCAAGCGGTCCGAGTGCAGCTCGGAGTTCAGGATTTCATTCAGATCAAAGGCGCGCCGGGGACCGTAGTCTATGGAGGTGTTCAATTGTTCTTCAACACGACAGCAAGTCACCTTGCGGGCGTTCATGCGAACACCTACCAGTCCATTCAGTTCGCCGCCACCTACACCGGGTTGGACGGTGTCACTCAACATAAATCCGGCCAATACGTATACGGCTGGGGTGAAACCGAGGGTGGTATTCCGCCCGAGATCTGGACACACAACAGTGGCGGCGATGTCACCGTTATTAGCGAGGCGAAGACCGGGTTCAATGTCGTCTTCCACGGCAGGTTCCATGCCACAGTTCTCGACAATGGTTCTACCGCGCCGATCAACTTTTT
>CADECY010000035.1:0-51502 GCA_902825945.1 uncultured Acidobacteriota bacterium
GCCGGCAAGTGCTCCACGGAGGGAGCGGAGGGAGTCAAAGTCGCCATTCTTCTCAGAATAGCAGCCGGAAGCAAGCCGCCCTACGGCTGCTGGCGCTAGCGGACAGCGTAGATGTCGTAGCGCACCGAGGCAGTGGCCAGTTCGGCTTCACCCACCGCGAAGCAATGGATCCGGTTCAGCCACGTGTAGCCCGGATGGCAAGTGCTGAATTTCGGAGAGGTCCGGACCGCGAATCGCGGAGGGATCTCGCCGCGTAGCACTTTCGCGTAGCCGTCGTCGCCGAAGTCGATTAGCCCCGGGTAGGAGACGTAGACCAAGGCGCCGTCGTGAGTCTGGAACGTGGCACGAACGTCAACGACGCCCATCCCGTCGGGGCGCACGATGAGCCAATCTCCTCCCACGGGCAGCACCTTGCCTCGAACTCTCTCGCCGGTCACCTCGCCGCCGGTCACGTAAGCATTCAGGCGGATGCCCTCGGGGACGGGCCCGACGATCTCGAGAGGCGCGAGGGTGGCCGAGTACGAAAAGAGGTGCTCAATTTCATGCTTGATCATGGCACCGGGCATTCTATCAGCTCTCGAGATAACATGATCGCCATGAGCGAGAACTCCCGAAGAGAATTCCTTCGCAAGGCTGGCATCGCCGGAAGCGCCGCCGCGGCGCCTGCCTCGCAGTCCACGGCATCCGCCGCGCAACCTCCGGCCGCCGCTGAACCGAAGCCCTATCGCCGCACGAAATTCGCCCCGAAGGGCGGGCCGCGCAAGATCGGCGACAACCTGTGGATCTTCGAGGACACCTGCAATGTCTTCGTGGTCAAGGACGGATCCAAGTGCGTACTGATCGATTTCGGGTCGGGCAAGATCCTCGATCACCTGAGCGCGATGGGAATCTCGCAGGTGGATTGGATCCTGCACACCCATCATCATCGCGACCAATGCCAGGGCGACCACAAAGCCGCCGCGCGCGGAATCCCCATCGCCGTTCCCGCGCACGAAAAGCACCTATTCGCCGACGCGCGAAATTTCTGGCGCAACCGCCGCGTCTTCCATCTCTACTATGTCCGGAACGATTTCAACACGCTCACCGAAGACGTTCCGGTCCGAAGTGCCCTGCAAGACTATTCGACCTTCCAGTGGGGCCGCCACGAGTTCTTCATTCTTCCCACGCCCGGACACACGCTCGGTTCGATTTCGTTAATCGGCACGATCGACGGCAAGAAGACCGCCTTCACCGGAGACCTGATCCACTCTCCCGGAAAGATCGTGAACCTGTTCGACACGCAGGTGAACTACGGCGGTTCCGAAGGCATCGACCTCGGCATCTTCTCCCTCACGCGGCTGGAAGAGCTCAAGCCCGAACTCGTCTGCCCCTCGCATGGCGAGCCTCTCCGCGATCCCGCGGCGGGCATCCGCCAAACGATCGAAAAGCTGACGGACTACTACAAATTCCAGACCGGCAACAATCCGTCCGAGGAAGGCCGCCCGCAAGTGGTGAGCCGCCACCTGCTCTGCCACTACACGACGACGTCATCCTTTTACGCGATCATCTCGCAATCGGGCAAGGCTCTCTTCATCGACTACGGATCGGCGTCGGGGATCCACTTCGGCAACTTCGAACGCGCCACCGCCGCGACGGACCGCATCCGCTTCCAGGAGCATTCGATCGACCGCCTGAAGCGCGACTTCGGACTGAAATCCGTCGACGTCGCCATGCCGAGCCACATGCACGACGACCACATGAACGGCTTCCCGCACCTGAAGCGCCATCACGGCTGCAAGGTCTGGTGCTACGAGAATATGGTCGATGTCTTCCAGAATCCGCGCGGCTACAATCTCGGCTGCATCCTCGGCGAGCCCTTCCGCGTGGATCGTGCCTACAAGGACGGCGAACGCTTCAAATGGGAGGAGTTCGACTTCGAGATCAAGCACTCGCCCGGGCACACCGAATACCAGATGGCGCTCTTCACGACGATCGACGGCAAGAAGACCGCGTTCACCGGCGATGCCTTCTTCCCAAATCCGCGCAATGACGGAACGCTGCGCCACAACCTGATCTTCCGCAATCACGTCGAAAGCGATAGCCATCTCCAAAGCGTGCGCAACCTGATCGAGCGCGAGCCCGAGCAGATATGTCCGGGCCACGGACAACCGTATCCGGTGGATCGTTCGATCCTGCTCGCCACCGAACAGAAGTTCCGCAAGCAGAAACAATTCTTCGAGGAGATGTTGCCGCAAGGCGAGACCGATTTCGGACTCGATCCGAGCTGGGTCCGGCTCTACCCGTACCAGATCCTCGCCGCGCCGGGAGAAACCCAGAAGATCGAGGTCCACGTGCAGAACTACTACGCGGAGCCGATGAAGGTGGAGATCTCGCTGACGGCTCCCAGTGAGTGGTCGCTGACGCCGGAGGTGCTGACATTCGACGTTCCGGCTCGCGGCAAGGCGCACCGGCATGTGACCGTGACGATTCCGAAAGGATGGGTGGCTCCGGGTCCGCGCTTTGCGATCGCGGCGGATGTCGTGCGGAACGGGAAGTACCTGGGACAGATCACGGAAGCGGTCGTGGACATGCGGGGGGAATCGTGATCGACGAACTGAAGCGGGAACTGCGGCGAACACTCGATCCACCGCCCTCCACCCGAGCGACGGTTGTCTACGCGATGGTCCTGATCCGAAAGGCCCTGGAGGCAAAGAATGAGCTCGGCAAGCGTCCAACACTGAGGTTTTTCTGCGACTGGGTGCTCCACTGCGAGTTGGATCGAGAAGGTGCAAAGGGGGTCGTTCAGTTGTTCGACAAGATGCATGGATGTGTGGCCAGTGCGGCTCAACCATCAGAAGCGGACAGTGTTGGGCTCGCAGCATTTCTGTCCACGGAGGGATTTCGCGTGGAACTGCACAGTTTCCTGAACGATGAGCAGCTTCCGAACTCCGTCCTTGGAGGCGAAGCGTGGCGGCTCTTCTTTCAAAACTACGCGCTGGTCGTCGCCGGGGCACCGCTTCGCCTGAAAGGGAGCGCAACTGGCATCGAATCCGTCGATCTATCGGCGAGGGTCAACTCAGGTGTGTTAGAGACCAAGTGGACACCCTTCTTCGGTCCGGGCTACAGCGGACCGTCAATCACGATCGAGATCAACTTGGCCTGAAATGGCTAGGCTTGTCAAAGCGGATTCTTGAGCACGATGCCGGGAAACCGTGAAAAATCCCGGTCCGCCGTCCAGAGTTCTCGAACGCCGTTCGCGCGGCAAATCGCGACGATTCGCGCATCATGGATCACCGGCCCGCGAACACTGCCACGAGTCGCCACCAGCGCGAGGTGATCGAAGTAGCCGGGAGGCTCACCGAGCAGGCGGAGAGATGGGCTCTCCATCCAGTTCGCCACCTGCTGCAGCGCATCGAGAAGAGGCGTGGGAGGACTGTAGATTTTCGGGTGAGTGACAATCCCGATGAACTCGTGAATGCTTGCCCAGCAAATTGCCCACGGTCCGCTGCCCTCCGCGGCCGCCCGGACACACTTGATCGCGGCCCTGTGATTCGGTGAGTCCTTTCGCATCGAATAGACGAGGATCTGAGTATCGATCGCGATCATTCTGCCGTGTCCGGATAGATCATGCTTCGGATCGACGGCCAGCCATCTGCCACCTGGATCCCCTTGCCGTCCGTCGTGATCGTCTTCAGACGGAAGCCGGAAGAGGAGCCTTGGGGTGCGGTTAGCAGGGAACGCAACGCACGCTCATGAACCTCACGCATGCTGAGGCCGCGCTCCGCCGCGTAAGCCTTGATCTGCTTGGCAAGTTGATCCGGCAGCTCGATGGTAGTTTTCATGGAAACCAGCTTACCGTATTTACGGGCCCACCGAAATCGTCCCAACCAGGTACGGCGCGCAGTGCCCCGAGATCCACACCCGATCCCCGCGATCCTCGACCCACAATTCTCCACCCCGCGCCGAGACCTGCAACGCGCGCATCTGCTTCTTTCCGAGCCGGCGCGACCAGTACGGCGTCAGGGCGCAGTGCGCCGACCCGGTCACCGGATCTTCGTCGATGCCCGAACCCGGCGCAAAGAAGCGAGACACGAAATCGCAGGACTCACCGCGCGCGGTGACGATCACGCCGCGCCGGTCCAAACGCGCGAGCATCGCGAAGTCCGGGCGTAGCGAGCACACATCGGCCTCCGACGGCAGCACCGCCATGTAGTCCATCGACGAGAACACTTCGAGTGGCTGCGTCCCGAGTCCTTCGATCAGCGCGTCTGGCGGCTGACCTCGTTCGAGCGTGAGCACCGGAAAGTCGAGGCGCAGCTTGTCGTCATCGCGAGTCACTACCAGTTCGCCGCTACGCGAATCGAAGCGGATCGTGCCGGCGCTCACGCCGAGGTACCGGTTGAGCGCGTAGGCGGTGGCGAGAGTCGCGTGGCCGCACAGATCGATCTCGACCGTTGGCGTGAACCAGCGCAAGTGGTAATGCGCTTCGCCCAGCGGGACGAAGAACGCGGTTTCCGCGAGATTGTTCTCGGCCGCGATCGCTTGCATCGTTACATCCGGTAGCCATTCGGCGAGCGGACAGATTGCAGCGGGATTACCGCCGAACTGCCGGCTCGTGAACGCGTCGATTTGAAAGAGAGGGAGTTCCATATTGACCCGCGTGAAAAAACGAAAACCGCCCGGGCGGCACCGCGAATGGCGCGCCCGGGCGGTCCAGTAGAGACTGCCGTAGCCCGATTAGTCGTTCAGTTGGAAATCCGCGACGAACGCGCTGCGCTTGTCGGGGCTCGACCAGGTAGTGCCGAGTTCCTTGCCTTTGAACGAGTGCGCGGTGGTGAAGGCGGGCATCGCGTGGCCGACCTTGGTCAGCGGCGCATACCAGACTTCCTCGTGAGCGCAGACATGATCCTTGGCCAACAGCGGACGCGTCTCGATAGCGGCGAAATTGCCGGCCTTCAGGGTCGCGGTGGCGCTGTGGAGGTTGTTATCAGCGAACTGCAGCGACACCGGAGCGTACTCGATCTTGACCACATCGCTCAGCAGATCGCCGCCCATCTTCTGCGCGAAAGCCTTCAGCGCCAGACGTTGTTCGACATTGGCCCGCTCGTCGATGATCAGCACCGACTTCACCGGATACGCCGTGCCATGTACATCGCCCAGAGTGGCACTGGCCTTGACCGCGCCGACGACCGAGAGGCCATCGAGGTTAACGCCGTTGAAGGTGCCCTTCGAGATCTTCCAGCCCATCACGGCAAGCTCACCCACGAGTCCGACCTCGGAATTCGCAAAGCAAGCGCCGGTGTAAACGTCGGCCGTGCGTGCTTCCACGTATTCGCCACGAACCGAATTTCCCGCCAGCGCCGAACCGGCCGCCAGCAACGAACCCAGAGTAAAGGTTGCGATCTTCTTCATTGAGCCTAGGTAGCCTCCTGTCCAAAATGATATCTCACTTCACCTTCCCGCGCATCCCGGCTGGAACCCGCTCGCTGTCGGGCGCCTGAGCCTGGAAGGTCCACTTCACCGGAATCGATTCCGGCAGGTAGCACTGCTTGTCGTCGCACGCCTGAAACCGGAGCGTCCCCTCCACCTCGAGCACTCCGCGCTTGGCAGCTTCGCGCGCCTCCGGCCCCACTCCCACCGAAAGGTCGCGCGTCAGCCGAAAGCGGTTTTCGTATACCGGAACCTTCTCACCGATCGCCTTCAGATGCCGGGTTCGCGAAGCCGGAAATCGGACGGGCTCGGCCCCGGCTGCCTTGTCCGCGTTCATGAGCCACTCGATGGGCTTGTATCCATTGACGCCAGGCGCGTAGACGTGCATCTTCTTCGGAAGCTCGATGTCGGCGACAAGCGTGATCCGCCTCCCCATGAAGACGGTGGCGTTGGTGGCCGACGTGGTGACGGTCAAGTGCGGCGACTTCGCTACCGTCCCTTTTCCGAGCGGCGTGTTGAACTCGCGCAGCACGATCGATCCGGCCGCATGGCGCTCACGATAGTCGTCCTCGAAGTACTTCGATTTGACGACACCCTTCGGGTCAACCATGAAGGTGCCCGGATACGGAACACCGAAACCCGGTGAGTCAGGCTTCACCGTCTCATTGAGGATTCCGAAAGCGCGAATCACCCTCGACTCCGGGTCGGCGAGCAGCGCATAGGAGATCTTCCGCCGCGCAGCGAAGTGAGCGAGCGCGGGCCGCGGGTCGTAGGTGATCACCGCGATGCGAATTCCTTTCGCTTCGAGAGCCGGACGCTGTTCCTCCAACTCGACCAGTTGGGCCTTGCAGTACGGTCACCAGTCGGCCGACCGCATGAACACGAGCATCAGCCCCTTCGGGCCACGCAAAGTGGAGAAGCTTCGTTTGGCGCCGGTTTGATCCTCGAGTTCGAACGGCGGAATCCGCCCACCCACCGCGGGTCCCGTCTGGACATCGGCGGCGAACCCCGCGGCCTCGCGCAACAGAAGCGAGGCGGCGAGCCTCACGACGAGAAGCGGAACATGGCGTCCGCGACCGGAACGCCGCGCACCTCGATGCGTTTCAAGTCCGCCGACCCGATGCCAAGCTGCTGCGCGAATAAGAATTGATTATCGCATTTCACGAAAGCGCCTTGGCCGCGAGGCGCGAGCGGATCATAGCCCATCACCGCCGCCGCCACGGCGTCTGTGCAGACCGCGTTCGTGCCCACGATCATCACCTCGGGCTTGACGTATTTCAACCCGCGAATCCACGGACCCTCTCCGCCCGTCACCGTTTCGATGCCATCGATGATCGAGATATCGATGGGCCGGGCCGCGTTCAATTCGGCAGTGATGCGCGGCATCCGGTCGAACGATTCTCGCGACGAGGCCGGGTCCTTCTCAGCGGCCGCGATTCTCGCCGGCGGGCGCTTGCCGAAGTGGCAGGTGTTGACACGGCCTTTGGTGGGGCTTTCGTTGGGCTCGTTCTCACCGGCGTCATCACCGTAGATCGAAGCGGGCGTGATCCCGAAGATGTTCTTCATCGCGAGCGTCACGCCGCACGTGGCGTGATTCTTGAGCTTGGCCATCGACACGAACACGTCAGTCTCCCGGTAGACCTTGTTCAAGTGATACGACGGGAAGATCAATCCACCGCCCGGCACGTTGAACTTCGAGTACTCCTTGTAAGCCCCGATCCCATTCGTGTTCACGAACTCGACGTTCGGCGCGGCTGACTGCAACTGGCGGACGTTCCAGCCGGAATCGAGCATGTACTCCGCCAGCGGTCCGGCGGTTCCCCACGCGCTTTCGACGAAGCGAACACGGCGCGCACCGGCCTTGTGCGCCAAAAACGCGAACGCCTCGATCTGTTTCGGATGCGTGTAGTGGGTGACGCCGAGCGGCTTGCTCTGGAACTTCAGCGCAGGCGCGCCGGTGAGGTTCACCTTCACGGTGACGGTCTTGCCCTTGACGAGCCGTTCCAGTCCACCGAGCCTGTCGAACATGCCGGAAAGCAGCGCCACCTGGTCTTCGGCGTACGACGGACACTTGGCAATCGCGACCGGAGTGGCCGGAGCGGACGCAGCGCCCGCGCCCAGCGCCGGTGCCGCGAGCATCGCGGCGAGGATGTCTCTTCGAGTGATCGATTCGCGCTTCATGTTGCCTTTATTTTACCGGACCGAAATCCGAGTCGCGGCGCGCGGCGTATCGTCAGTGATTCCACAAACGGAGGACATCCATGAGACTCTCACGCGGCCTCGCCGCCTTCGCATTCGCGTTTTCCGCTTTCGCCCAGAATCCACCCGCGCCCACCGAGGATCGCGTTGGATTTCCGGAAGGCTACGCCAACTGGACCAAGCTCTACGTTTTCGATCGCCCGGACAACCGGCAGATCCGGACCGTGTACGCAAACGATGCCGCCGCGTCAGTGACGGACGGCAATCAGGCGAACTATCCATACGGATCGGTGATCGTGATGGAAACCTGGAACGCCCTTCGCGACGCTGCCGGAAACGCCATCCTCGACTCGAATGGCCGCTTCCAGAAGGATCCAGCCGCCACTCCCACGGTCTTCACCATGCGCAAGGAACGCGGCTTCGGCACCGCCTACGGGCCCAATCAAACGGGCGAGTGGGAATATGTTTCCTACACTCCAAACCGGACCTTCGCCACCGCGCCCGCTGGCTCGTTCGCCTGCGCCTCATGCCATCTCCAAGCAGGCAGGGGCAAGGACTGGGTTTTCCGCGCCGCGTATCGATTCAAAGGCGGCGGGGACGATCAGAGCACGGGCGCGGTTCCGTCAGGCGTGATCAAGAACTACGCCTTCCTGCCCGGAACGCTGACCGTGAAGGCGGGCGTGCCGGTGACGTTCTACAACGACGATGTGGTCGCGCACACGTTTTCCGACGACTTCACCGGCGGCTGGACATCGCAACAACTCAAGGCGGGAAGCGGGTCGATCACCCTCACCTTCCCCACTCCCGGCGAGTTCAACTACCACTGCTCGATCCATCCCAACATGCGCGGAAAGATCGTCGTGGTGCCGTAACGTCAGTCGCCCAACAGCTTCCCGATGCCTTGGTACTCGGGCACGTTGTCGAGCACGGACTTCAACCCGGCGGTGATCGGGATGGCGAATACCAGCCCGATCGCCCCCCACAGGCTGCCCCAGAACATCAAGGCGACCGTCACGGCGAGCGGATTCAAGTGGACGCGTGAACCGACCAGCTTCGGATAGAGCAGGTTCATCGCCACGAGATGCAGAAAGCCGACGACCGAGGCGATGATTAGATACGCGGCCATCTTGTTGTAAACCGGCAGCGCCGCGAAGAAGGGCGGGATCATCGCGAGGGGAAGCCCGACATAGGGAACCAGACTGAGGAATCCGCTGAGGGGCGCCACCAGCAGCCAGTAGGGAATGTTGAACTTCCAGAAGAACAGACCGCTGAAGAACGTCAGCACGATCCCGAGCGCGAAGTTTCCGACCACGTAGGCGCGAGCCATGTCGGCGATGCCCTGCCAACTGCGTCCGGCGGCATGCCGCCCTTGGCCCGAGAAGAGCTGCAGATAGCTGCGGCGCATGTGATCTCGCCAACTGAGCATGAAGTAGACCAGAAATGGGATGAAGCTCGCCAGAAGTCCAACCTGGTAAAAGCGTTCCCAGTGAGCATAGATGTACTCCATCATCGGGGAGCGATCGGGCTTGATCCGGACTTCCTGCACGGAGGGCGGAACCAGGACGGGCGCGGGCGGATCGGCGGACCGGCGGCGGCGGGACGCGGGATCCGATGGAGGCGCGGTTTGCGCGGCTCGCTGCTGTTCGGCGACTCGTTTCGGCGCGAACAACTGATAGGCACCCTGCTCGGTCTCCTCGACCGTCTTGGTCACCTGCTCGGAGATCTCGGTGATGCGCGCGCCGTACTCAGGCATGTCATCCACGAGTCCCGCGATCTGTGTGTAGCTGGCGAGGCCGAGTAAGTAGAGCACCGAGAGTGCGAGCGAACATACCACGAAGCTCGCGAAGGCGCGGGGAAGGCGGAAGCGCATCAGCAGATCAACGAAGGGTTCGAGCAGGAACCCGATCGTAACCGCGGTGAACAGGGTCACCAGGAAGTCGCGGCCATAATACAAGAGCGCGATCACCACCCCGGCCGCGATGAGGTTCGTGGCGGGGCGGCGCTGCCTTTGTTCCCGGATTGTCGTGGGAGGAAGGACCGTCGACACCGCGCGCTCCGTCCCCCACGATAGCACGCGTATCGTGCGCTTACCGGAAATCGGCGAGCCGGGTGATCTGGTGCCCGGCGGAGTCGAAATTGGCGGGGTCGAGCCAGCTCTCGAACGCCTGTTTGCGCGAGGGCCATTCGCGGTCGAGCATCGAGTACCACGACGTGTCGCGATTGCCGCCCTTGACGATCATGTGCTGGCGGAAGATGCCCTCGAACTCGAAGCCGAGCCGTAAGGCGGCGCTCCGCGAAGGCTCGTTGCGCGAGTCGCACTTCCACTCGTAGCGGCGATATCCGAGTTGATCGAAAACGTAGCTTGCCAGGAGATACATCGCCTCGGTCGCGCCTCGAGTCCGCCGCAGGGCCGGCGAATAGAGGATGTTGCCCACCTCGATCACCCGGTGCGCGGGCTCGATCCGCATCAAGGACGCGTGTCCGAGCGGCTGCCCTGTCGCCGCATCGAGGATCGAAAAGAAGAGTGGATCTTCCGATGCCACCTTCCTTCGCCAGTGCGTATCGAACGATTCACGATCGGCGTAGGGACCATCGAAAAGGTAGCGCCACAACTCCGGATCGGCGGTGGCGGGAAACATCGCTTCGGAGTGGCCCATCGCGAGCGGCGCGAGCGTGACGAAACGCCCAGCGAGTGTGACGCGTTCCGGACGCTTCACGCGGTGGCGGCCTCTTCGATCCGCAGCGTGCCCGCGCCCGCGTCGAGCGTCGCCTGCACACCCAAGGGCAGCGTGAGTTGATCCGCCGTATGTCCGATGGTCATTCCGGCAACCACGGGAATACCGAGATCGGCGAGTAGGTTGTCAACCGTCTCGCCCAGGCCGTACGGGCTGGCCGACGACGGCTTGTTCTCGCGCGGCGGACAATCGTTGCACTCGCCCCAGATCACTCCAGCGGCTTCCTGCAGCTTCCGCGCCAGACGCAGTTGCGTCATCATCCGGTCGAGCGAATAGATCTGCTCACCCACGTCCTCGATGAACAAAATTCTGCCCTTCGTTTCGATCTCGTACGGCGTCCCCATCGTAGTCGCGATGAGCGTCAGGTTGCCGCCGATGAGCCGTCCCTTGGCGACTCCCGGCCGGATCGCGCGCGTGCGGTGACGCGGACGCAGCTTGTCCGTCTCCGCCGGATTCGACACATCGCCGATCGCTCCTGTTCCAAACAAAGCCTTTCGAAAATGCCCTTGCGTGTAGCCGCTGAATCCCGAAAGCGGCACCGGACCGTGAAACGTCACCAGCCCCGTTCGCTTATGGATCGCAAGGTGCAGCGCCGTGATGTCGGAGTAGCCGAGAAAAACTTTCGGATTCCGCCGGATCGCTTCGTAGTCGATGAGATCGAGAATATGCTGGCTGCCGAATCCGCCGCGCATGCAAAAGACTGCGGAGAGTTTCGGGTCCGCCCACGCCTGATTGAAATCCGCCGCGCGATTCTTGACGGACTCGGCGAAGGTCACTGGACGTTTGCCCACCGAAGGCATCATCACCGGCTTCAGGCCGAAGTATTCGCACGTTTCGCGACCCATGGCGAGCATGTCGGGATCCATCACTTCCGTGGAAGGCGTCACCAGCGCGACAGAATCACCTGGCTTCAGCCGGCGCGGACGCACCAGCGCGGGATCGGCCGCGCCCATCGCGCCCGCGCATGCCATCGCCGAGAGCCAGGCGCGCCGCGTCACACGCCCCACTTGTCACGCGAGGCCGCCAGACACAGCTTCACGTTGCCGTTCTCGTAGCTGCGCTGCGCGGCCGGATCCTTGCCGTCCATCGACGGCAGCGCCTTCTTCGAGCGGTTCGCTTCGACCATGCGAAGCGCTCGCGCGAGGAACCGTCCGCCGCGATCGGGGAACGTGGCCCAGTACTTGTCGGTGAGGCAGGGAATCTTCAACGGATTCCGCGTGATCATTTCGAGCGTCATCTTGACCCGGGGCTTGGCGTCGGCGATGCGCTTCATGATGCCGCCGATATCGAGGAAGCCATCGCCGAACGGTACTTCCGAAAGCAGGAATCCATCGGCGTAGGGCGCCACTGCCATATCCTTTATGTGGGTCGACATCGTGTAGGGCAGCAGCGCTTCGACGAGTTCCATCGGATCGTCGAGCAGCGACAGGTTGTTACCAGTATCGAGACAGACGCCGAGCCGCGGGCTCGAGAATTCCTTCAGCAGCTTGACGAACTCCTCCGCTGTCCAATCCTTGTGATTCTCGAGCGCGAGATCGATTCCCACCCGTTCTGCGATTGGCACGGCGCGCCGCACCGCCGCGTGCGAATCCGCCACGAACTTGTTCCAGGCGTCGAGCGTCGAGAAGTTCTCGTACCGCCGCCCGCCGAGGCAAGCCGAGCGGACGCACAGCGCTCCGGTCTCTTTGGCCGCTTTGAGCAGCGCCTCGAACTGCGCAGGATCCCGGCGCGGCAATCCGCCCATCACCTCGAAGAACAGGCCGTGCTGTTCGAGCTTGGCGCGGACCTGCTTCAAATACGCCGGTTCGAGCGACGAAAGCGACGCCTGCACGCCACCGGCACCGAGCGAATTGACATGCTCGATGAATTCGAGCGTGTCTTTGGGCCGCCACGCGGTCATGTAGCAGGTGGTAGCGACGCCCATGCGAGACCGCGCCGGAGCGGCCGGAACCGCCGCGGCAGTGGCCAAAACGCCGAACGCACGGCGCGAGATTCGATCGGACATCGAACGGATTGTAGCAGGATGGAACGAACCGGCGACATTTCGCGTTATACTTCATGACGGCTGACACCACCGCCGGGGTGTGTCCCGTTCGACAATCGTGACGGAGGAGAGATGGGCCTTACCGACTTTTTCAAGAAACAGTTCATAGATGTCATTCATTGGACCGAGCCCGAGGACGGAATCCTCGCCTACCGGTACCCGATGCAGGACATGGAAATCCAGAACGGCGCCCAGTTGACGGTGCGTGAGTCGCAAACCGCGCTCTTCGTCAACGAAGGCAAGGCCGCCGATTCGTTCGGCCCGGGCCGCTATACGCTCAGCACGTCCACACTCCCGATCCTGACCAATCTGCAGAATTGGGACAAGGCTTTCCAATCGCCGTTCAAGAGTGATGTCTACTTCTTCTCGACGCGGCAGCAAATCAACCAGAAGTGGGGCACGCAGCAGCCGGTCACGATCCGCGACAAGGATTTCGGTGCGATCCGCCTGCGCGCGTTCGGCATCTATAGCTACCACGTCAACGATGTGCGCGCCTTTCATCAGAAGGTGAGCGGCACGCGCGACGTGTATCGCTCCGCTGAATTGGAAGGACAGCTCCGCAACACGATCATCGCCCGCATGGCCGACGCCTTCGCCGAGAGCGGAATCCCATTTCTCGACATGGCGGCCAACCAGACCGAGATGGCCCAGCGCATCGCGGACTTCCTGAAGCCCTCGTTCGCCGAGTTCGGCCTGACGCTCGACACGTTCCTCGTCGAAAGCCTGTCGATGCCGGAAGAGCTGCAAAAGATCCTCGATCAACGGATCAGCATGAACATCGTCGGCGACATGGGCAAGTACACGCAGTTCCAGGTAGCGCAGTCAATCCCGATCGCGGCGGCCAACGAAGGGGGCATCGCGGGAATCGGCGCGGGCTTGGGCGCGGGCATGGGTATCGCGCAGCAGATGGCGGCCGGAATGGCGGGCGCGATGAATCCGCCGCAAGCTCCACCGCCGGTCAACCCCGTTGCACCGGCCGCGGGTGGCGCGGTGGCTGGTGCCGTGGCGGGCGAGACGAAGTTCTGCGTGAATTGCGGATCGAAGATCGGGCGCGCGGCGAAGTTCTGCCCGGAGTGCGGCACCGCGCAAGGTTGATGATGACTGGAGTGGAGTGGCTGGTCGAAGCATTCGACTGCGATCCAAGCTCGCTCTCCGATCTCGGGAAACTGGAAGCTCTGCTCGACTCGATGTCGGCGGAGCTTCCGCTGCACCAAGCCGGTTCGCCGATGTGGCATCGCTTCCCCGCCCCTGGCGGGATCACGGGCCTGTGCCTGCTCGCCGAATCGCATTTCGCCGTCCACACGTTTCCCGAGCATCGATCGATGACGCTGAACCTGTTCTGCTGCCGGCCGCGCCCGGAATGGGACTTCGAACGCTATCTGGCGCGGGAGTTCGGCGCGGGCCGCGTGGCAGTGCGCCGGCTCGAACGGCCCTATACCGCCGGTCTGGCCGAGGCGGCGGCGTGAGCAGATTCCGCACCACGTGCCCACAATGCGGCGCGCCCGTCGAGTACGCTTGGTCGAGTTCGGTACAGACCACCTGCGACTATTGCAAGTCGATTCTCGTCCGGCACGACATCGATGTCGAACGTGTAGGCAAGGCCGCGGACCTGCCCGTCGATGTCTCGCCGATCCAGATCCGCACCGAGGGCATCTTCGAGAATCGCGCCTTCACAGTCGCGGGCCGCATTCTGTATCAATGGGACGGCGGCGGCTGGAACGAGTGGCATCTCATGTTTCAGGACGGCCAGAGCGGCTGGCTTTCCGACGCGCAGGCCGAGTACTTCGTCTCCTTCGCGGCGAAAGCGCCTCCGAAACTGCCGGCATCGCATGAACTGAATCGCGGTGATCAGTTCGAATTCGAGGGACGCGCCTACGAAGTCACCGTCATCACGCCGGCCAGCTACTTCGCCGTCGAGGGTGAATTGCCGTTCGAGTACTGGGACAAGAATCGCGTGGTCTTCGCGGACTTGCGCACGCCGGCCGGACACTTCGCCACCATCGACTACAGCGAGAATCCGCCGCTGCTGTTTCTCGGCCGCGCGGTCGAGTTCGACGAGTTGCGCCTGAAGAATCTCCGGGAGTTCGAAGGCTGGTAGTATGCCCTCACCTTCCACCACTCCCAAACCGAAAGCGCTCGAATGCCCCAACTGCGGCGCCGCCGTCGAGCTCCGCACGTTCGGACAGGCGCTGAGCGCGGTGTGCGGCAACTGCCTCTCGGTGATCGATGCGAAGTCGCCGAGCTTGAAAATCCTCGGCCGGTTCCACGAGAACTTCCGTGTCGAGCCGATGATTCCGCTCGGCACACGCGGAATCATCAAGGGCGACAAGTTCGAAGTCGCGGGCTTTCAGGACCGCTATATCGAGGTCGAAGGCGAGCGATACCACTGGCAGGAATACCTGCTGTTCAATCCGTTCAAGGGCTTCCGCTACCTGTCGCACTACAACGGACACTGGACTTTCATTCGCCCGATGAGCGCTGTCCCGGTTCCCGGATCGCGCGGCGTGAAGAAGGCGGCGACCTGGGGCGGCCGCACCTACTCGCACTTCCAGTCCGCCGAGGCGATCACGGGGTTTGTCGTGGGTGAATTCCCCTGGAGAGTCCAGGTGGGCGACAAGGTTCTCGCGGAGGACTACACGTCCGCGCCACACTCCCTGTCGGCCGAGGTGACGGACAACGAAGTCACATGGGCGGCTGGCGAATACATCAGCGGAGCCGAACTGTGGCAAGCCTTTCAATTGAGCGGCGCGCCGCCTCCAGCGCAAGGCGTCTACTTCAATCAGCCGTCTCCATACGGGCCGGTGATCCGCGAAACGTGGAAGATGTTCTTCCTGCTGCTGGCGGCTTTGGTTGGCGTGGGCGTTCTCACCCAGATGTTCATGGCGGACCAGGAAGTCTTCAGCCGCGATTTCGAGTTCCAGCCCGGCGGCAGCAACTCCGCGTCGTTCGTTACACCCGTGTTCGATCTGAAAGGCCGCACGAGCAACGTCGAGATCCGGACGATCACTGATCTCACCAACCAGTGGATGTACCTCAACTACACGCTGGTCAACGACCAGAACGGCAGGGCCTTCGATCTCGGCCGGATGATGAGCTACTACGGATCGGAGGGTTCCCGCACCGATAGCGCGATGATCCCTCAGGTACCCTCGGGCCGCTACTACCTGCGCGTGGAGCCCGAGTGGCAGCCCGATCCCGGGACCACGGTGGGCGCGATGACACCGCTACCGCCGAAAGTGAAGTACAGGATTCGAGTGAATCGGGACGTACCCGTGCATTGGCCGGCGTTCATCTTCGTGGTCCTGCTGATTCTGCCGCCGCTGTGGCGCAGCATGCAGGCGGGAATGTTCGAGGCCAAACGATGGTCGGAGAGCGACTACGCGAGTTGACATGAAGACACCTGGATATCTGGCGTACGGAGCATTGTTGGTGACGAGCTACGGCTGGCTCAACTACAGCGGATGGGCCGCGGGAACGCTGAAGGAGCGTAAGGTGGCGCCGCATTCGCTGCGGTCGAACCCCGGCTCCTACCGGTCGACTTATGGCGGCGGCTATGGCGGGCGCATCCCGTCGAGCCCGACGGGAAAATAGGAATTACGGAGAGGCATCGAAATGGTGGAATTCAATACCGGAGCATTCATCAACGCGCTCGTGTTCGCGTTGACGGGAATCGTGCTGTTCTGTCTCAGCTTCGCGATACTCGACAAGCTGACGCCGTACGATTTGTGGAAGGAGATCGTCGAAGGCAAGAACACCGCGCTCGCGATTCTGATCGGATGCATGTCGCTCGGCATGTGCGTGATCATCGCCGCGGCGGTTCACTAGAACTTCGTGCCGGCGGCGTTATTCCTCTCGGTCTTCCTGATCGCCGCCTGCGGGCTCATTTATGAGCTGATCGCGGGAACGCTCGCCAGCTATCTGCTCGGCGATAGCGTCCTGCAGTTTTCCACCGTCATCGGCAGCTACCTGTTCGCGATGGGAATCGGGAGCTGGCTGTCGCGATTCATCAAGGGAGGCCTGGTCGCCCGCTTCATCGAAATCGAAGTGATGGTGGGCTTGGTGGGGGGCTTCTCCTCCGCGTTGCTGTTCCTGGTGTTCGCCTGGGCTCCGGGTGCGTTCCGGTTCACACTGTACGCGCTGGTGGTGCTGGTGGGAACTCTCGTCGGACTCGAAATCCCGCTTCTCATGCGGATTCTCAAAGAGAGGCTCCGCTTCGAGGAACTCGTCTCGAACGTTCTGACGTTCGACTATCTCGGCGCCCTCGGCGCGTCGCTCCTGTTCCCGTTGTTCCTGGTGCCGCGCCTCGGACTCGTGCGCTCGGCGATGCTGTTCGGGATGCTGAACGCCGCCGTCGCACTGTGGTCCACCTATCTGTTCGCCGATCATTTGCGGCGCGTCTGGACCTCGCGCCTGCCCTGCCTGATCGTGCTCGCCGCGCTCTCCGCCGGCATGATCGGCGCCGATCGCATCACGTCGCTCTCCGAACAGAGTCTCTACACGGACGACGTGATTCTGTCGCGCAATACGCAATATCAGCGGATCGTGGTCACGCGCTGGCGCGACGATTTCCGCCTGTTCCTGAACGCGCACCTCCAGTTCAGCTCGCGCGACGAATATCGCTACCACGAGGCTCTCGTGCATCCGTCCCTCGCCGCGCTCGGCTCACCCCGGCGCGCGCTCGTCCTTGGCGGAGGCGATGGAATGGCCGTCCGCGAGATCCTGCGCTATCCTTCGATCGAAGAGATCATCCTCGTCGATCTCGATTCGGAGATGACGGGCCTGTTCCGCGATCATCCGGAATTGTCGCGATTGAATTCAGGCTCGCTGCGATCGCCGAAGGTCAAGATCGTCAATCACGATGCCTTCGTCTGGCTCTACGAAACGCCCGGAATCTTCGATGCCGTGATCATCGATTTTCCCGATCCCACCAACTTCTCGCTCGGCAAGCTCTACTCGACCACGTTCTATCGCGAACTCGCGCGCCACGTGCGCGAAGGCGGATTCGTCAGCGTGCAGTCGACCTCGCCGATGTTCGCCCGCCAAAGCTACTGGTGCATCGTCGAGACCATGCGCGCCGCCGGATGGAAGACGCACCCATATCATGTGTACGTGCCCTCGTTCGGCGAATGGGGCTTCGTGCTCGCGTCGAAGTCCGGGTACGAGCCGCCGGTGTCGGTCCCGGATGGCCTGCGATTCCTCACGGCCCGGGCTCTGCCGCCGATGTTCGACTTTCCGGCGGATATGGCGCGCGTCGATGCCGAGCCGAACCGGCTCAACGATCAGGTGCTCGTTCGCTACTACGAGCACGAGTGGAACCAGGTGTCGCGGTAGGCAGCGCGAGGTAGACAACGGGTTGGTCGTGATCGGTCACGCGCCTCGGCGTAGCGGGGTCGTTGCGGTCGGTCTCCGGAAAGTCGGCGTTGGCGTGCGTGTAGAGGAATCGCGTGACTCGCTCCCGAGCCGCCGAATTGACCAGAACATGATCGAGCAGTTGCGCGATGCCGTCGAACACATACGAGTAGCGCTCCTGGGGAGGCAGCGTGAGTGCGAGGTTGTCGAGATCCGGATCGACCAGATCCGGCGAGGCGAGCGTCACCTGATCCGGCGGAGCGGGCCGGCCGGAGATCGTGCCCATCACGTCGATGTAGCCGTCGCTGAACTCGAAGGCGTTGAAATCACCGATCGCGAGCAACGGTTCGCCCGGATGGTCGCGCATGCGTTGCTGAATTAGCCCGGCGAGGAACTCCGCTTGCGAACGGCGCTTCTCCCGGACACGCGCGCCAGCCACTGGATCGTCGACATCGTTGAGCGACCGCAGATGGTTCACGATCACGGTGAGAGGAATCGAATCGCCTACCGCGGCCCGCAACAGTAGCGGTGGACGATCGTTGAACTCCTCCGTCTTTCCGTGCTGCGAGACCTCGAGCAACCCCACGCGCGCCGCGTTCACGAGAAATCCGACATCGATTCCGCCTGGATCGTTGCCCTCTTCGAGCAGCGCGATGTAGTCCGTGCCTGGGGCGTGCTGCGTCACGGTGGCGGCCAACTCCTGCAGCACGGTGAGGTTCTCGGCTTCCTGCACGCCGATGATGTCGGGCAGCCCGAGCACGTCGCGAATCAAGAGAGCTGTCTTGGCGAGCCTTCGCAGATACGCGAAGCGATTGACCACCGGCTCGCCGATCGAGGGATCATTGCGATCGTCGAACAGGCGCTGGAGGTTGAGCGAAGAGACCGTAATCTCTCCCGGCGCTCGTAAAGGAGCTGATGACGCGCGAACCTCGCCCTCGACGGCCGGCTCAGAATCGGCGACGATCGTGTACGTGCGAAATCCGTAGTCGAGGACTCCGGTCAGGTTTCGTACCACGTGCCCCACCGCCACCGTCGCGCCCGAGGCGACCCGCAGGCGTTCCGGATTGCCATCGAATCGCGGAATCGTCGCGGGCGCCCCCGCTGGCAGCGGATCGGGCACGGCGAGACCGGGCTCGCGAAACGGCCGCGCGAGGCCGTCGATCACACCGAAGAAGAGGCCGTTGGGTCTCGCGGTGGCATTCGTCTCATTGATCGAGCCGAGCGAAGGTCCCACCACGCGCAAGGCCTCGACGCTCACGCGCATGCCCTCGAACGGTTCGAGCCCGGTCGTGCTCGCATCGATCGTGACCGGATCCGGCAGCATTCCGCCGGTCGCGAGCACAACAGAAATCGTCGCGTTCGTGATCTGGGTGAGCGGCGATTGAAACGGATCGGCGGCCGGAATGAACTCGCTCACCGTTCCCGATACGCAGACTTCGTTGCCGATCGCCGCCCGCGCCGGAAGCATGGAGCCCGTGAACACGAAGATACCGTCCGATGTCGCGGGATCGTCATCGCCTCCCCCCGATTGCAGGAAGTAGCCATTCGATTTGCGCGCGGTCACGATCCCGGAAGTGGTCACCGTCATTCCAACCAGTGGAGACGCGGCACCCGGTCCCTGAATCGCCGAAATCGAATGCGACACGGAGCATCCAGAGGCTGAGTCGTCATCGAGGATCGTCCCGGCACCGGTGCCCTTCGCGATCACGAATCCGGTACCGGCAGGCACATCGACGAAGAACGCCTCATCGGGTTCGGCAACCGTATCGCCCCGAACCTGGACGGTGATCAGTCCATCGCGTGCGCCGGCGGGAATCGCAACGCCTACACGCGAGGGCGATACGTAGTCTTCGCCCGATTTCGCTGTTCCATCCCGAAGCGTGGCGAAGACCGCCACTCCGCTTGGACCCGCAGGCTCCGACAAACGCAACGGAAACCGGAACTCCGTCACACCCGAGTTCCCCTCGAAAGCTGTCACATCCCCGATCGACAATGCTGGCAGTGAACTGGCAGTCAGGCGGAAATCGTCGATGGCGAGTCCATCGTCCGCGCCCGCGATGTCGAAGTCGGTCCAGCGAATCCAGAACTGCTCGCCGTCCTCGATCTCGAGTCCGGCGATCGTATGTGCAAGGGGCGTCAGAAACGCGGGGCCATTCCCGTTCACCGCGCCCGCGGCGGTGCGGATCGTGGGCGAGCGGAAGTCGAGCTCGTCGACTTCGACCGGCTCTCCAAACTCCTCTTCGGAAAGTCCAACCGCGCCCGGACCGATTTGAAAATCCAGCCGGTCGGCCGCGCCCCGATTTGCCACTCCCGCGCGCCACATTTCTCCCTGGTAGGAAATCGTGACCGATGTCAGCCGATTACCGGTGGCGTTGACGAAGCAGGCACCGATCGCCGGAATCAGCGTGCCGCTGCGGAGCGTGCCGAATGCGCGCTCCGAGCTGCTGGCGGCACCGAAAGAATATACGTCGCCCGAGCCGTCGGATCCGTCGCTCGCGAAAGCCGCGCCATCGTTCCGCACGCTCGTTCCCGATTCGCGAAGGTACCAGCCGGCGGGTGGCACGGAGCCCATGCCGTCGAAGTTCTGCTCGTATGTTTGATCAGCCCGCTCGATCGGAATGCACTGCGCAGAAGCGATCGCGGCGGCGGCCAACCAGAGCACTACACGCGCTTGAATGGGCTTCGCAGGTACTGCTCGCTCTCCTTGGCGCGATACGAACCCGGAGCATAGGCGATGCATTTTCGATAAGCCTCCAAAGCCTTGGCGCGGTCACCCTTCAGGTCATACGTCTGCCCGAGCCTCATCCACGCCGTCGATCCCGTGTTCGGGTCGAGATCGTTCGCCACGCGCGTGACCTGCAGGAATCCCGCAAGCGCCGCGTCGAGTTCCCTGTACCAGAACTGGATCGTCGAGCGGAAGTAGATCACCTTCTCCATCGGCAGCGTCTTGTAGCCCGGCGAACCGGCGAGCTTCAGCTTCTCCACCGCCGCCACGGCGGCGAGCGCCTTCTCTTTGTTTCCGAGGTCGGCGTGCATCTGTGCGAGTTCCAGCCGGAACAGGTAGTTCCGCGGGAATCGCCGGATCAGTTCGTCGAGCAGTGGCACGGCCTCCGCTGCACGCCGCTCGCGGCGATAAACGGTGGCGAGCAGAATCGCGGCGTCCCAGCGGTTGTTCTCGCCGTTCGCGTAGACCTGTTGGAGCGTCTTGATCCCCTGCTCCTTGCTTCCGCGAAAACCCGCGACAAATCCGAGCATGCGGTAATGCCACGGCAGGCCGCCCACGATGTATTCGTGAACGCCTTGCGTCATGCGCGCGTCGGTGAACGACGGATCGATCGTGGTCGCATGATTGTGCGCCTTGCGCGAATTGGTTGCGTCCCGCAGTGCGTCGATCCAGGCCTTGCGGACCAGAAAGCTGTAGTTGGCACGAAGCCCGTAGGACACGCCCTGAGCATAGAGTGCCTCCTTATCGGAAGCATTGCGCGCCAGCCTCTCCTGTGAAAGCCGTAGCGCGTTCGAGATCGCCTGATCGAAGTCGCGCGAATCCCGCGGCGAAGGCTCCATTTTCTGCCTCCGCAGAAACGCGTTGCCGCCGGTGACCAATTCCGTTTCGAGGGCGCCTGCGTGCAACATGGCGCGATACAGGATCGTCTGCGCCACGCGGTTGTGTGCGTCCGGCGAATTGGCGTTCGCCTGCTGATACTGGACGAAAACCGTGAGCGCTTCGTCGAATTCGAGGTTGTAGAAATGTTCGAATCCACGCGCCGCCTCGGCGTCGATCGCCGCTCCGCGCAAGGCCGCGCTGCAAACCACGAGCGCGAATAGCCGCCTCATTGCGGCTGCAACTCGAGCAGCAAGCCCGACATTCGCCCGGCCAGCCGAAGCTGCTTCTGCGTGTTGGTCAGGTCGATTACCAGGCGCCCTTCGGCGCCCGAGTTCGCCTGGCCCTGATAAGTGTCGGCTCCCGACGCAACTTCCATTCCGCGTACCTGCAGGCGTGACGCCGCCGATCCAGTCCATGTGTAGGAACCGCTGGCCAAGCGCCACTCGGCGCCTGGCGCGATCGTCACGTCCACCGCGCGGAACGTTCCGTTCAATCGCAGCCGCGCAAGCGTTTCCGCGCCGAAGCCCGACGTCTCCGCGGTCCCCGGCGCGTCGAGCCGTCCTTCCTGCCACTTCATTCCCTTCATGTCGAAGCGGGCCTTGTACGAAGGCTCCGCGCCCGACAGGTCCGCCGAAACCACACTCGCGAACTCGCCGTCGTTGATCGTTCCCTTCCAGTCCTTGACGTCGAGCCTGGCACCTTTCCAATCGACTCGCGCCACCGAATTCTCCAATCGATATTCGCCGATCATCAACTTCCCGATGCGCAACTCGCCTTCCATTTTTCTACCCTTCAGCCATACGGGCACCGGAGCCGCCCGCCGCAGCGTGCGATCGATCAGCCCCTGGCGCTTGGGAAACGCGATGCTCACCAACGGCTCGAGAGCACCGATCGGTGCTTCGGCAACGGTCAACCGGAATCGCGTGGGAACCTTCGCGGCCGGATCGTGATCCACCGAGCCCGCGACAGCGAGCTCACCGATCTTGCCCTCGAGCTTGCGAATCGCCATCGCGGCGCCGCGAACGGAAACGAGGGCCGACGCAGCGCGCAGCGGAGCCGGCAGTTCATCGAATGCGGCCGTCAGGCCGCTGACAGCGACGTCCACCGTCCAGCGCGGCGACTCGTCCGTGACTTGCCGCAGATGGAACGAACCCTGCACCGTGCCGCTCTCCGCGCGATCAAGGACCGCTGGTAGCGGCCCTCCAGCGAGCACGCGCCAAAGCGGCTTCAGATCGGCGAGCGGAATCGGTGCGGTCTGCAGGCGCACCTCGCGGTCACCGGACTCGGCGTCATACCGCGCCTGCACCGCCGCCAGCTTCTTACCCTCACCCAGTTCGACGACCGTGGGATTCAGCCGGAAGTCACGGCCGGACACCGCGACCGAGGCTTCAGCGAAGCGGATCGGCCGAGAGCCTTCCACCGGCAGCGATCCCTCGCGGGCAACGATCGTACCCTGTACTCCTCCGGATCGCGTGAATCCCAAGGCACCGTTCACGCTTCCTTCCGAAGGAACATCGGCCGGGATACTCACTCCAGTCTCGACGAGCAGAGATCGCAGCGATGCCAGTGGCACGCGATTGGCGGTCAGCAGCATCGCCCAGGCCGGCTGCGACAACAGCCGCGTGGCGCGAACGCGAAAGGAAAGTGGCATCGGCTGATTGGCGGGCGCGGCCGTCTCGAGACGCAGTTCCTGACCCGGCAAGTCGAGCTTTCCGCGGAGTTGCAGCCCCCAACTGGCGCCACCCGGCAACAGTGAACTGAATCGGCCCACGTCGTCGAGCTCGAGTTTGCCCTCGATCGCGATCGCCGATAGCGGACCCGACAACCGAAGCCGCGACGTGACGAATCCGCCGAGTCCGATGCCGCGTCCCTCGAGCATCGTCATGATCTCGGAGATCGCCGCGCGCTCGGAATTGAGGCTCAACTCGATCGTGCTCTCGGCGCCGCTCGATCGGCCCAGTTGGAGCATGCCGCGTCCGGAGAGCCGTCCCATCGCGCGCGCGGAGCGGTCCGTGCGAGCCGGCTCGCCCTCGAACTTGATCCCGAACCGGTCCGGTGAAGACGAGTCGGCCTCGACCGTGAGATCGGTCCCGTCGAGGTACAAGACGGACTTCGTGTCGCCCGACTTGAAGTTCAGCCGCCCGTTGGTGATCTCGATCGCGGGCAGCGTCGCGCCGCTCGTCTTCGAGACGAGGGCGTGATCGAGAAAAGGCTGAAAGTTCCACGGCGCGCCGGGATGCTTCATCAGATTGATGTGCGGCTCGTCCATCTGGATGCCCGCCAGATCCACGCGGCCCGCTAGCAGATGCAGCAGCGACACGCGGAAGGTGAGTTCACTCACCCAGGCGAAGGGCTCCACGCCGACCGACGGATGTTCGTGGATGTAGACGTTCTCGATCGCGAACCCAGGCCGCGGAAGGAGCGAGTACGAGATCGCGCCCTTGATCTCGACCTTGCGGCCGAGCGAGGCTTCGAGCCCGCGATGGATCGAGGACCGGAACAGTTCGGCCTGAAATAGGCGAGACAGGCCGTAGCCAGCCGCGCCAACCGCGGCGAGCGCGATGAGTGCCCGGCGCCCGGTCATGCCGAAAGCTCCTCGTAGTCTCGCGGAGTGTCGATGTCGTTCACCGCGCCAGCGTCATCCACGGGAATCCTGTCCACGCGCGCCTCGTTGGCCGCGATGACGGACTTGGGCGAACCGCCGGTATCGAGATCGAGGAACTCCGCCGCGAGCGAGTTGGGACAGACCACGGGATGTCCGTTGCGGCCGGTGTGAACGGGAATGCAGATCCTCGAAGCGCCGCTCGCGCGGAAGCGATCGAGCAAGGTCCGCACGGTCCCTTCGCTGACGGCCGGGAGGTCCACCGGCGTGAACAGAAACCCGTCGAGCCCCGGCGGGAGAGCGCGCAGCCCGCATTGCAGCGACGAGAGCATCCCGCGCTCCGGCGCCGGATTCGCGGCGGCGATCACACGCTGAGAGGGATCGATCGACTCACGCACCGCATCGGCGTGATAGCCGAGCACGGCGATCACCGGATCGCAGAATCGCGAATAGAGTCCCACCAGGCCGTTGAGAAAAGTACCGCCTCGATACCGCAATGTTGCTTTCGGCTTGCCCATCCGGGACGACGCACCGGCCGCGAGAATGATCGCGCCCACCGTCACCGGAGGACGGCCGGCCTTAATTCCGGGTTGACGTAAATCGACTTCGAGACCGATCGCCAGGGCGACTCGGCGTTACGCCTCACCGCGATCATTTCGGCAACCACCGATACCGCGATCTCTTCTGGACTCACCGCGCCGATCTCGAGCCCCATCGGAGCATGCAGCCGGTCAAACGCCTCGGCCGGAATGCCGCTCTTCACCAGTTCCTTCATGACGCCGAGCGTCTTGCGCTTGCTGCCGATCATCGACACGTATCGCGCCGGAGTGCGAATCGCCCATTCGAGCACGCGCATGTCGTCACGATGGCCGCGCGTGACGATGATCAAGTAGCTCGAATGGTTGATATCGAGCTTCTCGAACACCTTCTCGTAGCAGTCCGCGTAGACCTCGTCCGCTTCGGGAAACCGTTCGCGATTGGCGAACTGCTCGCGGTCGTCGATGATCACGGTGGCAAAACCCGCGAGCGAGGCGATTTTGGAGAGGCTCTTCGAAACATGGCCCGCGCCGAAGATGTAGGCACGGGGCTGCGGAATGACCGGCTCCACGAAGACGTTCAACTGACCTCCACATATCAGACCGTTGTCGTAGGCCGCGTCCTGCCCGAGGGAAAACGTCAGATGCTTGGGCTGTTCGGTCTCGATTACCTCCCGCGCGGCGTTCCAGACCTCGGCTTCCACGCATCCGCCGCCCACGGTACCCGCCATCGAGCCGTCCTCGCGCACCAGTAGTTTGGCGCTCTCATAGCTCGGAATCGAGCCGTTGACCTGCACGATCGTCGCGACCGCGCACTTCTGACCGGACCGGCGCAACCGCACGATCTCGTCGTAGATGTCCATCAATGAAATTATTGCGCGACACGGCACGGCCGCGCACGCGAGTCTATTCGTCGCCGTTTTCGAGAAACGCGCGGAGGCGATGGCTCCGGCTCGGATGCCGCAACTTGCGCAGCGCCTTGGCTTCGATCTGGCGAATCCGCTCGCGAGTCACAGCGAACTGCTGGCCGACTTCCTCGAGCGTGTGCTCGCTGCCGTCCTGCAGCCCGAACCGCATCTTGATGATCTTTTCTTCTCGCGGCGAAAGCGACTTGAGCACCTCGGCCGTCTGCTCGCGCAGATTGAGATTGATCACCGCTTCCGACGGCGAGATCACGCGCTTGTCGACGATGAAATCGCCGAGATGCGACTCTTCCTCTTCGCCCACGGGAGTCTCGAGAGAGATTGGCTCCTGCGCGATCCGCAAGATCTTGCGGACCTTGCCCACCGGCAACTCGAGCTTCCGCGAGAGTTCTTCGTTGGTGGGCTCACGCCCGAGTTCCTGTTGCATCTGACGCTGCAGGCGGACCAGCTTGTTGATCGTCTCGATCATGTGGACCGGAATCCGGATGGTGCGGGCCTGATCGGCGATCGCTCGCGTGATCGCCTGGCGCACCCACCACGTCGCATAGGTCGAGAACTTGTAGCCCCGGCGGTAGTCGAACTTCTCCACCGCCTTCATCAGACCGATGTTGCCTTCCTGAATGAGGTCGAGAAATTGCAGCCCGCGGTTGGTGTAGCGCTTGGCGATCGAAACCACGAGACGGAGATTGGCCTCGATCAACTGCTTCTTCGCGGTTTCGGCTTCCGAGTCCCCGCGATCGACGATCTGCAGGGTGCGCCGCAGTTCCACGATGCTGGCGCCGAATCCGTTCTCGAGATCCTGGAGATGCTGGACGTTGTTCTTGTGCGCCCGGCGCGCGTCCTTGCCGTGCTCGGGGTCCTCGAGTTGGCGTTGCGCACGCGCGATCTCGCGCTCGAGCGGCCTCAGGCGCTCGACCGCGTCACGGACGGCATTCGCCAGTTCGTAGCGAACCACCGGAGTGAACTCGATCTTGCGTACGATCGCCGCGGTCTTGACGAGCGCGCGGCCCAGATCCCAGCGCAGCGAGCGATACTGCTTCGGTTTCAGGCTTCGCGAGGTGGCCAGCAGCTTTTGCTGGAACTGCTGCGCGCGGCGGTAGAGCCGCTCCAGTTCTCCGGTCGAATCGAGAAAGCGCCCGGTCTCGGCGGGAGTATTGTCTTCTTCGCCTTCGGGCTCCGGCAGTTGCAGCAGATCCCAAACGGTCTTATGCCCTTCGCGAACCTCTTCTCCGATCTCGATCACACGGCGGATCACCAATGGCGATCGCGACAACGCCTTGGCCATGGCGCGCTCTCCGCGCTCGATTCGCTTGGCGAGTTCGATTTCGCCTTCCCGCGTGAGCAGGGGCACCGTTCCCATCTCGCGCAGATACATCCGGACGGGATCGGTGGTCTTGTCGGAAAGCTCTCCGCCGAGGTCGATATCGAAGTCCTCGGGAGCGTCTTCGCCGTCGGCCTTGCCCCGGTCGAAATCGATCTTGGCCTCATCGGCCAGATCGACGCCGTCCCGCTGCAGGTCAGCGAGCATGTCCGCGAGTTCTCTCCCGCCGGCCAAGCCCTCCGCGGAAATCTCGCCCACGTCGTCGTATTCGTACTTGTCGACCGGATCCACTGCTGATCTACTTTCCGTTTCGGCTGCCAATGAAGACGGCATACTCATTCTAGCAACAGCTCCGGTGATCCCGGGGTCACAGGCGCTTGCGCCGCCGCGACTTTCCGAGTTCATCCAGTTCCTTGCTCAATTCCAATGCCTCCTTCATGCCTCCCGCCTGATCGGCGGCGGCGATACGAACCTTCAATTCTCGTATTCGACGTTCGATGTTTCGGTCCTCGAGCGCGTCGAGACAGCTCAGCGCTTGCGCGAGAGCGTCATCCCCAAGGTTTGAAATTGATTCGTTACCTGCGTTATCGACGAAAATCACATCTGTCAATAGGGTACGTTCCCGATCCGCCAGGCGGCTCTCGAGCTGGGCGTACTCGAAGGGCTCGCCCGCCGCGGCCATCGCCTTGAAGATCCCCTCGAGCATCAGGGGCTCGGCGAACGTGACCGCGTTCAGCCTCGGTAATACACCCAGGCGTGCCTGCTCGCTGTCGAGAAGGCAACGCAGCAGTAGCTTTTCGGTCGGTGGAATCGCGATGCGCGACGGAGCCGTCCGCGTGTCCGTCCGGGCAGTGGCGCTCTTCTTGAGCTGATCGAGCACCATGCCCTTTTCCACACCGAGATAGCTGGCCAGATCCTCAGCTGTCGCCGCCCGTTCGAGCTTGTCGTGAAGCTTCTGGATCGCGGGCAGCAGGAACCGGAAGGCCGCCACACGACCCTCGGCCGACTTCATGTCGAACCGCCCGCGCGCCCGATCGGCCAGCCAATGGAAATACCGGGGCGCCGACTTCATCGCCTCGCGATAGGCATCGGCGCCACGATGCAACACGAACTCGTCGGGGTCGAGCCCGTCCGCGAGTTCCAACACGCGCACATGCATCCCTTCCTCGATCAGCATCTGGAGCGTTCGCTCGGTGGCGTTCATTCCCGCCGGGTCGGGATCGAAGTTGATCACCATGTTGCCGGAGAAGCGCTTGAGGATTCTCACCTGCTCGGGGCCGAGCGCGGTTCCGCAACTCGCCACCGCCTCCTGCACACCACCTGACCAGAGCCCGATCACGTCCATGTAGCCCTCAACGAGAATCCCGTGGTCGAGCTTGCTGATCGGCTTTCGCGCGCGGTGGAGGTTATAGAGGACGTTCTTCTTCGAATAGAGTTCGGTCTCGGGCGAATTCAGGTACTTCGGCTGATCCTCGTCGCTCAGCGCCCGGCCGGCGAAGCCGATGATTTTGCCCGTCTCGCCGTGGATCGGAAACATCAATCGCCCGCGAAACCGGTCGAAGAAACCGGACCCGTCCTGGCGCCGCACCGCCAGTCCGGACTTTTCGATGACATCCGGCGGAAAGCCCGACTGCTGGAACTTGCGGAACAGCGTCTGCCCTCCGCGATCGGAGACACCGAGCCCAAACTCCTCAGCGATCGCCGGCTTGACGCCCCGCTTGTTCAGGTAGGCGCGGGCATCGGCCCCGGCGGGCGATGCGAGTTGTTCGCAATAGAACTTCAGCGCGATCTCGTGCAGGTCATACAGGCCCGCGCGCCGCTTGGCGTCTTCGTCGGCCTGCGGACTTCGCTTCGGAAGCGGAATCCCATTCCGCTCGGCGAGCGCCTTGACGGCCTCCCACCAGGTGAGGCTCTCCATCTCCATCACGAAGGAGATGACGTCGCCGCCCTTGCCGCAACCGAAGCACTTGTAGATGCGCAGAACTTCGTTCACGCCGAACGACGCAGTCCGCTCGTTGTGGAAGGGGCAGGGCGCCGTCCATCGGGAACCTTGCTTGCGAAGCCTCGGGACGTATTCCTTGACAACGCTGACGATATCGACCGTGCTCTTGACGAGATCGGAGAACTCGCTCATGCAGCCGCATCCCTGCGGCCGCGGCCCGGCTGGCCGGGGTGCGGTCGCGGCTGCGTCAAGGCCGGCTCCCTTGCGGGCGGGACTCGCCCGCGCTGGTGACGCGAAGCACAGCGCCGGGTGCGGGATCGACGATGTTACCGGTTACTCGATATCGCTTGGCCACTGTCCACGGTCCCGCACCCTCGAGCAGATAGGTCGCGCCGCCTTCGAACGGCCGGATAATCCACTTGCCTTCCTGCTGAAGAACCGTTCCGTGAACCGTCACCGAGGCGCTCTTGACCTTGGTGCCATCCTGTTGAATCGCATCGCGGATCTGTTCCAGCCGCACCCGGTTCGTCTCCGCCAGACGGACCTTCAGGATCGAGGCAGCCGCGTCCACCGACACATCCTCCACGCCCCGCATTCGCTTAATGCGCGCGGGCATCGACTCGATGCAACTGGTGCATCCCATGCCCTCGAACCGCAGCTCGATCGAGTCGAACTGCGCAAATAGAGGAATCGCAGCCAGAGCCGCCAAGGCCGTTTTCAACACCCCTTCATTATCGCGTGCTACGCTGATCGCCGAGGAGTCTCCCATTCATGAATCGCATCATCGCCACACTCGCTTACGCAGCCCTCGCCGCCGCTCCCATCGCCGCTCAGGAACCAACGCCGGCTCCCACTCCGGTGGGAACCGTGGCCAACTCGTTCACGCTCTTTCAGGAGAACCTCGGCTCGCGGCAATTGCCGATGGTGGTGACGATCGTGGTCACCTACCCGGACAATCTCGAGGAGGCCAAGTACATCGACTTGGTCACGGTGGGGCAGGACGTCCAGGGGTTCTTGCGCGGATACCCGAACCGCCAAGCCGCGCTCGAAGCTTTCGCCTCGAACTCCGCCACATCGCTGATGAGCAAATACCCGCAGATGAGCGCGGTTTCGGTGGTGCTGACTAATAACAATTCGGGCATCCAGGTCACGGCGACCCGCGAAGTCCCCACAGCGAGCCCAGCGATCAAGACGGCGATGCGCGACGAACTCGAACGGGCACTGAAGCGAACCCGCAAGTAAGGTTCGACTTGCCGCGCCACGAGCTACTTCGATAATTCTTTTGCCCAGCCCGGCTGGCTTGAAGCGCTTGACGAGTCCGCCGGCGAGTTTGTGCCAGGCAGCTTTGGATTCCCGCTTCAGCTTCGGGTGCGGTGGGGCCGCTCGATCTCGTTCCGTTCGGGACGGCTCGCCTCTTGTTGATTCTCAGTTCCGTGCATGACGATCTCGTCCCTCCACTTCGAAACTCAGGCGTAATCTACCCGCCCGCGTTCAGGATCGCGGGCGTCAAACGCGTTTTGCCGATTCAACCGCACCTCTTTCGCTGGTGGTCCGCTGCAAGGTGGTGCGCGGATGAGGGATGTGAAAATTCGGGAAAATTTCAATTATCCGTGGCGGTGGTGGGCGGGTTCCCACGGTGGCCCGGCGGATGGGCGGGATGCCCGGTGTTTTTTTGGGTTGCGAAAGAAACGGAAATGAGCGGGCATGTTTGGGGCGAACCGAGCCCGCGCGTTGCCCAGAGCCTCCACCATGGCTTCTATTCATGCGTATCGCCTTGAAGCAGAACGAGGCGCGTCCAGTGGCAATGACACTGAACGAGGCACCGCGCTATGATCTCATCCGATGAATCGACGACAATTCCTGAGCGGCATCACGGGCGCCGCGCTTTCGGCTGGATCGCTCCCCGCGCAGACGGCGCAGGCCAAGACGCTGAAGATGAAGATCACCAAGGCCGAGCCGATTCTCACTGGCGGCGATGTGTACGTGAAGATCGAGACCGACGCGGGGATCACCGGCTACGGCGATGCGACGAACCACTTCCTTCCCTATTCAGTGGAGGGAATGCTGCGCGACCTGATTCCTTACCTAATCGGAGAAGACCCTGAGCGGATCGAATATCTGTGGCAGGTCTGCTGGCGCAGGCGGTTTCAGCGCGGAGGTCCGTCGAGCGGATCGGCGGTGGCCGGGATCGACATGGCATTGTGGGACATCAAGGGTAAAGCCTACGGCGTGCCGGTCTATCAACTCCTCGGCGGCATGGCGCGCACGAAGGCCCGGGTGTACGGTCATGTCAACGGCAAGACTGCGGCCGAAGAGGCGGCGCAGGCCAAGGAACGCGTTTCGCGCGGCATCACAGCCGTGCGATTCCGCGCGTTCCATATCGGCGACGCGAAGGATTTCCACGATCACAAGGCGGCTGTCGAGGAGCAGATCGAGCATCTCGCCGCGATTCGCGAAGCGGTGGGCAAGGACGCCGACATTCTGCTCGAGTGCCACGGGCGCTATGATCCGGAGTGGGCCATCAAACTGGCGCAACTGGCGGAGCCACACCGGCCGTTCCTCATCGAAGATCCGATCCGGCACGAGAATCCGCAAGCGCTCGCGATGGTGCGCGCGAGCACGAAGATTCCACTCGCGATCGGCGAGCGTTATCACAGCAAGTGGGATTTCCGCGAGACGATCGCCAATCAGTACGTCACCTATCTCCGGCCCGACGTGTGTCACTGCGGCGGCATCAGCGAGATGAAGAAGATCGGAGCTTTCGGCGAGGTCTACTATCAGAGCCTGATTCCGCACAACAACGCCGGTGCCCTCGGATCGGCGGCCACTCTACATGCCGCGCTCGCCATTCCGAACGTCGAATTGATCGAAGCGCCTTGGGTGAACGCACCGCAGAAACAGGGTGTCGTGTGGCCGTTTCCGAAGATGGATGGCGGGTTCGCGTTGCCACTCGATGGTCCGGGACTGGGCGTGACGTTCGATGAGAAGCTCGCACGCTCGATTCCGTTCCGCAAGCCTGGATTGCAGCCGCGCTTGAATGCGCCCGACGGGTCGGTACGCGATTTCTGATACCGCCGGCAGGCGGTGCTAACGCAGGTGAGCACTTGGCGGCCGGCTCAGTGCGCCTGCGCCGAGCGTGATGCCTTTGAAACCGCTTTCCGCGAACCGCAGCCTCGCGCGGACGGCCTCTTCGGCGTCAGCAGTTTCTTCGGTGGTCTCGACATCGCCGCCACCGCCCGCTCGACGTATCGGTTCAGCCGGAATACCGCCCGCGAACACGACGGCCGCGGATCGCCGCCAACTGCTCGTCAGTGAGGGAGATCGTGATTTTCACCGGCATCCTTCTGCCGTAACATTGGATGAGACGTAGACTGGCAACGGGCTCCTCCATGATTCGCCCTTCGATCACCACCTTCCTCCTCGCCGTGGCGAGCTTCGCGCAGCAGGAGCCGGGCACGGGTGTGATCGAGGGCCGCGTGCTCCACTCAATCACCGGGGCTCCCGTGCGGCGAGCCTTCGTCCGGCTATTCACGGCGGCTCCGATGGCACCTCTCACCGCGGCAACGGACTCCGAAGGCAAATTCGACTTCACCGGACTCCCGCCAGGCTCCTATCGGCTCCGCGCCGAGCGTCAAGGATTCGAGGACCGTTTCCTTCCGTTCGCGATCCGGCTCGGAAAGGACGAGAAGCTCGCGGGCGTCGAGATGCGTCTCCGGCCCATGGCTACGATCGCCGGCCGCGTGACGGACGAGGATGGCGAACCGGTGATCCGCGCGAGAGTGACGATCTTCAAGCAGACTTGGCGCAATGGCCAACGGAACTGGGAGCAGGTCAATCCGGTTGTGGCAACGAACGAGCATGGCGACTATCGGGCGGCGAACATCGCTCCGGGGCGTTATCTGGTCCAGGCGTTCGACACGAGTCCGCCGCTGGCCAACCGGTTCGGCGGCGCGCCGTCCCCGGACACGATGCCCACCTATCATCCGAATTCGATCTCGCGCGCCCAGGCCACGGCTGTCTCTTTGCGCGCTGGAACCGAGGCCAGCGGAATCGACATCCGCGCCGCGCGAGTGCCCGGACGGAGTCCTGCACGCGTGCAAGGACGCGTTACGGGCGCGCCTCCGGGCTCGGTCATCTCGGTGGGGTTCCATCCAACCGACGGAGCCAGGGGAGGTGGGAACACGCCGGCCAAGCCCCCGGACTACACATTCGACCACACGACCCCGATGGGCACATACTCGATCTTCGCCAATGTCTATTCGGGGGACACCAAGGCCTTCGGGACCCTGCCCATCACGGTCACGGGCGATCTCTCCGGTGTGGTGGTCGCGGTGTCGCGCGCGCCAGTCGTCTCGGGACGCGTGACCGCCGCCGAAGAAGGCGCCAAGCCGGACACCAGCCGAATGAGGATCACGTTGGAACGTCCCGATCACCCTCGCTGGGAAGCGCGTGTCGATGCGTCCGGCAAGTTCACCATGCCGGATCAGATCCCTCAGGGCCGCTACTCGGTCGATGTCGGCGGCGTCCCGGCGGGCTTCTTCGTCCAGTCGATTCGTCTCGGAGAAAGCGAGATCCCGTGGGACGATTTCGAGATGTCGACCTCCGCGCAGTTGCTCGTCGTGTTGAGCCGCGCGGGAGGAACCATCGACGGAGCCGTCACCACTCGTGACGGCAAGCCCGCGCCGGATGTCGCCGTCACCCTGATTCCGATCGAGGCTGGCCGGCGTCCGGAGAAGTCGATCACCGACGAGAACGGCGTCTTCCGCTTCACCGGAGTCCGCCCCGGCAAGTACTCGCTGTTCGCTTTGGAAAAGGCGGATGACGATCTATGGCGCGATCCCGAGTTCCGCGAACCGTATCGTCAGAAGGCAGCCGGCGTCACAGTCGAAGCTGGCGCAAGTAGCACGGTGGCGTTGCGGTTGATCGAGTTGGACGAGTAGCGGCTTGCGGCGAGTCGCGGAAATCGGTAGGTTGAAAGCATGAGCCAACACGCACTGGAATTGCTCGATGCGTTCGAATCTCTCCCGCCCGGCGAACGCCAAGAGTTTGCGGTAGAGATTCTCCGCCGCACGCGTGAACTGCCATTCGATTCCGGTCCGTTGAGCGACGAGGAGATCGGCGAGGCAGGCAAGTGCCTCTTTGCGTACCTGGATCGAGAGGAAGATGCGGCCTCGCCGAGGTGAGGTCTGGCTCTTCGATCTCGGAATGGCCGCGAAGACGCGGCCGGTTCTGGTCGTGAGCATCGACTACGGCGATGAGGACCGGGCGATTGTCACGGTTGTTCCTCACACAACCGATGTCCGAGGGGGGCAGTTCGAGGTCGCGGTGACCGCTTCCTTCCTCAGGCCGGGCGCGTTCTCGGTCCAGGGCATTTCCACGTACCCACGCGCTTGGGCCGTGCGTCGTTTGGGAACGCTCTCCCCAAGCCAGTTCGAGATGGTCGCGGCGCGCCTCTCCCAGTGGCTGGGTCTCCGAGCCTGAGCACGCCGCTACGGTAACACCACCACCGAAGCCCGCGGAAACGTAAACCGCTTCCCGATCTCATCGATCACCGAAACCTGACACGTGTACTTGCCCGCCTTGAAGTCCGCCAGCGGTACCTCGAACTGCACCGGATACACACCCGGCCGCTTCTCACTCGCGTCCGCCACCCGCAACGGCGCGGACTCGAACACCTTCCGCCGCCCGCGATAAAAGCTGACCGTCGTCGATAGGCTCGCCCGCTTGTCGTTCGGATCGAGCGCCGGATCGTAGACCTCGGCGTACAAGTAGAGATTCTGGTTCGGCCGGAACACCCGCGTGATGCTCGGGATCAGTTTCTGATCGCCTTCGACGAGCGGATTCCGCGCCAGCAGCTTGCTCTTCGGAGCCGCGCCGCCCACCGCCGCTTTCAAGCTCTCGCGCTGATTCGCGAGCACGACGCTGCTCACGAGCATCTTGTCCGCGGCAGTGAGATCGGGCACCGTGAACTTCGCCTCGAACGTGCCGAGCTTGCCGTTCTGATTCTCGCGGGCCAGAAACTTCAACGTGTACTCGCCCGGCGTCAGCGTGAATCCCGTATCGTACTGGAAGTTGCGCGACTCGAGCCGCTCGGCATCGGCGGCGTTCAGCTTCACGCTGATTCCATCGCGCACCGTCGCCGCAAGCCGTCCCTTGGAATCGCGGACCTGACCGATGAAGTCGAGCTCCGTGTTCCCGCCCGCGCCCTTCTTCGCCAGCGCCACCTCGGACCCGGGAATCTTCACCGCCACCGGAATGAAATAGCGATCCTTCGCCAGACGGAAATAGTTCACCTCGAGCGCGATCGGAAGATCGGTCACCGGATCGCCCAGTTGCAGCGCCTCCTCGAGTTGCCGCTCCTTGTCCGAGGAGTTGAACTTCGCGAAATCCTTCGGGGCAAAGTAGCCGCTGCGATAGTCGAGTTTGGCTTGCAAGTTCTTGTTCGCCAGCCGGACCTGCACGCGGCGGAACTTGCCATCTGGATTCGAATTGCCCGAATAGTAGCCGATCACGTAATAGCTGCGGACATCCTCCTGCGCCTGCTGAATGCCCACACTGAGGTCGTTGTTATCCAAGAACGCCTTGCCGCCGGTATCCGCCGCGAGCGTCTCGAGCGTCTCCTGCTGATCGGCGTGCTTGTCGCGCTGCTGCCGTTGTGACTGGCCCGAGAACAGCCCCGTTCCGCGCGGAGCCGCTTTCGACGCATCGCCGCCCGGAGCCATTGCCACGAGTCCGCGCGCGTCCACCGGATAGAACGAGATGTTCGCCCGAACCGCGGCGTTCACTGTCGATCGCAACTGCGACTGATTCTCCATCCCGGTCTTGCCCACGCCGCTCGAAAAGTAGACGAGCGCCTTCTTCTCGGGAAGCGCGCCGAGCATCTTCGCCGCCGATTCCAGCGCGCCGAGCTTGCGGTCCGTATTGAAGATGTTGAATTCGCTTTCGTCGGCTTCGAATGCAGCGCCCGTGTCCTCGCCGTTCTCGTCCGCCGTGGAAGCTTCGCCCGCCAGATCCGCCGCGTCGCCCACGCGAAGCTGCCCGATCATCGCGAGCAACTGATCGCGATCGGCGGTGAAGTCCTGATCCACGCGCAGCTTGCTCGCGAATGTCAGGATCGCCACCATGTCGGCGGGAGTCATCTGCTCCTTCACGAACTTCTCCGCCGCCTTCTGCGCGCGAATCTGCTCGGGAACCTGCATCGACGACATGTCGAAGAACAAAACCATCAGCCGCTTGTCGCGGTAGGTGATCTTCCCTGGAGAGGCCGACGTGATCGTCTTCGCCTGAGCCTGCGCGACGGCTGGCTTCGCTCCGGGCGACGTAGCAACGGGAGCCATCGGCACCGGCGCGGACTCGAGCTTCTGCAATTCGAAGATCGAAATCTGCTGCGGCTTGCCATCCTCGATCACGACGAAGTCTTCCTTCGTGAGATTCGTGATCTCCTTGCCGGACTTGTCCTTCACCAGCACATCCACCACCACCAGCCGCGTGCTCGACCGGAACACTGGCTCTTCCTGCTGCTGCGCCACGAGCGCGAAGCAAAGTGGCACGGCAAACAAAGCTCGATTCCGCTTCATGCTGTTAGAACCTCATCCGCAGCGAGATCTGCACCGTGCGCATGCCGGCGGTGGAAGTGGCGAGTCCGTAGTTGAGCGCGTTCACCACGGTTCCGACATTGGTATAGTTCACCTGATTCAGCACGTTCTGGCTCTCGACACGCGCCTCGACGCTGCGCCGGTCCGCGAACCGGAACGAGCGTCCGAACGAAGCGTTCATCGTCACGCGCCCCGGACCGTCGATCACGTTGCGCGCCGAGTTCCCGAACGTTCCCGCGCGCGGAATCGCAAAGGCCGCGAGGTTGAAGAAGCCCGGACCGTCATACAGTGGAAGTCCGGTCGCATCGGCTCGACCCGTGCCCGTGGCGCCGGTTCCCGCCGAGTCCGCTTGATTGCCGAGGACACGCGCCGTAAGCGGAGTTCCCGAACTCGCTTGGAGGCCGCCGCTCAGAGTCCAGTTGCGCAGCCAGCGCGAGCCGGTATCGCGGACGGGCGAAGTCAGAATCCAGAAAGCGTTCATCACGTGCGTCTGGTTGAAGCTCGACAGTCCGCGTTCGGCGCGGAGGTCTCTGTCGTTCTGCGCCACCGTCGCGCCGCCGCCTCCGAAGGTCGACGCGTTGTCGAGCGACTTCGAGAACGTATAGAACAGGTTCGCGGACACGCCCTTCTGGAATCGCCGCGTCAATCGGACCTGTGCCGCGTGATAGATCGAGTTGCCCTCCGATGTGTCCCATGTGAAGCCGGTCGCGTTGCCGATCTGCCGGCGCTGCTCGGCCGTGAGCGGAGAGCCCGGCGCGGCGCGATTCGGCAGCCGCTGCAAGTCGAGCGCGGTGCCCTTGGTTCCGAGATAGCCGAGTTCGAGGATCAGCGCGCGCTTCAGGGGCTGCGAGATCGAAAGGTTCCAGCTCTGCGCGTACGGAACGCGATAGAAGCGGTTCACCGCGTACGTGTTCGTGATGCTTTGCGTGGGAGCCGTGGCGAATCCGTTGCCGATCGTGAGCGTGCGGCCCGTGCTGGTATTGATGCTCGCAGTGCTCGCGAAGGGAGGCTGCGCAGCGAGCCGGTTCGGGAACTGGTTGTAGATCGCTCCGTTGAAGTAGATCCCATAGCCCGCGCGCACGATCGTTCCCTTCTTCTTGAACGGACGCCAGGCGAGGGAGGTTCGCGGCGAGAGGTTGTTGCGATCCGGATCGATCAACCCGCCGCTGAACGCGCCCGTGTACGGACCCGTCTGCCCGGGCGTCACTACGGCCACGGCGTTGAGCGCCGGTGAGATGTCCAGATTCGCCATGTGCCCGAACTTCTCGCGGAACGGCTGGAAGTACTCGTAGCGAAGGCCGAGGTTCAACGTCAGGTTCGGGCGGATGCGCCAATCGTCCATCGCGAAGCCGTTCCACACGGTCGAACGGAAGTAGTTGTTCGTGCCGCCGAATCGCACCGAGCTCGACTGCGGGAGCCCCAGAAGGAAGTCCGCGAAGTCGAAGCCCGTGTTCGCCACCGGTTGTCCATTGGCGTCGAGAGCGCTCGTCGCGAGTCCGCTGAAGTTGAACGTGCCCCGCGCGTTCTGATCGGTCCGCAGATTCTGCTGCATCCGCCGGTACTCGCCGCCGAACGTCATGTTGTGCGAACCCTTCACGAAGATCAGCGACTCGACAAGGCTCATGGTCTGGTCGCGCCGCAACTGATGGCTCGCGTCATTGAGCGCACCGAAGTTGGTGAACGACAGGTTCGGCGGACCGTAGTTGATCGGATCGTTCGCCACGCCGCCGATTCCCAACCGCGTCGCGACATCGTCACGGAACGCGAAGAACGGAATGGTTTGCGAGCGATTCCGGCTGAAGTTGGCCCGCACCGAATTGACGAGTCCGCGGCGGAATGTGTGTGACCAACCGGTACCGATGTTCATGCCGAGCCCGTCGTTCGGATCGCGGAATCCGAACGGTTGCGCTTGCACGCCGTCGCGCCATTGGAACTGCAGGTTCACGTCGGCCCGGTCGGTGCGCGAGAAGCTGTGATTCAGCCGCCCGCCGATCTCGCTTCGATCGTTCCCCACCGAAGTCAGATACTGATAGTTCTGCACCAGGCCCGGCTGATTCGGCAGCGGAATGAAGTCGAGCAGTCCGCGCGAAGCCGCGCCGATACGCGAAGCGGGGATGATGTTGCCCGCGAACGGCTGCCGGTTCAAAGGATCGTAAAGTTGCACGGACCGCGCGGAAAAGTCGCCGCGCCGTTCGGCCTCCGAGGCGAGTGTCGAAGTCGCCTGGAACGGATTCTGCGACAGGTTCAACTGTACGTTCAGAGTGAAGAACGTGGACTCGGTCTTGAAGAGCTTCGGCACCATCAGCGGTCCGCCGATCATCGCGTTGAAGCGGTTCTGCGCGTAGCTCGGCTTGTTCACGGTCTGTCCGGTGAGCGAGTATTGACGCGCGTCGAACACCGAGTTGTTGAACGAGAATCCGAGCATCCCGCGGACCTGCGGCTGGCCGCGTCCGGCGCGATTGCCGAACACCATGTCGCCGCGGCGCTGCCGCTTGGCGTCCTTCTTCTCGCCCTTCTCTCCCTTCTCTCCCTTCTCGCCCTTGTCAGCGCGCTCGCGGCCGGGTCCACCGCGGCCGCCTTCAAAGCCGCCGCGTCCCCGGCCGCCACCGAATCCACCGGGAGGTCCACCACCGAAACCACCGGGAGGTCCGCCTCCGAAGCCGCCAGGTCCACCACCCGGACCGCCGCGTCCACCCGGTCCGAAACCCGGGCCGCCGCCAGGACCACCGGGTCCGCCGGGAGGGCCTCCAGGACCGCCGGGGCCACCAGGCCCCCCAGGACCGCCCATGCCACGCGGACCTTCCGGACCGCCCGGCCCCCCGGGACCTCCGGGTCCGAACCCCGGACCGAATCCACCACCGAGCCCCGGGCCCATGCCGAGTCCTCCGCGCATCATCCAATCGCGGCCTTCGAGCGCACCTTGCTCGAGCCCGGACTGTAGTCCGCCGCTCACGCTTCCGTTCAGCAGGAAAGCCTCATTCGCATTGGCGACGGGCGAGGCAGGCTCTTCCCCTCCCCCCGGCTGAGGCTCGTTGGCCGGTTCGCCCTCCTGCCCAGCCCGCTGCTGGCGCTCGAGCATCACCCGCTGGAATCCCGCCCGCCGCGCCGCCATCATCCGCTCGCGATCGATGCGCCGGGGAGCCAGGTCGAGCGTCCAGGATTCCGGTTTCGCCTCCGCGCCCACGGTGACCTCGCGCTTGGCGGATTGGAACCCGGGCAAGCTGATCTCGACGGTCCAGGCGCCGTCGTCGATCTTGTCGAATCGATACGACCCATCGGCCTCGGTGGAGGTCGCGAGCGCCTTTCCGCCCGCAGTCGCGGTCACTGCGGCACCTGGAATCGGCTGACCGCCGGAAAGGACGGTCCCCGAGTGGGTGCCGGCGGAGGAAATCCCGCAGGCCAGAATGGCGGACAGAAGGTGTGGACGCACGATGATGGGGCGCGGATTGGCGCCGAGGGCGTTACGATTCTACCGTATCCTTAACCAGCCTTTACATGGTGCGCCCGGGAGGGCACGAGAGGTTGGCTGTCATCGCTGCGTTATAATCAATTCAATCGGGTGCGCCCGAGAACTAGAGCTTTGGAAAAGGGGTTTAATGATAAAGAGGACAACCAAGTGGTTTGCCCCGTTGTTGATTCTGGCGGCAATTCCAGCGTCCGCACAGTTCAGCACAGGGTCGTTGTCAGGCGTGATCACTGATCCGAATGGGGCGGTGATTCCGGGGGCCAAACTGGTAGCTAAGAACACCGGGACTGGCCAGGAACTTCAAACGTTGAGCACCGACGCCGGAATCTATGCCTTCCCGTCGCTGCAGGTCGGTCAGTACGTCGTCACCGTCGAAAAGGCGGGCTTCAAGAAGCTGAACAGAGCCAATCTCGAGATCCGCGTCGGCATGCGTCAGGCGCTCGACATCGCGCTCGAAGTCGGCGAGGTCCAACAGACCGTCGAGGTGACCGCGCAGGCACAGTTGCTCGAAAACAACTCGAGCGAGCGCGGCCAGAACTTCTCCAATAAATTCATGGAAACGCTCCCGCTGTTCGCGGGCGGCATCCGCAACCCGGAGTCTTTCGTCACCTACATGCCGGGCGTCAACGTCGGCGCGGAAGTGTCGATCAACGGTTCGGGCGGACGCGCCAAGGAAGTCCTGATTGATGGCGGCAGCCTGACGATTCCCGAATCGGGCGGCACCGTGTTCAACTTCCCGGCAATGGAAATGTTCGGCGAGTTCAAGCTGCTCACCTCGAACTACAACGCCGAGCACGGTCGTGTCGGCGGTGGTGTCGAGTTGTTCATCACGAAGTCGGGCACCAACCAGATCCATGGCCGCGGATACCACAATATGCGCCGCGACATCTGGAATGCGAACGCATGGGCTCGCAACGCGAACCCGAATCCAGCGGCGAACTTCCGGCCGAAAGAGCGCTTCAATGAGACGGGCTTTTCAGTGGGTGGCCCAGTGTGGGTGCCCAAGGCGTACAATGGCCGGAACAAGACGTTTTGGCTGTTCACGCTGACAAAGGATCTCCGTCCCGCGTCGATCGCTCAGGTGACGAGCGGAGTCGCGACCGTCGCGATGAAGAACGGTGACTTCACCGGGTTCCCCATTTTCGATCCGGCTACCACAGCGGGCTCCGGTGCCACCACGACCCGTCAGCCGTTCCCGAACAATCAAATCCCTCGCGCGCGCTTCAGCCGGGTTTCGGCGGCGTTCCTGCCGTTTATCCCCGATCCCTCGCGTCCGCAGGCGCAAAACAATCTCGACTTCGTCAATACCAGCAAGCGAACGGATACGATCTGGAGCCTGAAGTTCGATCACGCTTTCACGCCGAACAACCGGATCGCCTACTTCCACAGCCTGCAAGACCAGAATGACGAAGGGAACTCCGCGTTGCCCGGCCCGATCAACCAGGGTCTCGGCAAGAGCTTCCAGAAGCCGCAATACTTCCGAGTCAATCACGATTGGGTGATCAGCCCCACGAGCCTGCTGCATTCGACAGTTAGCTACAGCCGAACCCGGCAGGGATGGGACAATCCCGCCCAGCAGGGTTTTGGCTCGAAAGTCGGCCTGAATCTTCCCACGGACGCGACGCCGCGCGTGTCGTTCAGCAGCGCCGGCCCGAATGTCCTGGGACCCGACGGACTGACACCGTTCGGTGTTCAGGATGGCAAGGTCAACGCGGGCGGCCAGAACAACACCACCTACCACGTGAACTCACATCTCTCGATCATCCGTGGCAAGCACGAATTCAAGATGGGCGGTGACGTCCGCCGTCTCCGCACGTGGGCATCGGACTCGGCCGGCTCGAACGGCGATTTCCGCTTCGACCGGATTCAGACATCGAACCCAGCGGCCGGCGGCAGCACGGGCCATTCCTTCGCCAGCTTCCTGCTCGGCCAGGTTTATAGCGCCAACTTGAGCACCCTGCCCGCGCCCATTCGCGAAATCCGCTACGGGTATCATGCGGGTTACTTCCAAGACAGTTGGCGAGTGGCGCCGAAGTTGAGCCTGCAACTCGGCGTGCGTTACGAAGTGCCGATTGGATTCCACGACCTGAACGGTCTGTCTTCCTTCAGTCCAACCACCACGAACCCAGCGGCTGACAATCGAGCCGGTGCGATGATCTTCATGGGCTCCGGCACGGGCCGGATCGGCGTGAAGCGTCCCTATCCGACCGATTTCAGCTCCGTCGGTCCTCGCGCGGGTTTTGCGTACCAGGCCGGGTCGAAGACGGTGCTGCGCGGAGGCTTCGGCATCCACTACCAGACCCTCGGCAACGGCGGGTGCGGCTGCAACGACGGATTCGGCGGACGCGCTCTCGCGTTCCCGTCGCAAGGCGTCAACGCAGCGATGCTTTGGGATACGCCACTCTCTCTAGCGGGAGCACAGCGCCCTCCCTTCATCGATCCGACGTTCTCCAATTTCCTCGACGTCGAGTACATGGGGCCCGATTTCGGCAAAGCCCCGCGCATCTACAGCTGGTCTTTCAACGTCCAGCATGAGGTTCAGAAGTTCCTCGTGGATGTGGCTTACGTCGGGAACCGCGGCCGCGGATTGAACTCCACGATCGACGCCAACCAGGTCGATCCGAGATACCTCAATACGTTCGGGCGCGGACTCACGACCCAGTTCAGCAACGCAGCGGCTGTTACGGCATTGGGAGTCAACCGGCCGTTCACGAGCTTCCCGCTCAACCAGACGGTTGCACAGGCGCTGCGGCCGTACCCGCAATACACCAATATTCAGGATCGCAACTCTGGCGACGGCCAGACCTGGTATGACTCGCTCCAGGCCAAAGTGGAGCGGCGTTTCGGCCTGTGGCAGATGATGGGTGCCTACACGTTTTCAAAGTCACTCGGGAGACTTCACTTCCGCCAGATCTTCAGCCAGAACACCTCGATCCCGGCTCAGGACAATTTCAACCTGGCGGTCGAAAAGAGCCTTCTTCCCTTCGATCAGCCGCACGTGTTCAACTTCCTGAACTCGTTCGATCTTCCGTTCGGCAAGGGCCGCAAATGGCTGGCGAACAGCAAGGCGCTGGACTTGGTTGTAGGCGGCTGGAACGTCGGTGGGATTCAGCGCTACTCGACACCGGCCCCGATCCGAATCGCGTCGCAAAACACGTTGGCACCCCTTCTGTTCACTCGCGGCCGGCGCGCGAACTACACCGGCACGGCCCTCCGAGCGAACGGAAGCCGGGGCGATCTGGATCCGAACAACCCGGGTGTGCGCTGGTTCACTCCGTGCACGGCCGCGGGAAACACCTGTGTGAACGGTACGGCGCCGTTTGCCAACCCGCTGCAGGATCTCGAATTCGGCAGCGCGCCTTGGTATGACACGCGCCTCCGCAACCCGCGTACGCTCACCGAGAACCTGTCGCTCCTGAAGACGTTCAACGTTGTCCACATCGGTGAGAACGCGGTGCAGTTCCGTTACCGCGCCGATTTTCTCAATCTGTTCAACCGAACCAACTTCGGCGTCAACGGCAACTTCCTGGATCCGAACTTCGGCCGGGCCACCGGTCCGCAACAAGGTCCGCGCCTGATCACCATGGGTATCCAGGCCGAGTTCTAAACCTCGACCTCAGCACCCGTACCAAACAAGCCCCGGGAGCAACCCTCCTGGGGCTTTCTCTTTGTAAACACAATGCCTTACAGAAACCATAAGGCATCAACCCGAGACGAATTTTTGACCGGTTTCACCCCCTGATGCCGCACAATGCGATGAGAGCCAATTCTAGGAGGTTGGAATGCATTCTCGCTCGCTTTTCAGGCCGCTGTGCCTGCTTTTCGCCGCTGCGCCGTGGGCATACGCGCAGAATATCGAGGTCTACTCCAGCGGCAACGTGGAGAAGGGGACGACTCGCCAGTTGTCCGCCTATGTGCCGCTGTCGCCGAACACGATCAAATGGTCGGTCAACGGCGTGGATGGAGGGAACTCCACGTATGGGACCGTCTCGTCGAACGGTCTCTACACCGCGCCCACTATCGTGCCGGCAGCCAACGCGGTGATCGTCAAGGCGACCAGCACGGCCTATCCCACCAAGTCCGGCTCGGCGACCCTGACGATCACCCAGAAGAAGCCGAACGTCTGGAGTTCGAATCCGTCGAGCTTCCCTGCCGGAACCAAGACGCTGAGCATCAACGGCTCGAACTTCGACGCGGCCACGATCATCAAGGTCGGCGGCGCCACCTGGACAGCCACCTACGTCTCGCCCACATCCATCAAGGCGACCGGCTCGATTGCGACGGCGGGAACCTATCCGCTCACCGCGACCAATCCGGGCAACGGCGCCGCCACCAGCAGCCCGATTAACATCACGGTGACAGCGGCTCCTCCGCCTCCGCCGCCAGCGATCAGCCTCGTCACTCCAGGCAGCATCCAGCAGGGCGCCTACTCGCTGACGGTCGCCGGATCGGGCTTCGTCGCGGGCTCGCAGGTGCTCTTCAACGGCACGGCGATCACGACCGTCTACGTGTCGCCCTCGACGCTCACCGCCACGGGCTCGACCAACCTCGCGATCGGAACCACGATTCCGATCACGGTGTCGAATCCGGCGCCCAACGCGGCGACCTCGAATGCGTTCAACATCAAGGTGAGCGCCACACCCGCGCCGAACATGTCGAAGCTCAAGGCCGGCAGGCTCCTCGAACAAGCCGCGTTCGGACCCACGCCCGCGTTGATCGACAAGGTTCTGCAGGACGGCACCGATGCCTGGATCAACGAGCAACTCGCACTGCCCGAGACCGTGTTCGCCGTGCCCGCGAGCATCAGCGACGCCCAGAGCCAGTTGCTCCACCGCTACGGCACGGCGCCCGATCAGCTTCGTCAACGGATGATCCAAGCGCTGGCGAACATCGTCGTCATCTCGGCCAACAAGAACATCTACGCACCCGAGATCGTGCCCTATTTCCAGATCCTCAGCCGCAACGCGTTCGGTAACTACAAGACGCTGCTCGAGGAAATCGCGGTGAGCCCGCAGATGGGCAAGTACCTCGATCACGCCAATTCCGCCAAGGCGACCGCCACCACGAGTCCAAACGAGAACTTCCCGCGCGAACTGCTGCAATTGTTCTCGATCGGGCTCTATCAACTGAACCCGGATGGAACGAACAAGCTCGATCCGCAGGGTCAGCCCATTCCGACCTACAACCAGGCCGTCATCAAGGAATTCGCGCGCGCGCTCACCGGTTGGACCTATCCGGGCTCGAACGCAACGGGCTTCAACTGGGAGAACTTTTCCGGCCCGCTGCAGCCGCGGGATGCCTACCACGATACAGGCGCCAAGACACTACTGAACGGTGCGGTGTTGCCCGCCGGTCAGAACACGCAGCAGGATATGGCGGGCGTCATCAACAACGTCTTCAATCATCCGAACGTGGGTCCGTTCATCGCGCTCCGCCTGATCCGCGCGACCGTGATGAGCAATCCCAGTCCGGCGTATGTGCAGCGCATCTCGGCCGTCTTCGACAACAACGGAGCGGGTGTGCGTGGCGATCTGAAGGCCCTGGCCAAGGCGGTCCTCACGGATACGGAAGCCCGCAACGACACGGCCGGCGCGGCATCGGGCCGGCTCAAAGACGCGATTTACCACATCCTTGCTTTCACGCGGGCACTGGGTGGAGCGCCCATCAACGGCAACAACCTGCAGGTCTACAACTTCGTCAACATGCAGCAGGCGATCATGAATCCGCCCTCCGTGTTCGGATACTACTCGCCGTTCTACCGGATTCCCAAGCAGCCGTTGTTCGGACCGGAGTTCCAGATCTACTCGGCCTCGGAATCGGTCGTCCGCGCGGGGATGTTCGCCAACATCCTGAATGGACAGGCAAGCGGCGACTTCCCGGTGAATCTGACCCCCTACAACGCGGTCGCGGGCAACACGCCCGCGCTGATCGACGCGGTGGATCAGGCGCTGCTCTACGGCCGAATGAGCTCGCAGATGCGCGCGGCACTCACCACGGCGGTGGACGCGCAATACGACAACAACGGCCGTGTCTTCACGGCTCTCTACCTGACCGCGCTGAGCGGCCAATACGCGGTGCAGTACTAACGGAGGAACACTGACCATGACTTCACGACGCAATTTCCTGAAATCGTTGGCGGGCGTTTCCGCCGGAGTGATTGGACTGAACGGCTTCGGCGCTGTCAATGCGCTGGCACAGAGTTCCGGCTACAAGGCGCTCGTCTGCGTCTTCCTGGCCGGCGGCAGTGACGGACACAACACGGTGATTCCGATGACGCCCGCGGAGAACACGGCGTACAAGACGATCCGCGGCGGACTCGCGCTGCCCGATCAGAACGCGCCGATCCTCAACATCGCGACTCCGGGAGGCACACCGTACGCCTTCAATGGCGGGCTCGCGGCGATTCATCCACTCTGGGGACAGAAGAAGCTCGCCGTGGTGGCGAACGCCGGAACCCTCGTGCAACCCGTCACTCGCGCGCAGTACCTCGCGGCGAGCGTGCCCGTTCCCACGAATCTGTTCTCGCACTCCGATCAGATTCAGCAGATGCAGAGCGGTATCCCGTCCTCATCGGGCGGAACCGGATGGGCCGGACGCGCGGCGGACGCTGTCCAGTCGCTGAACGGTGCTTCGACGTTCCCGCCTTCGATCTCGGCGAACGGTCCCGCGCTGTTCAACGTGGGAAGCGTGGTGCAGGCAGCGAGCCTGATTCCGGGCATCGGTCTCACGCTTTCGGGAATGAACACGTGGCCTGATACGGCGGCCGCCGCGCGGAAGAACGCGCTACAGCAGATTCTTACACTCGATTCCGGCCTCTCGGTCATCCAGGCCGCGAACAGGGTTCGTCAGGATGCGCTCACGCTCGACCAGATGCTCTCGTCGACTGGTTCGGGCCAGGCGTTCTCGACGCAGTTCCCTGGAACCTCGATCGGAAACCAAATGAAGCAGATCGCGCAGATCATCGCGCTGCGCGGCCAGATCGGACTTTCGCGGCAGGTCTTCTTCTGCTCGCTCGGCGGGTTCGACACCCACGGCTCGCAGTCGTGGGCGCACTGGGATCTGCTCAAGAACGTGTCGGAAGCGATGGCCGCTTTCTACAACGCAACCGCGGAGATGGGCGTCGCCGATCAGGTGACCACATTCACCGAATCGGACTTCGGGCGCACGCTGCAACCGAACGGAGTCGGAACCGATCACGGGTGGGGCAACCACTACCTCGTGATGGGCGGCGCGGTGAAGGGCGGCGACCTGTACGGGAGCTATCCGCTGATGGCGCTCGGTGGTCCGAACGATTCGGGCAGCCGGGGCGCGATGATCCCCACGACTTCGCTCGACCAATATGGCGCGACACTCGCCAAGTGGTTCGGCGTGGCCGATGCGGCTCTTCCATCGGTGTTCCCGAATCTCGGGAACTTTGCGACCAAGGATTTGGGCTTCCTGGCCTGAATCTACCCGAGGGCCTTGCGGAACCTCGCCGCGATCTCATCCGGCGAGGCCCACCCCCAGGTCTCGTTCACCTGCAGGTTCAACTGCTGGCCGGACGGCGCGGCAGCCACGACGCCCGCCTCCTGCAAGCGGTGCTGATAAACGGGGCCGTTCGCGTTCTGCGTGCGCATCTGAAAGATATTGGTGCCATTCGGAACGCGGACGATCTCGAAGTTTCCATCGTTACTCAGGCGCGAGATGACCGCTTCGGCCGTATCGACCGCCTTCTTGTAGCGCGTCTCGAATCCATCGAGATGATGGAGCGTCACCGCGGCGAAAGGCCATCCATGCGGCAGTCCGCCTCCGAACATGCGCCGCGTGTGATAGAGCCCGTCGATGAACTTTTTCGGACCGGCGAGAATCGCGCCGCTGGGCGAGTTGAAGTACTTGTACGAGGAGACATACACAGTGTCGAACAGACTCGTGTACTCCTGAATCGGACGGCCCGAATAGGCGCACTCGAGGAACAGCCGGGCGCCGTCCATGTGCATGCCGATCTCGTGCTTGCGAGCCCATGCCGAGATCCGTTTCATCTCTTCGAAGTCGAAGCGCTCGCCCGTCCGCCGGCGCACGGGCGATTCGATCTGGATCGCGCCGATTTGCGTGACCACGCGGGCGGAGGCCGAATCATTGGCGACGCGTTCGATGTCATCGAGAGTGAACGTCGCCTTGCCGGGTGCGAGCGCCATGAGGTTGAGTCCGCTGAGAGTCTGGCAGCAGTCGCCGCAGTCGCGATAGAGGTGGCTTTCGGCCTGGATGATCACGCGCCGCCGCGAACCCGCCAACTGCCGGACGGCAATCTGATTGGCGAGCGTGCCCGTCGCCATCCAGATCGCTGCTTCCTTGCCGAGAATCTTCGCCATCCGGACTTCGAGATCTTCGACCGATCCGCCAAGCGAGTAGTTGTCGGCCTTCACCTTGCCTTCGCCGGCAAGGCGCGCCAAAAGCTTGGCGTAATCGGAGGGCGTGTAGGGGATTCCGTCGCCGGTGGCGAAGACGGTCCGAGGGCCCGCCGATTCGGCTGCCGCTGCGGCGGCAAGCGGAGCAAGGGATAGAAATCCACGGCGATGGAGAGCAGTTTCAGCCATATGGGATGCCTATGATTGTAGTATGGAGCCGGAACGTACGCGCGAAACTGGCCCGGCTTCCGCTCTGGGCGCGAAGCGCGGGCACGGTTTTCCCGCCGTAGGTTGCGCCCCTCGGCCGTCGCATTTTGGGGCCGACTTGGGAGCACGGTGCGCAGGACCGTCCGTGACGCACTTCGTGGAAAGCACTTGCAAGCGGGCGGTGGCTTGCCCTTGGTGGCGTCGCCACGCTCTGCTTTGCTGGAAGCACGGCTCTATTCATTTCATTCACCGCATGGCGGCTTCACCGCACCCGGTCCAGTTGCTGCTATGTACCGTGCATCGGGACGACCTGGGAACGATCGAGGATCTCATTTCGGATGGCGTGCCCGTGAACGCGGGGAGACCGGGAGGACCGCTCCACCACGCAGCCATGACGGGCAATGTCAACGCGCCTCGCTTCCTGAAATCGAGGGGCGCGGAAGTGGACGCACCGGATTCCAGCGGGGGGACGACCCTTCTCTCGGCACACGGAGCCGAGAGAATCCGAGGCGGGCGGCCACGCCAATAGGCGGTGCTCAGACCTCGGGGAAGTCCATTCCCTCGGCCGGCACCTTGCCCCAGTAGCGCCTCCGCACCACATTGATCTCGCGGTCGATCACCCAGTTCCCCACCACCTCGACGCCGGTGCGGCGCGCAAGCTGCAGATCAGCCGGCGAGGCCGCCAAACCGGGCGGGATCAGGGTCGTGGACTCAGGATAGGACAACAGGCTTTCGTCGGGCATAGCAGTCAGGCTCAGTATGGATAGCCACCCACGGTTGGGCAATAAGCCGGAAGTACCGGCCGGGCAGGCCTGAGATTCAGAACTAGCGGACCGGATCAGTCCCAATGAAAAAAGGCCGCCCAAATGGGCGGCCCAGAGAAGTGCCTCGCGCCGTTCTGGCTTTCCGGCGCGAGGGCGGGAATGAACCCGTCTTGCGTGTGCACTCTGACTTAGAGCACACGGAGTGCCAAACCAAAACCGTTGAGAATGAGCAAGCCGGGTCCACCAACCCGACAAAATGTCCGAACCTCGGCGACAGGTTGTCCGAACCCTTCGCTATGATCGTGAGTTCAATGGCTGCGCGCCCCTTCCTATCCCGAATCGCACTCCCGCCCGATCGCATCGAGCCTCGGCAGTTCCCGTTCGATCTGCCGCTGTTCTCGCGCCCGTTCGCACTCACGCTCGACCACATGGTGACGTTTTTCGTGGGCGAAAACGGAAGCGGCAAGTCAACCCTGCTCGAAGCGGTGGCACAGCGCGCGGGGTTCAACACCGAGGGCGGATCACGCCAGCATCATCAGAGCCAGGATGACGACGCCGTGAGTCCGCTGGTTCCCGCGCTCCGGCTCGGTTGGACCTACCAGGGCGTCCGGGGCTTCTTCCTCCGCGCCGAGAGCTTTTACAAGTTCGCCGAGTATCTCGAACATCAGGGATCGAACTTCCGGGCCTACGGCGGCAAGTCGCTGCTGGCGCAGTCGCACGGTGAGTCGTTTCTGTCGCTGTTTTCACATCATTTCGAGGACGGTCTGTACATTCTCGACGAACCGGAAGCGGCCCTTTCCCCCAATCGCCAGCTCTCGCTTCTGGCCATCCTGCGCGACCTCTCGCTCAACGGACACGCGCAGTTCCTGATCGCCACGCATTCGCCGATCCTGATGGCGTTGCCCGGCGCCCAAGTCCTTTCGATCGACGGCGGCGAGTTCCGTCCCGTAGACTACCGCGATACCGAGCACTACCGCGTCACGCGCGGATTCCTCGAGACGCCCGAGCGCTATTTGCGCCATTTGTTCACCGAGGACTAGCAGTTCTGCACTATTCCCCAAAATAGGGGTACGGGCAATGGAAATTTGGTGGATGGGGTGATATGCTGAGGTTGTCCTTAAGCGGACAATTGTAAGACGGCCAGGGTCCACCATGAAGCTCCGATCGTTGCTGTTCAGCTTCGCCATTTTGGCGCCGGTTTCCGCCGCGCCGATTCTGCCTTCCGCGGCGGTGACGGACGGGTCGGTCACACTTTCAACCGAAGACATCGGAGGCACCAGCCTCTTCTATCTCGTGCTGACTTCCAGCGGAAAGAGTGAAAAGTATGCATTTCATTCGGTCGATATGGTGTCGTCACTCGCGATCGCCAATGGCCGTGTCGCGATGTTCGCGGAGGTCATGGCCGGGGCTGTCGGTCCGGTGACGCTTACCTTCGGCAGCGGCGGATGCGCGCCCGGAACCTGCTACCAGAACCTGCACAGCTACGATTGGCTGCCATGGCAGTCCAGCCAGATCGCTTATCCGGACGGCTACAGCACCTTGCCGCTGGCCACGGGCGGCGGACTCCAATTCACGAAGTTCACTCACGGCGGCATCCTCTCCGCAGTGGTGCGTGCCGACAAGACGACGCAATCGGCCGCGGGGCCGCTCTACATCGACGTTCCGATTTCCTGGAACGCCGACACTGGAGCCGTGATCCACAACCCGGAGCCAGCAACGTTGCTGATGACCGCGGGTGGTTTGGCCGCCATCTGGCTGAAGCTCCGCAAGCGGCGGAGCTGACCGTCAGTTCTTCTTGCAGTCGCCCGAGCAAACGGTCTCGGAGACTTTCGTAAGTGGGCCCAGTTTGCCCGAATCGAGTTGCGGGCGCCGCACGCTCAGGATCTCGACCTGTTGCCCGTTGGCGGATTTCCGTTCGATCACCTGCTGCTCGCGCAGCGCCGGTCCACCCGCGGCGGCGCGCCCCGGCTGGGCGTTCCCGTAGAGGTCCACCACTTCGACCTCGGACCCGTCCGCGGCCTTCTTCACCGTCGAGACCTTCTGGGTCGCCAGTTCCATGTTGCCGGTCGAATTGGTGCTGTAAACGGCGGTTGCGGTCGTGGTCTGCCCGTTGGCGGCCTTCACCTGCTCGATTTCGCGCTGCGCCACACCGAACTCGCCGCCGGACGTGCGCCGGTAGACCGTCACATCCTTTTGCCGGTCACCCTCGGGACCCTGCGATACAGTGACGCGCTTTTCATCGGCTTGGAGACCGCCGTTTAGCGAAGGACGCTCGACCAGCGCATCGACACGTTCGACGCCGCCCGGCTTGGTGACCTGCTCGGTTTCGCGCTGCCGCAGCGAGAACCGGCCGTTAACGTCGGTTTCGTAAGCGGTGGTTCGCCGGGTTTCGCTTCCGTCCGGATTCTTGCGAGTTTCGAAC
>CADECY010000035.1:51512-67897 GCA_902825945.1 uncultured Acidobacteriota bacterium
CTTGCCCTCCGGACCGTCGGAGACCACACGCTCCTCGACCTTTTGCAGCGGTGCCAACCGTCCGTTCAGCGTACGGGTCGATTCGGTGTTCGAGGCGGCGCCGCGGCCGCTCGACGACGAGCTTTGCGAATCGAGCACGCGCCGCCCGTTCACGTCATACGTATAGGTGGCTCGCTCGCTCGACTTGTCCTGTGCCGAAACAGCCGTCGCGCACAAGATCGCGCAGAGGATTCTCATGTCCTTAGACTAAGGCTCGGTGCCGGAGGATGCAATCAGGTAAATCCCCTATGTTCCCCGCCTTAGGGGGTGCATCTAACGCCCGCCCCGCCATCCGCCGATCAAAGCTAACGATGGTCGACGTTCAATCTCATCTCGACAACAGGCAAGCCGGCCCCGGCCCGGCCGCGCGGTACTCGGCGATACTCTATGCCCGGGCGGAAGTGTTGCCGCGCCTGGACGAGATCGCCAACCCGAGCGGCACGGACGGCGCGCTCAATGCCCGGCTGGCAGCCGTGGATGACAAGCTTCGCGTGGTCGAGGGCGAAACCCGCCTCGGTCTCGGGCGCTTCGTCGCAGTCAATGAAGCCGGATTCGTCGTCCGCGTGGCCGTCCAAACCGCGCCCAAGGCGATCGCCCACCACTGGCTTACCCACAAGGAAGAGCTCGGCTATACGTCCGAAGACTTCACTCTGTGCACGGCCAGCCGCTACGAAATCAGCGTTCAGATGTTGACGCCGGTCCCCGTCCCAAGCGCCTGCGCGGCGGTCCGCTTCCAGGCGGAACTGATCGACCGCCTGGCATTGCTCACCAAGGCGGTGGTGCTCGATGTCGACGCGGGGCGATTCACCTCGCCAGTGCGGCGCCGCATCCCCGACGCGCTTTGGCCGTTCGACGTCCGCGAACACATCGGCTTCCAGGCCCTCCGCAAGGAGGCGGGCATGAGCATCCGCACCCGCGGCATGGTCAAGTTCGGCTGCCCGGAACTCGAGGCCGAACGCCTGCCGGCGCAGATGGAATCATTGCAGATGGCGACGGCCGCCCTAGCCGATATCGCGCAGCACATGGTGACCGGCGTCCGCTCGGCCGCAGCCGAAGGGATCGGCAACACCCGCGATCGATCCGCTTCGCGCGGATCGCTGCTTCCCGTGTGAACACGGAGCGGCTGGCGTACCCGCTCTCGCGAAGTCTTCGCAGTGTTGGCAACTCGGCGCCGTAGACCTCATCGATGAGTGCCAACCCAAAGCGCCCCGCGGCTCCAACGGATTGTCGTCCTCATGGAGCACTTGGCAAACGGAACCGAACGGTAGCCAGGGCCATCCCTACTCCTCCGCCAATTGATCGAGCGAATCAACTTCGTGGGGGGTCAGTCAGGAAGTCGAAGGGAGTTCATCGACAGGCAGGAGCCGGCGTTTACCCGCGACAGCGACCGGATGCGAACATCCCTCTCCTCGCTCCACCTTTGCGATTTCAGTCTGAAACCGCTTCGAACGGAAAAGGGGATCGGATAGGCAATCCAGATCTTGATCAACCACAATAGAAGACCGGACCTCTTGCGGGCATCGGCAGACTCCGCCCCTCCGGTAGCAGAATCGCGTGTTCGCGGCGCACCTCGAACGCGTCGCACTGGCCATCGGTAATGATCAGCAGCGGACCGTTTCTCGGAAAGTCGTCCGCGCGCTCGAGCATGTCGATGCCGGGCTGCAGCACGGTTCCGCCGCGTCCTTTCACTTGCACGCGACCGGCGATCTCCTCGGGCGCCATGTAGCCCTGATCGTAGGCGGCAGCGTCGCAGAACACGACCCGCACCGCGCCCACCTCGCGCGACACCGCGTAACTCGCGATCGCGCCCAAGGCGCCAGCGAGCATCACGCGGTCCATTGAGCCCGAGGTATCGAGCACCACGCCGAAGGTTCGTTCAGGGTCGAGCCCGGCCGACACCCAGCGTGGTCTCGGAATATCCGGGGTGGACGACTGGCGGCGGCTCGCTCTCGCGTAGCTCTGCTTTCGATCGCGTGGCGGAAACCGGTGATCGAACCACTTCGCCAGTTCGACATCCCACGGAATCGGCGGCTGGCTGAGCGCCCGGATCTCCTCGATCAGCCCGGCCGGCAACAATCCGCGCCCGCCCTCGCAATGGAGCTGGAACCCCTGCGCCAGGCACCGGCGATAGAAACCGTCGAGGTCCACGCCGTCGCGGCTCATCCACCAATCGCGGATATCGCCATCAAGCATGTCGCCAGTGCCCACTCCGCGAAAGGTGCGAAGCTTGCGGAAACGGCGCAAGTCGCAAACGATCCGGTCGTGGATCGCTTCGGCCGAGAGCCCCTTCAACTCGGGATCGTGAAGGAGCCCGAGGAGAGGCGGCCTGCCGATCCCCATCTCGATCAACCAGCCGTTGATCACATAGTCGCAAGCAACGTTCCACAACTCCGCATCGCGGCCGCGGCGGCGCTTCTGATGCTCGAGGGCGACATGCAGCAACTCGTGCGCCATGACGAACCGGCATTCCTCGACCCCCAGGCCAGCGGCTGGGTTGATATAGATTTCGCGCGCATAGGCGTTCACAGCCGCCACACCGATCTCCATGCGGTGACAGATCAACTGATCCTCGACGATCGTGAAGGCCGAAGCCATCGCGCCAAGCAGCGGATAACTCGAGATGAACCAGTCGCGTGCGCGCTCGGCGGTGGTGCGTTTGCGCGCTCCCTCCGGGTCCGTTCGTTTCGGCCCGGCCGATTCGACGGCAGCGGTCACGGCGTTGCGTAGCCCCTCGCCGAAGACCTCTTGCCAGTCCACTTGCCGGCTGCCCCGGCCGTGGTAGTAAGGAGCTTCGATCTCCGGGACCATGTCGCTCTCGAAGGTGCCGGTCAGGCTGCACGCCGGAAACATCGGAGGAATTCCGTTCTCGCGGAAATGACGAAACAGAGTCTCCTCGTTGCGCGCGGGCAACCCTCCGATCGGAACACCCGACAGCTCATCCGGTGGCTTGCCGATCTTGAGCGCCGCGAGGAACTGATAGACCATGCAGTCGCACGCCAGACTCCACTCGCGCTCGTCCAACCGCGCCTGGAAATGATTCATGCCGAGGTGCAGATGACAATGCGCCAGCACCCAAAGCCACTCTTGCGGGGATGCGGACCGTTTCGGATGAACCACGATGACGCCGTTCGAGCTGACCACGGCCCATCCCTGACGCGGATAGCGGGCCTGTCCGGAACGGATCACGTGGGTTCGCATCGCGAACGGCGCGAACAGCGGGTGCATGCTCACCAGCTTCAACCCGGCCTCGAAACTCTCGGTTGCGGGATCTTGCTTCGGCGGCGGATTCTTCGCGCGCGCCATCGCTACTCCTTCCTGGCGGCCAAGCGCGGCAGGTCGCGCACCACTTCGGCCAGGAACCAATTCGGCAGTACGCCCGAGGTATCGCTCACCACCACCATCTGCGCCATCTCGAGGCTGATCGCGGCGAGTTCGCGCAACGCCGCCTTGGCGCGATGCACCATCTCGCGCTGCGATCCGGCGAGCGATTCGCGATGTTCCGGAAGCTCCTTCAACAACTGCGCGCGAAACGCCTGCGATAGGAAATACAGCAGATCGCGATCCTGAGGCTCGTGCGGCCACTGCATCTCGCCGTCGAGGATCGCCGAGAGCCGAAACCGGCTGCGCTTCTGCTTGACGAATGCCTTGAACTGAGTCGCGTGATCGGGCGAGATCGTGCCATGCGCGAGCACCTCCACCACACTCTCGGGCGGCTCGCCCGAGTATTCATGGAGAGAATCCGACAACATGTGCCACGATCGCGGACTCGAGAACGTGTCTTCATGCTTGGGCGGCTGCGTCCATAAATGATCGGGCCGCGTCTGGATGTACTCGACCACCAGCGGATGCACGTTATTCCCCCGCGCCCAGTCGAGCCAGTCGCGATGGCTGACGCGCAGATGCACGTGCACCATACGATTGATCAACGCCGACGACATCGGCCGCACGATCGCACTGTCCTGCGCGCGATTCCCCGCCCCGATCACGACCGAGCCCCTCGGAAGTTCGTATTCGCCCAGCCTCCGGTCGTGAATCAGGCTGTAGAACGCCTTTTGGATCTCGTGCGAACAGGCGTTCAGTTCGTCGAGGAAAAGGCAATACGGATCGGCGCGCGCGATCGTTCGCGGCGGGCAGAACCGGCTCGTTCCATCGAGGATCTGCGGCACACCGATCAGGTCCTCGGGCGCGAGTTGGCTCCCCAACAACGACACACAGGGGAGCCCGGCATCGCGCGCGAAGCGCTCCACCAGCGACGACTTACCGATCCCGGGCGCGCCCCAGATGAAGACCGGACGGACGACGGCCACATGAACGAGAAAGTCGATCAGTTCGGTCTGCGTGAGGGAGATGTTCGCGTTCAAAGAGAGATCTTCCTCACCGTAGCACGGCCCATCCGGTTTGCAGCCACGAAGCGGCCAAGGCGGCTCGAGCCGGTGTAGCGCTACGACTTCCCGTAGGCGGCGATCGGATTCATCACCAGCAACTGCAGACCCCAAAGCGGCGCGAGCATCGGCAATAACTGCTTCTGCATCGTGGTGTAGGGGCGGAACGCGCCGCCCTTCGGCTGGCCCGGTTTGTAGTAACCGGCGTCTTGCGAGATCATCGTCCGGCCGAGCAGTTTCCTCGATTCCATGAATCGCACGCACTCCGCATGCCATTGCAGCGACGACTCACTCACCCCGTCGAACTGCACCCAGGCGCCCGCGCGCGCCACCTTCTCGTGAATCGCGTGGTCCTTTTCGCGATAGGCGTGGACCCAGACGAACTTCGACGCGTCCACATTCTCGCTCGTGATGATCTCGAGTTGCTCCACCGCGGCGAGCCCGTTTCCCGTGTGCGACTGGATCGTGAGCCCGGTCTCCTTGGAACACAGCGCCGCCGCGCGGACAATCTTCTTGTCGAGTTCCGGCAGCGGACCATTGTTGACGCCGATCTTGATGAATCGCGGCTTCATGCCGTCGACACCCTTGCGCCACTCATCGACCCAACGCTTGGCGATCTGAGCCGGCGATTCCGTCTTCGCCTCGCCCGGCAGATATTGGTGATTTCGCGCCGCATACCAGCCCGTATTCGTCCAGATGTCGACACCCACGGCGTCGGACAAGCGGCGCAACAGTTTGGGATTCCGGCCGAGATAGGCGGGCGCACAGTCCTGGAAGCGGCGGAGTCCGTACTTTTTCGCCTCCTCGAGGTGAGGCTTGGCAATCGCGAAAGCCTCGTCCGGATCGTAGGGAGACTTGCCGGAGGTGAAGTCGACGAGCACGTGCTCGTGGACGAGGATGATGTTGCCAGGAGGAGGAGTCTCCGCCGAGGCCAAGCCAGCCACGGCGGAGCCGAGGAATTCGCGCCGGTTCACATCCCGGATCTTAGCAAACGCGTCGAGGCGGCCGCGCCCGGCTGCCACTCGACAACGCCCGTCGCGGGATCATAATAGGCGGCGACGACCTTGACGCGGCCCATTCCCACCAGCGGCCCGAGCACGGGCTCGGATTGCTGGATTTCGCGGACCTGATGGTTCACGTTGGCTCGCGCGGCGTTATCGACGGGATCTCCCGGCAATCCGCGGGATCGGGAGACCGCCGCCGAGAGCGAGGCCAGCAGCGAGGCAATGTGGCCGCGCACCGGTGTTCCGCGGACCGCGGCCTCCACGACTCCGCAGTGGCGGTGCCCCATGACGACAATCAGAGGGGTGTGCAGGTTCTCGACCGCGTACTCGATGCTGCCGAGTTCCTTTTCGCCGGCCACGTTGCCATCCACGCGGACGACGTGCAGATCTCCGAAGCCCTGGTCGAACACGATCTCGGGCGGAACACGGGAGTCGGAACAACTCACGATCACGGCGCCGGGAGCGGGGCGTTGCGAGACTTCCTTCCTTCGCTCCATCGACTGGTGCCAGTTGACGGGCTTGCCCGCCGCATGACGTTCGTTGCCGAACTTCAACCACTCGAGCACGGTATCGGCGCCGGCCGTTCTCGCGCCGAGCGGCTCGGCCGCGGCCGAAATCGAGGCGCCCAACAGCCCCAGCACGAACGGGTTCGACAGTTGCACGATGACCTCCTTCTGGTTCCCTTCGACATATCGGCCATGAGCGGAGCGGTGTGAATCGGGGCTTGGATTGCGCGGCGCCTACACCCATTGGGGTAGGGTGCTGGGCGAGGTGCGCGGCGCACTTGACTTACGCGCTGCTTTGCCATAACCTCAACCATAATGAAGGCAATGTGTGGGCTCTTTGCCCTGGCACTCGCCGGGCGGTCTTTTTCCGCCGATTTGGCCACGGCGCCAAAGCTTCCGCACAAGTTGGTGCGGGATTGGGCCCAACTCCCCGAGGGCTGGAACTTCGGCGAAGCAAGTGGCGTTTCAGTCGACCGGCAGGACAACGTCTGGGTGTTCAACCGGGGCGCGCACCCGGTCATCCAGCTCGACAGGAACGGACGGCTATTGAAGGCGTGGAAGGACGTCGCCGTGCTCAGTTCGCACGGCATCAAGGTGGATCCCCAGAACAACGTTTGGCTGGTGGACGTCAAGGGACATTCCGTGGCCAAGTACGACATGGCCGGACACCTCCAGATGATCCTCGCCAACGCCGGCCGCGGACCGGGCGACATGGAAACCAAGTACGCGTTCAATCAGCCCACCGGGCTCGCATTCCGCCCCGATGGTGGATTCTATGTCTCCGACGGCTACGGAAACTCGCGCGTGGCGCAGTACTCGACCCATGGCGTCTTCCTGCGCCAGTGGGGCAAGAAGGGCACCGGCGACGGCGAGTTCAATCTGGTCCACGACGTCACGCTCGACAAAGCCGGACGCGTCTACGTCGCCGACCGTAGCAACCATCGCATTCAGGTGTTCGACGCCGAGGGCCGCTTTCTCGCCAAGTGGACCGGCATCGGTTCACCCTGGGGCTTGGCCTACTCGGAAAAAGAGGGCGCGATGTACATGTGCGACGGCGAGAACAACCGCGTGGTCAAGCTGAACATGGATGGGCAGGTCCTGGGCGTGCTCGGCGGATTCGGAAAGGCCCCGGGCCTGTTCGATTTCCCGCATCACATGGCCATCGATTCCAACGGCGCTCTCTACGTGGTCGAAATCAAGAACTGGCGAGTTCAGAAGTTCGTCCCATAAGCGTCCATGTTCTTCCTTCGCGAGCCGCTCACCGCCGACATCCGGGACTTCATCCAAACGCAGGTCCCGTTGGGGTTTTCTTACCCGCAGGTCGGAGCCACGCGCGACGGAGAGCGCCCGCAGGGCTACGCGATCGACCGCCGCCGGATCCTGCTCGGGCACGGACAGGACGCTTTCCTGCGCGGCCGGAAGGCGCTGCAGGATTGGCGTCAGTTCTCGCTCGGCTGGGTGCAACTGTGTTGGCCGTACAAGCGGATTCAGCCCGGCGTCGTCGTCGCCGTGCTGATCAGCCACTACGGATTCTGGTCGCTCAACGCCGCACGCATCGTCTACGTCACCGATGAAACCGAGCCGGCGCGCCGCTATGGCTTCGCCTACGGCACACTCGAGGATCATGCCGAGAGGGGAGAAGAGCGCTTCCTGATCGAGTGGCGGGCCGACGATTCGGTATGGTTCGAAATCTCGTCGTTCTCCCGCCCGAAGCATTGGGTGACATGGCTGCTTTATCCGCTGACGCGTTCCCTGCAGCAGCGGTTCATGCGGCAAGCCGTGCGGGCATTGCACCGCGCCGCCACCCAAGCCGCCGCGCCCGCGATCCAGGCGCCCACCACCGCCAGCGCTTAGCCCCGCTCGAAAGCGCCCGGGCGAATGCGCGGTGCTTCAGTTCTTCTCGATCCGGATACCGCCGTTCGTTGTTCGCAAGTCCAGCAACGGTCCGCCGGTGCCGAGCGAGGCCTCCAGATGCCGGCGGTGGGAATCGATCAGCTTCTCGACCGGATAGTCGGTGGAGATGCGTCCGGACGAGGTCGAGGCGCGCAGGCGCGCGTTCACGTTCGCGGGCATGCGAAGCGAGATCGCCCCATTCGTGGTGGCCGCGTCGATATCGTTCACCTTCACGGAACGAAGAGCAAGAGTGACGTGGCCATTGGTAGTCTTGATGCGGTTCGACGCGCCGGGTTCGAGATCCTCCGCCGTCAGATCGACGCTGCCGTTGGTCGTCGTGGCCGTGAAGCGTCCGCGAACTCCGGTGGCGTGAATCGAGCCATTGGTCGAAAGTGCCTCGGCTTCACCATTCACGGCGTCCAGCTTGATCGAGCCGTTAGTCGTCCGCATTTTCACCGGGCCGTCGATCGACACCGCGGTCAACGATCCATTGGTGCTGTGAATGCGTTCGAGCCTTGTCTTGCGTGGTACACGAATGCGGTACCGCACCCCACCGTGGGTCCGTGAACTCCATCCATCGGGCCTCACCGTGCGGATTTCGAAGATACCGGCAGCATTGTGAGTATCCACCTTCAGCCGGGAGAGCGCCTCCTTCGAGGCCGCGTCCTTGGCGCCGTTGATCTCGATCCGGTCACGATCCCAACCCGTAACTTCGACAGAACCGTTGACGTTCTCGACCGACAGACGTCCGCCCGCCGGCATGGCGTGTTCCTGGTGAAAATCCTCCATGAAGCGGCTGCTATCACCGATTTCCTCGATGTCGCAGAACGACAGCGCCAGGGTGGCGACGACGAGAAGACTGCGTTGGGCGTTCGATTTCCCCATGCCAGACCAATACGAATCCGGGCTCACGAAAGTTCCCGATCGTTTACACTGAGGAACGAATGCGATTTCCAGGACTGGTTGCGCTCTTGTGTCTGGCGGGATGCGGAGGCGGAAAGCGCGGCCCCGCCCCGCTGCCGGCGACCGTGATCGAAGGCGCCACCTGGATCGGCGAGCACGGCGAAGCGGTGGCGGATTCAGTGGTCGTGGTGCGGGGAAATCGCATCGAGGCAGCCGGGCCGCGAGCCAGCGTAACCATTCCCACGGATGCCCAGCGCGTGGATGCAGCGGGCCTGTTCCTCATTCCCGGCATGATGGACCTCCACGTTCATCTCGGCGCGACGGGCGGTCCCGGGTTTCGTCCAGGCGATTACACACCGGAACGGATTCGCAAGAACCTCGACTCGTATCTCTACCATGGCGTGACCACCGTTCGCAGCGCCGGGACTGAGCGGGCCGAGGGATTCGAGATCCGCAACGCGCAGCGGGCCGCACCGGTGACAACGCGCCTGTTCACGGCCGGGCGCGGATTCACGGGAGTCCGCGGCCATCCGTCGCAGGAGATCGGCGACATCGCGCGCCAGCCCGCTACTCCGGAGGATGCACGAGCGCAAGTCCGCGAGATCACCGCCCAACAAGCGGACCTGATCAAGATCTGGATCGACGGCAAGTCCGAAATCCGCATCAAGCCAGAAACGGTGGAGGCGATTCTCGACGAGGCTGGGCGGAGCGGAATCCCGGTCCATGCTCACATCCGCTATTACCAGGATGCGAGGCACTTTTTCGCGAAAGGCGGAGCGGGCTTCCTCCACATGATTCGCGACCGGAAGGCAGCCGATTTCGAACGCGAGTTTCTCGACGAAATCAAGAAGCGGCAAACGGTGTTCGTGCCGACGCTCGTGCGCCAGGAACTCGCATGGCTCTATCGCGATCATCCGGAACGGCTGGATGACGAGGAAGTCGCGCGGCTCGTTTCTCCCGAAACTCTCGCCGCCGTGCGCGAGGCCGCGAAGAAGATGCCTGCGCCGTCCGCGCTACAGAAGGAGGAGTTCGCCCTCGCGATGGCGAATTCCAAAGCGCTCGCCGAGGCCGGCGTTGCGTTCGCGGTGGGCTCCGACGGCGGATCGCAAAATGATCTACACGGCCTGATGACGCATCGCGAGTGCGAGTTGTTGCAACAGGCGGGCCTGCCGCCGAAAGAGGTACTGAAGGCAGCCACTCGAAACGGCGCTCTCGCACTCGGCAAATCAAGCGAACTGGGCACCATCGCGCCGGGCAAGCTCGCCGACATCGTGCTGCTTTCGGCCAACCCACTCGAGGATAGCCGCAACCTCCGCAAGGTCTCGCGCGTGATGCTCGACGGCAAATGGGTGGATCGCGGCGCGCTATCGTTGAAGTAGTGCGATTCCACACCGAGTACCTGACTTTCAAGACTCCGGACCACAGGCAGTATGTGAACATCACGCCGCGGGTGGAGTCGGCGCTGAAGACGAGCGGTATCCGTGAGGGAATGGTTCTCGTCTCGGCGATGCACATCACAGCGGGCGTTTGGGTGAACGATGCCGAGGACGGACTGATCGCCGACATCGACGAGTGGCTGGAAAAGCTGGCGCCGTTCCGGAAAGATTACCGGCACCATGAAACCGGCGAGACGAACGGTGACTCTCACTTGAAGAGTCTGCTCGTTCATCACCAGGTGATCGTGCCGGTGACGGCGGGAAAGCTCGACCTCGGGCCGTGGCAGCAGGTTTACTATGCCGAGTTCGATGGACAGCGGGCAAAACGTGTGATCTTGAAGGTAATGGGAGAATGAAATGCGGAGGCTGTTAGCAATTACCATGGCGGGCGCGATGATCTCTCCAGCGGCCGAACTCAACGTTCGCAACGTCATCCTGTACAAACACGGCGTGGGATTCTTCGAGAGGTCGGGCGAACTCGGCCCGGGTGAATCGGCGCGGCTCGATTTCAAGGCTTCCGAGATGAACGACGTGTTGAAGTCGCTCACAGTAGCGGTGAAGTCAGGCGCTGGCGTCGCCGGGCTCCGCTACGATTCTTCCGAGCCGCTGGACCGCAAACTCGCGCAGTTTCCGATGAAGCTCGCCGGACAGCAGCCGTTGTCGGCGGTGCTCGATCAACTGAAGGGCGCCCGGCTGGATGTGACAACCGGGACTGGACCGGTGTCCGGAGCGATCGTGACGGCGCGGACCGTGGCTGGTTCGCGCGATCAGGCCGAGCGCGAGCAGGTGACGCTGCTGCTCGACTCGGGCGAATTGCGCACGCTCGACCTCGCTGCGGTGACCTCGACCCGCTTCCCGGATCCGAAACTGCAACTTCAATTCAAAGACTATCTCGCGACGCTCGTGCAGGCCCGCTCGAGCGAGAAGCGCAGCGTCTATATCGATTCCTCCGATGCCGGCCGGCGGCAGATCGCGGCCACCTACATGGTGCCGATGCCGGTGTGGAAGTCGAGCTACCGGCTGATCTTTCCGCCCACGGGCGAGCCGACACTCGAGGGCTGGGCGATTGTCGACAACACGACGGGCGAGGACTGGAACGGCGTCAATCTCTCGCTGGTGTCCGGCCGGCCGATCTCGTTCATCAGCAAACTCTACGAGCCGAAGTATATCGAGCGGCCGGTGGCGGAGCTAGCCGAGGACAAGCCCGTGTCGCCGGTGTTGTTCGGGGCGGCGATGGCTTCGGGTCCGCCACCTCCCCCGCCCGCGGCCCCTGCCCCAATGGCCCTGATGATGGGCCGCGCCAAGCGTGCGGTTGGCGGCAAGATGGCGGCGGAAGCCGCGGACATCGCGGTCGCCCAAGCCGAGCCCAGTGACCTTGCACAAACCGCGGAGGGCCGCGAACTCGGCGATCTGTTCGAGTATCGCTTCGGCACGCCCGTAACCGTGCGGAAGAATGAATCGGCGATGCTGCCTTTCCTGCAGCAGAAGCTGGGCGCGCGCAAGCTGCTGATTTACTCCGATCCCTCGTCGGCGCACCCGATGAATGCGGCGGAGCTGACCAACTCGACAGGGAAGACGCTCGATGGAGGCCCGATCACGGTGTACGATGGCGGCGCCTACGCCGGAGAGGCTCTGGTCGAGACCGTGAAGCAAGGCGACAAGCGGCTGATCGGTTACGGTGTCGATATCGGTACCAGGATCACGACCAACCTCGATTCGACGCAGGACGCTGTCCGGGAGATTCATGTCCGGCGCGGCGTGCTCGAAACCAAGGCCGCAATCAAAGAGGTCAAGACCTACACGATCAAGAACGTCGACACCAAGGCGAAGACGCTCATCATCGAACATCCGATTCGTTATGGCTACAAGCTGACCGGAGCGGCCAAGCCTGGCGAAACCACCGCCAACCACTACCGGTTCCAGGTGGCTCTTGCGGCGAACGCCAACGAGAAGTTCGTGGTCAACGAAGAGCGGATGCTCGAGCAGAGCTATTCGATCTCGAACCTCAATCCGGACTTCCTCGTGTCGATCGTACAGAACAAATCCCTTTCGGCCGAAGGCAAGCGCCAGCTCGAGTCGATCCTCGCCAAGAAGCGCGAGATCGCTTCGGCCGCGAACGACTTCACCCGGGCCGAAGCCGAGCGCGCGGAACTCGAGAAGGACCAGGAGCGCATCCGGCAGAATCTGACTTCGCTCAACCGGGTGGCTGGGCAGCAGGAACAGGTGAACCGTTACGCCAAGCAGCTTTCCGACATGGAAGGTCAGCTCGCCACGCTACGTGACCGTGCGAGCGATCTTCGAAAGCGCCGTGCGACGCTCGAAGCGGAACTGAATGCCATGATCGAGAAGATGGAGTTCTAGAGCCGGACCTTGTCCGCTAGGCCTCGAGCTCAGGTGAATTTCCTGGGACGCTCGGGGTTCTCTGCCTGCCTAGCACCCAAGAAGGCGCCGATGAGGAGGCATGATCGGGATTCCCTGGCCTGCGCTCTTGCTTGGTGCGTTGGTTAGCCAGCCGGCGGTCGCATCCGGCAGCTATGTATTTCGCCCGGTGCAAGCCACGGAGCACGACTCCGTTCGATACGAATTGGGCAAAGCCATTTTTTTCGGGAAGGCCTCGCTGCCGCGTGAGGCGAAGTTGCCCGCCGGGGAGCGGGAGGCGCAGGAGCGGCGCCTGACGGGCTGGCAGAAGCAGTTATCCGCCAAGGCCCGGCCCCCGGGGGAGTTGACAGCGCTCGCCGGGCGCATGACCAGCGATCAACTGGCGGCGCTCGAATATTACCTGAAAGTGCGGTACAAAGTACGATGAAGTGGCTCATCCTCACTTACACGGCGGCCGCCTTGTCAATGGCGTGGCAGCTCGGTGCCCAGACATCCGCGTGGCTTCCGGCGCGCGGAGCGGTGAACGTCACGCCAATGTTCGGCTGGCAATCGTTCCAGGACATTCGCGCCGGTTCGGCTCCAGTGCGCCTGGACGATTCGGTACGTCAATCGACCGCCGCGGTCAGCGCCGAGATCGGCGTGGCGCGGAACCTAGCGGTGGACGTGACGGCTGGATACAGCAACGTGAACAGTCGCGCGTTCGGCGGCGACAACTCCGATCGCGGCATGACCGACACGCGATTCGGCGTGCGCTGGGCAATCGCGAACGGCTCACGGAGCCGGCCTGCGTTCGGGGTTCGCCTGGGCGGCATCGTGCGCGGGACCTATCAGCCGAACTATCCGTTTTCGGCGGGCGACGGCGGCTCCGGCGTCGAAACCTCGATTCTCATGGGGCAAACCTTCGGCGAGTCCGGATTTTCGGCCTACGGCGACATCGGATATCGCTACCGCAACCGGGGCATCCCACCCGACATGTTCGGGTCAGCCGGCATCCAGAAGGCGCTGGGTAGGATGAGCCTCGGCGCAGCCTACCGGCAAGGGCGCGGACTGGGCGGATCCAACATCGGCGACCCCGGGTTTAGCTTCCCGAGCCTTCGCCAGATCGAGCACGCAATCGAGGGCAACATCGGCTTGTCCGACAGTCACCGCCGGGGATACTACTTCTTCGTTGCGCGAACCGTGGGCGGACGTAACACCGGTCAAGCTGTCATTGCCGGAGTGGCCGCGCAGTTCAGCTTCCGGCTGCCATGGCGGCACTAAAGCGCCTCACCGATCGAGTTCCCTTCGACGCCGCCGGATTCGTCTCCGCGATGGCGTGGGCAGCCCTTGCGTTTGCGTCCCTTCGAACGCAGCCAGTGCCAGCGCTGTTCCTGGTTGCGGTAATGCTGATCGCATGGACCGCACTGGCCGTGGCATGGCGCCGGGCGCGCGGGATGGGCGAGGCTCGCCTTTCGGGGCGCATTTGGACCTGGGCCATCGTCTTCCGGCTGGTGGGCCTGCTCGCCGAGCCAGTCCTCGAAGACGACCACTACCGTTTCCTTTGGGATGGTTACCGATTCGCCGAGACGGGCAATCCTTATGGCGTGGCTCCGGCCGAGTTCTTCGGCGACGAGTCGATTCCGCCCGAACAGCAGCGCGTTCTCGGCTCGGTGAATCATCCTCACCTCGCGACGATCTATGGACCCGCGGCGCAATGGGGCTTCCGGTTGGCGCATGCGATCTCACCGGCATCCATCCTGTCGTGGAAGCTTCTCCTCACGCTCGCCGATCTGACGACAATCGCGCTGCTCGCTCGGATCGCGGCTCCCGCCAACGTCTTGCTCTACGCCTGGTGTCCGCTGTCGATACAGGAGACGGCGTTCAACGGACATCCGGAAGCTCTCGGCGTGCTCGCCATGGTGGCGGCGGTCCGGTGGTCGTTCGCCGGAAAAGGTACGCTCTCGGGCGCGGCGATCGCTCTCGCGGCAGGTGTGAAGATCACGGGAGGATTGCTCGCTCCGCTGCTGTGGTGGCGTTCCGGATGGAAGGCCGTATCAGGTACGATCATCGCCGTACTCGCGCTCTGGGGCCCATTCTGGATTCGCGGCAGTTTGACCGAACTGCCGGCGCTTTCCGCCATGAGCGGCGAATGGGAATTCAACTCATCGGTCTTCGGCCTCCTGTCGTGGACGGCAGGCCGCGAATGGGCACAGTGGGTTTGCCTTGCGGGACTGGCGGCGATCGCGCTCCACCAGGCACGTGCGATGCGAGGAAAGGTCCAGTGGCCGCGTGGCGACCACGTATATGGAGGGTTTTTCCTGCTGGCCCCGGTGGTGAATCCCTGGTACATGCTCTGGGTGCTTCCGTTCGCGGCGATCCGGCCGCGTGCCTGGACGATCGCCGCTCTCGTGCTCGTGAGTGTGAGCTACCTTCACGGCTTGAACTGGGGTGGAGGCGCGCTCGCGCCCTATGAGCATCCAGCGTGGTTGCGCCCGCTCGAGTACGGTGGCGTGGCGATCGCCGCATGGCTTGGCCGGGGCAGCTTCAAAGAGGTTGCCGGATGATCGCGCCCAAACGGCTCAACTTCCGGACGCGGCTGGTGACGTCAGCGCTCGCATTGACAGCGATCTCCATCGCGCTCCCGGCACTCCTGTTTTATCGCACCGCGAAAAACTCCCTCGAGGAGCACCTGGGCCACGAGTTACTGGGCGTGGTGAACTCGACGGCACCGATGATCGATGGCGACGTTCTGCCCTTCATCGGTCCGAACACCGGCGGCACGATCCGTGGCCAGGAGGAGTTCGACGAGATCCGCAAGCTGCTCGGCAAAGTGGTGCAGTCGAACGGGCTCGTCTCGAAGGGCAGTCCGGTCTATGTCCTGCGTCCATCCACGAACGAAGGCGAGATGGAGTTCGTGGTGATGACCAGTCCGGACGCTTCCGGCCACTGGTTTGTGGGCAATCGCACGCAGGCACAGCCGCACCACGCGATTTCGTTGAAGGGCCGGGGCGCGGCAAGCCGCGTCTACGAGGATCAGGACGGGCTTTGGATCTCGGCATCGGCACCGGTTTGGAACAGCAAGGCCGAGGTTGTCGCGATTCTGCAGGCGGATCGTCCGGTGAACTTCTTCTACCAGAAGGCGCGCGAGGAAGCCGCATCGGTGGCAACCGCGGCGCTGTTGACCCTGGTGGTGGCCGCGGTGCTCGCGGCGCTGCTCGCGCGCAGTCTGGCGCGCCCGGTACAGCATCTGGTGACGGCGACCGAAAGGCTAGCCGCCGGCGAGTTGGGCCACCTGGTGGAACTGAACCGGAATGACGAGTTGGGCGACCTCGGCGAAAGCGTCAACCACATGGCCCGGCAGATCGCGCAGGCGCGACAGGATCTACTCGACCGCCAGGTCGAACTGACACGGGCGCTCGAGGAGGCACGATTGGCGAGCGCGGCGAAGGGAGCCTTTCTCGCCAACATGAGCCACGAGTTGCGCACGCCGTTGAACGCCGTGATCGGCTACAGCGAACTTCTCATCGAGACGGCGGCCGAAGACGGCTGGACCGACGCGGTGAAGGATCTCCATTGCATCCGGATGTCGGCCAAGCACCTGCTCGAGCTGATCAACTCCGTACTCGACTACTCGAAGATCGAGGCGGGCAAGCTTACCGTGGAAATGCAGGATTATCCGATCGACCGGATCATTGACGAAGTGGTTTCGACCATGGCTCCGATGGCCAGCCACGGCCGCAATGAAATCATCGTGCGCAACGAACTGCCGGGCGAACCCGCCTACGTCGATCCGCTCCGCTTCCGGCAAAGCCTGCTCAACCTGATGGGCAACGCCTGCAAGTTCACGCGTGAGGGGCAGGTGTC
>CADECY010000036.1 GCA_902825945.1 uncultured Acidobacteriota bacterium
GGCGCTCCGCCCGGAACCACGCGTGCGGTTGCGGGGATGTGATCGGGCCGGGGCGGATCCATCTTTTTCGAGAGGTTGGTGACAAGGCGGTTGATGTTGACCGAATAGACGATGATGTTGTTTTCCTGTGCCGTCAGGAGCGCCTCGCGGAGGCGGCCTTCGCTGCCCTTGTCGCGTGTTTCGGCGATCAGGAGCAGGATGCGGCGTTGGCTCTTCGGACGGCCCCGGAGTGTCCGAGTGGCTTCGAATACGGCATCGACCATTGCCGACGTGGACGAGCCTGGGTTGATTCGCTCGAGCGCGCGGGTGAAGGCCTTGCCATCATTGGTGAAGCCTTCGGTCATCCACATCATGCGGTGATCGAACTTCATGATGGCGGCCTCGCCCTGTTGCCCGATCAGCAGGCCCTCGATGAGCGGCCCGATTTTTTTGATCTTGGGCAGGAATGGCTCGACCATGTTGTTGGCCTGAACCGCGACCACGAGCGAGATCGGGACATAGGAGACCTCGACCTTGATGTCCTGCGGCTTGCCGTTGTCGGTGAGGGAGAAGTCCTTTGCTTCCAGTCCGTTGACGAACTTGTGGGTGCGCTTGTCAACCACCGTCACCGGCGCGACGACTTCGGATGTTTCGACGACAAGCCGGGGTTCCGGCTGGCCGAATGCCGCCGCCAACGAACAAAGGAAGAGTATCGGACGCCGCATGCTAGCTCCTATCGTACCAGGATGCTTCCCGAGCATTTCCGGTTTCCGGCGATGCTCAACCTTAACGATATCACTACGCGCGCTGTGCGCGCGGCTAGCCTTGGCGCCGCCTTCCGCGGAAAATCGCAATTCCAACCAACCCAGTACCGATGGCGACCATCGTACTAGCGGCTGGTGCATCGAACTGATCGTGCGTCATGTCTTCGCCCACAGCGACGCCGATCCACAGAGTCATCCACAACAGGAACTTCACAAAAACTCCTCGGTAACACGGACTACAGCGAGTATACCCTCAAATGAGGACATTGGGAAGGGGTATCGCGTTACAGACGTACTAAAAAGATCACTTCGGTACCACGAGGCTCCTGGTACTCCCTAACGGTGGGAATCTGGGGAGTTGATCTCCATCTTCTGAATGCCGGACCTTGATCGTGATCGAGCGCCAGATTTCTCGAGTCGTGCCGTAATTCTTTCATTGGCAAGTGACTGTATCTAATGGAGATCCAACGATGACTTCTTTTCTGAGGACCTCGACATCGTGACGATCGATCCCGCCACGGCCACCCGGCGATTGCCTTGCGAGTCCAGTTCCGATTCGGGAGTGCGGGTGGCCGCTCAACCGACCGCATGCGCGGAGTGGGCCGACGGTCGCTTGCGGACAGGCAGGCTGTGCCTGCAGGCGCCTCGGTCCGTCGATGGATCGGTTCCGCGCAGCGCCGAACCTCCACTCATGTCGGCCGGTTGTCGGCGGCGGGCCGAAGTTGTGGCGCGAGGAGAGCTCAGACAAACTGCAAACGACAGACCCGCTGTGCCCGGCGGTGATGGCCCGTTGTACTAAGATGGAGGATCATGTACGTCGCGTTGAACGGCACCCTCGTGGCCGGTCGCACCCCATGGCCGGAGTTCGCGCAACTGGCGGCAAAGACCGGATTCCCTGGCACCGATGTCAATATCGCCAAGGCCATGGAAGCAGGTGTCGGGCCCACGCGCAAGCTGCTTGCCGATCTGAAGCTGAAGCCCGCCGTGGTGCCGCTTCCGGTCGAGTTCCGCAAGGACGCGGAAACGTTTCAGCAGGATCTCGTGAAGCTCGCTCCCGCTGCCGAGTTCGCGAAAGCGATCGGTTGTCCGCGAATGACCACCTGGATTCTGCCTTCGAGCGAGTTGCCGAAGCCCGAACAGCGCCGCATCTACAAAGATCGCTTTCAGGCCTGCGCGAAGATCCTCGAGCGATCGGGCGTCCGGCTCGGGCTTGAAAACGTGAGCCCCGTCCATCTGCGAAAGCGGTTCGCGTACGAGTTCATTTATCGCACCGATGAAATGCTCGAGTTCGCCAAGGAGTGTGGCCCGAATGTTGGCCTGCTGCTCGATTCCTGGCACTGGCACCACGCGGGTGGCACGCTCGCCGATATCGCGGCGGCGGGCAAGGATCGTATCGTGCATGTCCAACTGGCGGACGCGCCGGACTTTCCGCCCGACAAGATCCTCGACAATGAACGGCTCATGCCGGGTGAGGGCATTGCGGATCTCGTGGGATTCCTGAAGGCGTTGAAGAAGGCGGGCTACGGCGATGGAATCAGTCCGGAAGTGTTCGGCCGGGGACTGAAGGACATGGCGCCAGAGGCAGGTGCGAAACTCGGGCTCGAAACCACGCTGGCCGTCATGCGCAAGGCGGGCGTTGCCTGATGCTCGGCGGGCTGCTGACCGAGCAGCGGAATCCGTCATCGGAGGGAATCGACGCGAAATCGACGCTCGAAGTCCTTCGCGTCATCAATGAAGAGGATCGCAAGGTGGCCGAGTCGGTGGTGACGGAACTGCCGAACATCGCGCGAGCGGTGGATGGCATCGTCGAACGCCTCCAGCGCGGCGGGCGGCTGTTCTACATCGGAGCGGGTACGAGCGGACGCCTCGGCGTGCTCGATGCCGCCGAATGCAAGCCGACCTACAACGTGCCGTACGAAATGGTCCAGGGCATCATCGCGGGTGGCGAAAAAGCTCTGTCCCGAGCGACGGAAGCGAGCGAAGACGATCCCGCCGCAGGGGCGCGCGATCTGCTTTCGCGTGGCTTCACGGCCAACGACACGCTCGTGGGAATCGCCGCCAGTGGACGCACGCCCTATGTGTTGGGCGCGATCGACAAGGCTCGCGAACTCGGTGCGTTGACCGCCGGAATCAGTTGCACGCCCGATTCGGAACTGTCGCGGCGCGCCGAGATCGCGATCACGCCGCTGCCGGGTCCGGAAGTGGTGACGGGTTCCACGCGAATGAAGGCGGGAACGGTCACCAAGCTGGTGCTGAACATGCTCACCACCGGGTCGATGATCCGCATGGGCTACGTGTTCGGAAACCTGATGGTCAACGTGCAGCCGACCAACGACAAGCTGCGCGCTCGCGCCCGGCGGATCATCGGACACGCAGTGCCCACGGACGAAGAGACGGCGGCTCGATTGTTGCGCGACGCCGGGGATCACGTGCCAAGCGCCATCGTGATGGGACGGCGTGGCGTCTCGCTCGAAGCCGCGCGGGCGCTCATCGACGCGGCGCGGGGTAGAATCTCGACCGCCCTGGAGTTGGAGTGGAATGGATAAGTTTCTGATCGAGGGCGGGATTCCGCTCGAAGGCGAAGTCGCCATTGGCGGCGCCAAGAATGCCGCGCTGCCGTTACTCGCCGCCTGTCTGTTGACGGAAGAGCCGGTCACGCTCCACCGGATCCCTGGCGTCAAGGACGTGCGCACGATGCAAAAACTGCTCGAGCACACTGGAGCGGTGATCGAGGATCTGGGCGGCGGTTCGATTCGCGTTCACGCCGCCGAGATCAAGGAGCCGGAAGCCCCGTACGATGTCGTGAAGACGATGCGGGCGTCGAGCCTCGTGCTCGGTCCGCTCGTGGCCCGCGCGGGGCGCGCGCGTGTGTCGCTGCCCGGTGGGTGCGCGATTGGCGCGAGGCCGATCAACCTGCACGTGGCGGCGCTCGAGCAACTCGGCGCCACGCTCGAACAGGAGCACGGCTACATCGAAGCCCGGGCGGAAACAGGTTTGCGCGGCACGCACGTTCACTTCGATCGGATCACGGTTACCGGTACCGAGGACGTTCTGATGGCGGCTGTCTTGGCGGAAGGCGAGACCGTGATCCATCACGCCGCCCGCGAACCCGAAGTGGTGGACCTCGCCGATCTCCTCATGAAGATGGGCGCCAAGATCGTGGGCGCGGGTACTTCGACCATCCACGTCCATGGCGTGAAGAGGCTTCACGGCGCCGAGCACAGGATCATCGCCGATCGGATCGAAGCCGGAACGTTCCTGATCGCTGGAGCGATTTCGAACGGTGACCTGCTCGTGAAAGACTGCGTGCCCGGGCACCTCGACGCTCTCGTGACGAAGCTTCGTCAGGCCGGGGCCACCGTGACGGAAGCCGGACCAACGGCGCTACGCGTGAAGGGCACGCGCCGGCTCCATTCGGTCGACATGAGCACCGAGGAGTATCCGGGCTTCGCGACCGACCTGCAGGCGCAGTACATGGCGCTCATGACGCAGGCCGACGGCATCTCGATCATTGTCGAGACGATCTTCGAGAACCGCTTCATGCATGCGCTCGAACTGGCTCGAATGGGCGCCAACATCCGGCTCGAGGGGCGCCAGGCGCTGATCGCGGGACCGCGCCGGTTGACCGGTGCGGCCGTGATCGCGAGCGATCTGCGCGCGAGCGCGTCGCTGGTGCTCGGGGCCCTTGTTGCCGCTGGCGAAACCTTGATCGACCGTGTCTATCACATGGATCGCGGCTATGAACGAATCGAAGAAAAACTCGCGAGCGTGGGCGCGCGGATTCGGAGGGTTCAAACGAAATGAAGCACAGTCCGGGATTCCTGGCGATTGTGGACGACGCGAAGTCGCGCGTCCAGGAGATGACGGTCGGCGAGTACAAGGCTCTTGGCGAGCCTCATGTCCTGGTCGATGTGCGCGAGGACAGCGAGTGGAACGCCGCGCACGCCGCTGGTTCGATCCACCTGGGGAAGGGAATCATCGAGCGGGATATCGAAAACACCGTGCCTGACAAGGACGCCAAGATCGTGCTCTATTGCGGCGGTGGATACCGTTCGGCCTTGGCCGCCGACGCGCTGATGAAAATGGGTTATCGGAATCCGGTTTCTCTGGCCGGCGGCTGGCGTGCCTGGAACGAAGCCGGATTGCCGGTCGAAAAACCGTAGCGCGGTATAATCGCCTGACCGATGGTGCAAGAAAACCTTCCGAATCGCTGGACCCTGGCATCCGCCGCGGTGTTGATGCAAGTCTGCCTGGGGATCATCTACGCTTGGGCCGTTTTTCGCGGGCCGCTGGCGGCGGCTTATGGCTGGGACAAGACGGTGACGATCGCCCCGTATCGATGGTCGACGCTGTTCTTCACAGTCGCGATGGTGATCGCCGGATTCTGGCAGGACAGGAAAGGTCCGCGCCTCGTCGGCACGGTGGGCGGTGTCCTGCTCGGCGCCGGATGCCTGCTCGCCAGTTTCATCGGCGACACTCCCCAGGGCTTGGTCTTTGCCTATGGCGTGATCGCGGGACTCGGCGTCGGCTTCGCCTACGTGACTCCGATCGCGACGTGCGTGAAGTGGTTTCCTGACAAGCGCGGCATGATTGTCGGGCTCGCGGTGATGGGCTTCGGACTCGGATCGCTGCTCTTCGCACCACTTCTCGAGGCGCTGATGGGCTCCGATCCGGCACAGTTCAAGACCACGATTCCACGTACGTTTCTGATCCTGTCGGTGCTCTTCTTCGTCCTGGTGCCCGGATGCGCGCAGTTTTTCCGCGTGCCGCCGGCCGGGTGGAAGCCCGAGGGTTGGAATCCTCCCGCAGCCGCCGGCTCGGCCAAGGTCGATTACACGCCGAAGCAGATGCTCTCGACCGGCGTTTCGTTCCTCACGGTGTGGCTCGTCTACTATCTCGGCAGCGGCATCGGACTCACGTTGATCGGCGAAGCCGCGCCGCTGATCCGCGAGATCGGGGCCGCCGGCGCGGTGATGAGCGCAGGCGCCGCACTCGGTGTTATGTCGGTCTTCAACGGACTGGGGCGGCTCGGCTGGGGCACCGTTTCCGACAAGTCCGGCCGGACCCACGCGCTGCTCGCCATGTGCGGAATCTACGCGCTCACCTGTGGTCTGCTGATGCCGAACGCGGCGTCGTTCTGGCCCGTGCTTGCGGGTGTCTGTCTGATCGGATTCTGCTACGGCGGATTCCTGGCGATCATGCCCTCGCTAACCGCCGACTACTGGGGCTCGAAGAATGTCGGCGCCAACTACGGCCTCGTCTTCTCGGCTTGGGGCGCGGCCGGGTTCACCGTTCCCGGATACTTCGCGCCGATCATCGAACGCGCCAAGCAGGCGGGCAATGTCGCCGTTGGCTATCACCAGGTCTTCCTCACGCTTGCCGGGATGGCCGTCGTCTGCGGCTTGATCTCGCTTGCCTGCCGGCGTCCCGCCGCGGCGCAAGCCTGACCCTTTACAATGGAGAGAATCCATGAGGAAACTCGGTCTCTCGATTGCTTGCCTACTGATCCTTCTTTCCGGCTGCGGCTCTGCTCCCGCGCCGCCCAAGTTCCGTGCCAAGTTTGAAACATCCAAAGGCGCCTTCGTCATCGAAGTCATCCGCGACTGGTCGCCGAAGGGCGCCGATCGCTTCCACGAACTGATCAAGAGCGGATTCTATGACGACAACCGCTTCTTCCGGGTGCTGCCTGGATTCGTGGTCCAGTTCGGTTTGAAGGGCGATCCCGATACCGATATGAAGTGGCGAGACAGCAAGATCGACGACGATCCGCCGCTGCAGTCGAACACTCCGGCGACCGTGGTGTTCGCCACCGGCGGTCCGAACACGCGTACCACCCAGGTCTTCATCAACCTCGCTCCCAACGAACGCCTCGATCCCCAAGGTTTCACGCCGTTCGGGCGCGTGGTCGAAGGTATGAGCGTGGTGGCGGAGCTTTACTCGGGCTACGGCGAGGGAGTCCCGAACGGCAACGGGCCCGATCAGAACCGGATCGTGCGGGAAGGAAATGCCTATTTGAACCGCGACTTTCCGAAGCTCGATTTCATCAAAAAGGCGACGGTCATCTCCGAACAGAAGTAACCATGGCCAAGCGTCCGAAACCGAAGCCTCCCGCCAAGCGGAACTTCGCCGCCTTCGCCGCGACCAACCAGAAAGCGGGGCCGATCAAGGATCGCCGGTCCGCGCGGGGCGGAGCCAAGAATACGATGCGCGAGGACCTTTCACAGCGGGATCAAGGGTAGAATAGAAGAAATGCAGGTGATGCAGGCTGGCGCGCGCAAGTTGCTCTACCTCTAGCTGGAGCCCGAGGTGATTACGAGCATCTGCCAACAACTGGGGCTCGACTGCCAGGTGGAAAACACGCCGCGCGGCATGATCGTACACGCTCACGCCAACGGACGCCAGGCGCCGCTTCTGCTTTTCGACGCGCAGGACCCGGGCAATCTCGGATGGTTCGCGCGTTGTCAGTTCTACGTCAACGGCAATACCGGTGGCGTCCTGCAAACCCCGATCACGATCGCCAATCATCGCGATCCCGGCGGCTTCATTTCGCCTTCGGGAATCCGCTTCCGGATCGCCAAAGAGCTTCCGGCCACCTTCCGGATGCCGGGCCACAAGCCGGTGAGCGAGCAGATGGTCTACGGGGTGGTGCACAACTTTCTCGAAGCGCTTTTGCGCACCGGTGTCGCGCTTTGCGGCGGCAACGTGGTCAAGCCGCTGGCTGGGCGCGGCGAATCCAACGCGCCGCGCGGGTAGCTACTTCTCGAGTTCCTCGCGCAAGTAGCTGGTCCGTTCGCGGACGAACGGTTCGAGTCCGGGGATCGGCATTCCCTGCCGGAAGTGTTCGGTGAACGAGCGCTCGAACTGCACGGTCGGGTACATCTTGTTGGTGTCGGCCTCGACCCACGGCCGGATGAGATCCCGGAGCGCGGACATTCGTGCCAGCAAAGTGTCCGGGTGCGCCGCGCCGTCGAGCAAGGCGCGAACCTTGGCCTGATAGTGCGCGCGAAGATCAGGATCGCTCTGGAACTTCTGCGCGAGCGGGCGGATGTTCTGCGCCGGACCGGGCGGCGGAGGTGGCGGTGCCGGTTGGCCGGGCGGCGGTGGACCCGGCTGGAATCGCGGCACGAAATCGAGCGGCAGCCGGATCAACTGTTCTATCGGAAGGTTCATGCCGAAGCAGCCCCAAGACTCGTTCGGGTCCCATGGGAACGTGATGAACCGGCCGTCGGACTGGCGATGATACAGGAAGTAATTGTGACCCGACCCGATGTAGGAATCGAGGTTCACGGTCAGGTTGTCGAGGGCCAGGAACGCGGCCGCGGCGTCCATGTCGAGCTGAGTGGAGAGCTCGGAGAGCGGGCGGTTGTTCAGCGTATCGGCGAGCGCGATCAAATCCGACCAGTCGTCCGCCTCTTCGTTGTTCTCCTTCTCGTAGGCGCGGCGGTAACGTTCGGGATCGGGTCCCATCCACTGGAGGGTTCCCATTGGGTCGCCCTTGTAGAGGTTGCCTTTCTCCTTCCTGCCGAATCGCGATTCCACGAAGGCGCTATCGACGCCTTCGACGAGGAAGTAGAGGCCCCAGTATTCTCCGTTGATCGTTACCGCCGCGTAGTTGACGCGCGGAGCGGGGAGGCCCGCCGCGGCGGCGAGTTCGTAGTAGACCTTCTCGCGGACGAAAGCCGGGTCCTTGAAGGCGTTGTTCAGATTCAACGAGTCCAGGCCCGCGATCTTCTGGCCCTTGACGAATTCGTTGAGCTTCAGCTTGAACGATTTCTTCTTGCCGGGATAGGTTCGGTAGCTCGAGTTTCCCTTGAAACGGACGCCGATGTTGTCGAAGTGAACCTCGCCCCAGTCGAAGTCCGCTTCGAGATAGACCGGGTCGGCGAGGCCTTCGAAGTTGGCACGGAGACGTTCCCACCAATCCGGTTGATGGAAGGTGAGGCGTATCTCGTGGACTTGGTCGCCATCGAACAATGGATGCGTCTCCGGGGTGCTCTGGGCCAGGCACACCGCCGCCACAAGCAGGAAAGTGAAGCGCGCCGTGGGGATCATGAGCCGATCATATCATCTGGTACTACCGAAAAAATATTTTGTCTTGACATGGGATAGAATCGGTGGTTTCATGGAACATGCCCGCCGCTGTTCGAGTCTTGCGCGACCCCGCCCAGGCTTCCGCGGCGCTTCAGCCCGGCCGTCTCGCCCTCCTGGAGCGTCTCGCCGAGCCCGGGTCCGCCGCCGGTGTCGCTCGCCAGATCGACATGCCGCGGCAGCAGGTCAACTATCACCTGAAGGAGCTCGAGAAGCACGGTCTGGTCGAATTCGTCGAGGAGCGGCGCAAGGGCAACTGCATCGAACGGATCGTGCAGGCGACTGCGCGCTCCTATTTGGTCAGCCCGGAGGCGCTCGGCAAGCTCGGCTCGACGCCGGAGGAGCGGCGCGACCGTTTCTCGGCCGCCTGGCTCGTTTCGGCCGCGGCGCGCGTGATTCGGGATCTTGCCGTGTTGGGATTACGTTCTCAGCGGGCGGGGAAGCGGCTGGCGACGCTGACGCTCGAAACCGAGATCCGCTTCCGCAACGCGCACGAACGAAGCGCGTTCGCCGAGGAGTTGTCGGAAACCCTGGTCCGGCTCACCGCCAAGTATCACGACGTGGAGAGTCCGGGCGGGCGGCCGTTCCGCGTTCTGGCGGGCGTATGGCCGATGATCACCAAAACAGAGGAGGATGGGGGCGAGAGTGCCGCATTGGAATAAACCATGAGCGAACGAAAACACGACATTGAAATCGAGATCGACGCACCGGCCGGCCTCGTCTGGAAGGCGGTCACCGAGGGCCAGGGAATCACGCGCTGGTTCGCGCCGGAAGCCGAAGTGGTGCCCGGACCCGAAGGAAGCATCCGGGTGAGTTGGGGGCCCGGCATGGAAGGTACCGCGCGCCCTTTCACCGTGTGGGAAGAGGGCAAGCGTGTTGCCTGGACAGAGGATTACGGTGGACGCCCGAAGGTCATCGAGCTGATTCTCGAGGGTTCGGGTGGCAAGACCAAGCTGCGATTGGTGCACTCGGGCTTCAGCGCGGATGCGAGCTTCGATGGCGAGTACGAGTCGACCCACGGCGGCTGGCACATGTTCCTCGCGATGCTCCGCCATGGGCTGGAGCATCACGCGCTCGAACCTGCGGAACCCGTCTGGAAGTTCACAATGGTGCCGGTGCCGCAACCCGAACTGGCGCCGAAACTCGCCGCTCAGTTCTCGGGTCCGATCGAGGAAGGCGCTCCGTTCCGCCTGGATTGGCCGGGCGCCGCACTCACGGGTACCGTACTGCGCACGCCTCGTCCCGGGTATGCCTGCCTCGCTGTCGATCAGTGGAATGGCTCGATCCTCGGGCTCTTCGTCGAGCGCGCCGGACCGCAATCAATGGTTACCGTTCAGGCGGTCTCTTTGGACCGGCACGCCGTGAAGCGGCGGGGCTGCCCGCAGCGATCGGCGAGTTCCTGGCGCGCCTCGGTGGGTAGATTGCGCTACCGCTTGCCGAGATCGGCGAGCGTCTTCGCAATCAGATTCCCGGGATTGGCTCGAATCCGCTGGTCGACGCGGCGGTCCTGCTTCGGAAGCGCGGCAATAGCGCCTTCGGTGGACTTTGCCCTTTCGTCGAGATAGTCGAGCGCATTCAACGCCAGCATCGAGAGATAGGGGCCGTGCTTCGACTGGTTGGCGTACTCGACGAGCAGCGGCAGAGCCGCGTCGAGATCGGCCTGCATTCCGTGCTTTGCCAGCGCTTCCGCCGCGATGATTCGCACCGAGGGCGAGGTGTCTTGCAAGGCCCGCGTCAGTTCGGCTCGGGCCCGCTCCACCGCTTTCGCTCCGCGAATTCGGATGCCGAGTGCGCTCCAATAGCGAACCGCGGAATCGGAGTCGCTGAAGCCCTCGATCACCGCTGCGAGATCCTCTTCGCGGCGCGCCGAAGCGAGCCCCGCCATGCGCATCACGCGATCGACCGGATACTTCGAAGTGTCATGTCCGAACTCATACGGCGTCGATCCCTTCGATCGCTCGTGGATCTCGTTCTCCGGCAGGAATCCGACGTCCTTGATCCGCCGCGCGAGATCTTCTTGTGCCTTCCGCATCCGGGCCACGATCTTGGTGTGCGCCGGCGAATCGGCCAGGTTCTTCACCTCGTCGCGATCGGATTGAAGGTCGAACAACTCCTCGGCCGGTTTCTGGCGCCAGAAGCGATCCTGCTCTGCGTTGAGCTTGCCCTGCTGGTGGAGTTCGTGCCACTTTGCCGTTGTCGGTGTTTCGAACATGTAGGCGACATGCTGACCGTAGATGCGATCCGGAAGGTAGTGGCGTACGTAGACGTAGCGCTTGTCGCGAACCGACCGGACCATGTCATAACGCTCGTCCATCCGCCCGCGGAATCCGTGGATGTAGGGCTGCTCGGGCGCGGCATGCGGTCCGAGGAAGGCGTGCCCTTGGTGATAGTCCGCCGGCCGGATTCCCGCGAGGCTCAGCACGGTTGGCGCGAGATCGACGAAGCTCACCAGACGATCCGTCTCGCCGCCGGGCCGATAGCGGCGTGGACGCAGTTGGCGGAACTTCTCCGGAATGTGCACGATCATTGGCACGTGCAGGCCCGAGTTGAACGGCCAACGCTTGCTGCGCGGCATCCCCGATCCGTGATCGGAATAGAAGAACACGATCGTCGAGTCGGCCAACCCGTCTTTCGCCAACTGATCGAGCACGCCGCCCACCTGCCCGTCCATCGTTTCGATGTTGTCGTAGCTCTGCGCCCAATCGTGCCGGACCTCGGGGGTGTCGGGATGATAGGCCGGAATCCGCACTCGCGCGGGATCGTGGCGAAGCTGGTGCGGCCGCGTCCGGATCTGGCTTTCGTGGGTAATCGTGAAGTTGAAGACGGCGAAGAACGGCTGGTCCGCGCGGCGGTTGCGCCAGTGGGCCTTGTTGCTCGATTCGTCCCACGTGCCTTCGGGCTTTTCGAGGTTGTAGTCTTCCTTGACGTTGTTGGTGCAGTAGTAGCCGGCCTCGCGCAGGAATTGCGGAAACATTTTCATGCCCGCGGGCAACCGTGTGTTCGACCGCATGTGCTCGGACCCGGTGGAAGGCGGATACATCCCACTGATGATGGTGGTGCGGGCGGGTGCACACACCGGCGCGCAGGACCAAGCGTTTCGATAGCGCAGCGCATTCGCCGCCAGTGAATCGATTCGAGGCGACTTCGCGTACGGATCGCCGAAGCAACCGAGGTGCGGGCTCATGTCCTCGCAGGTGACCCACAGGATGTTCGGTTTCGCCGAATCCGCCGCGCCCGCGAGCGAAGTGGCCGCGGCGGCTGAAAGGAACTGCCGGCGTTGCATGAAGGCGTGGGTCCTACGCGCTCGCCAGGAACTTGCGGATCCGCTCGAGAGCTTCCATCAGATTCTCCATCGAGTTGGCGTAGCTGAACCGCAGATAGCCGTCGCCATAGGCGCCGAAGGCCGTGCCGTCGAGACAGGCGACACCCGCTTCGTTGAGGAGACGCTCGGCAAGCACTTTCGACGGAATTCCAGTGCCCGTGACATTCGGGAACGCATAGAAGGCACCTTCCGGAAGCGCGCAACGGAATCCGGGAAGCTGATTGAGTCCGCCGACGAAGACATCGCGGCGGCGGCGGAATTCGGCGACCATCGCCTCGGCCTCATCCTGCGGACCGTCGAGCGCGGCGATGCCCGCGCGCTGGGTCATCGATGCGGTGCACGAGTTCGAGTTGACCATTAGCTTGTTGACCGCGTCCACGAGCCACGTGGGCATGACGCCGTAGCCCAGGCGCCATCCGGTCATCGCGTAGGTCTTCGAGAAACCGTCGAGAATGATCGTCTTCTCCTGCATTCCGGGGAGCGAGGCGATCGAGAGCGGTTGCTCGCCGAAGACGAGCCGCGAATAGATTTCGTCGGAGAGCACCACCAGGTCGCGATCACGAATCAGGTCGGCGATCGCGCGGATATCATCGGCCGGGATGATGCCGCCGGTCGGATTCTGCGGGGAGTTGAGAACCACCATCTTCGTTCGATCGCTGAGGCTCTTCTTGAACACGTCGAGATCGAACGAGAAGCCGCGCGATTCCACGAGCGGAATCGGCACAGGTTTGGCTCCCGCGACGTGAATCATCGACTCGTACATGGGGAAGCCCGGGTTCGGATAGATCACCTCGTCGCCCTGATCGAGCAGCGCGAGCATCGGGAAGAAGATGATCGGCTTGCCGCCTGGCACCACGCACACGTGCTCGGGGCCTGCCTTGATGCCGCGGGTCCGCGAGATGTAGTTCGCGATCGATTGACGCAACTCCGGCAATCCCTGCGTGGGCCCGTAGTGTGTCCAGCCCTGATCGAGCGCAGTCTTGCAGGCTTCGATCACGTGTTTCGGCGTGTCGAAATCGGGCTCGCCGATTTCGAGGTGAATGATGCTCTTTCCTTGCGCCTCGAGCGCGCGGGCCTTTACCAATACGGCGAAAGCGCCTTCCACGAGGATGTTGTTCATGCGCGCGGCAAGTTTCATGCGGGGGTTGTCCTGGAGTGGGGTGGGATGGGCGCCGGGGGGATGAATCGCTCGCGGCGCAAGTTGACATTGTAGCGCCTAGCCCGCCTCTTCCTGCATCCGCCGCACGACGAACGTGGCGAACCGCCGCGGAACAAAGCGATGGAGCTGAATCAGGATCCGGTTCGACCAGCCGCAAACGTGGAGTACCTTGCCAGCCATGGTCGCGTGATAGACCTGCTCCGCCACCGACTTCGCGGAGGGAAGACGGCGCCGGAACAGACGCGACGGGCCGAGTTCGGCGTTCGCCACGAATTGAGATTCCGTCGGCCCGGGACATACGCAGATCGCCTTGACGCCCTTGCCTTGCAACTCGTTCGCCAGCGCTTCGGTGAAGTGCAGTACGTACACCTTCGTCGCGTAGTAGACCGCCATCAGCGGACCGGGTTGAAACGCCGCGGTGGAGGCGATGTTGCAGATCCGCCCGAATCCGCGCTCGACCATCGGCCGGAGAAAGAGTTTGGTGAGCACCGTGAGCGATGTGATGTTCACCTGGATCATGTCGAGTTCCTTGTCGAGGCTGGTCTCACGGAAGTGCCCCCACAATCCGAAACCCGCGTTGTTGATCAGAATGTCCACCTGATGCCCGGCGGCGGTGACCTGCTCGAAAAGAGAGCGCGCGCCGGCGGGACTGGAGAGGTCGGACGTGAACACCGAGACCTTCGACTTGCTGTCTGCCCGCAACCGCACGGCCAGTTCCTCGAGCGCGTGCTGGCTGCGCGCGGTAAGGATCAGGTCGAACCCCGGCCGGGCAAACTCGCGCGCGATTGCCGCGCCGATGCCCATCGAGGCTCCGGTAATGAGAACGGTCTGATTCATTGAGTGAGGCCTTCCAGAAGGTGTCCGGTGATCCTCGCGATCGCCTTGTTCCCTTCATTGTCGGGAGACCAATCGGGCTCGCGCATGCCATCCACTGTGATGGCGATGGCGACGCGGCCACGCTTGGTATAAACGATTCCGGCGTCGCTGCGCAATGTGTCGAGCGCGCCCGATTTGCTGGCGACCTTCAGGCGCCACTGCCGTCCGATGCCGTCCTTGAACTGCTGCCGCTCGAGGATCGCGATCATCTGACGGGAAGCCTCCGGACTCACCACCTTGCCCGATTCGATCATCTCGAGAAGCATGGCCATCTCACGAGGCGTCGAGTAGCCGATGCCGTAGCGCTCATTCCCGGGCTTGCGCCCTTCCTCGCTCCAGCCCTCCGGCTCCTTCAACGCGTTTCCATCGCCGCGGATCTTGCGCAATGACCGGGTGTTTTTCAGCCCGAGGGCCTCCATGCGCTCGTTGACCGAATCGGCTCCGAAGCGGCTCAGGAGCAGATTGGTCGCCGTGTTGTCGCTCACGACGATCATCAAATGGACCAGATCGCGAAGCGGCAGCGCCACTCCTTCCGAGAGTTCGCGGAGCACACCCGAGCCTGAGACCTTGTCCTGATCACGCAGCACGATCGTGTCGCTCCATTGCGCTTTCCCTTCAGCGACGGACTGAAAGACGGCTACCATGATGGGCAGCTTGATGGTGCTCGCCGTGCGAACTCTGTCATCGGCTCGCAACGCGAACGATTTGCCAGTATCGAGATTCTTGGCATAGACGCTGATCGTTCCGGGAAAGTTACGCACTACCCCGGCGAGGTTGCGATCCATCCGGTCCATGGGGGATGGCTCGCCCTCCGCAATTGTAAAGAATGCTAAAAAAGCCAGAAACCCGCGCAAAATCAATGGTGAAAGCCCTCTCTGGTAGCGTATCATCTCGGGATAGGGGGCTTTCAATATGAGCACACAAACAACACTAGCGCATAATGGTTTCTCAGGATCGATCCGGAGCACTCGCCAGAAGTCGGCGATCCGGTCGGCCTTCGAACGGACCAAGCGGCCGCTGTCGCCCGCTGAAGTCCTGACACTGGCGGCACGCGAGGCATCCGGTCTCGGCATTGCCACCGTTTATCGCAACATCAAGACTCTCGTCACTGACGGATGGCTCACACCGGTCGACCTGCCGGGTGAGGCGCCGCGGTACGAGATCACCACTCGCACCCGCCACAATCACTTCTACTGCAAGAGCTGCGGTAAGGTCTTCGATGTCGGACTCTGCGATGTCAATACCAAGAAGGTGCTGCCGCGTGGCTTCAAGCTTTCCGGACACCAGACTTTGCTCTACGGCAATTGCTCCGAGTGCGTCAACTGACGCAAGCTGGGCTGAACCGTTAGGTTAGGCGGGCTCGGCGGAAGCGGCGCCGGCGTCATGCAGACGCCGCTTCAGGCGCGGCCGAGCCTGGATCAGAATTGATCTACGACCGGGATCACGGTTTCCGGCCGTGCGATTGGCGAAGTGGGGTCACCGGCTGTCTGGATAGAGCAGCGATTTCACCCGCACGCTCGGTACGTCGTGCCGGCGGCCTCGACCACCGAGATCAGATCACCTGATCCGTGAGTTCGGTGACCGGACGCTCGACAATGGCGAGATCCATCTGCGGGTGTTGAGCCGGTTGTCTGATATGTTCACCTCAATAGAGGCGTCGGCGAGGACCATAGGTCCTTCGAGATCCTCCGGAGATGCATCCCGGTGACGGTCTCGGTTTGCCTGTGCGGTTGGTTCTTGCTTGGCTATTTGTGACGCGGGCGGCGAGCGGCGCGGCGATTCGTGGCTCAAACTCTTATTGCTTCACCAGTACAGTGACCGTCTCCATCTCCCCACCCGGAGTCTTCACGCGCCGGACCTGCGTCAACTCCGACCCATCCGCCGAGACCCGCCACTCGTCTCGCATCTCGACCTTCTCAGTCCCCTGGAATTCGAGATCATGCGAAAAGTGAAGCGTTTCACCGTCCCACCGCAACACGCTCCGAAGCTCATTACTTCGGATCTTGTTGACCGACGCCTTGCCCGAAGTGTCGTATCGATACTCGGCCTTGCCAGGAGCCATCCCACCCGCCTGCTCGGTGGAAACGCGCAACACGGAACCCTTGTGCTCGATCTTCGACACCAGCTTGTTCGGAAGCGGCAAGTCTCCGAACTTCGATCGATCGGGATCGAGCTTCCAGGTTCCAGTGAAATTGGGCTCGGCGAACGCGAGCGCGGTAACGAGCACGGCGGCGGCTGACAGAGTCCGCGACATGCTCCCAGTGTATCCGCTTACTGCGGACGTTGAACGGTGATCGTGATCGGATCGCTCTGAGTCGCGGTCGAAAGGCTGCGGACCTGAGCCACGTAGATTCCGGGCCGCAGGTCGTCAGGGATCTGAGCGGTGATCTGTCCGGGAGCCGTCTGCAGCAGCGGCAGCGGAACGTCGGAGAGGGTCACGCATGATCCGCCCATCACCGTGGGCAGAGGCACCAGCTCGGCCGTGGCGGCCACGGCCAGATTGGTCCCGGTCACCGTGACGAACGACCCGGGCGAAAAAGTGTTGGTGCCCGTGTTCGCGTTCACGACACCACGGCTGCCGGCGGAAATCAGCGGCCGGACCGGAGCCCCGCTGCGCTGCAGCGGAATGACGGCGAGTCCCGATAGCGTGATGACGTAGGCTGTGCCCTGCGCGTCGACCACCATGTGCCGCGCCGGGACGTTTGCCCGCTGCGCACCGAACACCAGGATCGGCGGATTGTCGGGGGCGATCGCCACGACGGACTCGGCGCCCGTGCGGATGTTCACCAACTCGATCGTGGGCCGCGCATCGTCACGCGTCGCGGCGAGGATGTTGGCCCGCACAGGAACGGTGAGCCGCACGAACTGGTTCTCATCGATCGGGTAGACCGAGGCGACATTGCGCTGGCCGGCACTGACGACGGTTTGCGTCGGAGGCTGCCCGGGCGCGGCAGGCGGCCCGAACTGCGTCACGCCGGGACGCTCGGCACCGCCGATTACCGAGAGCGACGGGCTCAGAATCAACCCGTTCAGCAGGAAGTACGAACCGCGCGGAGCACCGATCGACGGACCGAAGTAGCTTTGGATCGGCGCCTGATTGACGGTGCGGCGCACTGTGTACTGATCGGAGAGCGCGTCGTAGAGATACGCGTTCCCGTCTCCGCCGAGCAGCACCATCTTGTCACCTTCGTTCGTCATCGCGAAGAAGATATTCGGCGCACCCGCGACGGCCGTCGTGGTCGTGTTGTTCGGAGAGATGATCGGGCTCGCCGGGCGCGGCACGGCCTGATTGCCGAGCAGGCGCCAGATGCCGCCGTTCGACATCACGAACTGCACGCCCGCCTGACTCACGCCGATCGCTCGCGGCGAAACCACGCCAGCGCCACCGGCTCGAGGCAACGGCGGGAACTCGATGTTCGAAACCACGCGCCGCGCGTCGAGGTCCACCACGCTGATCGACTCGCCGCCCGTGTTGCCGACGTAGAGCGTGTTCTTGTCGAGCGACAACGCGATCGAGTGCGGAAGCTGCCCCACGTCGATCGGATCGATGAATCGTTGCCGCCGGATATCGAAAACCTCGATCCGGTTGTAGCCGGAGTTCGCCACGTAGACGCGCTGCCGGCGGTCATCCAGGGCAATCTCCCACAGCCCTTCGCCGTTGTTGAGCGACACTGGTACCGGATAGACCACGCCGCGCTGATCGGCTTGGCGGAAATTCATATACACGCGAATCGTATTCGGCATGTTGATCGCTTCGCGCGATTGCAGCGTGACGTTGATCGGAGCCCCGTTGCCGAGGCCCGCGCCGGTGAAAACGTTGGTACCCGGCTGACGGGCGACCCCGGTGCGGCCGGGCTCCATGATGAAGTCGACCGTCGATGGCGCCAACCCGCTGGTCACCTGCGTGACGAGCGCCGTCGTCAGAACCGGAACCGCGTAGGTGAGACGGCCCGATCCGATATTGTTCACCTTGACGGATGCCTTCGAGATCCCGCGATTGCAGGCATCGGCGGCGAGGAAGACCTGGGTCGTGTCCGGCACGATGATCGGATAATCGAAGATTTGGCCGACTGGCAGGTCAATGATTCCGCTCTCCGATGTCGCGAAGGCGCGAGTGCCATCGCTGGTGATCAGGATCTTTCCGAGAATGCTTTCGGGCATGCGAACACCGAGCCGTGCGCCGAGATGCCGCGAACTCGAAATGATCATCACGTCCGACAACGGCCGCGAATTCGGCGTGCCCGGGGCGATATTGAAGGCACCATAGACAGTTTGCGCGTCCGGCGAGAAAGCGCTTCCGCCGAAGTTGTTCTGCAGGTTGATGCCCGGATTGCCGCCCTGTTGCGTGATGATGAAGGGATAGTTCGAGGTGCTCATTTGCGCCACGACCGAAAGGGTGGTGACGTCATACAGGGTCGATCCAGCCATCACCTTGGAACCGTCAGGCGACATGGCAAGCACCGTCGATTGGCCGGTGACGGTGCGATTACGCAGCACCGTTCCGGATGCCACCTCATATACGAAGAGCGTGGTCGTGGCGTTGTTGGCGTTCTGATTGATCGCCACCATGCCCACGATGAACTGACCGTCCGGCGTGCGGACCAGCCGTCCCGGGAACGCGGTCTGCGGGCGGCCGAGAAACACGGCGGGTAGCGGATTCGGCGTACTGATCGCAGGGGGGGAGGCGACTGGGATCAACTGCAGGCCCGCCTCCTGGTTCTTGTCGTAGATCAACAGGGTGTTCTGTTGGTTGTTGGCGCCCGTGCCCTGCGTGGTGATCAGCACACGCCCATCGAAGCCAACCTCGACCCCCTCGGGCCTAGCCGGCAGGCTGACGCTCTGCACTACCCGCTGCCCGGCGAGATCGATCACCGAAAGCGACGCGCTCGAAACGTTCGCCACATAAAGGAACTCGCTGTCCATCGAGATCGCGGCCGAGGAAGGGAAGTTGCCTACTTCGATCTGGCCCACTTCCTGCTGTGTGATGTAGTTGTATACGTACACACGATTGGCGCCCGAGTTCACCAGATACAGCAGATTCCGCGACTCGTCTAGCACCAGATCGCTCGGCTGCCCCGAAAACGGAACCACGGTTCCGAACTGGGCGCCGGGCGGCGTGGTGAACTGCCCGAGCAACGGCAGCGCGATCAATACCGGCAGGAGGCGATGAAGCCTCGTTAATCCAGAACGCAATTGCAAAGCCATCTCGAAGTACGTTACCCTAAACCCTTCCACAAGGGACAAGTTTCGTATGATTCTCCCCACCAGCGCAACCTGTAGCGTACCGGTGGGTTGAAGGAGATGGACCTTCTGACGATCCGCAATCTCTCGAAGAACACCGTTCTCGGCGACCGCATTGAAGCCGCCGACACGAGTGAGAAGCGGCGAACCGGTCTCCTGAAGCACACGGGGCTCGGAACGGGAGAAGGGCTATGGATCGTTCCGTGCGAAGGGGTGCATACGTTCGGCATGAAGTTCGCGATTGACGTGGTCTACGTCAACAAGAAAAAGCAGGTAGTCAAGGTTCGTCCCAACATGGTCCAGCGCCGGATTTCGCTTTGCCTGCGTGCGCACTCTGTGGTCGAACTGCCGGTTGGCGTGATCGAGGCGACCATGACCGTACCGGGCGATCAGTTGGGTTTCGAGAAATGATTCGCAAGACCGCTGTGCTGCTGCCCCTGCTGATCGCGGCCTCCTGCTCGCAACGCCAGGTCGCGCGCGTACGGGCGCCGAAACCAACCCCCGCCGCCGAGCATCCGATCCGCCAGACGCTGCAAAGGCAGATCACTCGAGCCGTGGACGCTGGCGACGGAGACATCGAGATCGTCGCGCTTCGCCGGACGCTCGCCAACGACGCGAAGAACCTCGCGGCCCGCAAGCAACTGGCGGCGAAATACGCCGCTGCTGGATTCCCGGAACTCGCGCTCGATCATTACCGGATCGCGGCCGCGCAGTTCCCCGAGGATCCTGCTTTGCAAATCGAAGTAGCCAAGCAGTTCCGCTGGCTCGACATGCCCGGCGAAGGTGCCCGCCTTCTCGACGCGTTTCTGGCGAGCCGCGCCGATGCTCCTGCAGCACTGCACGCTTGGGCCGGAATTCTGCACGACGAGTCGGGCGAATTGGCGGTGGGCGAAACCGAGCACCGCAGGGCGATCGAGCGGTCTCCGGAGCCCCGCGAATACCTGCACAACAACCTCGGCTACAACCTGTTGCTCCAGGGCCGCGGCGCCGACGCGCAGCGCGAATTCCGCCGTGCGCTCGAGCTCGCGCCACGGTCGGAGATCGCGCGCAACAACCTCGCTGAGTCGCTCGGCGAATCGAAAGAGGCTTTGACGCACTGGCAGTCGATTCTGGGCCCCTCGGCGGCGCACAACAACCTCGCGGCGGTACTGATCGAGAAAGGCCAGTACCAGGATGCGCGCAAAGAGCTCAATATCGCGCTAGGATATAAACCGGACAATGCAGCGGCGCTGCACAATCTGGCGCTCGTTTCTCAGTTGGATGGGCAACCGGCGATTCTGCCCATGAACCGCGCCACCGCATCCGCATGGCGGAAAATCGCGGCCGCGATCAAGGGCGAAAAGCCGGACGCCAAACCGGCGGTTCCCATCCGGGCCGCCCGAAAGTAACAGGAGAGTCATTTTTTATGATGAAACGCTTTTTCGTCCGCCTCTGGAAAGAAGAGCAAGGACAGGACCTGGTGGAATACGCGCTGATCGTTGCCGCCGTGGGTCTCGCCCTCATCACGACCGTGAATCAGTTGTCGCAGGCCGTCGTGAGCCTTTACTCGAGCATCACCGAAGGCTTGACGAGCATTGGAGCGTCCGGCCAGTAAACCGCTCTCGCTTCCCCGCGCCTGGCTGGCGCCCGACTTGGCGTTGTCGGCAGCCTTCGTAACGGCCTTCTTCTGCCTGTTTTTGTTCGACGGCGGAACGAAGCTGTTTCGAGACTCCGACACCGGGTGGCACATCCTCACGGGAGAACGGATCCTCGCGACGGCCTCGTTGCCTCGCACCGATCCGTACTCGTGGAGCCGTCCGGAGGGCCCGTGGTTTGCTTGGGAGTGGGGAGCGGACGTGTTGATGGCGGTTGCGCACCGTAAAGCCGGACTTCCGGGCGTGGCGGCACTCTATGTATGCGCCATTTCGGTGGTCACTTGGTTGTGGTTCCGGCTCAACTGGCGCTTGGGATCGAGCTTTCTCCTTGCGTGCGCGTTCGCCTCGCCGATGCTATCCACCGCGAATCTGCATTGGCTCGCCCGTCCACATGTTCTGAGCTGGATACTGTTGCTCGCCTGGATTTCATGGCTCGAGAGAGGGGACCATCGATTCCGCTGGTGGCACGCTCTGGTTGCGTGCGCGATGGGCTGTCTTTGGGCGAACTTGCACGCGAGCTTCTTCTTCGGCGCGGTTTTCGCGCTGATCTACGCGGTGGCGCGGCGCCACCATCTCGCAACCGCGTTCCTGTTCTCGATGGGGACGCTGATCAACCCATACGGCCTCGAATTGCATCGTCACTTGGCCGCCTACGTCACCAACGCGGAGCTGCTGAAACGGGTCGGCGAGTTCCAGACGTTCAACTTTCACTCGGAAGGCTCGGCGCAGATCATCCTGACGTTTCTGCTCGCCTCGATCGGGATGACCCTCGCGGCCACGCAGCGGAGATGGACACACGCGCTGCTGTTGCTGGTGATGATCGTGGTGGCGCTGCGGTCCGCCCGGGGACTTCCGGTTCTCGCGCTGCTGCTTCCCTTCGCCGCGGCCGCCATCTCGACATCGCTCGGCGAGTCGAGCGATCCGTGGCTGGTTTCGGTACTGCGCTACTCGGCCAACCTCCGGAAGCTCGACGCGGGGCTTCGCGGATACGCGTGGATGCCGGTCCTGCTGCTACTGATTTGGGGCGCGGCAAACCTTCCGGCGATGCGCCGCCGAGCCGGATTTCCGGCGGATCAGTTCCCCGTGGCCGAGTCGGATGCCGTCGCCGTTCTGCCCGCCCATGCGCGCGTGCTCGCCCCCGACAAGTTCGGCGGCTACCTGATCTATCGCTTTGCGGGCGAAAGAAAAGTCTTCTTCGACGGGCGAAGCGACTACTACGGGATCGATTTCATGAAACAATATATCGATCTCGTCCAAGTGAGGCCGGGCTGGGAAAAGCGACTCGCACAATGGCGGCCAACGCACGCGCTGCTGCCGCCGGACTATTCTCTGCTCGCCGCGCTCGAACGCGATGGTTGGAAGCGGCTCCACACCGGCAAGACCGCAGTCCTGCTGGCGGAGCCAACCCGATGAGCGCTCGTAACTTTATCGCAAATCTCGTGTTGATAGCCCTAGTGGGCGGAACGGAACGGTACTGATCTCGATGGATCGGCAAAAGATGCTCTACATTTTCGGCGCCGCCTGGCTGTCGGCCGCGCTGCTGACATGGTTCCTGTACGCCAAGACGAAGGCCCCGAAAACGGACAAGACGGAGCCGGTGGTCGCGGTCACCCGCGACATGTCGTCCGGCGCCAAGCTAACCAAGGCCGATCTCAAGCTGATCCCCATCCGCGTTCAGGATCTGCCCAAGGGCGCGATGACCAAGATCGACGAGGCGGTGGGCCGTGTACTCGTCTATCCAGTCGCCGCCAACGAGCCGCTCACTCCGATCCGCATCACCGCGCAGGCAGGACAGGAAGGGATCGCCTCCGTTATCCCGCGGGGCTATCGCGCCGTTTCAGTTCCCTACACGGATGCCACCGGAGCCGCCGGACTCGTGCAGCCGCGCTCGCGCGTCGATGTCATGTTCACCCGATCCGGTGGAAACGCGGCTGAGGCGATGACCGTCACGGCACTGGAAGACGTGGAAGTTCTCTCGGTCGGCCGGACCATCGACGTGCAACAGATCTCCGCGCCAGCGGGTACGCCAGGCACCACGACGAAGGCCCCAGCGCGACCGGCCAATCAGACCGCCACGCTGCTCGTCACCCCGGAACAAGCCCGCAAGCTCGAACTGGCCAAGAACAACGGCAAGATCAGCCTCGCGCTGCGGAATCCGCTCGACTCCACGACCACCAACGGGAACGCCGAGAGGCCGCAGGCCGCCACCATGGATACGATCGACCCGGCTCTCCTCGCCATCCTCGGCAAGCGCGGACGAAAGGCCGGTCCGCTTCGCTCGAGCGTCGCCAATCCGAACGAGTGGAACGCGTTGATCGGCGAAGACGCCAGGCCCCCAGTCAAGAAGGAAGCCGCGCCCAAAAAAGAACCACCGCCCAAGCCGCGAGTGGTCGTTGACGTTTTCCGCGGCGACAAACACACCCAGGAACAGTTTCAATGAGCCTCCGTTTCAGGCCGTCCGCGTCCTACCTGATTCCCTTTTTCCTCGCACTCCTGCTCGGACAAACCGCGCCTCCGCGCGAGATGACGATGACTGTCGGGCGGGGTGAACTCATCCAGTTCGGCTCCGATATCGCGCGCGCCGCGGCTTCGGAACCGAAGATCGCCGACGTCGTCGTCGTAAGCCCGCGCGAGGTGATGATCAACGCCAAGAGCACCGGCAAGGCAACGGTAATCGTGTGGGAGCAGGGCGCGATTCCGGCCCGCTACAACATCACGGTCAATGCCGATTCCGCGCCGTTCGATTCGATCAAGCAGAAGATCTCGGCGAGCTTGCCCGACTCGACGATCGCGGTCACCGGAAACGAAGAGACGATCGTGCTCACCGGATCCGCTAAAGACGCGGCGCAAAGCAAACAGGCCGAATCGCTTGCCGCCACCTATTCGAAAAAGGTCATCAATCTCCTGCAATTGCCGCCTCCCGCTGAACCGCGCCAGATCCTGCTGCAGGTCAAGATCGCCAGCGTCGACCGGGTGCGTCTCAGCGAACTCGGGTTCAACTACTTCAGCCGCAACCCCACGACAATTGGTTCGCTTACCACCCAGCAGTTCCAGTTCCCGCGCTTCAGCCAACTGCAGTTTCAGGATCAGAACTTCGCCAACACCACGGTCAATTTCGCCGACCTGCTGAACCTGTTTGCCTTCCGCCCCGACCTCAACATCGGCGCCACCATCCGGGCGTTGCAAAGCCGCAATCTCCTGCAGATTCTCGCCGAGCCGAACCTGATCGTGATCGAGGGCAAGGAAGCGAATTTCCTCGCGGGCGGTGAATTTCCGTTCCCGACGATTCAATCCACCACCACCGGCGGCGCGATCTCGCCGGTCATCACCGTGCGCTTTCGCCGCTTCGGAATCGAGCTGACCTTTACGCCCACCGTCACCCACACGGGCGCGATCAACCTCAAGGTCAACCCGTCGGTCAGCGCGCTGGACTTCCAGAACGCGGTTCAACTGCAGGGCTTTCTGATTCCGGCCATCTCCACCCGCACGGCCGAAACCGAAGTGCTGCTGAAAGACGGCGAGAGCTTCGCCATCGCCGGGCTGATCGACAATCGCGTCATTCAGACGATGAGCAAGATTCCGTGGTTGGGTGACGTGCCGGTCGTCGGCAATTTGTTCCGCAGCCGGTCCAATCGCAAATCGACCGACGAACTGCTGGTGGTGGTCACGCCGAGATTCGTGAAGCCGCTGGCCGCGGGCGAGCAGGTGAAGTTGCCCGACATGGTCGAAACATGGTTGCCATCCGTGGCCGAGGAAAAGAGCCGAGGCGGTGGCAAGAAAAAGGAAGAGAAGAAACCGCAGTTCCAGGGACCTCGTGGACATCAGGAGCCTGAAAAGAAATAGTTCCGCTTCGCGCAGGAAGGGCGCCACGTCGTTTCAGATGGTGGTGCTCTTCGTGCCGGTTCTGCTCGCGTTCATGGGCTTCGCGGTCGACTATGGCCGTTTGTACATGATCCGCGCCGAACTCCAAACCGCCGCGAACGCCGCCGCTCTCGCATCCGCGGCGCGGCTGGCGGGCTTTGACGCCGCGCTCGATCTCGCCTCCGAATCGGCGAATCTCGCGGTTGGGGAAGCGGGTGGATTCGCGAACAAGATCGATTATGGCGGACGCACCATCGGCGGCGGCGATACCCTAACAAGCACGGTCGAGGAGCCGCAGTACTTCGAAACCGCGGGTGACGCGACGGGAACCAGCGACGGTTCCGCCGGCACCGGCACCGCTCCCGCGCGTCATGTTCGAATCACGCTCGCGGCCCAGGCTCCCACCGTCTTCTTCCGTTTTCTGCCGCTCGGACAGGAAGGCCGGGTCGATGTCCGCGTGAGTGCGGTTGCGGGCGCGAGCGCGCCGCTGTGCGTCGCCTGCGGAATCGAACCGATCGTCATCGCCGCGCCCGACGCCACCGAAACAACGGACTTCGGATTCGTCGCGGGTACCCGCTACACGCTCGGCTTCACCTGCAACGGTCAGCCTCAGCCCCAGCCGGTCGCTGGATCGGTGCAGCGCATCCCCTACCTGCTGTTGAACCGCTACGATCTGGACTCCGAGGTTCCGGAACAAACGCAGGGCTTTCGCATCGGACTGTCGGGCCTTCCCGGCAATGTCAGCGAATTGAAGAGTTGCGTGAACATCACTACTCCCGAAACGATCTGGGAAACCGCCGCTGCGGTCGCGTGCAATCAGAACAACGTTCCCGGTGTCGTGCGGGGATTCACCTGCGGTCTCGCGAATCGCTTCGAATCGGGCGTCTACTCCGGCTGCGAAACCGTGCAGGACAGCGACGTCTGGTCACAGAGCGTGATTCCTGACAGCGATCTCACCGACACCGACGACTACCAGACTACCTACGCGGGCAATACCCGCCGCGTGATCACCATCGCCATCGCTGAGACGCTGGCCGATCCCACCGCGATCACGATCCTCGGCTTCCGCCAATTCCTGTTGAATCCGGTGGCCAACACCACCAACATCAACCCGCTCGACAACAACGGGCGCTTCCTGGTCACCTACGTCGGCAGCCCCGTACCGCTCCGTGCAGGCCGTGTCTCCGGATGCCCCGCGCCAGTCGCCGTTGGTCCGGGAAAGGTGGTGCTGCACCAATGAGAATCCGCAATCGCCGTGCCACCGCGTTGATCGAGTCCGCGCTCTGGATTCCGATCCTGATGGGTCTGTTCGTCGGGATGGTGCAACTTGCGCGGGTCTCCTACACCTACTACACACTGCACAAGGTACTCTACAATTTCGCGCGAACCGCGGGCACCACGCCCGGACTCAACTTCTGCGCCGACGATGGCACGCTCGACTCGATCAAGACATTCGCGCTTGCCGGTGTTCCTGGCGATGAAACGGCGACGATCCTGCCGAATCTGACCGCCGATCAGATCGAGATCCGTATCGAACGCGTGAATGCCGACAACGGCGCGCTCGACGAATGCGACTGCTCCTCCACCGGGTGCGACACAGCGAGCGGCGGTCAGCCGCCGGATTTCGTCGTCGCCTCGATTCCGGACGGCTATCCGGTCACCTTCACCTTCATCGGACTCGCGCTCGAGCCGATTCCGCTGCGCGCCCAAGTCCGCGTGCCATTCGGAGGGAGCTAGAGCGATGCGCAGAGCAACATTCCGGCGTTCGGGGCAGGCCCTGATCGAATACGCACTCGTCTGGTCTGCCATCTTCTTCCCGATTACAATGATGATCATCTTCACCGGGCAACTGTTGTGGGCCTGGCACGCGGTGACCGAGTGGACCAAGCAGGGAGCGCGCTATGCCGCCACCCACTGTTACCAGAACGCCGGCAACAACGTGGTCACATGGATGCGCGAGAATGTCCCGTTCACGCCCGACATGGGCCAGTTCCAGGGCGGCGGGGTCGATGTCGAGGTCACCTTCTACTCGCGCGACCCGGAGACCGGAACGCTCGGCGACTTCGCCTGTGACGGCGCCGAATGCAGCCGTGAGTGCGTGCCCGACGCCGTGCGCGTCAATGTGCCAAACTACGAATTCCGTGGCATTCAGAGCTACTTCGGTTTGCCCGCCGTCACCATCCCGAACTTCTCGACCACGATCCCTATCGAAAGCGCCGGCTGCACGCCCGATTCCGAGGACTGCACGCAATAGGCGGGAGCAACGAACGAATGTCCACATCGATCCTAGTCGCCTCGAGCGACGAACACTTCCGGGAAATGGTTCGCGAGAACCTGCTCAACGTGCCGAACTCGCGGCTCGTCGCCGAGTATCCAGAAGTCGCATCCAACCTTTACATTCGCGTGTTGCAGGATCTCGAACGCCACCCCGACTGCGGCCTGATCATCGATCTCGCGAGCGACCCAGCGGAAAACCTCCGAGTCATGGAGAAGGTGAAGCAGGCAGCGCCGCATCTCTACATCATCGCGTCAAACTACTCGGCCGAAGGTGAACTGGTGATCGACGCGCTTCGGTCGGGCGCAAACGATTTCCTCACTCAGCCGATTCGCCGCCTCGACTTCCGCGACGCCATCGGACGTTTCGAGAAAGCTCCCAAGCACGCGGTCAGCACGCAGAGCCGTCTCGGCAAAGTGTTCACGTTCATTGGAACCAAGGGCGGAGTCGGCACCACCACGCTTGCCGTGAACTTCGCCTCGGTGCTGGCGCAACGCAAGTCCAACGCCGTGCTGCTCGATCTCGACTGGGTCGCCAACGACGCCTGCATGCAACTGGGCGTGCAGCCGCAGTACACGCTGCTCGAAGTGGGCGAGAATCTCGCGCGCATGGATCAGGCGTTGTTCGAGGGCTTCGTGGCGCGCGATTCGCTCGGCTTCTTCGTCGTTGGGCCGCCTGACTCTCTCGAAAACCAGGGCTACTTCACCGAGCCCATGTTTCGCGACTTCGCCAACTTCCTCGTCGAAAAGTACGAGGCGGTGGTGATCGACGGTGGCCGCCGCATCAGCGATGAACTGGTGATGAGCGCGATGCAGGTTTCGACCACCGTGTTCCTCGTGGTCACGCAGGAGTTCGCCTCGGTCCGCAATGCGCAGCGTTATCTCGCCTACCTGATGCGGATGGGCTTCAATCAAGATCAGATCAAGATCGTCATCAATCGATACGACAAGAAGGCCAGCTCCGATTTCGCGAGCCTCGACCAGATTCAGCAGACCCTCAATCAGCAGGTGTTCTACGGAATCCCGTCGTCGCCAGTCGTGGTCCGCGCGATCAACAGGGCGCGGCCGTTCGTCGGCAATCGAGAGGCGGCACCCGATCTCGATCGCGCCTTCCGCTCGTTCGTCGATAAGGCCACCGGGGCCAAGAAGGCCGTCGGAGAGACCGCGTAATGGGCGCAAGCCGGACCGTCGTCAAGCCCGGAGCCTCGGGAACCGACCGCTGGTTCGCGATCAAGACCCAGATCCACTCCCGTCTGTTGAATTCGCTCTCGCCCGATCAGTTGCGCGGCATCACGAAAGATGGCATGCGCGATCAGGTGGGAACCACCGTCGAGCGCCTGGTCAAGGAAGAGAACATTCCGATGACCGTCAACGAGCGCGAGCGCCTGATCGAAGAGGTGCTCGACGAGGTCTTTGGCCTCGGTCCGCTCGAGCCACTCATGAAGGATCCGACCATCAGCGACATTCTCGTCAATGGCTTCGAGAATGTCTACGTCGAGCGTGGCGGCCAGATGGTGGAGACGAACGTGCGCTTCAAGGACATCGCGCATGTCCGCCTGATCATCGACCGTATCGTATCGAACATTGGGCGCCGCATCGACGACTCATCTCCGATCGTCGATGCGCGTCTCGGCGACGGTTCGCGTATGTGTGCCGTCATTCCACCGCTGAGTTTGATCGGTCCCGTGATGTCGATCCGCCGCTTCGGGCGCAAGCTGCTCACCACCGACGATCTGCTCAAGAACGAAACGCTCACCTCCGGCATGCTCGATTTCCTGAGCGGCTGCACCGAGGCTCGCTTGAACGTAGTCGTCTCGGGCGGGTCGGGTTCGGGCAAGACCACGATGCTCAATACGCTTTCGCGGTTCATCCCCGAGGAGCAACGCATCGTCACCATCGAAGATACGGCCGAACTGCAACTCCAGCAATCGCACGTCGTGCGTCTCGAAACCCGCCCGGCGAATATCGAGGGCGCCGGAGCCATCACGCAGCGCGACCTCGTGATCAACGCGCTCCGCATGCGTCCCGATCGCATCATCATCGGCGAGTGCCGCGGCGGCGAAGCGTTCGACATGATGCAGGCGATGAATACGGGCCACGACGGATCGATGACCACGGTCCACGCCAATTCCGCATTCGAAGCGTTTTCCCGTCTGGAAACGATGGTGATGATGGCGAGCCAGCACGTGCCCGATCACGTGATCCGGCAGATGCTTGCCGCGGCCGTCAACATCGTCGTGCACATGCACCGTTTGAGCGATGGCTCGCGCAAGATCACGAGCATTTGCGAGGTCCGCGAGACCGACGGCATGACCACCGACATCAAGGAAATCTTCACGCTCGACCGAGAGGGACTGAGCGCGAGCGGCAAGGTGAAGGGCCGGTTCCGCGCGACGGGCGAGGTTCCCAAGATCATGCATCGCCTCAAGGCGTGGGGCATTCACCTTTCGAACAGCATCTTCTCTGAACAACAGGTGCTCAAGGCCTAGGGCATGGGATTCTTCATCGTCGCCGGCGTCATTTTCACCGTGGCTTTCTGGATTGCCGCGCACTATGTGTTCGGCGTTCCGGAGCAGCAGGCAGAGCAGGCGATCGCGTCGCGTCTCCGTGAACTTCGTGCGCGTAGCGGTTCCCGCGGTTCCAGCGGTGGCGATCGACGTGCGGACCTCATGCGCGCCGAGCAGAAAGGCACCTTCGCCATCTTCTCGGACTTCGTCGCCTGGGTCGGCGTGCTTCGCCGGTTGCAGGAGACGATCGATCAGGCCAATCTGAAATACCGCGCCGTCGATGTGTTCGTGCTGTGCGTGATGATCGGAGCCGGTGTATTCATGCTGCTCGGCCTGTTCGGCATGGACAACATGATCCTGCGCGCGCTCTTCGCTTTCGGTGTCGGGCTCATTCCCGTCATGCTGATCCAGCGGCTTCGCAATCGCCGTCTTGCCAAGTTCGAGGAGCTATTCCCCGACGCGATCGATCTGTTCAACCGGTCGATGAAGGCCGGCCACACGATCCACAGTGGACTCGAAACTATCGCCTCGGAATCGCTCGACCCGGTGAAGATGGAGTTCCGCAAAGTGACCGAAGAACTCGGCCTGGGCTCCCAAATCGATCAGGCACTGCTCAACCTCGGCAAGCGAATCCCGCTCATCGATCTGAAGTTCTTCATCACGGGTCTCATTCTGCAACGCCAAACCGGCGCGAACATGGTCGAAGTGCTCGAGAACATGTCGCTGCTGGTGCGCGAACGTCTCAACATGGCGGCGAAGATGAAAGCGCACACCGCGCAGCAGCGCATGTCGGCTGGACTGCTCTGCGCGCTGCCGGTCGTCGTCGGCATCGGATTCTGGATCGTGAAGCCCGAGTACATCCAACTGCTCTACACCGACGAGACGGGCAGCAAGTTTCTCACTTATGCGATCGTTTCGGAAATCATCGGGATTCTGGTGATCCGCAAGCTCGCCAATCCGAAGTTCTAACACCATGGTCATTACGGCGGCGCTCTTCTTCATCCTGGCCTTCGCGACGATTGTCGCGATTGTCTGGTCCGGCTATCACGTCTTCGCCGACCAGGAGAATCCGCTCGAGGATCGCCTGATGGAACTGCAATCGGTGGCTGTCGCCTCGGGCGAACCGCGCCGCGTAATCCGCCGCCGCGCCGGTGGCGGCTTGCTGAACAGCCTCCTGTATCTGATCAGCATCGCGCCGGGCGGGGAAGAATGGCTCCGCGACAACGAACGCGAACTCCGTGCGGCGGGTGTCCGCCGTCAGGAGATGATCGCACTCTATAGCGTCGGCCACGCGCTCTTCTTCCTCGCGCTCATGAGCCTGATGCTCTACCTGCAGTGGGAGAATCCCTTTTCGTCGAAACTCGGCGGACTCGCCGCCGCGTTCATCCTCGGCTGGCTCCTCCCGAAACAAATCCTCTACCGTCTGGTGAAGCGCTACAAGGCCCGCCTGCACGAGGCCTTGCCCGATACGATCGACATGCTCGGCATCGTCCTCGGCACCGGACTCGCGCTCGATCAAGCCCTCCTGCGCGTGAGCGAGGAAATGCAGCACATCTACCCGGAACTCGCGAGCGAATTCTACACGGTCGTCATGCAGGTCAAGGCCGGGCAGGAGCGCTCGAAGGCCTTCAACCAACTCGTCCGCCGCACCGGGATCGAAGACATCAAGTCGCTTTCAGCGATGATCGTCCAGAGCGAGAAGTTCGGCACGAGCCTCTCGCAGGCGCTCAAGGTCTACGCGGAATCGCTCCGCACGCGCCGCCGCCTTCGGGCTGAAGCCGCGATCGGCAAGGCCGGCATCAAGATGCTCTTCCCGATCGTGCTGTTCATCCTGCCCGCATTGTTCGTGATTACGCTCGTCCCCGGATTGCTGACCACGCTGCGAGATCTTCGCGGCGGCATCGGCGGCGGACGATAGGTGAAGTAGACGAAGGCACTGCGGCGCCTCCTGAGCAAGGTGGGGGTGGGCCGGGTGCTTGATGGACTGCCCCGGATGAGAGCGCGTGTTATCATCGCGGAAAGCTCATGGCCACTTCGACCATCCCGGTGAAGAACGCCGTGCCCGCCGCTCCGGGGGTTCCCCGGCACTCCGCGATGGTTCGAGTGACACACTGGCTCACGGCTCTGTGCGTATTCGCGCTGTTGCTGAGCGGAGTCGAGATCATCATTTCGCACCCGCGCTTCTACTGGGGCGAAACCGGGAATGTGATGACGCCATCGCTCTTCGATATTCCGATCCCCGCGTCGCGGCCGTGGGTCGACACCGGCTACGGCTACGTGCTTCCGGATCAGAACGGCTGGAGCCGGAACCTCCACTTTCAATCAGCCTGGGTCGTCATCGTCACCGGCCTCGTGTATTTGATCACGAGCCTGCGGCGCCGCCACCTGCGTGACAATCTGCTGCCAGAGCGCGGCGGCATGGATTGGCGCGCGCTTACCAAGGAGATCACCGATCATCTGCGGCGGCTCCCGCAAGAGGCGGATGCCCACTCTTACAATACCGTGCAACGCCTGACGTATCTGGCCGTCATCCTGCTTCTATTCCCCCTGGCGATTTGGACTGGACTCGCGATGTCTCCCGCGCTGGTGTCGGTGTTCCCGTTCCTCGTGGAACTGCCGGGCGGATTCCAGTCCGCGCGTACGATTCACTTCTTCGTGTCCCTGCTGCTGGTCCTGTTTCTGGTGGTGCATGTGGTGATGGTTTGCCGAGCCGGCTTTCGGACCCGGATCACCGCCATGATCACGGGCCGGGTCCCCGCCCGAAAGAAGAATCCATGAGCGAATGGTCCCGCCGGAGGTTGATCACTACCGGACTCGCGGGTACGGCCAGCGTCTCGGGCTTGGCAGTGGCTGCGCACTTGGCGAATCAGTATGGCTTGGTCCCGCCCGACTCCAGCGGAATCTACGGCCCGGGGACCACGCTGACGTACGCCTCGCAGCGGATGTTGACGCGTCATTCGCTGGCACGTGAGTTCTCGCCGGGCGAAATCTCGAAGGCTCCGTTCGCCAAACTGCGGCCTTTCAAGAGCGGCGAGTTCGACCGCTTGCGCGCTGGAGGATTCGCGGACTGGCGAGTCCAAGTGGAGGGAATGGTCGCGCGCCCGTCCGCGATTCGGCTCGGTGAGTTGAAGAGCCTTCCTTCGCGCACACAAGTCACGCAGTTGGCCTGCGAGGAGGGCTGGTCGTTCATCGCCGAGTGGACAGGCGTGCAGTTATCGCGGGTGTTGAGCCTCGTGGAGGCAGTTCCGGGGGCGCGCTACGTCGTCTACTATTCGTTGCAGCCGAACTGGTGGCACAGCATCGACATGGCCGATGCGATGCATCCGCAGACGCTGCTCGTCCATGGGATGAACGGGGGAGAGCTTCCGTTCGGACACGGTGGTCCACTGCGGCTGTCCATCCCCCGGCAACTCGGCTACAAGAGTGTTAAGTTCGTCACGCGCATGGTCGTCACCGATAGTCTGGAGCGGTTCCGCAAGGGTGGCAACTACTCGTGGTACGCGGGGATCTGACATACGCGCGGCCCGGATTGCTCGACCAGTTTCCGGAATAGCTCTTTTGCGGGTACCGGCGTTTTCCGGTGAGAATGTTCGGTTCGGATTCGCACTATTTGGATAGATGCCGAAGAAGGGACCGGAATTGGTGGACCAGACCGCGAAGCTGATCGCGGAACTCGATATCGAGGGTCTGCTCGAGTTGATGGGGATCGACCCCGGCGCGGAGATCCTCGAGAGCGAGCCGGTGCAGCGCGAGTTGACGCTCCCGCAGATGCGCATGGACCATGCGTCGCGGCTGACGCTGCGCGGGGTCGAGGGAAAGGTAATCCACGTGATCGAGTTCCTGGGGCGCTGGGCTGATGACGCTGGAGAGCGAGCGCGGCTGTACGGTCGCGCTGTTGAGGTGAAGTATCAGCTTCCGGTGAACTGCGTGGTGGCGCCGTTGACGGCTCGCGGGGCTCCACCGCGGATTCCGAGAGTGCACAGCTACGGTCCGTTGGACCGCCACCGGTTCCGCTATGACGTGTTCATGCCCTGGCGGATCTCGGCCCGGCGGATTCTGTCGATGGGCCGGCCGCAGTTGTACCCGCTGATCGCTTTGGCACGGCACAGCTGGAAGGAACTGGTGGAAGCGAAGCGGCGGCTGGGCGGGCGGGAGAATGCCGAGATCCAGCGGCGACTGATGACGTTCGCGACCCTATACTATACTCGGGATGAGATCCTCGAGATCTTCGGGGAGGGCAATTCTATGATCATGGAAGAGATCGTCAAGGAATCTCCAGTCTTGCAGGAGATCATGCAGGAGATGATGCAGGAGTCCGTGGCTCGGGCCCATGCCAAGGGCGTAGAGTCTGGGCGACGTACATGGATGCGCAAAGGGCGAGTCGAGCAGGCGCGCGAGATGCTGCGGAGCTGCCTCGCCGATCAGTTCCCCGAACTCGTGGCGATGCCCGAGATCGACCGTCTCAATGCGGACGAAGCCAAGAACGTGCTGGTTCAGGTGATCAAAGCGAAGTCGGCGAAGTCCGCTCGCGAGATCATTCGCAAGGCTACCGCGCGGACTTGAAATTCAACTGCTGGTCGAGAAACGGATAGGCCTCCGCACCATCGATCCGGTGCGGACCATCGAACCGCGCCACGCGCCCCTTGCTCGCGATCCCGAGCTTCTTGAACGGCTCGAGCGCCTGATCGATTTCGCGATCAGCCGCCCAGCGTGGTTCGATCACGATCCCATCCGTGTCGCCCATCTCGACCATGAAGGCGCGAGGTGCGATGAGTGTCGCCAGATCCGAATGGTCGAAGCCGTTCAACATTCCGAAATTGTACTGGTCTTCGACATTGGCGTAGTGCGGATAGGCGGTGCCCATCGTCAAGTCGGTGGTCTTCGCGGTCCAGTCATTGAAGTGACCGCTACAAATAACGGCCTTGAATCTCGGTACGCCCGGTCCGGTCCAGATCGCGGTGAAGCCGCCGTAGGAAAGCCCATAGAACGCGAAGCGGTCACGATCGACGAACGGCAGTGTCTGGAGGAAATCGATCGCCCGGTTGAACTTGGCGACATCCATGCCCGCCGGTGTCATGCCGACCGGATGTCCGCGGCGAATCAACTTTTGCCGCTCGGCGTTATCCTGCGTGGCGATCATCACCGCGAAAACGATGTAGCCGCGTTCGACGAGCCGCAGGCCGAACTTGGAGTATTCGGCTCGCGCCTTGGGATCGAGTCCGATCGAATCCTCGGGCTTGCCAGCGAGACCGTGCGACACGAAGACCACCGGCCTGCGTTCGCCCGGTTTGATGCCTTTCGGCACACACAGGATTCCGTACGAATGGACGTTGTCGTAGAGCTTCACCTGTAAGCGGTATCCGGTAAACCCAGGCTCGTCGTAGACACGAACGCTCTTCGCCGTCACCGGACCCGAAGGCGGCGGATAGACGCCCACCATGTCGAAGTAGGCTTCGCGCTTCGATGCGAGCGATGTCTCGTAGGCGGCAGGCGAAGAGAAGTCCGGCTTCCACTTGGCATCGCGCTTGCGCCAGGATTCGAGTGCCATGTTGCGGTAGTAGGATTCCCATTGGCGGAACTGATGACTGGCAATCGTTGCCGCGCGTTCGGGGTCAAGCCGGACGGTCCAACTGGCTGGCGCCTGCGGGACAGGCGGCATCTCGCGCGGCTGCACCAAGGTGGCCAGATCCTCTGGCGCGAACTTCGCGCGCAGTTTCCACAGCAAGCGGTCCGGCGGAAGATCCCACTCCGGCGTCCCCTTGGCATTGTCACGCGTGAAGACCGCATCGAATCGATTGTCGAGCGCGGCGGCGAGCATCGCCGTCTGCGCGCCTTGCCCGATTCCCGCGACCCACATCCGGCCATCGACATTCGGCCGCGACCGCAGCCAGTCCGCCGCCGCGAGCACCTGTTGGACCTCGCTTCCGATCACATGCCGGCCGGTCTGGTAGGCGAGACGCATCAGCCATTGGCGATCCTCGAGCCACACCTGGCCAAAGGCCCGCCGCTGCGTAAAGAACGGCACGAACACGACTCGTTCGGCTTGCGTTCCGCCATACTTGGCTACGAACTCCGCGACCGAAGCCGTCGCATCGGGAATCGCAATCGCAGCCGGATACTTGCCCGGCGTCACCGGTTCGAGCAGAACTCCGTAGAGGCGGACGAGTGCTCCCGAGAAGCCAGCCGTGGGTCCGATCGAACCGATTCGCAGGATCGGCCATTGCACATAGGACGCGCGGATGCCCGCCGCTTCCCCGATGGTTTCGATCACCGGCTCCGGCTTGCGAAACTCGTCGAGGGCACCGATCGCCTCGCGGATCGCAGGCTTGATCGCCGCGGCATCCACGGGTCCAGGCTTCTTCCAACGGCTTTCGTAGAAGGCACGCAGTTCGCCGTATTGCTCGGCCACGATGTCGCTGGGAAAGTCCCACCGCGTGGTATTCGGAAGGATTTCGGGGCTCTGAGCCCACAGGAATGGACCGGCGAGCAGCAAGGGCAGAAAACGCATATTCCTCTACGATACACGCGACCTGCGTCAGTCAGGAAAATCGATGAAGCGAGGAGCGATCGCCTCCGACATCCAGACGGTATCGTTGCTCGCGTAGAACTTGACGCCCGCGGCGAACGCCTCACCGGAGCGAACCCGGAGGAGCACGGGATTGCGGTCCTTGCGAAGCCCGACTTTGGTTGCCGTCTCGCGATCAGCGGACAAGTGCACATGATTCCGGCCCATCGGTTTCAGTCCTTCCTTGCGAATCATGCGCACGATGCTCGCGGCCGTTCCGTGGAATAGGAGAGCGGGCGGCCGCGCCGGTGAACCCGGATCCTCGATCTCCGTCGAGTGGCCGTATCGCGCGCGGATGCGCCCGCCTGCAATCTCGAATCGCACCTTGTCCGATTGCCGCAGCACCTCTGAGATGTCGGTCAGCGATGCGTGCGAGAAGCGTTGCTGCTTGCGGGCAATGCCCGCGAGCAGCGCATCCACGTCGACCCAGCCCGACGGGTCGAGCGTCAGACCGTACCGTTCCGGATCATGGCGGAGCGCGTGCGAGATCGCCTTGCTGAATCGGACGTAGTCCATTGGAGATTCGTCTCGGATAACATGGTCGCATGACACGCAGAACCCTGCTTTCCACCGCCGCCGCTTTGCCGGCCGCCGCGCAATCCACGTCCAGCCGCAAGAAGGTCAACGTCGGAATCGTTGGCGGAGGTTTCGGGTCGAGCTTTCATTGGCATCTCGATCCGGGCTGTACGGTCGCCGCTGTCTGCGATATCCGGCCGGACCGGTTGCAACGGCTGGGCGAAGTCTATCGATGCGGGAATTCGTATAAGGAGTTCCGCGCCATGCTGAAGCATCCGGGGCTCGATGCCGTCGGCGTATTCACACCCGCGCCCCTGCACGCGTGGATGGCGGTTACGGCGATGAAGGCCGGCAAGCATGTCATCAGCGCCGTGCCCGCCGCGATGACGGAAGAGGAACTGGTCGAGATTCTCGATACGGTGAAGCGAACCGGGATGAAGTACATGATGGCCGAGACGAGCTACTACCGGCCCGAGATCATCACGTGCCGCGAGTGGGCGCGCGAGGGGCGGTTCGGCACGATCTTCTACAGCGAGTCCGAGTATCATCACGAGGGCCTGATCCCGCTGATGTACGACGATCGCGGATTTCCGACCTGGCGCCACGGACTGGCGCCGATGAACTATCCCACTCACTGCACTGGATGCATCGTTCCGGTCACCGGCGAACGGCTGACGGAGGTGACCGCGTATGGCTGGGGCGATGGCCATGAGGTTCTGAAGACCAACCAGTACAAGAATCCTTTCTGGAGCGAGGTGGCCTTGTTCCGCACCAGCGGCGGCCACTCGTCACGCATCTCGATCGCGTGGCATATCGCGGCGGGCGGTACCGAGCGCGCGTTGTTCTACGGCGACCGGATGAGCTATGTCATGCAGCGGCCGGAAGGTTCTCCGAACACCGTCTTTCGAATCGCCAAGGATGGTCAGACGCAGATCGACGAGAACGGATATCCGGAAGGCAAGATGGAGCGCGAGAAGTTCACGCAGCCGGATCATCTCGAGCGGTTACCCGAAGCGATGCGCGTGAAAAGCGGACACGGCGGGTCGCACACGTTTCTCACCCACGAATTCGTTTCGGCGATCCAGGAAGACCGGCATCCGTCGGTCAATATCTGGGAGGCGATTGCCTATACACTGCCGGGGATCGTGGCACATCAGTCGGCTTTGAAGGATGGGGAGCGGCTGAAGATCAAGGATTACGGCAAGGCGTGATCTGAAATCGGCGATAGTGTTAGTAGTGACACTCCGATTTGGCCGAGTAGTAATCCCACTCCTCTTGTCCGCCATGAGGGCGTTTGGCGCGCCGCTGGATTGCGCAGCGCAAACCGGGCCAACACACACGATGCGCGCGACTGGTTTCGCGGAACTGGCCGCCGATATCGTGATCGTGTGCCACGGCGGCACGCCGGCTGCTGCCGGGGCACCGTTGCGCCAACGTGTCCTGACCGTGACCGCACTCGATGACGTTGACATCACGTCGAAGGACTTGGCAGTGGTTCAAGGCCGGATTTGGACGGAGGCGTTTCTTTTCGTTGACGAGCCTGTTCCCAGCGGATTTTTCGTATGCTCCGCTTCAGACGGGATCTGCGGCGGAATCGGAAGCGGGAACGGCATAGGCGTCTATTCGGTCTCCGCAAGGAATGCTTACCAGGGCCGCCGAGTTGCGCCAAACGCAGTTGAGTTCTTCCTTGCCTGGGACGATCCTGGGGACCTCACTTCCCGCATCATTCGTTTGGTTAACGTCCGAACCAACCCCAGCCGCCTTTCCGTCCGGCAAGCGGCGAACGTCCGAGTGCAGGTACGGTGGGATGGTCCGGAGATCCTTCACTCGCGCGAAATCGTTGCCGGATTCGCGCAAGAGCCGATGGACTTGTCGACTCCTTCGTTGCCGTTGTTGCCGAGCGGAGCAACGATTCGGCGGAGTCTGGGATCGGTTCGCGTAATTGAGCGATTCGCATCTGCCTGGAGGCGGCGAACAATCCGCCTGCCCCTTGGAGACACGGACCCGAGGGTCGCCCATCTGTCTCCTGTGCCGACCGTACCTCAGTCGCTGCTGGGTGTCATCTACGGCACCGAAACCGGATTTCATTGGACGCGCTCAGGCGCAATCAACGATCCGTTCCTCACCATCTCCGGAGGAAACCCCGATGACATCGGCTTGGCTGCGACTGGTACGAGGATCATGGTCCGATTCTCCTCAATACCGGGTGGCACCGCGCTGTGGGTTCCCGGCCGGCTCCCTGTGCGCTCCCTCGGTTCTGGCACGAGAAACGGAACCGCGACCTTGATCACGTCCGCCGGACGGGGCACGGGACCGTTCGTAGATGCGCCCTTGCAGCCAGACGGTTTCGCGGAATTGACGGTTACTGGCGGACAAGCCACAGCAATCTGGGAGATCGTCAATAGCTCGTTTGTCGATCTCGAAGACCTCCAGATCGAAGTGCTGGCGCGTTACCCGGCGTCGTCGCCTCCGATCCTCGTCGAAGCCTTCCTCGCCCCCGCGCGTCTCAACGGCTCGACTCAGGTGCCCGCCTTCGCGATCCCCGGCGGAACCAGCCAGAACTGCTCCTACTCGATCCGGGCATTGCCGAACCCGATCCCCGCGACCGGCGGGCTCGTTGAACTCGATGTCGATACGAGTCCAGGCTGCGGTTGGAGTCCGTCGCTTTCGTCCGGGCCGTGGATCCGGTTCGACTCCTCACGCGGATACTTTCAAGGCAAGGGTATCGTGCGCTTCGCCGCTGACGAGAATCCCGGTGCGGCACGCTCGGCGACCGTGCAGATTCAGGGACGGCAGGTGACGCTGACGCAAGGCGGCGCGGGAGTCTCCCTGCCAGTGCCTTTGATCAACTCGCCAGCGGAGGCGCAGGTCGTGTCGTCATCCGCCGTGACGCTCGGCTGGCAAGCGGTGCCCGGAGCAACAGGATACTCGGTGTGGGTAAATGGGCCCCGCGGGGATGCGGCGAACGCGGCGGTTCCATCGTCCAGCAACTCCGTCGTCGTGAGCCTGCCGCCGGGCCGATATCAGGCGCGCGTCCGCGCTTGCTCGGGAGGATACTCGGACGACCGCTGCGGACCCTATTCGCAACGGAGCTTCAGCGTGGTTCCTGGGCAAACACCCACCGGCACAGTAACCGTCGTCGCGCCAGCGGACGCTGCCGAAATTACGTCCTCGACGAACGAGTTTCGGTGGCAAGCGCTACCGGGCGCCGTTTGGTATCGAGTTGCGATCACCGACGGCAACCGTCCCGTGGCATCCGTTCGCGTGGATGCTCCGGCGACATCCACGATTCTCACCCTCCCGTCGAGTTTCAACTACCGGCTGAAGGTCTCGCCTTGCGCCGCGGCATGCTCCGATGCAGGGGTTCCGACACCCTTTCGTGTCCAACTCGCCGCGGTTCCGTCCGCGAGTCCCATCGTCACCCGAGCGGATGTCAGCGGCGGCAACCAACTCGACGTCGCGTGGAACCCTCTGCCCAACGCGGACCTCTACCAAATCCAAGTGGTGCAACCGAACACCGGACCGGGCGGAGGCGCACTGACCGTTGCCGCTCGACAAGTCTCCACCACATCGCTACGCATCGGTGTCCCCGCTGGACCCGCCTCCGTCCTGGTCGCAGCCTGCAACGCCGACGGGTGCGGTCCGTTCAGCATCCCCGCACCAATCAATCCCTCCGGGCCGAATCCATCGTTGCCAACGATCGGAACTCCGATGGCCGGAGTCCTTTCCCAGGGTCCCACCGTGTTGTTCAGTTGGAATCGAGTGGCCGGAGACAACGGGACCAACACCACCTACCGGCTCTACGTCGCAGACTTGTCGCGTTCAGTCACCGCCGCCGATGTGTATACGGCCGCCAACTTCGCGGCGGTGCAGCTGCAGACCGATGGACGGCGATACGATGCCGTGGTTGTTGCGAACCCCGGATCGCCGGGTCAAGCAGTGGGTCCGCCCACTGGATTCCAACTGGCGGGATCGAGCCCGTTCGCTCCTACGCTGGTGAGTCCGGGGCATGATAGCTCAGTACCGCAAGGAGTGGTCCGCTTGGGTTGGGGGCCGTTCGCGGGCGGGCCCTATCACTACTTCGTGACTGCGACTGGTGGATCGCCTTCGTTCTCCGGCATGTCGGATGGATCGTTCGTCGAACTTCCGCTGAACGCGGTGAACGGCCAGCCGACACGTTATAGCGCGGTGATTCGGGGCTGTTCGCTCGACGACTACGCGTCTTTGTGGGCGAACTGCCGTGCTGCGTCGGATTTCTATTGGAACGCTTGGTCGAACACAGCGGGCGGTTCCGGTGTCACCAACTTCACGGTGCTGCCATAATCAACGAATGGTCCGGTTTCTTGCGACACTCGTCATCCTGTTTCAGTTCTCCGTATTCGCCCAGAAGAAGGCAATCCGTCCGCCGAAGCCCGGTGGTGGGCCGTACAGTTCCGGTATCGAATCCGGCGATCTCGTCTACGTGTCGGGCCATGTCGGCCCCGAACCCGGCGGCGGATTCGCGCCGGGCGACATCCGCACCCAGACGCGGCGTTGCCTCGAACTGGTAGGCAAGGTCCTTGCCGAAGCCGGACTGACGCATGAACATATCGTTTCGACCACGCTCTACCTGACGGACATTCGAACGGCCGATGCCGCGGACGCGGCGTGGCGCGAATTCTTCAAGCGCGACTACCCGGCGCGGTCCGACCTCGAATCGCAGCTTCTGATCCCCGAAGCGCTCGTCGAGGTGAGCGCGGTGGCCGTTAAGGATCTCGCAAAGAAGCGCGTGATTCGCCCGGAGGGTTGGCCGGAGCCGGCGCGCCCGGTCAGCCATGCGGTGGAAGCCGTGGGGACTCTCTATTTCTCCGGTCTGCGTCCGGTGGATCCGGTGACGGGCAAACTCGCGGGCGACACGATCCAATCGCAGACCGAGCAGGTCATGAAGAATCAAGAGGCGATCCTGAAGGCCGCCGGAATGACGTTCGCGGACATGGCGGCCACGAGGATCTATCTGACCGAGCCGCCGGACTACGCGGGACTCAACGAGGTCTACCGCAAGTTCGTCTCCGCGCCGCCTCCCGCGCGGGCGACGATTCAAACGGCGCCTGTCGAGGTCGGGCACCTGGTGCAGTTTCAATCCGTCGCCGTCAAGGGCTCGGGAGAAGGCAGGCCCACTGGCGAAGGAATTACGTCTCCGATCCACAGCTACTCCGTCAAGGCGGGAAGAAAGCTCTACATCACGGGCATGACCGGGCGGCAGCCGGATGGCAAGTTCGCGCGCGGCGATATTCGCGCGCAGACGCGTCAGGCACTGAAGACGATCGAGGAGCAACTCACCCGGCATGGGATGACGTTCGCCGATACGATCGACTCGGTGGTATGGATTCGCGATGGACGGCTCGCCGCGGCGATGAACGAAGTCTATCGGGAGATCGTGAAGCCGAATCCGCCGGCCCGAGCGACGGTCCGCATCGCGCCCAGCTCGCCAGAGTCGCTGATCGAGATCATGATGATCGCGTCCAAATGAGAATGGAGTAAACTATCCTGCATGCCTGAAGACCTGTTGGCACACAAGCCGCAAAGGCGGCGATTTCTGCGAATCGCGACGGCGATGACGGGTGCGCTGGCCGGCTGCTCCGATTCCGGCGCCAAGAAAGACGCCGCCGCAACCATGGAGGAGACTGAGCCGAGTCTGCTCGGAAAGATCGCCTCGCCATATGGCGAACGCGCCAAGTTCGAGAAGGCGAAGCGCAGCACGCGCGAATCGAAGACGCCCGCCGCTGGATCGAGCGGAACGCCTCTCCAGGATACTTACGGCATCATCACGCCGAGTTCCCTGCATTTCGAGCGGCATCACTCCGGAGTCCCGGAGATCGATCCCGCCAAGCACACGCTTCTGATCCACGGCATGGTGGAGCGTCCGCTGGTGCTTTCCGTTGCCGATATCAAGCGAATGCCATCGATGTCGCGTATCCATTTCGTCGAGTGCTCGGGCAACAGCGGTGGCGAATGGAGCGGCAAGGGCGGACCCGATCCACAGCGCTCTCACGGATTGGCGAGTTGCTCGGAGTGGACCGGCGTGCTGCTTTCGACCCTGCTCGCCGAGGCGGGCGTCAAGAAAGAGGCCAAGTGGCTGCTCGCAGAGGGCGCCGACGCGTGCAAGATGGGACGCAGCGTCCCGATCGAGAAGGCGATGGCCGACGCGATGGTCGTCTACGGACAGAACGGCGAGGCGATCCGGCCCGAGCAAGGATATCCGCTGCGGCTGTTGTTGCCGGGATGGGAAGGCAACATCAACGTGAAGTGGCTCCACCGGATTCATCTCGCTGATCAGCCTTTCTACACGAAAGACGAGACCTCGAAGTACACGGACCTGATGGCAGATGGCAAGGCTCGCATCTTCACTTGGGAGATGGACGCCAAGTCGGTGATCACGGCTCCATGCGGCGGGCAGAAGCTCGAAGGCAAGGGCTTCCGTGAGATATCGGGCTTGGCTTGGTCGGGGCGGGGCCGAATCGAAAAGGTCGAGGTGTCGACCGACGGCGGAAAGACCTGGGCCGCGGCCCAACTGCAGGAGCCCCGCTATCCGAAGGCGTTCACGCGCTTTCGCTTGCCGTGGACTTGGGATGGAAGCGATGCGGTGCTATCTTCGCGCGCCATCGATGAAACCGGATATGTGCAACCATCGCGGCAGGCACTGATTGATGTCCGCGGGACCAACTCGCAATATCACTGCAATTCGATCAAGGCGTGGAAGGTGGCGGCGGATGGGAGCGTGACGAATGTGGAAGCGTAGCGCGGTGGCGGCGGCGATGGTCGCCGCGTGTGCGTTCGGACAGAAGTTCGCCGTGGGACGTCCGGCCACCGATGCCGACCTGAAGAGCCGCGACATCTCCGTGCTCTGGGACGGCCGGGGATTGCCCGCGGGAAGCGGAACGGCCGTGCAAGGGAAAGACGTGTATGAGCGGCGCTGTCAGAAGTGCCACGGCAATCAGGGACAAGGCGGAGAAGAGGGGCCGGCTCTGGTGGGCGGCAAGGGTTCGATCACGACGGCGAAGCCCGTCAAGACCGTCGGCAGTTACTGGCCCTATTCGACGACCCTGTTCGACTATACGCGGCGCGCGATGCCTTTCAACCGGCCTGGGACATTGACTGATGGCGAGGTCTACGCAGTGACGGCTCGAATGCTGTTTCTCAACGGGATCATCGGGGAGAACGAAGTGATGGATGCCAAGTCGCTAGCGGCGGTGAAAATGCCGAATCGAGAGGGATTCATCAAGGACAGCCGGCCGGATACGCCCGCGAAGGGCGGGAAGAAGAAGTAAAGCCGAGGACGGAGCTTCGGCCGGGCCTTCGGTTGCCCGGCTTCGAGATCACCGGAACACCGCCGAATGGTCGAGCTGGGCTCTATTTACCGCGCTGGGCAAACGCCCAAATGATGAAGTTACAGGCCCCATGCTCGTTCCGGACTTGTGGAGATTGTGGCCGCCCAAGTGCCGGTCCGGACGCTCGACAGATCCACCAGATGTGCGGTCGTGGGCAGGTGTTCGTGTTCGCGATCGGCCGCCAACGTGGTCGGTTCCCGTGTGGTAGCCCATGTCCATGTCCTCGTATCGAAGCTCCGCCCAGGGGCGGGGAAGCAGGTCCCACCGAAGCCGAACTGGACCCGCGGGCGGGCATGATGGCGCCGAGTGACTCCGGTCACTGCGCCCGCGTCTCGAAACGGCTACTCTTGAAGTGATGAAGGGGAAGGACAAGGGCGTCCTGCCGGTCCAGTTGCTCGGTATCCCAGCCGGGATCCTGATCGGGATGGGCTTCTACATCTTCGGCTATGCAAAGGGCGCGTCGTACCTCACCACCGATCCGGTAGCGTGCGCCAACTGCCACGTCATGCGCGCTCAATTCGAGGGCTGGCAGAAGGCGAGTCACCGCTTCGCGGCCACCTGCGACGACTGTCATTCGCCGTCGAACGTGATCGAGAAGTACGCCACCAAGGCCATCAACGGTTTCAACCACTCCCTTGCCTTCACGACGGGCCGATACCCGGACGAGATCCTCATCACGCCGCGGAACCATCGAGTGACCAACGGTGCATGCCTCAAATGTCACGCGGAAATGACGTTGGGAATCCGTGCCGCGCGCCACCGGGACAGCACCGTATCCTGCACTGGCTGTCACCGCGATTCCGGTCACGCCCATTAGGAAATACGACCATGTCCGAATCCACATCTTCGAAGAACCTGTTCTGGACGATTCTCGCCACGGTGGCGATTACATCCGCGTTGGCGGCCCTGCTGGTCAACGTGGTGGAACACAAGGAAGAGGCCAAGCATGCCTTCTTCCGGGTAGTGGAGGTGACCGACGAAACGGATGACCCGGCGGTCTGGGGTAAGAACTTCCCGCTCCACTACGATGCCTACAAACGGACCGTCGACATGCAGCGCACCCGTTACGGCGGTAGCGAAGCCGAGAAGCGAAATCCGACCGCCGCCGATCCTCGCGACTCGGTGAGCACGGAAAAGATCGAGGAGGATCCCCGGTTGAAGCGAATGTGGCTCGGCTATCCCTTCTCAGTCGACTTCCGGGAAGAGCGTGGCCACGCCTACATGCTCGTCGATCAGCGCCACACCAAACGCGTGCTCGAGTTCAAGCAGCCGGGCGCTTGCCTGAACTGTCACGCCTCGACCTACAACTTCATGAAGAAGCTCGGTGGTGGCGACATCACCAAGGGCTTTGAACTGATGAACAAGATGCCCTACGCGGAGGCCACCAAGAGCGTGACTCATCCGGTCGCCTGCATCGACTGTCACGATTCGCAAACGATGGCGCTTCGGATCACGCGGCCCGCTTTCCTCGAGGGCATCCGCAATTTCAAGAAATCTCAGGGCATCGAAAATTATGACCCGAACACCATGGCTTCGGCCCAGGAGATGCGTAGCTACGTGTGCGGTCAATGCCACGTCGAGTACTACTTCAAGGGAGACGAGAAGCGTCTGACCTTCCCCTGGCACAAGGGATTGAAGGCCGATGAGATCTACTCATACTACGAAGAGGTCAAGCACAAGGACTTCGTGCACAAAGAGACCGGTGCGCCGGTGCTCAAGGCTCAGCATCCGGAGTTCGAGATCTACAACATGGGAATCCACGCCGCGTCCGGAGTCGCCTGTGCCGACTGCCATATGCCCTACAAGCGCGAAGGTGGCACCAAGATCTCCGACCATCAGGTCCGCAGTCCGATGCTCAACGTGAATCGCGCCTGTCAGGGCTGCCACCGCTTCTCCGAGCAAGAGATGAAGGCTAGAGTCGAAACGATCCAGACCCGCTTCATCGAAGCCCGGAATGTCGCCATGGACGCCCTGATGGATCTGATCGAGGAGACCAAGCGTGCCCGCGCCGCTGGCGCAACCGATGAGCAGCTGAAAGGTGCGTGGGCCGGACAACGCAAGGCGCAGTTCTTCATCGATTTCGTCGAAGCTGAGAACTCGGTGGGATTCCACGCTCCAGGCGAGGAACTGCGTTTGCTCACGCAGGCTCTCGATGCGATTCGGAAGGGACAGATCTCGCTACGCGGGGTCGCGGGAGCAGGCAAGGTCCGGGCGGACTGAGTTTGCGGCCAGCCCTCATACGGGGGTGAGATTTTTCCGGACGAAATCCCACTATGTAGGTGTGGGCAAGTACGATGTTGCCGCAAAGAGCGCAGCCATTCGCGACCCGCGCGGATTCCTGTTCATGATCGGCAGTGTCGATCTCACCGGAGAGGTCGAGATCGCGAACGTGGGGACGGAATTGGTGATTCCACCCGAACTGGCGGACCGCCTGTTCCGCCTCAAGGACAGCCGGGGCGAAAGGCTTGAACTAGCCGAGACCGTTTTCGAATGGGAGGCGCGGGAGGAGCTCGCGATCAGCACACGCGCCGTCATCGCTGCGGAGGTGCCGGAGCACAGGCATATGCCGTTGCGGGTGTCGATCGCGGTGATGAAGGAGGCGGGTTGCCCGGAGGTGCCGCTCGAACTTCGGGTGGACCGGGGCGACGTCGTGCATTTGGTCCGGCCTAAACTCATCCAGTTGTTCGCGCTCGATCCGGTGTCAATCCTGGAACTCCGGCGGCCGGCGCTGCTGCCGTGGGTCGGGTTGATGAAGGCGGCCACCCAAGCCCAACTGGCCGAAGCGGCGCGAGGAGTCGCGAGCGATGACGAGTTGGCCGCGCAATTCGCGATTCTTGCTGGCGTAAAATGGGAACGAGAGCTGATCGATCAACTGCTCGGGAGGTTCGGAAGTATGCTGACTATCGACGTGGCGGAGAAGACGCCATTCGGGAACGAGATTCTGCAACGGGGATTCCAGCGGGGAATCGAAAAGGGTGTCGCCGAAGGACGAGAGAAGGGTATCGCTGAAGGCATGGAGAAGGGCTTCGTCAAGGGAGAGCAGGCCAGCATTCGTCTGTACCTTCAAAGCCGATTTCCCACGCTGTCCACCGCGAATCTCGACCACCTTACGACACCGGATCAGGCTCATCGCTTGCTGCGGGAACTGTACGCTGCCACTACCGAAGAGCAGGCCCGCCTTGCTCTCGGAAGCCAGTAGACCTGAATGATCCGCTCGATGTGACTCGGCCGCTGCGAGATCTCCCCGGTCCCGCGCCCCCCACCGGCCGCGACCGGACATCCGCCCGGCCGGATTCGCTATCCTGACAGTTTGAACTTCCCCGGCAAGCTCTTCCTCGGTAATCTCGTCGAACGGCGCGCACTGCTATACCAAATGGTCCGGCGCGACTTCGAACAACGCTACGTCGGCTCGGCCGCCGGATGGCTCTGGGGCCTGATCCACCCTGCCGTCATGATGATCTGCTGGACCTTCGTTTTCCAGATCTGCGCCAAGATCGAGATGCCGCGAGGCGAGGTCAACCAGAACTACACTCTGTTTCTGCTCGCCGGGTACTTGCCGTGGCTACTGTTCAACGAAACGATCCAGCGGTCCTCGACCTCGCTCGTCGAGAACGCGAACCTGATCACAAAGACCCTTTTCCCCTCCGAAATGATTCCGATCTCGGTGTTCTGCTCGTCGCTGGTCAGCCACCTGATGACGCTCGCGATCCTGCTGATCGCGGTCGTGGTCGTGCACGGCTACTTCCCCTGGACTCTCGCCCTGGTGCCGTTGTATATTCTCTGCACCGGGCTTTTCGCGGTGGGAATCGGCTGGGTGATCTCGAGCTTGCAGGTCTATCTACGCGACGCCGCTCAGGCGATGAATGTCGTGATGCAGCTTTGGTTCTGGCTGACGCCGATCTTCGTTTTCGAAACCACCTATCCCGAACGCCTCCGCTTCCTGCTCGACTACAACCCGATGGCCTTCCTCGTCCGCGCCTATCGAGACGTCATTCTGCCCGGGCGCAGCTTCGATCCGGACGAACTGTTCATTCTGATGGGCTGGAGCATCGCCGCTTTCATGATCGGTGGGCTGACCTTCCGGCACCTCAAGCGCGGCTTCGCCGACGTTCTCTAGGAATCTCCACGCAATGTTGACCAGACGAAACCTATTTCTCGCCGCCGCGGCCGCATCGCCGCTCGCCGCCCAGCGCAATCGCAAGGCTGCCGCGCAGAAAGCCGCCACCGGACCGAAGCCGAACATCGTGCTCGTTCTTGCCGACGATCTCGCTGCCTGGATGCTTGGCTGCCACGGCAACAAGGAAATCCGCACGCCGAACATCGATCTCCTCGCCCGAGGCGGCACCCGGTTCCAGAACAACTTCGCCGTCACGCCGATCTGCTCGGCCAGCCGCGCGACTCTGTTCACCGGCCGCGTCCCGCGCCAGCACGGGATCCACGATTTTCTGACACCGAAGCCCATCGACCAGCCGCCGCAGGGCCAAAAGGAACTACCCGCCGGGTTCGCTCAGGAGACGATGATTTCGGACGTCCTCTCGGGCGCCGGATACGACTGCGGTTACGTGGGCAAGTGGCACATGGGCGGTGATACCAAGCCCGGGCACGGATACTCGTACACGCACACGTTCGACGGCGGCAGCAGCCCCTATCAGAATCCGGTCATGTACCGGAATGGCGAGAAGTCGCAGGAACAGGGCTACCTCACCGAAATCACTACACGCGGCGCCACCGAGTTCCTCGACAAGCAAAGCGCCGCCAAGCCGTTCTTCCTCACGGTCAGCTACTTCAATCCGCACACTCCCTACTCCGGCCATCCCCAGAAGTATTACGACATGTACCAGAACGTGAACTTCGAAACTACCGGATGGGAGCCGCCAGCGCCGAATGCGCTTCGCGAGAAGGAACTGCTGAAGGATACGGTCGGAAACCTGCGCAAGTGCGCCGCTTCCACCACGGCGCTCGACGATCAGCTCCCGGCGCTGATCAGGAAGCTGAACGAAAAGGGATTGCGCGATAACACGTTGATCGTGTTCACGGGCGACAACGGATTCCTGCTCGGGCGCCACGGGCTTTGGAGCAAGGGGCTCGCCTCTGACCCGATCAATATGTACGAAGAGGTGATGCAGGTTCCGATGATCTGGAACTGGCCAGGCAAGGTTCCGGTCGAAGGAGTGCGGCCCGAACTGGTGAGCTTCTACGATTTCGTGCCCTCGATCTGCGACGTCGCCGATGCGGCCGCGCCTTCGCGCAATCTGTGCGGCCGCAGTTACTGGCCGCTCGCCAACGGCAAGGGACTCGATCGGAAGGACCTGTGGCCCACCACCGTCTTCGGACATTTCCGCAACACCGAAATGGCGCGCGACAAGTACTACAAGCTGGTGCTGCGCGATGGCGGGCAAGGCCCGGGCGAGTTGTACGATCTCCGTGTCGACCCGCGTGAGAAGCAGAACCAGTACGAGAACCCGCAGTTCCTCACGATTCGCGAACGGCTGTCGAACGAACTGGCCGGTTGGCGGAAGAAGACGAGCGCGTAAAGCGCGAAGGGGGGACGGGAGACGTCCGCCCCGCACGATCAGAACGAATACCGCAGCGCCACCTGCATCTGCCGGTTGTCGATCTTGGTCGCCTAGATCACACCGAAGTTCGGTGCGCCACCGCGCCGCCGGGGATGTCGAGCAGCGCGAGCAATGCGAGTCCCGGTTCACGACGCCAGGCCCGATGATTGTGTTCAAGTAACCGCCGTTCCCAGCGTGCTCAAAATCGCCAAGGACTCGCCGATGAGTCAATCGGGACCACCCGATGCGAAAACGCCTTGCCATCTCCGCCCTCTTATTGGCCAGTGGTGGAGCGACTTGGATGGTCTCGCGCTGGGCCCGCGAGGCGAGGCCCGCCTCGCGGCCGCCAGTGTCGAGAGTCTCCGGTGAACGTTCGGTGCGAGCCGTGCGTCCCGTGCATCCGTTTTCGGTGGTGCCCGGCGGGGTGTTTGGTGGCGAGGAAGTCCGGGATTGGATGCGGCTTGACCCGGTCGTGGCAAGCCACTACGAGGGCATAGCAGTTGGCGATCTTCGGTCTGTGCGGGTCGCCGTGGAGCGTACGGTTCACGTGTCCTACCGCCGTGGCGACATGGTGTTCTGGACTCCCTACAAGGTCACGCTGAAGGCCGGTGAGACGGTACTGACCGATGGTGTCAACGAAGTGCGCGCGCGGTGTGGCAACCGGATTTCCGATACGGTGCGGGGCCCGGCCGAGGCACTCGGAGTCGCGCCGAAAGAGTCAGTCCTCGACGAGACGCTTCCGGGCAATCTTGCGCGCGGCGAGTTTCAGCCCGGCCACGCGCCCGAATGGCTGGTTGCGGCGGTGAAGGATCCGTCACAGCAGGCCTCGCGCGATGCCGTGGCGATAGCTGGCGGAGGCGCCACCGCTGGTTCGGACTCGTTTGGCGGTGGTGCGATGGTTGTCGCTGGCGGAGCGGGAGGACTCCTGTCGCTACCTCGCGGTGGAGGCGGCGGCGGTGAATCCACGAGCGGAATTCCACCCGCCGGGTCAGGCGGAACCAACGAGCCCGGCTCCGGCTCGCCCGGCTCCAGCTCCACGGGCCCCACTGGAGCGACGGGCGCGACCGGAGGCACTGGTTCCGGCGGATCGACCGGGCTCCAACTGGCTGGGTCCATCCCGCAACCTGGACTCACGCCGAATCCATGGCTACCGCCCCTCCGCGATTCGATCACCGAAGGGGGTGGAGGCGGCGCGGGCTCCACGGGCTCTACGGGTCCGGGTGGAAGCGGTTCGGGCGGCAGCGGTTCGAGTGGTGGCACCGCATCGAGGGGTGGTGGAACCGGTTTCACCGCAGGCAGCGGCTTTACCGGATTCACCGGCGGCACTGGCGGTACCGGCGGGAGCGGATTCACCGGACCCACTTCCTCCATACAGGCCGTGCCCGAGCCCGCGACGTTCCTTCTCGTCGGCTCGCTACTAGTCTCGATTGGGCTCGTCCGCAAGATGCTGCGAGGAAAATAGCGCCGCTGATTCCAAGAGCGATACAGTATTAGATCGCCCTTGATGAAACAGCACATCGCTGAACCGTTCTTCGATCCCGGCTCGGAACCGCTCCGATTTCTGCCCGAAGGCCCGCGCCAATTCAGGAACTATCCATGCGCGGGAGCCTTTCTCGGTTGGGTCGCGATCCAACATGGCGCAGGCGACGAAACCGGAAGCATCAACGTCCTTGATCTCGAATCGCACGCGAACGAGAATCATCCGATGCCGGGCCGGCCTGGATTTTTCGCCGAGACGACGCGCCCAGGAGTCCTGCTGGTGGGGCTCGAGCGGCGTCTGGTCTTCTACGACCTGATCTCGCGCTCGATCGAAGATGTTGCGCCGGTGACCGATGACCGCCGCTGTGTGATCAATGAAGGAATGGCGGTACCCGGCGGTGCGTTGTTCGGCACCAAGAACCTTACGTTCGATGCGCCGGTCGCCGAAGTCTACTTCTTTGACGCGGCCACCCGCCGCGTGCGAATGGTTCTCGGCGGTCAGATCTGCTCGAACGGAAAGCATCTCTACGAGCGCAACGGAACTCGTTACCTGGCCGACATTTGCAGTTTCAAACAAGCTGTCACCCGCTACCGCGTCGGCCGTGACTGGACCCTAGAGGCCGAAGCCAAGATCGTCGACCATGCGGGGCAGGGAATCTACCCCGACGGAATGCGGTCGAGCGGCGAATCGCTGATCGTCGCTTTCTACGATCCGCGACCGATGCCGAACGGACACGCCAGGCGATATGGAATCGACACTGGTGAACTGCTCGACGAATGGGTGATCCCCGGATCGCCCCGCGTCACCTGTCCTGAATTCGTGACCGTCGCAGGCCAGACAAAGCTGCTTTTCACGACCGCGATCGAGGGCATGCCGGAGGAGATTCGCCGCATTGCGCCTTTCGCCGGGCACTTGTTCCTGGGGGGCGCGGACGGTCTGGAAGTCCCTCCTCCGCCGCCGCTGGTTGCGGCGTAGGCCCCAATTCCGATATAGTTTAGGGAGATTCAAAACATGAAGGCCTCCAGCGCACTTTGGAAGCAGTCCCTCGCCGGGCAAATCGCCGAACCCCTGGCCACGGAACTCGACATCTACGAGAACGAGATTCTCCTCAAAAAACAAGGCAAAATCGACGACAAGGTGTTCGCGGAAACTCGCCTGCGCCGGGGCTCTTACGGCCAGCGGTATGACAACGGCCAGCGCCACGATGGCGTCGCCGCTCGCAAACTCGAGTTCCCGCAGGCGCTCACCAAAGGTCCCGGCACCGAGTGGGATGCGCCGGGAATGCAGCGCATCAAGATCCCCTACGGCGGAATGAATGCGCGCCAGCTCGAAGTGATGGCCGAACTTGCCGAAGAGTACTCGGACGGCATCGCGCACGTCACCACGCGGCAAGACTTCCAACTCCACTTCATCCATATCGAAGACGCGCCGTCACTGATGCGGCGGTTGGGCGCGGTGGGCATCACCACTCGCGAAGCGTGCGGAAACTCGGTGCGCAACGTAACGGCCTGCCACCTCTCCGGCATCTGCCGCACCCAGACGTTCGATGTAACTCCCTACGCCCACGCGCTGACTTACTTCCTTCTCGGACATCCGGACTGCCAGGACTTCGGCCGCAAATTCAAGATCGCCTTCTCTGGCTGTGCCGGCGAATCCTGCGGCTTGGCCAAACTACACGACATCGGCGCCGTCGCCGCCACGCGCGAAGTGGATGGCAAGATCCAGCGTGGATTCCAGTTCTACGTCGCCGGCGGACTCGGCACCGTTCCCCAGCAGGCCCGCCTGTTCGCAGAGTTCCTGCCGGAAGAGGAACTGCTCCCGGTCTCGCAATCGATCTGCCGCGTCTTTGCCCGGTTGGGTGAGAAGAAGAACCGCAACACAGCCCGCCTCAAATTCCTGGTGTCCAAACTCGGACTCGAAGAATTCAAGCGGCTGGTGTACGAAGACCGCAAGACTCTGACTCCCGATCCGCGTTGGACCGCGTATCTCTCCGAACTCGACAAGCTCGACGAGCAGCCGCTGAAGCCGCCTTCGCTACTGCAAATCGAGCCGACCCGCCCGAAGGATTTCGACGCCTGGTACAAGTCGAACGTTTACCAACAGCGCCAAGGCGGCTACTCGACGGTGACCGTCGCGCTGCCCCTCGGCGACATCACCTCCGATCAGCTCCGTGTGCTCGCCGATATCACGCGCCAGTATTGCAAGGACACCGTTCGCACGACGGTCGACCAGAACATGGTGCTTCGATGGATCAGTTCCGGAGACCTGCCAGCGGTCTACCGCGACCTCGCTGCCGCCGGACTCGCGGAGGCGGGCGCGGGAACGATTGTCGATGTCGTCTCCTGCCCGGGAACCGACACCTGCAAACTCGGAATCTCTTCCTCTCGCGGCCTCAGCGGCGAACTGCGCGAACGCCTCGCCGAGAAGCAATTCGTGATGGACGAAGCCATCCGCAGGCTGCACATCAAGGTGAGCGGCTGCTTCAATTCCTGCGGTCAGCACCATGTGGCCGACCTCGGCTTCTACGGTGTGAGCCGGAACAAAGGCGGCTACACCGTGCCGCATTTCCAGGTGGTGCTCGGCGGACAATTCGAGAACAATGCCGGATCCTACGGACTCGCGATCGGCGCGGTGCCCTCCAAGCGAATTCCGGAAACGGTGGACCGCATCACTGGCCGCTACCTCGCCGAGCGTCAGGGCGAGGAGAGTTTCCAGGCCTGGATCAAGCGGATCGGCAAAGCCGCGAGCAAAGCAATGATCGAGGATCTGACCGCGGTCCCCGCCCATGACGTTGACCCGAGTTACTATGTCGATTGGGCCGATGCGCGCGAGTACACGATCGGCGATATCGGCATCGGCGAGTGCGCGGGAGAGGTCGTCAACCCGATCGATTTCCAACTCGCCGCCTGTGAGCGCCAGGCGTTCGAGGCGCAGTTGGCGTTGGAATCGGGTGACGTTGCGCGGGCCCAGGGGCTGGCATACGATTCGATGCTACACGGCGCGGTCGCGCTGCTGAAGCAACGTCTGCCGGTGTTTACCGAGGAGCCCGATCAGGTAGTGAATCTGTTCCGCGAGCAACTGGTCGACACGCAGTTGTTCCATGACCCGTTCGCGGGCGCCAAGTTTGCCCACTATTTCATCAAGGCGCATGAGAAGCGCGCCGGCGCTGTGTCGGCCGATCGCGCGCATCAGTTGATCGAGGAAGCGCAGTTGTTCATCGAAGCCAGCCACGCCTGCTATGCGCGGATGCGGCAACAACCCGCTGTGGCGAAGGCATGAGGGAGGCCATGCAGCATTTTCGAGTGAAGGTATTCGCGAAGACGGCCGAGGGCGTCGATCTCCACGCCGCCATTCCGGTCTTCCACCGCTGGATTCAGAAGAGCGCGCTGCCCGAGTTGTTGATCGACGTGGCGGACTACCAACACGTGCCGAACGGGCCCGGCGTCATGCTGGTGGGCCACGATTCGCACTACGGGCTCGACCAGACGAAGGGCCGCCTGGGTCTGCTCTATACGCGCCGAACCGTGCTCGCCGGATCGGTTGCCGATCGAATCCGCGCCTCGATCGACGCGGTTCAAACCGCCTGCCGCATGCTCGAAAAAGAACCCGAGTACGAGGGCAAGCTGGCGTTCGACTACGGCACGCTGGAGATCAGCGTCAACGACCGCGGGCTCGCTCCGAATACTCCGGAATCGTATGCCGCGCTCGCGGCGGACGTGTCCGCGGTGCTCGGTCCGGAGTGGACGCTCACGCACGTGGGTGAGCCGCGCGAACTGCTCACTGTTTCCGCGATTCACGGCTGAGTTCGTTTCGCAGCCACGCCGCGTCTTTGTCCGTGTGGCAAAGCAGGCAGGCGTTGGGGCTGCCGGCGGGTCCGAAGCGTGCTGCCGCTTCGGCGTCCGGGATGTCGGAGATCGTGTGTGTGCGGGCCTTGAAGCCGACAGTCTCGGTGATGCGCGGCATGTGGCACGACACACATCGCGATGCTTCGATATCGGGTTTGTGGCGCGTGTGCGCTCGTTTCGACTGGCCGCGATGGCAGCTCACGCACATCGCATCCGGATCGTCCTGGTGCTTCAGCGCCTTCAGGTTCGCCGAAGAATCCGGGGGATGCGGATCGTGACAGGTGCCGCAGTGTGCGCCACCCTTTCGATAACACGCTGATCGCTCGAACGCCTCCACGATGAAGGTGGTCTCGCGAAAGCGGCCGTCGAGATAGAACGCGCGCCGTGAGAATTCGAGAAACGGCCGGCTGTGCTGGGGCAAAGTGAAGTCCGGCGAGGAGCCCGAAAAGTTGAGCTGACCTTGGGGCCCCTTGCGGAGAATCGCGGACTGCCGGTGACACTGGGCGCAGATCGCCACATAAGGTGCGGCTTCGAGCTTGCGGAAATCGACGGGTGGTTCGTGCGCGGGCTTGTTCGCCGCGCGCTCCCGGATATGCCCGGCCGAAGGGCCATGACACATCTCGCAGTTCACGCCCGGCTCGGCGAACTTCGCCAGCGGACCCGTTTGCGCCAACTGGCTCGTATGACAGGGCGCGCAGTTGCGTTGGTAGAGTGGCGCGTCGCTGAACGCGGTGAACCCCGCACTCTGGCGGCGAATCGAGCCGGGCCGGTCGATCTCGTGCCAATAGTTGAGCCACCGCCCGGTCACGCGATTGTACTGGATGGGGAAAACGTGGATCCGCTCGCCCACGCGCGTCGCGTAGGCTTGTTGCCACTTCGAGCCGATCGTGTAATCGACTGGCAGTCGTTTGCCGGCTGTCTCGAAGTAGTGGCGTCCTCTCGCGAGCAGGGGCCGCAGCCCTTCGATCGTCGCGCCGGAGAAATCTCCGAATACCGCGCCTGGCGAATACGGCGCGAACATCTTCGCCATTCCCGTCCCGCTGTGGTCGCGATGTTGTTTGGCATGGCAGCCTTGGCAGGCGGCCGATCCGGCGTATTGCGCGGGTTGGCTCGGGCCGGAGTTGCGGCGTTCGGGCTCCGATCCGCCTGCTGCTCGGGCCGTCAGGCGCAGCTTCGGCTCGAGTGTATCCCACGCCGCGCGCGAGTAGGCAGCCGGTGGTACGAATCGATCGAGATACTCGAGCGCGAGCGACGCGGTGGCCGCGCTCGGCTGTCCGAGCGCCTGCTGCGCCCGGGCGAGTGAGGCGAGCAAGAGCGGATTCTCGGGCAGGATCCGCAGCGATCGTTCCGCGTGTTCGAAGGCGCAATCGGGCCGCCGCAAATCGATGCACGACTGCGCGGCGACGTCGTAAGCCACCGAGAGAAAAGCCGAGGCTCCATGCGCGGCGATGAATCGCTCGGCTCGGCGCAGCCGATCATCGGGCGACTTCGCCTGGAAGACTTGCTCGAGTGCGGAACGTTCGACGGGATCGGGGATTTGATCGAGTAACCGGTAGGTCTTGCGATCCGTCTCGAATACGACAGTGTCGATGTCTTGCGCCCGGAGCCAGGCGGCGCAGGCCAGCAACACGAATCGCCTCACCCTACGAAGTTATCATTGAAAGAAGGCCAGATCCATGACCACCACGCGGGAACGGATTCTCTCGGCGATCCGTGAAAGGATCGTGGCCTATGCGACATCTCGTATAGGGAGAGACTCCGCGGAGGATCTCGCTCAGGAGGCGCTGCTCGTGCTGGAACAGAAATACAGCCACCTCGATTCGATGGAGGATCTGCTGCCGGTCTGTTTCCAGGTGCTGCACTTCAAGATGCGCGATTTCCGCCGCAAAACGGCGCGGCGCGGCGAGTATGACTCGGTGCCGGTGGACGGGCTTCCTCTCGCGGACGGACGCCGCGATCCCGCCGAAGAGGCCGAACGCGAAGAGACGCTCCAGCGGCTGCGGAAGGCTCTCTCCAAGCTGGGCGGGCGCTGCCAGGAACTGATGCGGATGAAGCTGCAAGGGCGCAGCTTCCCCGAAATCCAGCGCCTGTTGAAGGTCGAAAAGATCAATACCGTCTACACGTGGGACTTTCGCTGCCGGCAGGAACTGCTCGAGCGGATGGGTGGAAACTGGGAGGTACGGCGATGACCGCGCGCGAAGCCGAGTTGCTGCTCGGCGGCTACGCTGCGGGCATCCTCACGGACGAGGAAAGGTCCGGGCTGTTCGCCGCGGCGCTCGACAATCAGGCGCTGTTCGACGCGCTTGTGGACGAGGAGGCGTTGCGATCGCTGATGGCCGATCCGCGCTCGAGGGCCGAGTTGCTGCGCGCGGTGACGGCGGAATCGGACGATCCGGCGTTGAACGTCGGCGAAGAGCAGTTCGATTTCGCCCGGACGCGCTCGATGATGCCGGCGGCGGGAGTTCCCCGGCAGGCTCCCGTGCCCGTGCCGGCGCGCGAGAGCAGGTGGCGGAGGTTCTTCCGGCTAGCACCGTTGGCAGCGTTCAGCGCGGTGGCGGTCGCGGCGCTCGGCCTCGTGGTGGTGCTGCGGCCTGGGAAGGCTCCTGACCTTCGGACCGCCAAGGTTTCGACCCCGAAGGAGATTGCGAGCGAGGCGGCTCGTGGCGATGCCATGCCAGCGGCAGCGCCCAAGCCTGATGGCCCGCCTCCTCGAAAGCCCGAGGCGGTCGCGCGCGCGGTGAACTCCTCCGAACTCGAACTGGACGCCAGGCTTCGTGGGGCGGAAGCGGATCGAGACCAGTTGGCGATGCGCGATCAGGAAAAGCCCAGGACCGTCCAGCAGGCGGAACCGGCGAAGCAGCCGGCTGCGGTCGCTCTGCCGGCACCCGTCACCGTGCCTGGCGCCGCGCCCTTGCCCCCGTCGCGGTCCCAATCGCAATCGCAATCCCAATCGTTATCGCAGTCCCAATCGCTATCGCAGTCGCAGGCGGTCGAAGAGCGCAAGGCCGATCTGGCACGGGCACCCGTTCCACCAGCCGAGCCTCCGGCCGCTCCCCCCGCTCCCGCTGCACGCCGAAGCGGCCCCTTCGGCGGATCGCTTTCTGGCCTCGGCGCCCGCAAGGAGAACGCGGTTGCCGCGCCTATCGATGTCTGGATCGAGTTCGACCGGAGCCGAACCACGCAAACGGAATTCAAGGCAGGCGATTCTGTCCGCATCATTGTCGAGGCACGGGTGAGTGGAAGACTGCGATCGACGATCGACGAGAGCATCGCCGTCTCCACTGACGCTCGCGCCCGCCAGCGTTACACGATTCCTTCCAGCGGTTCGCTTCGTAGCGAAGCAGGCGAACGCGAGGTGGAACTGACATTCGAGCCCACCACCGGAGAAGTGCTCCGGAAGACGCTGCGCATTTCGTTCCGGTAGACGTCCTCAATTCCAAAGGTCCGCCATGAGGTCCGCGACGGCGAATGAATGCCCTGGAAAGACTACTGACGGAATCGACTCGCCCAACCCGAACATCCGTGCACCCGATGCAGCCGACACTTCGATCTGCACCAGTCTCGGATAGGCCACCCAAAATTCGCGGCATCGGTTGGCCAAGCACAACTGTTTGGTTTCGGCCAAAGCCTCGGCCGAGTTCGACGGAGAAAGCACCTCGATCACCAAGTCGGGTGCTCCTCTCCGGGCATCCTCGGGATCGGTAGCCTCACACCTTTCCCTCCGCACGAACGCGAGATCGGCGTAACGTAGCTCATTCTGAGCCAAGGATCGGTACGGAACCTCCTTGTCGAGGAACCCAAGGTCTTGGGCTAACCGGGATCGGTTGCCTGCCACACCGATGCCGCTGCAGGATTGCGAGACCGGCCGCGGCGCTACCGCTTCAGATGCTTGTCAAAAAATCGCGCCGTCTCCCGGAAAGCCTCCGCCGACTCCGGCGCGCGGTTCACGATCATGTACTGCCCATGCGACTGCCCCTCGTAGACAACCAGATCCGCGGTCCCGCCGCCATCGCGCAGCTTGCGATGCGTCCGCACCGTATTGCTCAGAAACAGATCGCGCGTACCGCTCAATAGCAGCGCCGGCGGAAATCCCGAAAGATCACCGTACACGGGTGACAGCAACGGATCCTTCAGGTCGCGCCCATTGGCGTAGAGCCTTGCCGCGCCATCGAGCATGCCGTCGTTGGTGCCGAGCACGTTGTCGATCATCTCGTTGGTGAAGTACGTGTCGCCGGTCTTGGTGAGGTCGGACCAGGGAGTTCCGGCCATCAGTGCTCCGGGCAGCGGTACCTTCAGTTCTTTCAGCTTCAGAACGGTGGCGAGTGTGAGTCCGCCGCCCGCCGAGGTTCCGAACATGCCGGTCTTGGCGGCCGGATTCTTGCGGATCACCTCGCGCCACACGGCGACAGCGTCATCGAGCGCGGCCGGAAAGGGTGCATCCGGCGGCATGCGATAGTCGACTGATAGCACTTCGATTCCGCCGTGGCCGGCCATGAGGATCGCCTCGTAGGCCGCGGTCTCGCCGCCCGAAAAGACGTAAGCACCGCCGTGAAGGTGGACGAGCAGACGTTCGCGATTGACGGGGGCGATCGATGCCGGCCGCACGCGATACACTCGAACCCCGGCGATCTTCGTTTCCTCGACCCTCACTCCGAGACGCTCGCGAAGTTCGGGCAACTGCTTGGCCCGGACTTCATCGCGTTGTCTGGCGAACGCTCGCCACTCGTCGGCGTTTCGGGGAACCACCGGCGGATTCCAAGCAGGTGCGATCGCTTCGCGCAACACCGGACTCACGGTTTCAGGAACCGGAACTTCGCGCGCGGCAAGCGATCGCGGTGGAAGGGCCTGAGGCCAGCACAGTGCGGTCCACAACGGGACCATCATCCATCTCATTCGAGATAGTGTAGCCGAGCGCGCTGCGTCAAAACGTGATGTCGGACTTTGCTCCGAACTTCTTGTAGTTCCGGAACTCGATCGTGTTCAGCGAGCACTCCGAACTGCCCCGCGAGCATGTGAGCACATCGGACTTCACCGGCAGAAGAAACAGCGCGCCTCCGATGTTGACGAAGTCGTAGTCGGTGGCCGATTCCACCGTGTCAATCGGAAACTGTGCGGGAAGCTGGAGCGCCTGCATCTCGATTCGCAGCGGCCGCGCGACATCTTTGTCGATCCAGACGCTGCCCTTGTAAGCCGGGAAGTACCTCTGGCCCGGCGTGACGATGTGCCAGCTCGAACGCTCCTGCGTCACCTTGAAATCGTAGAGCCGTGCCGGTCGCCTCTGCATTGAACTCGTGCCGCGATACCGGAATTCGGCGACTCCAGGCGTGAACAGGTTCTTCATCAGCGTGATGAACTCACCGCTCGACCATGCGCCGTTCTCCATCTTCTTCTTGTCGAGATTGAGGTAGCGCTCTTGCCCATTCTCGACCAGGAGATCCGCCTCGACGTGGTCGAGCGCGCGCCAGTCTGTCTTTGCCGTCGTGCTGGTGTACCGCGTGGTCATCTGCTTGACGATATAGTTGGGCAGAGTCGACATGTACTTGTCGAGTTCCTCGCGCACCTTGTCGAGGAATGGATCGAATTCGTTCTTCGTGTTCAGCACCACGGGCGGCGCGGCAGGTTTCGGCGGAGCACTCGGTGCGGCGATGGGCGCAACGGGTTCTTCCGGCGGTGCGGCAGGAGTACGGCGTCCACGCGCCAGTTTCGGCCGGTCGGGATCTTCTTCGGCCCTTACCGCCTGGATAGTTGCCGGCGGCTCCGGCGCGGATTGAGCCTCTTCCTTCTCTTTGTCCTTGCTCTTGTCCTTCGTCTTCCCCTTGGACGGATCCTGGTTCGAACCTGGAACGTTTTGCGCCCGATGAAACATCGTCTCTTCCATAGGTTGCCGCGCGGCGGCTCTTTCGGCTTCGGTGCCGCGCCGCTCGAACACGATCGACAAGGCGACAAACTTACGGACTTCGTCTTGCGTCGCGTCGATCACCAACTGATCACCGGGCTCGAAGTCGATCGATTTCACCTTCTTGTGGTCTTTCCAATGCTCGGTGGTCTTGGTGATCTTGATGATCAGCACGCGCTTGTCTTCGGGTTCGACGAAGATCTCGCTGCCGTCGCGTGCTCGAAAGACTCCGCGAATCGCTGTCACGACACGAAGCGCGTCCTTCACCGAGCCTTTCGTGTTCTGCTCGCTCGGCCCCTTCGGGAAGGGATCCCCTCCGATGGGTCCGCCGAGTTGCGCGGCGAGCCTCGTCGCAAGAAGGAGCGGGAAAAGCACGGGGACACGCATGGCAGCTACCATTGTGACGGACTTCCGTCAGGCGCGGTTACGTCTCAATTTCCGAGTTCGGCGTTCAGAATCGCGGCGAGCCGGCGCGCTCCAAGTGCGGCGCGATCGAGCGCGATCTGGCGCGACTTTACCCGGTACTCGTCGGTCAATTGGATCGGATTCTCCTTGCCGCCTCCTTCGTTCCCGAAGGAGTAGACGAACGAACGGGAGATCTCGAGCCCTTCCTCCACCCACTTCGACGGATCGAGTGTCTCCGCGCTGGATCCGGTGCGCTTGGCCATCACCTTCACCACACCATTCACGAAGGTGCCGGTGTCCGCGATGCCGAGTGCGTCGTCCCAATAGGCGTGCAGGTTGTAGGAGCCCACGACGTTGACTGTGTTGCCACCGAGATCCGACCACGGCTTGCCCGTTTGCGGATTGACCTGATCCTTCTTGAAGCGCGTCGCGCAATGCAGCGGCTGATGGATGTCTCCCACCAGATGCAGGAACCACGGTAGCAGGTAGACCGGATCCTTGACGTGTCCAGGACTCGGCTCATTCGCTAGCAGCGGCCTGATCCAGCGGATCTGTGAAAGAACGTTCGGATCGCGCGGATTCACGGTGTCCGTGCCATCGGTCGAGAACGGAACGTTGATGTAGTGCCAGTCGCGGTGCTGCTTCATTTCCGGGAAACCCGCCTTGATCTCGGTGCCGACGGCGTCGCGCTTTCCGTCGTCGTAGAATCGCAGGTCGCCCTTGATGATGTCGGGCCAGAAGGCGGCCTTCATGAACGCGTGGCGGATGTTTGCCTTCTGCCCGCCGGGAGCACCGCCGATGAGCAGCGCGAAGTCAGGATGCTGGCGGATCAGCGAGTCCACCCGCGCTCGCGCCTTGTCGTTCAGAAGGTCGTACGCCAAACCAGCGATCGCCTTGTGGCCAACCGAGTTCCACGCGGATAGCGTCGTGCAAATCAGCAGGAGAAGGGTAGCGGTTTTCATACTCGCAGTTCGAATCCGGCCGACTGCATGGCCTCGATCATGCGCGTTCGCTCCGCCGTGATCTCCTGCGCGGAGAGTGTGCGATCGGCCGCGCCGATCGTGACCCGGAACGAGACACTCTTGCGATCATCCGGCAGCGGAGCGCCCGTGTAGAGGCGCACGAACTCGACGGTCTGCACCAGTTCGCCACCATACGCGAGAAGCTGGCGTTCGAGATCGCCCACTTGCACGCGCAACGCGGCGAGGATCGAAAGATCGAAGGCGCTCGCCGGGAATCGCCGCAGCGGACGATACCTCACCGAATCGGTGGCGAGGCGCCGCGTAGCGCGCAGATCGAGATCCGCCACGGCCGCGCGCCCGGAAACCAGCAGGGGATGTAACTCGCCGATCCGGCCCACTAGCGTGTCCTTCCACTCCACTTCCCATGCGCGCTTCGGATGTTCGAACGGACGAGCTTCCACCGGCTTGACCTTCGCGCCAGGAAGCAGGCACTCCACGAGCCGCTTGGCCTCATGGAGCTCGGCCACCCCGTCACCGGACCGCGCGAACACGCAGGCTGCAAGATGCGGAATCTCTTCGGGCAACTCTCCGTCGAGCAGATGGATTTCTTGACCGATTTCGAAAAAGCGGAACGAGTCGAGGTGGCGCAGATTGTCGCGAACGTTGCGAAGCACACCGATCACCAGCGAATTCCGCAGCAGCCCCTGATCGGACGCGATCGGGTTGGTGACTTTCACGTGATGCGCTGGGTCTCCGCCGATCTCGCGGACCTGTTCCTCGCTGACGAACGAGTAGTTGTAAACCTCGGTGAAGCCCTGACCGGTACAGACCGATCGCAGGGCGTGGAGGTGGTCGCGCTCGGGATTGGCGGCCGGTGGCGTCGCGGGAACCGACGGTGCGGTTGGGGTGATCGAACCGTAGCCGAGCATTCGCCCCACTTCCTCGAGCAGGTCATCCTTGATCGAAATGTCCTTCGTGGCTCGCCACGATGGCACGGTCACCGAGAGCGTGCCGTAGCCCGAATCGCTCACGCCGAACTCGAGCGCTCGCAGGATGTCGATCACCTCTTCGGAATCCACCGGCCGTCCCAGTTTCCGCCGGAGCCATTCGACCGGCAGTTCGATCACCTTGGCCTCGCGGAACGCCGAGCCCTCGTCGGCGACGCCTCCCACGAGGCGAATTCCCGGTGAAACGATGCCGAGAAGTTCGATCGCGCGCGCCAACGCACGGGTGGTGTTGGCCGGATCCTGCGCCTTCTCGAATCGCATCGAGGCATCGGTCCGGACCCTCAGGCGGGTCGAAGTCTTGCGCACCGCGCCGGGGTGGAAGTTCGCGCTCTCGAGGACGATTCGCCAAGTGGCGCCGGTAACACCCGATGCGGCACCGCCGATCACGCCCGCGATCGCTTCCGGTCCGTTGGCATCGGCGATGACGAGGGTCTGCGTGTCGAGCTCATAGGTTTCACCGTTGAGGGCGGTGATCCGCTCGTTCGCGCGAGCCCGCCGGACGAAGATCGTGTCGCCTTGGAGCTTGTCCCGGTCGAACGCGTGCATCGGCTGCGCGAGTTCGGCCATCACGTAGTTGGTGACGTCGACGATGTTGTTGATCGGGTTGAGTCCGATCGCGGTGAGCCTCTGCTGCAGCCACAGCGGCGAGGAGCGCACGGTGACGTTCTCGAAGACGAGCGCGCTGTAACGCGGACAAAGCTCGAAATCGTGAATCGAGACCTTGACGGGCGCGGTGCCCTTCGGCAGAAGATCGAGCTTCACCGGATCCTTGGCGCGGCCTGACGTAATTGCGGCCACCTCTCGCGCCATTCCATAATGGCCCCACAGATCGGGCCGGTGGGTGAGCGACTTGTTGTCGATCTCGATCACCGAGTCAGGCTTGCATCCGGGAATCGGATCGCCCGGATCGGCGTCGATCACGAGGATTCCGTCGTTGTTGTGATTGATGCCGAGTTCGGCGCCGCTGGCCAGCATGCCGTCGCTTTCGACCCCGGAGATCGAGGCCTTGACGATCGTCTTCGCCCCGAGGCGGCAATTGACCGGAATGTATGCCGTGACGATTCCCGGCCGGCAGTTGGGCGCGCCGCAAACCACGGTCTTGCGGCCGTATCGCCCTGTCTCGACCACCGCTTTGACGTTGGAGCTTCCCTCGATCGCCTCCACCGATGAAACACGCGCCGCGCAGACCCAACGCAAATGTTCGCCCGTCTCTTCGACTCCCTCCTGCTCGGCGGTCTTGATCGTGACGAGATTGGCGATCTCGCGGGCGGAGATTTCCAGCGGACCGGTGAACTCCGAAATCCAGTTGACGGAGAATTTCATGGCTTAGAACTGTGTGAGGAAACGGAGGTCGCCGCCTTGCAGCAGGCGGATGTCGTCGATCTGATAGCGCATCATCGCGAGTCGAGTCAGGCCGAGCCCGAAGGCGAAGCCCATCCACTGGTCGGGATCAATGCCGCCCATGCGTAGCACATTCGGATGTACGAGTCCGCACGGCAGCAACTCGAGCCAGCCACTCTGTTTGCAGACCGGGCAGCCGGAGCCGCCGCAGAGCAGACACTGCACGTCGAGTTCGAATCCCGGTTCGACGAAGGGAAAGTAGCCTGGACGCAGCCGGACCGTGACGTCGCGCCGGAAGATCCCGGCGAGCAGCGCCTTCATGTAGTAGATGAGGTTGGCGACCGAAACCTCGCGATCCACCATCATTCCTTCGAGCTGATAGAAGGTGTGCTCGTGGCTCGGGTCCACCTCTTCGTTGCGAAAGACGCGGCCCGGCGCGATCATGCGCAGTGGAGGTCCAAGGCGTTGCATTCCGCGCACCTGCACCGGAGACGTGTGCGTGCGCAGCAAGTTCCCGCCCTCGAGCCAGAACGTATCCTGCATGTCCCTCGCCGGGTGATCGGGCGGAATGTTCAGCGCGTCGAAGTTGTTGTACTCGGTCTCGACCTCGGGTCCGCTCAACACGGTGAAGCCCATCGACTGAAAGAGATCTTCGATCTCCTTCTGAATGATCGTTACCGGGTGAAGGCTGCCGGGGCGGACACCGGGCGCGGGAATCGTAAGGTCCACCCACTCCGATTCGAGCCTGGCGTTCATCGCCGCTGCCTCGAACCGGGCCTTACGCTCATCGAGCGCCGACTCGATCGCTTGCTTAGCCGCGTTCAAGAGTTTGCCAGCGGCCGCCCGCTCTTCGGTACCCATCTTCCCGAAGTCTTTGCTGAAACTGTTCAGCGCTCCACTCTTGCGCCCTACGGTTTCGACGCGAATCGTCTCGAGATCGTCGAGAGTCTTGGCCGAAGCGATCCGCGCCAGCGACTGCTGGCGCAGCGATTCGAGCGCGGACTCCATCTCAGCGCGCTCCCGCCGGCAGGTAGACCGGCGCGTTTTCATCCACTTCGTGCGCCAGATGATTGATGTAGTAGACGATCAGCGCTTCGGGATAGCGGTCCTTCAGGTGCGCGAGCATCTGATCCTGCCAGCCATCCACGAGATAGGAGCCGATGTTGGCGTCCTTCTCGAAAAAGCCTTCCTGATGCGGAACCTTCAGGTGATCGAGCGCGGCGATGATCATGTCGAGATGCGAGACCAGGATCGCCTGGCTCATCTCCATCGCCAGTTCCTCTTCACCCGCCTGAATGCGTGCCCAGAGTTTGGGGCCGATCTTGCGGAGAGCCTCCTGGTTCAGCTTCTGAACGTGGAAGCGCAGCTTGATGCGCTCGAACATCTGATAGGTCCGCAGCTTGCCGAGCGAGATGTGCCGCAGGACTTCGTTGAGCCGGTCCTGTCCCAGGCCGGCTAGAACTTCGCATAATGTCATCGGATTCTATCAGGGTACCAGAGCGGCGGCCCCTCTCCGCTGATCCGGCTCCTACCGGCTCCGCGGATCCGGCGGATCAGGCCGATGGCGATGGTCCGGTGCCCATGATCGTGTTCAAGTAGTTCAGCAGGTCTCCTCTACACGCTGCTTGCCGCCGATGCTGTTTTCGTAGAAGATCGTCCTGTACGGGCGAATGTCGAACGGGAGTTTCCTTGATGGTCTTGTCCGCGATCAGGATCAGCGGCTTCCGGAGCGCGTCGGCGTAGCCGATCTCGTAGTAGACGTTGGGATTCGCCGGGGTGATTTCGGCGATCACGACGCGGGCTCCGCGATCTGCTTCGTCATCTCGGTGACCACCAGGCCGGGAGAGAAGGTCTGATCGGCTCGAAAGCCCGGAGGCCGGCCTTCGTGCAGACCGGATCGATCACTTGATTGAAGAGATCGTCGAACTCGCGCGTGTTGAACTGCATCACGACGAAGGCTTGCGGTTGCACGGCTGCGATTCGGAAATTCCGGAACGTGACTCCGCCCCGATTGACGCAAACAGACCTGGCTGCTTGCCGGTCATCGGGGTCGGACTTCAGCGCCACCAACATCGACGCCGTCCGCCGAAAGCGGACGGCCGAACCTCGCACCGTCACACTCAGGCTGTAAAGCGTCCGGGCTGGAGGTTGTGACGGTCGCCCCCCAACCGAAACCCTTTCCAGACCTTGCGCCTCCCCTTTGATCCCGGCTGCTCGGAGGATGCCGCGCTTTCTTCCGTCATCCATTGCCGGATTGCGAAGAGCACAGGTCCTCCGCCAAGTCCTGCGTTCAGCATTTCGTCCGTCGTTGGATCGCACTGAATCAGGATAATCAGGATCTCGGCAACCGTCTGTGCGTCGACCGAATCGAATTGCACATCGACCGAAATCGTTCCTTCGCTGAATCTCTGGTTACAGACGGCAAAGCCAAAGGGAGGCGGCTGTGCTTTTTCCTGCGATTCAGGCTCAACTGAGGTGGATCCCTCGCCTCGAGGCCTCGGCGCCGGGGTTCCGTCGAAGTAGATCTCGTTGTCCTTCTCTGCGAATCGGCCTTGAAGATGAACCCAGCTCAACCGCTGGTTTCCATTGCGCCGTTCAGGGCTTATCAACTGGAGTGACTCACCCGCGTCTGCCGGTCTTGGCAGCGAACTGTCAGAACGGCTCGGCGAGCAAATCAGCCACCGCGAACGAGTGACCCGCGAATACGATCGATCGGATCGTATCGCCATCCCGATACATGCGGGAGCCCGCCGGCGTCGACACCTCGATTTGCCGGAGCCTGGGAAATAAGAGCCAGAATTCCCGGCATCCGTTGGCCAGGCAGAGCTGTTTGGTCTCTTGAATGTCCTCT
>CADECY010000037.1 GCA_902825945.1 uncultured Acidobacteriota bacterium
GATGATTCTCCAGACGTATGGTAGTACGCCCGCGCGGGCGCGGTCAAAACACTAGAACTGCAACCGGAGCGCCATCTGGATCGTTCGCGGACCGTTGCCCGGAGCGGTTCCCGTCACGCGTCCGAAATTGGCGCCACCGAAGTTGGTGTCGGCACGGCCGAATTGAACCCGGTTGAACGCGTTGAACATCTCGGCCCGATACTGGAGCTTCAACCGCTCGCGCCAGAAGGTGAAGTTCTTGGCGAGCGACATGTCCCAGTTGTTCACCCGGCTGTACCGGATCTCGTCAATGAAGCGCGGCGCGTTGCCAAAGGTGAATGGGGCGGGTTGTTCGAAGGCCGCCGTGTTGAACCAGCGCTCGATCGTGCGGGTGCCGTCGTTGTAGCTCGTGCCGGACTTTACGTTCGGGAACTGCCAGGCGCTGAAACTGAAGTTATTGTTCGGTGCCGAGAACAGGAGCGGAAGTCCGGAATCCATCTTCCAGATCGCGCTCCACTGCCAGCCGCCGATCACGGCATCCACCACCGGATGCGCGTTCGCGGCGATCTTGCGGCCCTTGCCGATCGGAACCTCGTAGACGTAGGTGAGAGCGAAGCTGTGCGGCACGTCGTGCGCGCTCACCGACTTTTCGAGTTGGAGGTTATAGATGTTCCGCGCGCGATCATTCACTTCCCAACCCTGGTTCTCCGACGAGTTGTCCTCGGCGTGCGACCGTTGATAGGAAGCCATGATCACGCCGCCCTTTTCGAACCGGCGCTGCCAGCGCACCAGGAACGCCTGGAAGTGCGAGAACGCGCCGGGCATGTCGAGAATGCGGGTGTCCTGAAACTGCGGATACGGCCGGATGAGCTGACGGCGCAGCACGGTGCGTTGCGCGAGCGGACCATTCTGAATGATTCCGAAGAACGGGTTGGGCACCGAGTCATTCAACGGAGCCCCGATCTTCAATTGATCCTCGGTGAGCTGGTTGATGTTCATGCCTTCGTAGAAGCCGTTGTAGCCGTAGGCGAGCTTGCGCCCTTCGCTACCCGCGAAGCCCACTTCGAGGAGCATGCGCTTGCCGAGTTCCATTTGCACGTCGGTCGAGAACTGTTGCATGTACGGAGTAGGGCGCTTGCGCTGGAACGAGCGGATGTTGAAGCCCACCGCGGTCTCGAGTCCGGCGGACGCGCCAGTCGGCTGCGCGAGGCCTTGCGGGAACGGATTGCGCAGCAGATTGAACGCCGTGCGGCCGTTATCGAGGGAGTTCAGCCAAGTGTTGTCGAGCGAGTAGCCATCGTTACCGACCGGGCCCACGTTCGAGGTGGGAGCGAGGTAGATACCGTAGCCGCCGCGCCACACGATCTTGTCGGTGATCTTGTAGGCGATGCCGATGCGCGGGGCGAAGTCGCGATGCGGCGAATCCCACTGGAAGCGATTCGAGTTGTCCACCCAGCGGAGCCCGCCGCGCAGGCTCGGAATTCCTGCCTTCTGGCCGAGCGGCGATGCGACATCCGAGTCGAACCAGTTGAGCCGGTTGTAACGTTCGGTGCGGGCGCGCTGGAGTTCCCAGCGCAAGCCCGCGTTCACCGTCAGGCGGCGGTTCACGTTCCAGGTGTCATGCACATAGAGATTCCAGTGCGTGTGGACCGACGTCGGCTTCGCGTTATTCGGAGCATTGCCGCCCGAACCAGTGCCCAGCAGGAACGAGCCGATCGTGTTGCCCTGGTTGATATTGCCACGAACGTCGGGATCGGGACCCGCGGTGAAGAAGCGGTCGAAGTTCAGCGAGATCGACGTGGTCTCGATCAGGCTCAGGTAGTAGCGATCGACATACCAGCCAGCCTTCAGAGAGTGCTTGGTGAACTGCTTGGAGGCGTGAACACCGTGGCTGGTGAGCGATCGGGCGGCAATCGAGAAATTCGAGTTGCCCGGCGAATAGTAGTTGGCCAAGCCGAAAGCGGCGGGCGTCGGGACATCGAGTTGGGCGACGAGATTCGCGGGAAGGCCCTGCCGGTCGGCCGTGACGCCGGTCGCAACCGACGAGTTCTCTTCTGTGAACTTGCCCGCGCCCGCAAGCACGCTGATCACGGTGGTCGGGTTCAGCACGAAGGTGTTGCCGAGAGCGACCGACCAGCGCGGAGTGCGTCCGTAGCGCGCGCTCTCGACTTCGGGCGCGAAGATGAACGGCGGCGTGTTGAACTGGGGAGCCTTGGTGAAACGCGCGAAGAGTGAGTGCTTGTCGGAGGAGACCCAGTCGACGCGGCCGTCGTAGCGTTCGTTTTCGACGATATTGCGGAGTCCGCCGCGTACGAAGTTGTCGAGCCGCGCCGGGCCGCGGCCCTCACTGGTCGGCCCCGGCAGAAATCCCAGAACTTTGGTGGCAACCGGGTCGAAACGCGTCGAGGGAATGCGGTTGCCGGGAAACGCGTCGCGAATGAAGCGGCCCGCGGCGTTGGGGTCGGGCCTCGTCGTCGAGGGATCGAACATCGTCACTGCCGTTCCGTTGGCGTTGAAACTCTGTGTGAAGTCGCCGGAACGTTCGGCGGCGGTGGGCAGAGTCGCGATGCGCGTGGCCGGAGTCGATTCGCGCAGGAATTCGGCGCCGAAGAATCCATACAGGTTGATCTTGCGAACAATGGGGCCGCTGAGGTTGCCACCGAACATGTTCCGGCGGAAGGGCGCCTTGGCGACGCCGTTGCGGTTATTGAAAAAACTGTTGGCGTCGAGCTTGGAGTTGCGGGCGTACTCGTAGGCAAGCCCATGCCACTGCTGTCCGCCGCCTTTGGTGGTGATCTGGATCACGCCGCCGGCGGTTCGGCCGAAGCGGGCGTCGTAGGCGTTGCGCGTGATTTGGAACTCGGCCACCGAGTCCATGATCGGCGAGGCGATCGCACCGCCCCAATCGCCGGAGGCCGACGGGATGCCATCGATCATGTAGGCGACTTGCTCGTCGCGCCCGCCGTTGATCGAAAAGCGATTCTGATTCTGATCGGTGTTCGACCCCGAGATGCCGGTGCGCGGCGCGACCACGCCCGCTTGCGTGTGGAACAGCACCAGCGGATTCCGCGCGATGGCGGGCAACTCCTGCACGGTGCTCGCGCCGAGTGTCACCATCTGGTTGGCAGTCTGCGTGTCGATGGTGCCCGCGTTGGCCACGACTTCGACGGCCTCCGCCACTTGACCGATCGTTAGCGTGAGATTCAGCTCTAGTGTCTGGGAGGTGGAAAGGCGGACATCGTTCGTCACCACGTCGCGGAATCCGGCTTTGACGGCTTTGACCGAATAGGCGCCAGGCTGGATCTGGGAGAATGTGTAGCGCCCATCGACTGTCGATTCAACGGCGCGAAGTTCGCGTGTGGCAGCATTGGTAAGCGTCACGGACGCGCCGGGAACACCGGCTCCGCTTGCATCGGAAACGACGCCGGTGATTGCGCCGGTGAAGGTTTGTGCTGTCATCGACAGCGCGGCGAAAAAGATCGCAACGTGGCTTCGAAAGAACATGTTCTAAACTCCTACCTGGAGGCGAAGATATTTGTTGACTATAGCAGGCCTGATGCGGATTCATCTCGCGATCCTCATGTTGTGGCCCGTGTTCTGCGCCGGTCAAGTGACGGTCTCATCGCCGCTCTATCTCGCGCATGATCACGCCCGGTTCGCGCAGGATAGGCCAGCGGCCGTCTATCAGCCTTCGTTCGCGGCCGTGCCTGGACGAGGTCTCGTCTTCGCCTGGACAGCTTACGATCGCGGATCGGAGCGAATCTTGTCGGCGGAACTCACTGGCGCCCGCATGTCGCCAGTGCGGCAGTTGTCGGCTGGAGCAGGGACCTACTACCAGCCGGTCATCGCCGCGGGCCGCGAGGAGGCGTGGGCCGTGTGGTCGCGCTTGGCCGGCGGTGTATGGACCGTCGCGGGGAGGCATCAGTCACGAGGGCAGTGGCAGCCGGTTGTTGGGCTGAGTCCGGCAGGCGTGAATGCAACGCGGCCCGCGGCGGTGGCCGCTGGAGGTCGATTGTTCGCCGCTTGGGAGCAGCAGCTCGAGCGTGGATCACGGATCGCGATGAGCGATGGCGCGATCGTGTCGAATGGTCCCTACGATTACCGGCCGGCACTTGTAGCCGATGAGCGCGGCACGGTGTGGGTTTTCTGGGATTCGTATTCGCCGGGCGATCGCCGTTATCGAGTGTTGGCGCGGCGCGTCCATCCGGATCGCGGGCCAATCGAAGCGGTCTCCGATGGATCGGTGAGCGCGCTGAAACCGGTTGCGCTCAGTGCTGGACCTGCCGGGCTCGCCGTGGCGTGGATCAGCCGGCGTGATGTCGAAGCGCTCGGCATTCTCGATCAGTGGTACACCATCCAGGCGGCGCGGCTCGTCAACGGAAAGTGGGAGCGATTCGGCGATGTCGCCGATCTTCGCCACGGGCTGTTGCCACGCGTTGAACCTCGCGTGGGCGCGCTGACCGGATATCAAGGGGAACGGCTGCGTCCAATGCTTTCGCTGGTGAATGGCTCTGTTTGGTTGCTGTGGGAACGTAAGCTGATGCACAGCGGCGGAACAGAAACGTTCGGACAACTGTGCGGGCGGAGGTTCGATGGGGCGAAGTGGCAGGAACCGGTCTCGTTACACGAAGGGCTGCTCGACTATCGCGTGGCAGCGGACCGTTTCACGGCCGTCGCGAAGGGAATGCTGCAGGACTATCGCGTGTTCGAGATCGATGCGAGCCAAACCAAATCCCTCGCTGTTGCCAGCGAAACGTGGCCCGGTTGGCGCGCGGTGGATCTGCCGAAAGCGCTACCGGAATCGCGCCGGAGCGCCGTCATCGACGGTGCGGAGTTCCAACTCTACTGGGCCGATCTGCATGTCCACAGCGGACTCACTCCCGATGCCGAAGGTGAGCCCGATGAACTCATCCACTTCGCACGCGATGCGGCGAGGATCGACGCCGTGGTGATCCAGGAAAACGATTTCTACAGCCGCATGTTGACCGAAGGCGAGTATCGAATGGGCCTGCACTATTCGCGTCTGCTGAGCGAACCGGGGAAGTTCCTTGCGCTGGCTGGATTCGAATGGACTCACCGTCAGGACGACAATCGTCCGAATCACCGCACGGCGATCTTTCCTTCCTACGACGCCCCGATCGTCCGGCACGCCGAGAACAACGCGAACTTCGGCGAACTTTGCGATGTGGTGGAAGCGGCCGGTGGTGTGATGAACACGCAGCACGAAGTCTATCGTTGGAGCGGGCGGGCCTGCGATGCGAACATCGAAGTCGCGTCGGGCTGGCGCGTGTTCATCCGGAATCCGGAAAAGATCCACGGCGATCTCTCCGCGGGCGCACGGGCTGGTTTCGTCGCGACATCGGATGGTCATCGCCGTAATCCAGGAACCGGCGGCGGACTCACCGGACTCTACCTGCGCGCGCTCACCAACACAGAGGTGATCGAGGCGTTGCGCGAGCATCGCGTGTTCGCTACGAACGGATCACGCATCGCGCTCGATGCCCGGGCCAACGGGACGTTCATGGGGCAGGCGCTGCGGGCAAAGGGACGCGTGGAACTCGCGCTGAAGGTTTGGGCCCCGAAACAAATCGTTCGAGCGGTGTTGATTCGCGATGGAGCGGAGATTCACATCGCAAAGGGCGGTGCGAACCAACTCAGCCTCACCCATTCCGACGCACCCGGGCGCGGCAGCCATTGGTACTATTGGCGCGTCGAGATCGAGGGCGAATCGCCGGACTATCCGGGCAACATCAAGGTGGCCGAGGGCAACCTGGCGTGGTCGAGCCCTCACCGCGTGACGGTGGAATGACTACGACAATCGCCAGCGGGCCAGACGCAGCACCGAGAACGGCGGTTCGGGCAGCTTCACGGCGATCGATCCCGATCGCTTCGATTCGTACCAGATGGTGACGAACTCGTTGCCGTCCAGTTGCACGGTCGCCGGATAGCCGATGTCGCCCGTGCCGTCATCGGAAAGCACCATCGCTTCTGACCATGTCCGGCCATGATCTTCACTGAGCCGGACGTGGTTTCCACGCGGTGGCCGGCGGTAGCCGTAACTCATCAGCAGCCGCCCGTCCGCCAGCCGCAACAGGTGCGACGGCAGTCCCCAGACGCCGATCGGGCGTGGAACGGACCAGGCTCGCCCGCCATCGGAAGATTCCGATTGCAGCGTTTCCCGCTCGTTCGCTTTGTTGTGATTGCGAACGTGCGTAACGATGCGGCCGTCCGCGGTTTCAACCGCGTGCAACTCGTGATAGTTCGCGTGAGTGTCGCCAGGCCGGGCGGGAATCGAGGCAAGCCACTTCCACGTTCGTCCATCATCCTTGGATTCGCAAACACCGATCTCGCCATCGTCCGGATATTTCTTGCCGGGATACAGAAGCCGTCCGTCCTTCAACGCGATGGGCCCGTGAGGACTCGTGACCGGCACCCGATACGGAACCGACCACGCGATGCCGCCATCTTCGGACCGGATCATCCACGCGCCGCGCAGCTTTTGCCGTTGCTCCTGAGTGGTGCCGCGATGGACAGCCTTCCAGCGCTCGACGCGGTCCGCCTCCCAGCCCTTCGCTTCGGCGAAGACCTTCTCGAACGCGACCGAGGTGAACGTCGTGGCGAGCAACGTTCCGCGCGGTGTTTCGAGGATGCCGGAGTCGCGATCGTCGATCGGGGTATCCATGATCACCTGTGGCCAACTCCATGTGCGGCCCTGATCGGACGAGCGGATGAACTCGACGCGGCCGAACGGATCGATGTGTCCTTCGCGTCCACCGGAGTACGATGCGATCAATTCCCCGTTGGAGCGCTTTGCCATGGTGGCCCAGGCATGATAGTGGCGCGGCTGGTGAGAGATCACCGATATCGATTCGACGGTGGCTTTCGGCGCGGCCTTGGCCCGGCGCGCGAGCAAAGCGGTGGCGAAGAGACTGCGGCGGCTGATGAGTGGCATCGGGATCATTCTATCGAGGATGGCAAAATGACAGGAGATGGCCGCCAAGACCAATGCGATCCGGATCATCGAGCAACTCGGGATTCCGTACGAAACTCGCGAATATGAAGTGGACCCCGAAGATCTCGCAGCCGAAACCGTTGCCGCGAAAATAGGAATGCCGCCCGAGCAGGTGTTCAAGACACTTGCCGCCGTGGGCGATCGCAACGGTATTTGTCTGGCCGTGATTCCGGGTAATTCGCAACTGGACCTCAAGGCGCTCGCCCAACTCAGCGGAAATCGCAAGATCGAACTGGCGCCGCTCAAGGATGTCCAGAACCTGACCGGCTACATTCGTGGAGCGGTGACGGCGTTCGGATGCAGGAAGGACTATCCGGTCTTCGTCGACGAAACGGCTTGGTTATGGGACGTGATTTCAATCTCTGCGGGGATGCGCGGGATGCAAGTGCTGATGGCTCCGGATCGCTACATCGAAGCGCTGTCAGCCACCGTGGGCGCGATCGCCAAGGACAAATGATGGCTTCACCGTGGCGCAGGCTGGGGTTCCGTCCTTGCCGGTGCCGCCAACTCGCACCTCGATCACACGGCCGGAGCCGGTCATCTCGCTCGTAATGCCCGCGAGCGGAATCTTCATTCGCCGCCGGATGAAGGTGCCGGCTTGGCCCGCGCTCGCACCGATATCGATGTAGACGAATCGCCCGCCGCGGGGGCCGTGGACGAATGGTCCGGCGAAGTCGACGCCATCGGCGCTGGCTTTGATCGTGGGCTCGATTTCGAAAGTGAGATCGGCGCCGGTGGAACGCTGAGTCTGGACCGTCTCATAGGAAGAGCCTCGCCCCTTCTGTACTCCGAAGTCGATCCCTGGGGGCGGCTGTACGATCACGATGCGAAGTGGCACCCTCGAATTTTACCCGAGCCAGCGAATGCCCTCTGCCGTATCGCCATCGTTCCTCGGCCCGATCAGGTAGGCGCTCATGCGAGCCTGCGAATCGAGTGCCACCAGGTCCACCCGGAGTTCGTTCACGCCGGGCTTCAGTTCCACCGCTTGCTGGAACTGTCCGCCACGATACTTGGTACGGCTCTCTTCCGCGAGCACGCGTTCGCCGTTGAGTTTCGCCTCGAAGCGGCCGGTGGCGCCGATCCAGAGGTGCGCCTTCGTGTGGCCTTCCGAGCGGACTCGTGTGACCGCCGCGAACTTCGCGCCAGGCGCGACGGGCTTGCCGCTCCAACGGTCGAAGTGCAGTGTGTCGGCCGGGATCTCGCAGGGTTTCCAGGATTCGACCGGCGTCTCTGGGTGCGCGGTCACACGCCAGGACCGGTTCGCGCGCCCGAACCAGTGGCGCGGTTTGGCCCAACGGCGCCGCAAGGGATCGGGCTCGGCGCCCACGACATCCACCATCGCGAGGTCGCGCACGCCCATCTCGCGCTTGGCGGCCATGTGCAGGAACTCCATGTCCCACGGGTTGAACCCGAGCAGGTGCGACACGAGCGAATCCGCAGCCACCGGATCTTCGCCCGCCAGCACGAGATTGCTTTGCACCAGTTGATCGCTGATGCCGCAATTATGCTCCTGATACTGGAGTCCGCGGAGTCCGTCGATCACCGCGTAATCGGGCGGGTGAAACGCCGCGAGATCGACAATGAACGGATCGATGCGATCCTCCACCGAATGTCCGGAGTGGAGTTGCGCGTTGTGGAAGGTACCCGGCACGGCGTAGGCTTCGCGCGGCGCGGTGCCCACGTAGTTCTTGAGGCAACACGTGATGCCGCTTTGCAAGTGGACCTTCATCACGGGCACCGTGATCAGGAAATCGCAATTGCGAATCGTGTTGGTAACGAAGTAGTCCGGCCGCGCACCGAACGCTCCCACGCCGTTCGCGGCCTTCGGCACCTCGATCCGCCGGAAGCGCCCGCTCGGGTCGCGCACCGCGTCATAGCTCAGATCCACGTAGTCGAATCCGCGGCCCGGATACTCCTTTCGGAACTCCGCGAGCATGCCGCCGAACGAGCCGCCTGTTCCCGGAAACTCGCGCGGACCCCAATCGAACGTCATCGCGTCACGCCGCACGCCGTCCTGAAAAATGATGTTATCGGGCGCGGGATCGCTCAGCCGGCGATAGCTGCCGCCTTCGGCGAGCGTGATGCGGCCGGCCTTCGAAAATCGCGCGACATATTCGAGCACAGCGCGCGTGACGCGCATATCGGTAATGTCACCGGTGCGGTAGAACTCGCGTCCCCGTAGGCCGACGATGTTCGGTTTGATGACGACCCAAGATCCTGGCCGGATCTTGGCTTCGAGGCTTCCGGCGCGCGGCGTGCCGAGGCGGATTGCGGTCCAGACCATGTCGCGGACGCGCTCGTAGTCGAGCGGATCGTCCAGCGGGGCTGGGCGGCGCAGCTTGCTGAAGTTCGAGGGAACGAGCCCGATGCGAGTGTGTCCGGTGGCGCCCCTCAGTCCGGTTGGGAGCGCTGCTGCTCCCGCCGCGGCGAAGAGAAGTTGCCTGCGGTTGAGGTCCATACCAACTTTATACACCCTTTCAAGATCAAAAGGTATTAAAATCGTAAACAGGAGGCCGACCGAATGCGCCGACGCGATTTTCTCCTTGCTCCTTTGCCGATTGGCATCGCACTTCGCGGAGAACAAAAGGAACCCAAAGAGTGGGTGACTGCGGCGGCCAGCCGCGACACGGTTCCGCGTGTGGGATTGATTCCCTCGACCTTTACCGGCGGCGAGGAGATGGACGGGCGAAAGATTCGTGGACTCGCCAAGCCCGCACCGATCGGTGCGGCGCTGAGTGCGGCGCAACTCGACGACATGCTAAGGCTTGCTGTCGATCTCGGTGGCGGCCGGCGCGGCGGACTCGTCACAGCGATCGGACGCGAGGATTGGGTCGTCATCAAGATCGCTGCGCGCGATTGCGCCGGGGGCGCCTCGACCGATCCGCGCCTGGTGGCGGGCGTGCTGCGATTCCTGATCGAGCGCGGGCTCGGAAAGCGCTTCAGCATCGTGGAAGCGTCGCCGTGCCGCGACGCGGCATGGTCACCGGAGATCGCCGCACTAGCGAAGAAGCATCCCGCGTTGCGAATCGAACTGATCGACACCGCGACGGCGCCGTCGCTCGAAATGCCGGTGGAAGGCCGAGTCTTCGCCTCGCGGAATCGGAGCGGAGTCTATCGCGTGCCGCGCGTGCTTCGCGAATGCGACAAGGTGATCTCGATTGCGCCGCTGGCCACGAGGCCCGAAACAGGCATCGCGCTTTCGATGATGAACTACCTCGGATTCTCACCGTCGCTCGACATCGTTCGACTCGGGCATCCGGGCGAGATCGCGGTGGACCTCTTTTCTTTCCACCCCGCCGATTACGCGATCGTAGGTGGATCGTTCGCGATGGAGGCGGGTGACACGCCTCGCCGTCACAACGTGATCGTCGCAGGTACGAATGCACCCGCGGTGGACGCGGTGGGCGCCGCGGTGATGGGTTTCGAATCAACGAAGATCCGCCACCTCGAACTGGCGGTGAAGCAGGGCTACGGACTCAATGACGCGGAGTCGATCTGGACGCGGGGCGCCGAGATTCCGGAGGTGAAGGCGGATTTCCGCAAGCCCGCGTAGCCGTCGCGTCCTCGATCCATGATCGAGAGATCCCATCCCGGATAGTAGAAGAGATGGCCGCGTGATTGCCGGGCATTCCTCGACATGGCGGGCTGCCTATGGCTGCGCACCTTGTCGTGATCACGCGAAGAGGCGGGGACGCACACCTCGAACAAGTGGAGTCGTCGCGAATCGGAAGACTCGCGACGTCGAAGAGATCATTGCTAGCGGGCGAAGATCATTTCCCCGGTGCCCGAGTTGTGGGACTACGAGATCCAGCGGCCATCACGAACGGCGAATGATGCCTCACTGGGGCGGAGTCTTCATTCACAGATGGGTGCAAGTGCCGAGAAGTCCACGCATCGGCGGGTTGCCCGATCGCGATGCGGAGACGCACGGTGCCTTCGATAACTTCAACTGGACGCCTAACTAACTAGCCGCGCGGCCCCTGACGGCTTCTGGCGCCACCATCGACTTCGACACCTTTACCGCCGGGGCGATCCTCACCAACCAGCTGGTATCGAGTAACGTGCTGTTCACGCCCAGTGGCAGCTCACTTTCGGGCCGCGTCACCAATGTCGCCGCCACGAGTTTACGACCGCCACTTTCGGCAACTCGAATCCCATGGCGCTGTTCGTCGCCGACCCCGGAGATGTGCTGCAGATCGACTTCGTCACCGCGGACGGACTCGGCACGCTCCGCAGCCTCCAACGGTTCCTTTCTCGCGGGCGATGGCGACGCGGCGCCGGGACGCTTTTCGCGTCACATTCTTCGATGCCTCTCTGACACCGATCTCGGTACAGAGCTTCTCGACTCTCACCGCTGGAGTCACTGTTGCGTGCCCCGGCTGTGTGGTGCGGCGGGCTCAGATTGAGGCGCTTTCGCCACCAGTTCGCCCCGCAGCGGAATGCTGATCGACGACCTTTCCTATCAAGCCGTGCCGGAACCGCCGACTTGGTTGCTGATGTCGGGGGGGCTCTTGTTCAGAACGGCGAGCCGGGCTCGCGCGCGGGTATGATGCGCGAGCTACTTGCCGATCCGGTACAAATGCCCAGCCGTCCGGATCAGCAGCGATCCGTTGACAATCGCGGGCGTCGCCATACACATCTCGTCGAGCGCATTCTTCCCCAGCAACTTGTACTCGCGGCCCGCCCGGATCACGAACGTGTCGCCATCCTCGCTCAACGCGAAGATCTTGCCGTTGTAGGCCCACGGCGAAGCGGTGAACGCACCAGCGGATTCGTCGATACGCACCTTGCTGTACACCTCTTTCCCGGACTTCGCGTCATGCGCCGTGAAGAGTCCGCGATCGAAGAGCGTGTAGTAAATATCGCCGTAAACCACGGGCGTCGTGTTGTACGGACCGGCTTGCGGATAGAACCAGGCGATCGAGGCGTTCGACGTTTCGCCGGCCTTGAGCGAGATGTCGCCCGAGGCGCCGGGCCGGATCGCAAACACCGGGCGGACCTGATCCCCGACGTAGCCCGAAGTGACATAGAGCAGTCCGTGCCGCGTGAACGGCGTCGGAATCACGATCGACGACATGCCGCCGAGTTCCCAAAGCAGCTTCCCGTCGAGGTCGTAAGAGCGGACCCGCTTGGTGCCCGTGGTCACGATCTCCGTCCGCTTGCCGCTGTTCCAGATGAACGGCGTTGACCAGTTGCTCTTCTCTTCGCGCGCCACCCGCCAGATCTCTTTGCCCGTGCGCTTGTCGAGCGCGAGCATGTACGACTCCACCTCGTTATCGTGCACCAGATACAGGCGGCCTTCGTGCAACACTGGAGACGCCGCGGTGCCCCAGCCGTACCGGATCTCGTGCTTCGGCGTGGGCTTCGACCAAACGGTCTTGCCGTTGACGTCGAGGCAATACAGGCCGGCGCTGCCGAACCAGACATAAACGCGCTCGCCGTCGGTCACCGGAGTCTCCGATGCGTAGGAATTCTTCAGGTGCCGCGCGATCTGGGGAACGCCCCGATGGACCTCGCGCTCCCAGGCGATTTTGCCCGAGCCGAGGTCCACCGCGTAAATCATCCAGCGGTGCTCGTCTTTCGGAGCCTCGCGATTGCCGCCGAAATAGAGCCCCTTCTTGGGCGCTTCCTTGTTTTCCGTCGAAATTACCGCGGTGAGGAATACCTTACCGCCCGCGACGATCGGGGATGACCAGCCTACGCCGGGAATCGGAGTTTTCCACCGGACGTTCTCGGTGGCGCTCCAGCGGTCCGGGAGTCGGGGATCGTCCGGTGCGATCCCGTTGGCCCCGGGTCCACGAAACTGCGCCCAATCTCCGATGGCGAGGGCGAGGAGAAGGGGCGCGAACAACTAGAACTCCAGCCGGAACACGAAGATTCCGTGCCAGCGTCCCGTGCCAATGTCGGAGAACGAACCACGGGTTCCGTTGAACGTTCCGAACTGCGATGGATCGGCGCGGTTGAAGGAGGAGTTCGGCGGATTGAAGCTGTGGTACTTGTACGGGTTGTTCACGTCAAACCGCAGGCTGAACCGCAGCGGAGAGTCGCCCGAGGCACGGAACACCTTCCACTCCTTGGCGAGCGAAGCCTGCATCCAGACGATGCCGGGGGCATTGAGCGTATTACGGCCGAGCGTCCCCGGGGTGAACTCCGCCGGGTAGGCGAAACCGTTGATATCGAGGTAGCGCTTCTGCGCCGAGAACGGGAAGCGGTTCGGACCGATATCGACGTGCGCGAGCTTGACGGAATCGTTGGGTGCCGTCTGGATTGGACGGGATGCACCGGGCAGGTACAGGTTGGGAGAACCACCGAAGCCAACGGTGAAGGGAGGTCCGGTTTGGAAATGCTGGCTGGTGGCCAGTTCCCATCCGCCGATGACCTGATTCAGGAATCCGCCCTTGTTGGCAAACTTCTTGCCTTGGCCGAACGGCAGTTCCCAGGTGACGGTCGCGACCAGACGATGGTTGACGTCGTAGCCGGCGCGGCCCTTCTCCAGGCGGCGATTGTACCAGGTAATGCCACCCGCTCCGCCGTCCTCATCGACGTCGTTGATCGTCTTGGAAAACGTGTAGAAGGTGGTGACAGTCATGCCCTGCGCATAGCGCTTCTCACCGCGGAATGTCACGCCGTGATGGCTGTTGTGACCGTAGTTCCCGTAGTGCTGAATGCCGCCGAACTGCGTGAACGGCCGGAAGTTCTGATAGGCGTTCCGGATGTTGATCAATTGCGTCCGGTCGTTCGAAACGTTGAGGGGCAACACATTGATGTCCCAGTTGTTCAGCAGGCCCACGCCGCTCGACCCCTGATAGAGGACCTCGCCCAGCCACGTGTTGGTGAACTGGTATTGGAGGCCGCCCGACCAGTTGAGCGTGTAGGGCATGCGCATGTTCGGGTCGAACCAGGTTGCCCCGCGGCCGCCGTAGTTGGTACCTACGAATGGAACCGATCCATCCTGGTTGGTGGTGAACTGGAACGAGGGCGGGCCCTGCGAAAGACGGAACACGGTGCGGGGATCTCCCGGAGGCGCCTGAATGTTGGCGGTGGCGAAGAACTCCTCGAAGTTGTTGTTCACCGTGTTGGTGAGCAGATCCGCCGTGATCATGCCGAAGTTGCCACGGAAGACCCACTTCGGCCGGAAATTATATGCGACACCGATCCGGGGTTGGAAGTTGTTGAGATCCTTCTTCGCGAGCGGACCCGCCGGGTGAAGGATCGCGCCGGTACGTCCCGTGAGCGGGTCGCGGGCAGTGGGGTCGAACTGCGAAATTTTGTCGGCCTGGAATGGCGTTTCGTACGACCAGCGAAGGCCCAGGTTCAACGTCAGGTTCCGCATCGGCTTGTAGTCATCCTGGAAGTACCAGGAGTTCGACCACCACTTGGGCGACCAGCGCGCCTGGACCTTGGTGAACTGCGCGCTCGCCACGTTGCCGAGCAGGAAGTTGGCGAAGGCATTGCCGGTGTTGGGCCGGAAGGGGAAGTCCGTGCCGCCCATGTTGTAGATGCCCGACGGCAGTTCCTCGACCACCGAATCATAGGTGGTCCGGATCACCTCGTAGCCCGCCTTCAGCGTATGCTTGCCGATGATCTTGGTCAGATTGTTCTGGATCGTGTAGTCAGCGGCGATCTGCTCGTCGAATCCGCCCGGGCCGAGGTTGTAATAACGGCCGCCGCCGCCGCGAATATCCGGAAACGTGGCGTCGGAAACATTCGGGATTCCGAGTTGCTTGGCCCAGCCCTGATCCTGCGTGGGCGGCAGCTTGGTGCGGTGACGGCGATTCACGCCAAAGCGGAATTCGTTGATCGTCGTCGGATTGAAAGTGTGCGTATCCGAGATCACGACGTTGCCCTGATAGATCTTGGGGATGACCACGGGATCGACGAGGGTCCAGAGAAGTTCGTTCGAGTAACGGCCGGGATTGCGGTGCCGCACGTGCGAGTAGCGCCCGAACAGCTTGTTGTTCGAGCTGAACTGGTGATCGATCTTGGCGTCGATGCGGGTGAAGTAGTAGCGGCCCTTGGTTGGAACCACAAGATTGTTGATCGGACCGTTCGGAGTCAGCGTTCCCGGATCGTTCGGCTGCTTCCATGGATTCCGGCCGAGAATGTTGCGCGACACTCCGTCGAAGCGATTCGTGGGGATCCGGTTGCCGGCGAAGGGGTCGCGGGTCCAGACTCCATCCACCAGACGGGTGGTGTCGGGATCGTAGATGGGGAAGCCGCGGCCGCCGAAGCTGAAATCTCCACCGTACATTTCCGGCGTCGGAACGTTGCCAGTGAAGGTTTCGGTGACCTTCTCATGATGGCGCTGGAAGCCCGAGAAGAAGAAGGTCTTATCCTTGCCGTTGTAGAGTTTCGGAATCACGATCGGTCCGCCGCCGGTCGCGCCCATTTCGTGATAGGCGAACGGGTTGCAAACCACCAAGCCCTGGCACCGGCGGAGCTGTTCGAAATACTGCCGGTGGACGAGACGGCCGTTGAGGTAACGGTCTTCCGCGCTTGCGTGGAGCTTGTTGGTGCCGCTTTTGAACACGCCGCTCAACTGACCGCCCGACGAGTGTCCGAACTCGGCCGGAAGGCCCGTCGTGTACATCTTGAATTCCTGAATCATGTCGAGCGTCGATGTGATCACGGTCTCGTTATTGTTCGGATTACCGATCACGGGCTCCTTCGCGCTAACGCCATCGAGCGTGAAACCGAGCGATCGCTGGCGTTGGCCGACCGCGTGCTGGCCATTGACGACATTCATGCCCGGCATATATAGGTAAATGCGGTAGAAGGCCTTCTGGAGGACGGGGATCTTCTGGATCATTTCGCCTTCGAGCACCTGTCCGCTGGTGGATGTTTCGGTCTCTAGCAGCGGCGGCGCGCCGGTGACCTGGATCGATTCCGTGACGTTCCCGACCTCGAGTTTGACGTCGATTCTCGGCTGTTCCGCCGTGCGGAGCGTGATGCCGTCCTGCACATAGGTCTTGAAGCCTTGCGCCTCGATGCGCAATTGATACTGGCCCGAGTTGAGGTTAGGAATGTACCACGTTCCCTCGGCTGTCGTGACGCTCTTGAATACGAGCCCGCTCTCGACGTTGCGAACGGTTACATTGGCTCCGGGTACAATCGATCCGGTGGTATCGGTTACGGCGCCGGTCAGGGTGGCGGTACCGGTGGACTGCGCGAGGCTAGACGCAGCCGTCGCGAGACAAAGCAATAGTGTGCTCCACTTCATAGCCAACCACTATATCAAAAGGCCCGCCGATGGCCGCCAATCGGCCGGACGCGGCTTGGCGGGTCTACCCGCCTACGGCTTCCAGGCGAGCGTCACCATTCGGACATTGATGTTCGTCTTCTTCAGCTTCACCTGAACCCTCTCGAACTCTTCGGTGATCGGGTCCGCACCCTGCTTGATCGTTTCGAACTCGCCTTGCATCTGTTGTTCGAGTTCCGCCTTCTGTTCCTGCAGTCGCTCGAGCGTCTCCTCATGCCGGCCGACATCGCTGCCCTCTTTCATGGACCGGCCGATTGCCCTCGCTCCCTGGGTGATCCCGGAGAGTCCGCGCTTGTTCCCCAGGATTGAGCCGAGAACCGAGGCTCCGATCGAGAGCACACTCTCGATCTTGGTGGATCGCGACTGCTCCTTCTCCTTCTCGAGTGCTTGTTGCGCCTTGAAGATCTTCTCGTCCACCGAGGCTACACGCGTGGCATAGCGCTGCCGCACCGATTCGACATCGGTGTCGCGGCGCTCGTGCGCGAGTTGCTGCATCCGGATGCGGAAGTCGCGCTCGGACTCGCCGGGAGACGACGTCGCGTTCTGAGAGGCACAGTAGAGCAACTCGAAGGATTGATTGGCGTAGAGCCAGTTGGCGAAGTCCTTGGCCCACGCCTTGTAGTTCTTCGCCTGCGAGGCCGGCGTGGGAAGGTCCGCGAACTCGGCGCCATCGGCCGGTACCAGTTCGAGTTCATCCAGCCCGATTTCGGCCTCCGCCGCGTCGTCCCAATTGACGGGCACGGCGGCCTCCGAGATCTCCGTGATCACCGTGACCTCGCGCTGCTCGTCGATTCCCTGCTTCGGATCGACGAAACGAACCTGGGCAGCTCCCAACAGCACGGGTTCATAAACCACACCGTCAGTGGCGCGTGCGGGCAGGAACTTCTCCTCCACGCCCGGCGGCAGCACGGGCTTGATTGCGGCCTTGTTGAGCACCGGCTTGGGCGGAGCGGCGGTGGGCGCCGCGCTCGTGGCCGGTGCGGCGGCGGACTTCGCCGCCATCAACTGCTTGATCTGCGTGCGCGTCATCGGTCCGCGCAAATACGAAAGGCACCAACGGGTTTCGAAAATCACTGGACCGTCGTCATGCACGTTGTTCATCAGGAACACGCGGCTGCCGAGTCCGGAGAGGATCTGGTCCATCTTGCTCTTGTCGAAGTTCGTGCCTGTGGCAGCGGCTGCTCCTTCGAGCCCGTCGAGCACACGGGCCTTGTCGCGCTCGGTCTGCAAACGTCCGATGAACCACGTTCCGCAGTTCGCCAAGCCCTTGTAGTCGAGATCCACCGGATTCTGCGTCGCCAGCAGGATTCCCATTCCGAAAGCACGCGCCTGTTTGAGCAGCGTCAGCAGCGGCTTCTTCGACGGCGGATTCGCCACGGGCGGGAAGTAACCGAAGATCTCGTCCATGTAAAGAATCGCGCGCAGACTGGTGGTGCCAGGCTGCGATCGCACCCAACTCAGCGTCTGATTCAGCAGCAGCGAGACGAAGAACATGCGCTCGGCGTCGCTCAGATGCGCGATCGAGAAGATCGAGATGCGCGGCTTGCCCTCCGGCGTGTAGAGCAGGCTGCCCACTTCGAGCGGATCACCTTCGAGCCACGCTTCAAAACCTGGTGATGCGAGCAGGTTGTTCAGCGCCATCGCCAGTTGGAAGCGCTCTTTCGACGGATAGAACGACTCGAGATCCAGCACGCCGATCCGGCCGAACGGCGGCGCTTGAATCTGGTTGATCAGCATCGCGAGGTCGAGATCTTTGCCTTCTTTCCACGCTGCGTCGAAGATTGAGGAGAGCAGGATGTGCTCGCGGCTCTGGATCGGGTCGGCATCGATCCCAACCAGCGCTAGCAGCGCCGTCGAGGTGGCGTTGATGCGGTCGCGCAATTGCTCGCGATCGTTCAGCACCTCTTCGCTCGGCGCGCCGAAGGATTTGAGCACCGAAACGGGCATGCCCGCATTCGATCCGGGCGTGTAGATGGTGAAGTCCGCCGACTCGCGCAGACGTTGAACGCGCGCCGCGTCCTGCCCCCAAGAGGCGAGCCCGTCCGCCCACTGTTTGGCCTGTTGCGCCGGATAGTCCTTCGCCGGAATCCCCTTGCGAGCCGCCTCTTCGGCATTGACCCAGGGCGCGAACTCTTCGGCGCTCAGATTCGGAAACGTCAGGAGCAGATTCGAGAGATCGCCCTTGGGATCGATGACGAGCGCCGGAATGTTGTCGATCGCGGCTTCTTCGAGCAGACCGATACAGAGTCCGGTCTTGCCGCTGCCGGTCATGCCGACGCAGACACCGTGCGTGACGAGGTCCTTCGAGTCGTAGAGGACCAGAGCCTCGTCACGCTTGCGCGCGGCGAGGTCATATTGTTTGCCGAGGTAAAAGACGCCTAGCTTTTCGAAATCAGCGGTGGTGGCCACCGAACCATTATCTCGAGCGAGCAGCTATTTGGTGGGTTCGAGGCTCACGTTGAACCACATCTTCTTCAGTTCGGCGATCTGCGTGGTTTTCGCCGCCGCGCTGAGCGGGTTCCCTTGCAAGTAGAGGAACCGCGGTGTGTTGCCTTCCTTCTTGCCGAGTTCGACGAGCGGGCCGAGATCCTTGATCGCATTGCGGTCGAGGAAGATGTGCCACAGCGACGAAATGCCCGCGAGCGGCTTGATGTCGGTGACCTTGTTGCCGCGCACGTCGAGCGAAGAGAGCCGTTTCAATCCGGCGACCGGCGTGAGGTCCGCGATGAGATTGCCGTCGGCATAAAGCGACCACAACCTTTCGAGCCCCGTTACCGGCGTCAGGTCCTTGATCTTGTTGTTCGAGACGTAGAGCGAGTTCATCGCCGTCAGCTTCGCGAGGGGCGCGAGATCGGCAGCCTGATTGCCGGTCATGTTCAGGTACTGGAGGTTGACCAGACCGCTCAGCGGACCGATGTCGGTGATCTTGTTGTTCGAGATGGTCAGACTCTGGATCAGGGTGAGATCCTTGATCGGGGCGAGATCGGTGATCTGGTTGTCGCCCACTTCGAGCAGCATCAGGCTCTTGCACTTCTCGAGTCCGGCGAGGCTCTTGATGCCTTTGCCACCGGCCTGGATCGTCGAGATGTTCTTGACATCGTCTTCGGTGAGCGGCTCCTTGTTGTCGCGCTTGGCGAAAACATAGTACCGGACGGCGGCTTCGAGGGATGGATCGGGAAACAAGTCCGCGGCTTGGACGGGGCTGCTAGCGAGCAGCAAGGCGAGGATGGCACCGGCGGACACGGTGCGAGTGTGGTGTAGCATCGTGTTCTTCCATCGAAATTATCACAAGCCGGCCGGATTGGCTACCATCTGTGTGGCCACAATGCGCCGCCGTGCCAGAGAGAGCATGCTGCGCCGTCGGTCGGTACGGGTCCGAAGAGCCCGGGCTGTCGGCCAGTCCGCGACACAAGTGCGGGACTGACAATGGTCTAGACAAGACGTTGTGATGCGCAGTCAGGTTGCCAAGAGACAGAAAGCGCTGGACCATCGAGCCAGGCCCAGCAGGCGAAAGCGGCAAGGCCAGAGCGGCCAGAGCGCCGAGGCCGGAAAGTCCTGATCGACCTGAACCCGGTGAAGTTCGGGCCAGTCGCCGCTCCATACTGAGATGTAGTGGCTGCAACGTCGCGATTTCGTAGGTAAACGGGCGCAACCAGCGAGTCTAGCGCTAGTAGAACAGCCCGAATGCTCCGGATGCAATACCCACCACAGACCCAAGCTCCAACGATCCGGCCCGGTAACACTCGATCGGCTCGACGGCACCGGTGGTGGAGTAGATGAGTGCAAGCAGTTGCCCCGTCAGGAATCGAGACTCGCGACTGGTCATCAGGCCCTCGCAAACGGCGGCTGCGAGAACACGTTGGCTGCCCGGCCATCGGATTGGGCATGCGGAGAGCTTCTTGACCTGATCGGGAGCCAACACGGAAAGCCGCCGGGCGTGGGAGACTTGCCCGGCGGTCTCGAGGGCCCGATAGGCTTCGAGCAACCGTCTCCGGCCCTCGCCGAGGGCCTTGGCGTCGATCACCGTTTGGAGCTTGGCCTGCAGGATGTCTTCCTGTGCGCGGATGATCGCCTCCATGCTTCGCGCCAGCGGAATCCGCAGCTCTTCGTCGATCGCGTTCAATGCGCCCACCTGCCGCTCGCTCAACGCCCAGCCGCGCGGGATCGAGCGGATCGCTTGCGGTTTCGAATTCGATCAGCGGCCCGAGGCGACTCAACCGGGCACTGGGATCGCGCTGCACTCGGAAGACATCGCGCCCCACCGCATCGAAGACCGCCAATTGTGTTTCGGTGAGATTCAAAAAGGCTCGCAGCGCGGTCCCAGGCCCACTGGGGAAGCAGTCGTAGGCGAAGACTGGCCGCGCTGGATCCGGCCGGACCACACCAGCGCAAACGGCTTGATAGGCGATCAGCGCCAACGGACGAGTGCTCTCGATCCGTGCGAGCTTTTCCCGCTGTTCCGGCGTCATCAGCGCGCGATTCTTCGCCCTCACGGCCGGGACATCGGCCACCATCTCGCGCCGCAGCATCTCGATTTCCACGAAGCGGGCTCCGAGAGCCAGGGGCGTCTCATCCTCCGGTATCAGCACTGAAAGGACCGCGTAGCGGCTTCTCCTTGCCGAGTTCCGCTCATCGAACCGGCCATCATTCGACGCGATTTCGCGGATTTGCCCGGGGCTCAGAGCAAGATACCGTATCAGATTCTCGCTTGAGCGGAGGATCGGACTGAGCCAAAGCCGCGAAGGCACCAACGATTACCCACATGATTCGGCGTAAGTGCATGCCTGAAGCATATCCGTTCCTCCTCCCGCGCCCGCCCGCTCGATCCGGTACACTAATCCTCACCATGCCGGCCACCACGCTCGAAACCGCAACATCCACGGCCTCCGGATCACCCGCCGGACGCTCCGTGCGTCTCGAATCGCTCGACGTCTTTCGCGGCCTCACCATGGCCTCCATGGTTATGGTGAACAATGCGGGCGACGGCCGCAACACGTACGCACCGCTCAAACACGCCGCGTGGCATGGCTGGACCTTCACCGATATGGTCTTCCCGTTCTTCCTCTGGATCGTGGGTGTCGCGATGACACTCTCCACCGCGCGCCGCGTGGAACGCGGTGAAGATCGCGGCCAGCTCATCAAACACGTCTTGATCCGCGCGGCGGCGATCTTCGGGATCGGACTCCTGCTGAACGGCTTTCCTTACTACAATCTCTCGACCCTTCGAATCCCGGGCGTGCTGCAGCGCATCGCCGTCTGCTACCTGATCGCGACGATCATCTTCCTCTACACGACATGGCGCGGACAGGCCGCGGCCATCGTGGTCTGCTTTGCCTCGTACTGGGCGATGATGCACTCGTGGGGTTACGAGAAGGGCTCGACCTTCGCGCAATACGCCGATAGCATCCTGCTGCCCGGACACATGTATAGCGCCACCAAGACCTGGGACCCCGAAGGCTTCGTCAGTACACTACCCGCGATCGGTACCGCGCTGTTCGGAATCCTGTGCGGGCACCTGCTCCGCTCGGCCTGGACACAGGCGGAAAAGGCCGCCTGGATGCTGGTGAGCGGCAACGTGCTCATCTTCGCTGGCCTCGCGCTCGACTATTGGCAGCCGATCAACAAGCAGCTCTGGACCGTACCCTTCACGCTTCTCATGGCTGGACTAGCGCTAGTGGTCTTCGGAACCTGCTACTGGCTGTTCGACGTGCGCGGCCACAAGGGCTGGTACACGAAACCGTTCGTGATACTCGGTATGAATGCGCTCGCGGTGTATTGCTTCTCAGGCTTGTTCGCGCGGGTGCTGTCGCTCGCCAAGGTCCGCGCGCCGATGTATCAGGCGATGTTCGCTTCGACGATTCCAGACCCCTACCTGGCGTCGCTTGGATGGGCCCTCTTCAACGTGGCCGTCTGCTGGACCTTCGCATGGATTCTCTACCGCAAGGGCTGGTTCCTCAGGGTCTGATCGCGCGATCTGATACACTCTAGCGTTTATGAACCCTGGGAAACTGTTCGCGGCGAGCTGCGTCGCTCTGATCACGACTTCGATGGTCTTTTCGATCCGTGGCGACATTGCCGACGCGCTTCGAGCCGACTTCCATATCAACGCCGAGCAACTGGGCTTCGCCTTCATGCCGGCTTTCTGGGGCTTCACTCTTTCGGCGATCTTCGGCGGCTCGCTGGTCGACTTCTTCGGAATGCGCCGCCTGCTGCTGCTCTCGGCGGGCGGCTACATCACGGCGGTCCTCGCGATTCTGTTCGCGCCGCGGCCGGGGGGCGAGGTCGCGCCGTATTACTCCGACATTGGCTATCAAGTTCTCTGGGGCGCGATGCTCGTGCTCGGGCTCTCGCAAGGATTGGTGGAAGGCGTGATCAACCCGCTCGCGGCTACGATGTATCCGAAGGACAAGACCCACAAGCTCAACGTCCTTCACGCGTGGTGGCCCGGAGGACTCATCATCGGCGGATTGGCGGCATTCGCGCTGACCAACATGATGGGGCTCGACAGCAAGACCGTCGCCGCGGGCACGGCCACATTCGGCTGGCAGATCAAGCTTTCGCTCATCATGGTCCCCGCCGTGATCTACGCCATCATGGTCTGGAACGAGCAGTTCCCCGCCACAGAGCGCGTCGCGGCTGGCATTTCCACAGGCGAAATGTTCCGCGCCTGTCTCTCGCCCATGTTCATCCTCTGGTGGATCTGTATGTGGATGACGGCCTCCACCGAACTCGGTCCGGATCAATGGGTACCATCGCTGATCACCAGCCAGACGGGAATGCAGGGCATCCTGATTCTCGTCTACACCGCCGGCCTGATGTTCGTTCTGCGATTCTTCGGCGGCCGCCTCGCGCACGCGATGTCGCCTCTTGGCCTGCTGACGATTTCAGCGATTCTGTCCGGGATCGGTCTGTACAGCCTTGGCGGAGTCAGCAGTGCCACCGGCGCCTTCGCGGCTGCCACGATCTACGGCGTGGGCAAGACATTCTTCTGGCCATTGATGCTGGGCGTAACATCGGAGCGCTTCCCGAAATCGGGAGCGCTAGGCTTGGCGATCATGGGCGGCACCGGCAATCTCGCGGTTGCGTTCATCCTGCCGCTGATGGGCCAGTGGTATGACAAATTCGGCGCCGCTGAAACGTTCCGAACGGTCTCGACGCTGCCGGTGGTGCTGACCGTGATCTTCGCCGCGCTCTACTTCTACTACAAGGCGCGCGGCGGCTACAAGGCTGTCGAGATCGGCGCGAGCGCGGGCAAATAGCGGCGGCGGCTCAGCGGTAGCAACTGTTCGATGCGCGGGCAAATGCCGGGTGGTTCTGGCCAAGCGCGCTGAGCGATTCCGCGGTGAACTCGGAGGCCATTCGCTCGAGCGCGGGCTCTGGTACGCCCGCCGTTGTCGCCGACTTGACCAGACAACGGCAGAACGTCAATTTTTCCGCCTGCGTGTTGGCCGCGCGAGCCATCCGCTGTTCGACACAGCGCGCCTCGACGCGTTCGGCCAGTGTCAGGGCGGGGACTCCTCCACCCGGCGCCGGGATCCCCTTCAACTCGCGGACCGCGGGATTCATCAGCGCATAGAAACGATCGCGATTGGCGGGCGCGGGCGGCGTGTCCTTGCGCGACAGGATCAGCTTGCGCAGGTTGGCGCGAATCTTCATGTTCGTGAGCGTATTGCAGGCCCAAGTGGTCGCGACGGTTCCGCCATCGGCGATGCCCTCCGAGATGATGCCGTTCGGAGGCAGGGCGCCACCCAAGGCGCTCATATATTCGCCCATGCTGCCAGCCTTGGTCGCATTGTCCATGCCCTTCATCAATTGGGCGAGCATCTCCATCCCCGCCTGGGCGGGCGACTTTCCGGATCCCGCCTGGAACATGGGCACTCCATAGGTAAGCGAGGCCATCGTCAGATCCGAGTCGGCGGTAGCCGCGCAGACCTTGTTGACTCCCTTCAGGAACGACATGAAGTAGCTGCGGAAGAGCTGGTCGTCGGGAATCAGGTCGAGCTGGCCCACCATCAGGGCTTTCACCATGCTCGGGAAAATGAAGACCCCGCCCTCGCCGTCTGGCTCGGGATCGCCGGGATTGCGTTTGCCGGAAGGGGGAGGGAGCGCGGTGCGGGTCAGATTCTCCAGCGCCCTCTGCTGAGCCGCGGCCTTGACTTGTTGCTGCCGGCGATCCTCTTCCGCGGCACGGGCGCGGATTTGATCCTCTCGGGCGCGAATGGGCGCATCAAACTGAGTGAACAGCGGCGAGGAGCGATCCTGCTGGGTGGGGAAGATCGCTTCGAGCTCGCGGCGCTGCGCGCCGAGCGCATCGGCTGGAGCCGCGGCCACCTTCTTCTGCCAGGCGGGCATCGCGCTCGATAGCACGCGCGCCCGAGTCAGATCGTACTCCGTTCGCGCCGAATCCACCGGACGCACTCCGCGGAACTCGCCGAACAGCGTATCGAAGCCCGCTCGCCAAGTCGATAATTGCGTCACCCCGTCCCAGCCCGGCGGCAACTGCTTCAATTGCGCCGCGTGCTCCCGAACCGGTTCGGCGATCATCGCCTCGACAACGCTGGCGTAGCGCTGCTCCGCCGCGGTCCGCGACCCGGCGTCGGCCGCCTGGGTGATCGTGGCAAGCGCGGCCCGTTCGGCTTGCAGTGCTTTCGCGGCAGCGAGCGTTTTCGGCCCGCTGGCGGCGCCGGTCAGCCATTGGTCGAGAATCGCGGGTGCAAGTTCGCTTTGCCGCTTGACGAGATAATCCGTCACCGCGGCCTTGTCGGCCGGATCGAGCATCGAGTTCCGGGCGGCCTCTGCCCGAAGCATGTTCAATTGCTCGAACGACTCCTTGGACGGAGGCAGCGCCGCGGCCTGCGCCCGGGCCTGCTTGACCCAGCCCGCCTGCCCACGAGTCTGCTGCACGTAACGCGTGATGGCCGCAGGTTCGTACTGACCCGGGTGGCCGAGAAACGCCTGATCAAGCACCTGGCGATACTGCCCGAACTGTTCCCAATAGCGCTGCATGCCCCGCTGCCGCATCACGTCGAGAGCCGTCACCCGCGTGTTTCGCGAGGTGCCGATGCAACGGGAGATCGTATCTTCGTACAGGTCCATGCGCCAGCGGTTCTCCGTCTTGTCATACGGCATTCCGAACACCGCGATCATCGCTTCATCCCGGAAGATCCGCAGGAAATTCGGCTGCGCCCGGTAACGGTAGTTCGGGGCCTGTGCCGGACCCGAATCCACCTTCCCGCCTTCCAGCCACTTCAGAAGCACATCGCACTTTTCTTCCGCCTTGCGTGCCGAGGAAAGGCTCGAGGGCGCGGCGCCGGCCGGCGCGGGAGCAGGAGTTTCCGCCGCGGATCCGCGCGGATCGGCGAGCGGGAGTGGCTTCCGTCCGCGGCCGCTGACGATGAGCACCTGGGGCGGTCCGTTAGGACAGATCCGCGGGATTTCGACCGCGAGGGCGCTTTCGAGGCTTGCGAGCGCGGCCTGGTTCGGCGGGTCGAGGATCGAACCCGGGCCCCGCACCACGACCACGGGCATGGCCGCGCAACTGGCCGGATGCGGCGCCGCCGCCGACCACGAGCCCGCCCGCCACATCTCTTGGGTCTGTCCGAATCCCGTGACCTGGTAAGCAGCCAATGCGGCAACAATCAAGGTAGCGTTCTGCAACTTCAGCACGGTGGCTCCTTCCACGCCGACAAAGTAATGTAACGCGCGGGACCTCGCGTATGGGCAGTATACCGTACGCGGCGGCCAGTCAGTCGCTCTTCGATCGCGCTGGCTTTTCGAGACCTGGAACCGGAATGACGGGGGAGATGTTTTTCGCGATCCAGTTGCGTTCGAAGAATCGAACCGGACTTACTTCCACGCCGCCGATCATCATCCCGAAATGGAGGTGATCGCCACCTGCGAGCCCAGTCATGCCGGTCAGTCCGACGATCTGGCCCTTCGTCACGTCCGCTCCTGGCTGCAAGTCGATCCGGCTCAGATGGGCGTATATCGTCTGCACTCCGAGTCCATGATCGATCACGACACAGTTGCCGTAGATGCCCAACCGCTCGGCGAGCAGCACCTTACCGCCGTTTGCCGCTGGAACCGGCGCGTTACGGGTGGAAGCCAAGTCGATCCCGAGGTGCATCTGGCTATCCACCAGTTCTCCGGCGTACAGGTAGTTCCGCTTGTCGGCGAACTGGCCCTGCACCTTCGACTTCGGCAACTGCACGAACGGACCCGACCAGAGCACCTTCCCTGCCGTCCGGGCAGTGAGCTCCGAAAGCTTCCTGGTATTGGCGTCCCGCACCTCGGAATTGATCTTCTTGAAGCTGGCCAGCATATCGGCCGCCCTATCGTTGCCACCGAGGATGTCTCCCACCACCCGGCGCAGGAACGGGTCGCTGACCTTGATATCGCGTGCGCGAAACTTGCGGCGCTCGATCACCATTCTTACGGCCGCGGTCAGTTCCCGGCCGTCGGAGGTCTTGACGTAGACCGTAACCGGCTCGTCCGGATCAGCGTCCCAGGGTATCGAGAAAAAGGCGCCTAGGGTCGCGTCACTGCCCGGTACGGGGTCGCGCCCATCGAGGGTGAAGGCGCGGAAGCGGTACTGGCTGACCCGGACCCCGGTTTCCACCCAATCTCCGGACACTGTGTATCGCACCGCCGACGGTCCGGAATGGGCGGTGTAGTGCGGCTCGAATCCGGTGCGGATCGCGGCGGGCTTCGGAACGACGCTGACCGGCTGGGAAACCGAGTCCGTGCGCCCCCGCAGATCGGCGGATTTCACCTCGGCGGTGACCACCGCGGGTCCATTCGCGAACCCCGGGCACGCGGCGGGGGTCACTGTCCAAGCGATCTTGTCGGTCGCCTCTCCGCGCTTCCAGAAAAAGAGGCGGGACTGCCCGGTCTGCTTGTCGAGCAACGTGCAGCGCAGTTTGCCCTGTTCGAGGGTGACTCTCACACGGGCTAACCCGTATGAGCTCTTCGTGTGTATGGCGAGAGGAGTAGACGGGCCGATGACCGACGGCTGCTTTTCCCAACGGATGGTCGTGGGTCCCCCGATGAACCACAACGATCCGAAGCAGACGGTCAAAATCGCGGCTACCACCAGCAGCAGTCTCAACATTGGCGGCCAGCAAATAGGGTAGCGCAGTTTTCACGTCCCATTTTGGTGCGCCAGGGGAGGTTCCACATCGAATACAATGGGTCCACTGAGATGCGAATCACCGTGACGGGAGGCTCTGGCCTCATCGGGCGGCGCCTGGTAGCTCGCTTCGAGGGTGCCGGACATCAAGTCAGCCTCTTGGGCCGGTCTCCACGTACCGGTACTTGCGCGACTGCCCAATTCGCCATCTGGGACCCGGAGAAGACCGCCGCGCCCGCCGCAGCGGTCGACGGGGCGGACGCCGTGATCCACTTGGCCGGAGAGCCGGTGGCGCAGCGATGGTCGCCCGAGGTCAAGCGCCGGATTCGCTCCAGCCGGGTTGACGGAACCGCGCGTTTGGTCGAAGGTTTGGCTCAGTGCTCCCTGCCGCCCCCGGTGCTGGTGTGCGCTTCGGCCACCGGATATTACGGTGATCGCGGCCCGGAGGAGTTGACGGAGCAGTCGAAAGCGGGGAGCGGGTTCCTTCCGGAAGTTTGCGTCGCCTGGGAGGCGGCCGCCCGACGGGCGGAATCTCTCGGCGTCCGGGTCGTGCTCATCCGCACCGGACTGGTGCTCGCCGCCGAGGGCGGCGCCATCGACAAGATGCTGCCGGCGTTCAAGTTGGGGGTGGGCGGCAGGCTCGGAACCGGTGCGCAGTATATGGCCTGGATCCACATTGAGGATTTGGTTTCGATGTTCGTTTGGGCCATGGAGAACCCGAACGTGAGCGGCCCGTTGAACGGGGTCTCGCCAAACCCGGTAACGAATGCCGACTTCACTCACGCCCTCGGCCGGGCGTTGCGCCGCCCCGCCATCCTCCCAGTGCCGAAGTTCGCCGTCCAACTCCTGTTCGGCGAGATGTCGGAAATCCTGTTCCATAGCCAGAAGGCGAAGCCCGCCACGGCACTCGCCGCCGGATTCGAGTTCCGGCATCCGGACGTTTATGGAGCGCTCAAGGACGTGGTAAGCTGAAGGGGTTATGGCAATTCCAAATGCACGCAGGTTCCGGCTCACTCATCCGGATGGAGTCCAGCAGGCGACGATCGTGGCTGTGCTCCCGAAGGGCGCCGATGTCGACGCCTATTTGAAAGATGCATCCGCCCGGTTCGATTGGAAGGGACACTCCGAATCGCAAGCCCGCCAGTTCAAGATCCGCGTGGGTCAGCAGAAGCAGAAGAAAGCGAAGTAAGCTCGCTACCAACCTCGAAAAAGCGACCGCTGCCCGACGGGCGCGGTCGCTTTTTCATTTAGGAGGAGGGTGCGCCTGAGCCCGCGCCAGATGCCGCCACCATGGCGCAACTGACGCTCCTTGCCGAGAGCGCCTCGCCGAATGGAAGCCCATCGGCTGTGACGTCTCTCGCTAATTTTCTCCGCCGATTCCGCTTCCAGAATTGAGGCCCCGCTCGGGGAGCCGAAATCGAGAAAGGAGGGGCAACATGCGAACTCGTACAGCGGTGAAGGCCGGCAAAGTGACGTTCCAGGACTTCCACTTCACCAAGTGATCCCAGAGCGAGGCGGTGAACTGGTGCACCGCCTCGCTTCATTTCATGGCTTGAAGAAGGTACCCGCGATGTAGCGGACATCGGAGTCGGGTACGCCCGCTTTCTCTTCGTTCATCCAATAGACAACCAGCACGCGCCCGTCTGGAAACTCCACCACGCTCGGATAGCCCAGATCTCCAGAGCCACCGTCGGCCCGCAGCACCACTTCGCGTTCGACATCCCACGTTTTGCCGCCATCGCGGCTGAGGCAATACCGTAGGCCGAACGGCGCGCGGCGGTAGCCGTATGTGCATAGGATCCGCCCATCGCGCAGCTCCTGCAGGTGCGCCGGGAAGCCCCAGATCTTCGTCGGCGCGGCTTTCGACCACGTGCGCCCACCATCGGTGGAATCGCTCTGATAGAGGTATCCGCCCGTGCGAATCATCGCGATCATGCCGCCATCGCGCTTGCGCAGCAGGAACGGTTCATCGAAACGGACCTTGCCGTCGGGATCGGTGGCGATCAACACCGGATCGCCCCAGGTCGCGCCCCGATCGCGCGAACGGATCAGCCACGCGGTGGTGGGTCCGTTCTGGCGATAGAATCCGTAGACCGGCATCACCAGTTCGCCGCCGGGCAACTCCACCGGGGGAACGCGCGAGGCGAGCTTCGGCAGCTTCTCCACGCGGATCGGCGCCCGCATCGACCACGTCTTTCCGCGATCGCTCGAGCGGATTCCGTACAGCCCCTCGAACGTGTAGACGTAGTGGCGATTCCCCTCCGGCTCAGCGCCCAGCGGGAGAGGAGAAAGAGTCCACGCGTAGAGGTTCAGGAACAGCGATCCGTTGGAAAGCTGCGTCCACGGAACATCCTCGGTTTGCGAGAACCGGAAGGTTTCGTCGTCGACGATCGTCTTGCCAGACCACGTGCGCCCGCCGTCGCGTGAACGGATCGCGATACCGCGCGCCGTCGGGTCGACATGCCCGATCTGATCCTTGCGGCGCCGGTGCGCTTCTCGCGCGGTCACCATGAGGTCGCCGTTGTCGAGCCGGCTGAGCCACGGCGTGATGTAGTACATCGTGTCGTCGCGCCACACGGTGATGTGTTCGACATCGGCGGCGAGGCAGGAAACGAGGGGAAGGAGAAGGAGTGCTGGAAGTCTCACGTTCGTGAGGACAGCATATCATCCGCGTGTTCCGGCGCGGGCGGGCTGAGCGTCCGTATGCGGGCAATCATCTCGTTGGAAAAACAGAGAGAACCGCTCGTTTTCGCCAGCGCGTACGCGAAGCAGTCGCCGTAGCCCTGCGGAAGCCCGCAGCGGTGCTCCACCGCGATACCCGCGCGGCTTGGGCAGTGCCGTTTGGTTTGGTGCGGCGGCGAATTCAGAGGCACCAGGCTCGCCCTCGAGGATCGCGACGAGGGCGGGCGGAGGCCGGGCCGAGCACGGGCAGGGCCGCGCACTCACGCCCGATTCGAAGATTCCATCTAATGCGAGCTTGGCGCTCGGAACCGGGAGCTCCACAGCCGCGGTCATGGACTCGCCGACATCCGGTCTACGGAAGCCCGAACGAGTAGACGAGACTCCCCACCATCATCGCGACATGCTGCTTGCCGTCGAACATATACGTCATCGGTGACGTGTGCAGTGAGTCGGTGAACGGGAAGCTCCACAGGCGCTTGCCGGTGGAGGCATCGGCGGCCGCGAGAGCGCCGCCATCGTCGCCGAAAATGACCAGTCCACCGGCCGTCGCCAGCGTGCCTGTCCACGTGTCACCCGGGCCTTCCTGCGGCACCTCCCATACGGGCTTGCCCGTATCGATGTTGAACGCGCGCAAGAACTTCTGCGGTTTGTCGTTCGGGTCGCGCCGTCCGCCTCCACCGTAGTAGTTGCGGCCTGCCTGCCATTCCGGTGTCTTTCGCTTCGTGTAGACCGCGCAACGTTCGAGCGTGTTCACGTAGAAGAGGCGCGTCGCCGGATGAAACGAGGTCGAGAAGAAGTTGGCGGCGCCTTCGACGGCCGGGCAGATCAGTTGGCCTTCCTCGGTCGGGACCGAGTTCGGATTCATGATCGGGCGTCCATCGGGCGCTACTCCTTTGGCCCAGGTGAGCTTCTTCACGAGCGGCTCGGCGACCAACATCTTACCGGTGATGCGATCGAGGATATAGAGGAAGCCGTTGCGATTGGCCTGCAGCAGAATCTTGCGGGGCTGCCCGCGCCAAGTCGTGTCGGCGAGCACGAGAGGCTGAACCGCGTCCCAGTCCCATTCGTCGTGCGGAGTCGGCTGGAAGTGCCACTTCAGCTTGCCCGTCGCGACATCGAGCGCGATGATCGAGCAGGTGTAGAGGTTGTCGCCCTTGCGATTGTCGCCGTTGAAGTCCGGGCCCGCGTTGCCGGTCGGCCAGTAGACGATCTTCGCTTCCGGATCGTAGCTGCCGGTGAGCCACGTCGGTCCGCCGCCATGATCGATATCCGGGCCGTCCCATGTCTCCGCGCCCGGCTCACCGCGCGCGGGAATCGTCCAGAAGCGCCAGACCTCCTTCCCGGTCTGCTGATCATAGGCGGCAAGGAATCCGCGAACGCCCTCTTCGCCGCCAGCCGTTCCCGCAATCACAAGGTTCTCCACCGCCAGCAGCGAACCCGTGGCGTTGTAGTTCTTGCGGAAATCGGCCATTTCGGTATCCCACAGCACTTGGCCCGTGTAGCGATTCAGCGCGAGCAGATGGGCGTGATCGGTCTGCATGAACAGCTTGTCGCCCGCGATCGAGACGCTGCGATTGTTGCCCGGCGAACGGGCGTTGCCGATGAGCCCCTGGGTCGGCGGGCGCGTGTAGTCCCACAGTCTCGCGCCCGATCCTGCGTCGAGCGCGATCACCTGATTCGTATTGGGCACGTACATGACGCCGCCATATACTTGTGGCGTGCCCTGTAGCCGGCCTGAGTTCGGCACGGGGAACACCCACTTGACGCCGAGACGCGACACGTTCGCCGGCGTGAGCTGCTCGAGCTCCGAATAGCGATTTCCGGAGAGCCCTCCGTGCATGCTGGGCCAGTCGGCTTCCGAGGTCACGCGACGGTAACGCTCACCCGTCCGGCGCAGCAGCACGAGCTTCTGATCGTCGGTCCGGAGCTGGAGTTCGCGGCTCGTTTTTGCGACCGCAAGCCCCTCGACCTCTGACCCGTCGGTCAGCTTCACCTTTTGCCGCACTGGCTGGAATCCGCGCCGCCGCCGCTGCATCATCGAGCGCATGGAGGCAACCAGAGCCTTCACTTCGCTCTCGGGCAACTGCTTGAAGGCCGGCATCCCCTTGGCAGCGACACCGTCGCGGATGATCGCGATGACCTCGTCGTCCGGCTTGCTTGCGAGCACTGGCAGAATCGAGCGCGCATGCTCGCCACCGTTGCCGTCGGTACCGTGGCATCCGGCACAGCGCGTCTGGAAGATCGCGCGGCCATCCGGTTCTTGGGCCCATGCGGGCAGCACGGCGAACGAGGCCGCCGCGAGCAGGAAGATGAGTTTGTTCAAGCGAACAGTATACCGGAGGAGCACTCGAGCGGCATTGATCGTTTGCGGCGATCGTTTGTGGCGAAGGCGCTCCACCCACATCTGCCTATCCTCGACTTGCCGCGAACCCGCCACCGCGAAGTGGCCCTCACTGAGGCCATCGCATCTGCCCGTACGGCGGGCTTCACCGTGCACGGATTCTCTTTCGAATCGCGCTCCAGGGCTCGACCTTGCGCAACGCGGCCCGGGTGGGAAAGGCGCGCGTGCTAGACGCGGCGATCCGGCGCGCGAGTTCGCACCTCGAACTGCCCGAACCGGCCGAAGGGCTCGACTCGCTCTCGTTCGTGCGGATCGAGCCGGGGACCGGCCCGATTCTTCGTGGGCCATGGAAATGAAGAAGGACGCCTTTGAGGTCCAGAGTGCGGCGCTTCGAGGCGGCGCATGCCTGACGATCGTGCCGGGCAGCTCGCAAGGAGCGCTATCCGCCCGAACCTTCGATACGAGATTTCGCCACTGTCGCGCACCTGATGAGAAGCGGACTCAGCGTCATCTACGGCCACACGCTGAGCGATGAGATCGCGCTGCTGTTCGGCCCGATGACGGCGTCTTCCGCCGGCTGCGTAAGCTCGATTCGATTCTCGCAGCCGAGGGCCTGCTTTCGCTCCAGCGCTCGGGCATCGCGTGTTTCAATTGCCGGACCTCGTTGTCGACTACTTCCGCTGGCGTCGGGCCGACGCGATTCGTAACGGGTTCAACGCGCACCGCTACTGGCTGTCGCAGGTCAGATGCGCCAATCGTAAGCGTCAGATTCCGTCGCCCGCTCCGAAATCCGGCGGCGGAAACACACCCCGCTTCTCCAAATCGGCGAGAATGAGATCCGCGGCCGCGCTGTCGTCCGGCGGCAACTCACCCGGACCGAACCGGATCAAGTTGTGCTCGCCGATCAGCGCCTGGAGATCCGCCAGGTCGCCCGCCTCAACCGAAGCCTCCGAACAGATCGCGATCACGCCGGCGCCGTTCAGCACACTCGCCATTTCCGGCAGCAGATGCGTCTGCTCGTCATCGGCAAGCGCGCGCACCGCGCATCCGCGGTCGAACAGCCGGCGCTCGAGCAGCCAGGCGACCGATGATCGCGCCGTCAGCCAAATCGTCACCGGAAGATGTCCACCACGAGCGATCCGCTCAGCCGCGGTCACACGTCCGGTTTCGACCCGCGACAGTTCCGCCGATCCGCGGCGCTGGCGCGTGCCCTGCGACTCTTCGATCATGCCCGCCGCGACAGTCGCGTTCGAAATCGGATCGATCAAAATGAAGCTGCCCGTGTGGCGATTGACCTTGTACAGATCGAAGAACACGGGCTTGGTGGTCTCGAGCGTCACGATTCCAATCTCGTTGAGCTCCAGCTTTTCGGTGGGCGAAAGAGAGAGATCGTTCACGTTCAACCGGTGCCGGATCGCCGTCACGCGGGCCTGCACCTGATGCGTGGTGTGCTTGAGCAGATAAGTCTTCGACTGGTCGAGCGCCTCGGCGTTCATCCACACCACCGACGCATCGAACCGGCGCGAGACATGCGGCATCCGCGCCGGGTCCACCAGCATGTCGCCGCGGCTGATATCGATCTCGTCTTCGAGGGTCACGCAGACCGACATTGGCGGGAAGCCCACTTCGACCGGAACTCCGCCCGCGATCACCTCTTTCACTTTCGACGTCCGGCCCGACGGCAGCGCCATCACGCGATCGCCGGGGCGGACCGTGCCCGCCGAAACCGCGCCCGCGAAGCCGCGAAAATCGAGGTCGGGCCGGATCACGTATTGAACCGGCAGGCGGAAGTTCGAAAAGTCGAAGTTGCTCGTCAGCGGGACCGTTTCGAGGTGTTCGAGCAGCGCCGGCCCCTCATACCAGGGCGTGCGCGCGCTGTTCGAAACCACGTTGTCGCCATCGAGCGCGCTGATCGGAATCGAGACGATGCCGGTACGGCCCAGTTGCCTGCAGAATGACTCGAAATCCGCCTGGATCTGATTGAAGACGTCCTCGCTGAAATCGACGAGATCCATCTTGTTGACCGCCGCCACCAGGTTCGGAATGCCGAGCAGGATCGAGATGTAGGCGTGGCGCTTGGACTGTGGCAGCAAGCCCTTGCGCGCGTCGATCAGAATGATGGCGAGTGAAGCGGTCGAAGCACCGGTCGCCATGTTGCGCGTGTACTGTTCGTGCCCGGGTGTATCCGCGATGATGAACTTGCGGCGGGGCGTGATGAAGTAGCGATACGCGACATCGATGGTGATGCCCTGCTCGCGCTCGGCCTTGAGTCCGTCGGTGAGAAGCGAAAAATCGATGGCGCGTCCGCTGCGGTTGATCCGCGAGCTTTTTACGGAGTCGAGTTGATCCTCGTAGACCGACTTGCAATCGTAGAGAAGCCGCCCGATGAGCGTACTCTTCCCATCATCCACGCTGCCGGCGGTCGAAAAGCGGAGCAACTCGCTCGTTTCGGTGCCGGATAGCAGTTCCTCGATCGTCGCCATTCTAGAAGTACCCCTCGCGCTTCTTCACTTCCATCGAACCTTCCTGGTCATGATCGATCACCCGGTTCTCGCGTTCGCTTCTGCGGAACGAAATCAACTCCTCGATGATCTTGGGCAAAGTGTCGGCTTCCGAACGGATCGCGCCGGTGCAATAGGTGCAGCCGAGAGACCGCATGCGGCTCATCACCAGTTGCGGCTTTTCACCCGGCAGCAGCGGCATTTCATGATCGGTGGGGATGAGCGATCCTCCCCGGATCACCATCGGCCTCGGCTTGGCGTAGTAGAGCGGCACGATCGGAATGCTTTCGAGGTAGATGTAGTGCCAGACGTCGAGTTCGGTCCAGTTGGAGAGCGGAAACACGCGAATCGATTCGCCCTTGTCCACGCGCGCGTTATAGATGTTCCACAATTCCGGCCGCTGATTCTTCGGATCCCACTGCCCGAACCGGTCGCGAAACGAGTAGATCCGTTCCTTGGCGCGCGACTTCTCCTCGTCGCGCCGCGCCCCGCCAAACGCCGCGTCGTACCCACCGGCCTCGAGTCCGTCCAACAGCGCTCGCGTCTTGAGCAGCGCGCAACACTTTTGCGTACCGAGCGCGAATGGATTCGCCCCCTCTTCGATCGCCTTGCGATTGGTGGAAAGGCGCAAGTCCACGCCGAGCGACCTGCAGAATTCATCGCGAAACTGGATCATCTCGGGGAACTTGTAGGTCGTATCGACGTGCAGAAACGGGAATGGGATTTTCCCGGGCGCGAACGCCTTCTGCGCCAGCCTCACCATCACCGAACTGTCCTTACCAATCGAGTACAGCATCACGGGCTTGGCGAACTCAGCCACCACTTCACGGATAATATGAATACTCTCGGCTTCGAGTGATCGAAGGTGGGAAAGCGAATAGCTCACAAGAGAATTATACCAATGTCGATCAAAATTTGGGTGATTGCCTCCGCAGCCCTGATTCCGGCCTTTTCGCAACAGCGTGACGAGGAGCGCCTGCACCAGCACAGGGTGGTGTTCAAGCGGTCTCCGGCCCCGGAACCGGGCGCGGAACGCGAGATCATTCCGTCGCTAGTGGAGGGGCTTCCCGACAAGTCCGGCTGGGCAGACCGGCGCCGCGAGATCGAGCGGTTCTGGATCAAGCTGCTCGGCAAGATCGCGCCCGCGCCCGCCGACAAGAGGTGGTTCGGAGACATCACCAAGTCGCGCGTGGTTGGCACCGAAGAGAAGGAGCACTACACGGTACTCGATCTCGAATTGCCGATGGAGACCGGCTTCTATCAAAAGCATCTGCTGCTGGTTCCGAAAGGGCAAGGGAAGGGCCCATTCCCCGCGGTGATCTGTTGGAGTTCGAGTTCGCCGGACTACAAGGAGCCCGAGAAATGGTGGGGCGGCTGGCTCGCAAGCCGCGGCTACGTGGTGCTCACCAGTTGGTCGTTCATCCGAAACTATCGCGACGGAACCACCGCGCGCACGGGAGCAGCGGACAAGGTCTACGATCGATTCGGACATTGGCTCGCGCTCGGAAAGATGGTCCACGACGCCGAACGCGAAGCCGAATATCTGCGGGCGCTGAAGCAGGTGAAGGTGGATCCGAAGCGGATCGGCTTCATCGGATTCTCGCTCGGCGCAAAAGCCGCGGTTTATGTTTCGGCGTTTGCTCCGAGCATCTCGGCCACCGTCGCGCTCGATCCGCACATCGCCGTCAATGGCGGCACCAACTGGCTCGACCCGTGGTATCTCGATGCGACCCGCCGCTGGCCCGACATCGATACACCCGAAGGTACCGTGCTGAGCCTGCTGAATCCGAACAAGGATCGCGCGGGCTTCGAGCACGATCATCACGAACTGCTCGCGTTGTCGGCTCCGAAGCCGTTCCTGCTGATCGGCGGCAGCCGCAAGGAAGACACGGGCGGCGATTCGGACGACTTGCAGAGTTGGGGCTACTTCAATCGCGGCAAGGAAGTCTATGAGCTGCTCGGCGTGGCGGATCGAATCCAGTTCGCCTCGACCGAAGACGGGCACAAGGCGAACGGGCCGACCATCGATCCTGCCTGGCAGCAGTTCTTCGAAAAGTGGCTGAAAGGGCGCAAGTGAGGCGCGCCGCGCTTGGACTTCTTCTGATCTTCGGAGCCGCCGCGCAGGACATTGCCGGATCGCGCATCCGCGCGCATCTGAAGTTTTTGGCGAGCGACCTGCTCGAGGGCCGGGGCGTGGGCCAGCGTGGTGGCGAACTCGCAACCGAATACCTGGCGGCCCAGTTGGCAATCGCCGGCGCGCGTCCGGTGAACAACGCCAGCTTCTTTCAGACCGTTCCGCTCGTGTCAGTCCATACGTCGCCGGAATCGAAGCTGTCCGCCTCGAAAGGCGATCAGCACGTTTCGTTCCGCTGGCTCGACGACTTCGTCGGACAATCGCCCGCGCAGACCGAACGTGAATCGATCGATGCCGAAGCGATCTTCGTGGGCCATGGCATCTCGGCGCCCGAATTCAATTGGGATGACTACGCCGGCATCGACGTCACCGGCAAAGCGGTGGTGCTGTTCACGAACGAACCGCCCTCGACGGACGCGAAGTTCTTCGACGGACGCGCTCTCACCTACTACGGCCGCTGGAGCTACAAGTATGAACAAGCGCTGCGCAAGGGCGCGGCGGCGGTTCTGATCCTGCACACGACGCCGACGGCGGGTTACGGATGGGAGGTCGTTCGGAACTCGTGGGGCCGCGACGAAGCCCACGTGAAGCGATCGGGCGCGGCCCTGAGCTTCGCGGGCTGGCTGACCAGCGATGCGGCCGCGAAGTTTCTCGCGTTGGCCGGACACTCTCCCGGCGATCTGCTCGCGCGCGCCAACCAGCGCGGCTTCCGCGCGATTCCGCTCGGCCTGCGCGTAAAGGGCGAGATCGGCAGCCGCGTGCGCGAGATCGCGGCACGCAATGTTGCGGGTTGGATCGAAGGCAGCGATCCGATTCTGCACAACCACGCGGTGGTCTTCAGCGCGCATTGGGATCACCTCGGAAACGTAGAGGGACCGGGAGACACGATCTTCAACGGCGCGGTCGACAACGCGTCCGGCTGCGCGATGTTGCTCGACATGGCGCGTGCATGGGCCGCTCTTCCGAAGAAGCCCCGGCGCTCGGCGCTGTTCCTGTTCACAGCCGCCGAGGAGAGCGGCTTGCTCGGATCGGCTTCCTATGTGCGGCAACCGCTCGTGCCGCTCGACAAGACTGCACTTGTGCTGAACTTCGACTCCTACTACCCGTTCGGCCGCGTGAAGGAGGTCCTGCTCGAACGCGCCGATCGCACGACGTTCTGGCCGAGCATCCAGCAGGTCGCCGAGCGATTCCAGTTCAGCGTGGGCCAGCCTCCGAATCCGGAAAGCGGATCGTTCTTCCGCTCCGATCACTTCTCGTTCGCCAAGGCTGGAGTCGCGGCCTTCAGCGTGAGCGGCGGGCGGATCTACGCGGCGAATCAGGAGGAGATCGAAGCCAAGCTTGCCCAGTACGGCGCCAGGCACTATCATCAGCCGTCAGACGAATACAAAGACGATTGGGATTTCGCCGGGATGGAAGCGATTGCGCGCTTCGGCGTCGCGCTCGGAATCGAAGCGGCCAATGGCGACGAGAACGTCAGGTGGCGATGATGTTCGCCTGATGCAGGCATGCCGCGGTGGCGGCATCGGCGGGGAAGAAGGTCTCGAGCGCGATGCCCGCGAGCGTGATGTCGCGCGGTGTTCCGAAAACGGTGACCGTGGTGAAGAAGCTCAGCACGCCCGGCGAGTGATCCAATCGCAGCGGAATCAGAATACCGCCATGGTCCGCCGGATCGCTCACACCCGCGGGGGAAGGGTTCGGATAGCCCGCCAGCTCCTCGATCAGCGCATGAAGTTCCGGATCGGCGCTCGCTTCGAGTTGCTTCCGCAGGCGCTCGAGGATGTGTGCGCGCCATTCGCCGAAATTGAGGATCCGCGGCCCGAGGCCATTCGGGTGCAGACTCACGCGCAGCACGTTGACGGGAGGAACCAGAAGCGAGGCATCGACTCCCTCGAGGAAAAGCGTCATCGGACGATTGGCCTCGACGAGATTCCACTGCCCATCGACGGCGATCGCGGGATACGGCTCGTGCGCGGTCAGCAACGTTCGAATCGCCGCGCGAGCCGCCTCAAACGAGGGATCGCTCACGGGCGTCGCGCTATAGGCGGGCGCGAATCCAGCAGCAAGCAGCATGCGGTTCCGCTCGCGGAGAGGCACGTCGAGAGACTCGGCGATTCGCAGCAGCATGTCGCGGCTCGGCGCCGCGCGCCCGGTTTCGATGAAGCTCAGGTGGCGTGTCGAGATGCCCGCCTCGCAGGCGAGGTCGAGTTGGCTCAGCCGCCGCTTCTGGCGCCAGCCCCGCAGCAGTCCGCCCACGGGTTCGATCATGCTGTGAAGATAGCGCGTCTGACCGCGCCTCGGACATTACCTCGGAGGTAATCGATTTTCCGCGCGGCTCGTGGAATCATCAGTCATGACACACTTCAACCTCCGTACCATTCTCCTCGTCGACGCCGAAATGAGCGGCATTTCCGCGCTGGTGTTTCTGTTCGGGGCTGGCTCGCTCTCGCCGATCCTCGGTGCCTCGGCGGACCACATTCGAATCGTGGGCGGGCTGCTCGCGCTGTTCGCACTGCTCGTGGCCTGGGTGGCGGCTCGGGTGCCACCGCCTGCTCTGGGAGCCTGGACCGTGATCGCGCTCAACGTCACATGGGTCGCCGACAGCTTGTTGTTGTGGACCAGCGGCTGGGTACCCCTCACCTCCACGGGGTCGGCGTTCGTCCTCGTGCAGGCCGTGATCGTGGCTGCCGTCGCCTTCCTCGAATGCGTGGCGCTGCGGCGTCAGCCTCGTTTCGGCTTGTCGAAGGCGTAGAGCCGGTACGCGGTTCTACCGAGGATCCACTCCTTGTCTTCGGCGGTGAAGAATGGGATCAGTTCTTTCATGATCAGCATCTCGTAGAAGTTCGCGTAAACGAGACGCTTTGGCCCGTAGGCGTCGTACATTCGCCGCAGGAACGGCCACACATCGCGAAACGGGAGTTGTCTGGTCTTCGACGGATTGTGGAGCGACGTCCGAACGTAGACGTTCGGATGTTTGGACAATTCGAGCAGAGGGCCGAACCCATCGGCATCGGGCGCGGTGATGTCGATCATCGCGATGTGATCGATCACGATGTTGACGCCCGGAAATCGAGCCGCCATGTCGCCAACCTGACGCACCTGATGCGGAGCCAGGAAGATGTTGAAGGTGCATCCGAGTTGCTCCGCCTTCTTCCACAATGGATAGCAGACGGGATCGTTGAACCACACCACGTCGCGATCGTAGATCGGGCTGAGCCGAAGTCCGATGAATCCGTCTTCTTTCACCAGGCGCTCGAGCCGCGAAGCATTTTCCTTGTCGGCGGGCGAATGCAGACGGTGGCCCACGAGCAGGCCGATCGCGGCGAACTTGCCGGGATACGTCTTCACGCAATGCGCCGGATACCGGTTGTCGCGCCCGTAGTAGCAGACATGCGAGATGACCACGTGATCGACGTTGTAGCTCTTCATGTCGGCGAGGATTTGTTCGGCCGAGTAGTCGTGTTTGGGAAGGTTCGTTGGACACACGGCAAGTTCCGGATTGATCGGAAAGCGCGGATCGTGCGTCACCCAGGCATGCTCGGCGGCGTTGACCACGGGCGATTTCGCGGGCGCAGCGGCTAGCAACGCGGAAGAGGAGAGAAGTTGGCGGCGGGTCATGTCAAGATCCTATCGCGTCCTGGGGCCGATCTGGCCAACGGGAATCGCGACGAAGTCCACTCCGGCCGGCACGCGAAACGCACCGGTGGCCGGAGTGAAGAACGAAGGATCGTCCACCGTAACGTTGGCGGCAATGTCCTTCACATACGGTTGAGCCTGCGGCCGGATCGCCAGTCCCGGACCCTGAATCAGATTCAGCCGGATGACATTGCCCTCGGGCGGAACTCCGCCGGGCTTGGCGAGATACGGCACCACTGATCGGATTCCGGGATAGCGATCCGCGTAGGGAGACGACTCGATGCGCATCGCTTCGAGCTTGGGCTTCATCGTCTGGTAGACCATGTCCTGCCAAACCTTGCGCGGGTCGAGTCCGCGCGCATCCACATGGATCGCCGGATTGCATTCGACGAAGACATTCTTCTCGACGCGATTGTCGCGGCCGCCGCCGATGAAGGCGCCATACTTCAGCCTGTAGAACACATTCCCGTGGATCGTGATTCCGGAGGCGCAGTCGTCGAGATAGACGGCCATCGATCCGAGTCCAACGCCACCGAGTTCATGGATGTAGTTGTGGCGGATCACCGTGCCGCGTTCGGTGTAGTCGCGGCCGATGTAGATCGCGCCGACATCGCCGGTTTCGAGCGCGAGGTGGTGGATATCGTTGAACTCGATCGTGTGATCATTCCCGGTGAGCAGGATGCCCGCATGCGGCGCGTCGTGAATCCGGCTGTGCGCCACGCGATTCCCCACGCCGTTCACCTTCACCGCGGGATTGTAGGTACGGACCCATTGGCCCATGTGATGGATATCGGAGTCCTCCACGCGATGCCCGGCGGAGCGGAGGGTCGCGCGATCGCCCCCTGTCAACTCCACTCCGCTGTCACCCGTGAACGCGATTTCGCTCGACTCGATTGCGTGGTTACTCCCGCCTCGCACGATCACGCCTGAGTTGCCCATCCCGTGGATCTTCAGGCCGCGCAACGTGATCGATTCACCTCCCTCGATTACGACGGCATGGCCACGGCCAGCCGCGAGCGCGAGCCCTTCGAGGCGCAGCCCGCTAGCATCGCGCATCCGGATCAACGGCGAATCGAGTTTCGACAGGAACACTTCCGCCGCGCGCGGATCAGAAGGCGGCCAGAAGTAGACGCGATTCGCCTCGAAGTCGAGCCAGTATTCGCCGGGCTGATCGAGTTCCTCGAGCACGTTAAGGAAGTAGAATCGCTGATCCTTGCGAAATCCGTAGAGCCCATGCGGCTCCGCTGTCACGACTTCGCGCTTTGCCGGATCGAGCGATGCGACGCGCTCGTAGCTGTCGGCCCAATCCCACGACCAATAGCCGTGGACCCAGATGTTCGCATCCCGTTTCCACTTCGACGGTTGATCGCCGGAATAGCGGAATCCGAAAGGCAGCCGGCCGATCTTGCGTCCGTGGCCGTCATCCTCGGGCCCCGCGTCGATCGGCTCAGCGATTCGCGTGAAGCCTTCGTTCGGCCATCGAGCGGCGGTCATGCGTTGACCGCCAAAGAAGAGCTCGGAGTGGGCAGGCATCGATTCCCGCCCGAATCCACGCGCAAGAAACGTGCCGAGTGATGGAACAGCCGCGACTCTGACATGAGCGCGAGCCTTCTCGGGCAAGCGCTCGAGGATCGCGCGGTCGCTCACCCGGCGCCAATCCCGGATTCTTGCACCGCCGATGAGCCGCGCACCCGGTTCGGCACGATACACCGAACCGGCGGGATCACGGGCATCGAACTCGAGCGTGCGATCGAGGAAGTAGTCGCCGCGCGGAATTACCACCGTATCCGCGCGGCCCGAGGCTCGCAGTGCATCACGGGCCCGCTCGATCCCGCCTTTGGGGTCCACGCGGATTTCAGCGGCAAGCGCGAGTACAGCGGCCAATCCGGACGCCAGCCTCATGAGGAGGCCTCGGATCCAAACAGATCACGCTCTCCGAGGGTGCGCCAGAACGCGAAGAGCACGATTGCGCCGAGCAAGGTGAGGCTCGCGAACCCGGACGGGAAATACCAGGCACCGGGATCGGTGCCGATCGTGGCAGTGCTGATCGTATTGGCGAAAAACGCGAACGAAATCGTCGCGACGAGACCCACTCGAAGAAGCAGCAGCATCAACAGCGTGAAGACGGCCATGTAGATCCCGAATTCGAGCCACGGATTATCGGCCCGCAGGAACTTGCCCTGAATCAGGCAAAAGATCGCGGATCCCACGATCGCGGCGAGCCAATCCCGTTTCAACAACTGGCGCAGGCCGAAGATCATGAAGAACAGAATCAGACCCAGGCGAATTCCATCGGCGAGCGAAGTGGCATGGTGCGCGACCCATTCGCGAGTGCCGAGGAGTTGAAAGAATCCGCCACCGAAATCGAGGCCCTTCACGCGGGCGCCGAACGACTCCTGGCCTTGCGCGAGCGTGTAGACCGCCAGTCCCGCCACGCCGCCGATCAGCACGTGCGACCACACCACCGGGTCGAGCCACCGTCCGGCCAGAACCCGGTTCCAACTGACGATCGACTGCGGCCAGCGCGCTCGAAGCGCCGGTTCGAGCGCAAGATACAGCAGCCAGCCGATCAGCGGCGCCATCGCCGCATCCACCAATGCGGCTCCAGTTGCAAACACCATCACGGGATCGGCGACGGGATGCATCGTGCCGGCCCAAGCGGCTATGGCCAGCAGCCATTGGACTACGGCGATCCGAAGCGCGCCGGTACGATCCACTCGGCCGGCTTTCCAATTCCGGCGCGCCAACAGCGCGGCGAAGATGGCGCCGCTCAACAGGGCGATGGTTGCGAAGAGTTGCTGCGCCCGGAAGACGCCGCTCGTGTTGCCGCGCGGGCTCGATCCGTCACCTTTCATCCAAGGCCAGACGACTTTGAACCACGTCACGTGGCCCTTCCACCAGCCGGCTTCGACGGTGAGATCGGCGCCTTCGAGTTTCGGGTGCGGTCCACGCCACGCCTTGACCGTGTCAGCCGGTCCGCGCGGCTGGGTGTTCGAGGGGATCTCCTGGAACTTGTCGAACTCGAGGCCGGCGCGGTGGAACACGGCTTCAGCGGAGACCGGAGATTCCTTCGCGGGACCAGCAGGCACCGCGGAGAAGCCGCGCAACCGGCCATAGGCGTCCACCTCGACTTCGACCATTCCCGGTGTTATCGGAGGGGGATTCGACAAGTCCACGATCGCGTGCGGGTGGGCGTAGAGTTGGCTCCGATGTTCTCGATACCAACTGGTGAACGGCGCCTCGGCCGAAAGCCACTCCTGCCACTTCTTGTCGCCGGGGCGGTTCTTCAGCCAAGCAATCAGTCCGGGGCGCGGACTCAGAACGAAGTGCGAGTCCTCGGGTGCCGCTGTGTAGCCCAGCCCGGCCGCATGTTCGCGACCCAGATAGCGCAGCACGTCCGGCGGCTGGCTCGGCGAGCCCCAGTACGTCGCGACGCCCTCGCTCTTGATGAACGGAGCGGCCGCGAGGAGCGCGAGCGACGCGAAGAGGCAGATCACAGCCGCGCGGCGCGACATGCCGGATTCACCGCCGGCCGCGGCTACCATTTCTGGCGAAGGTGTCTGTCCGGCGGCAAGCGCGGCAGCCAACGGATCGCCTCCCGGAAGCGCCGCCGCTACCGCGAGCGGACCCGAAGGACGCTTCGCCGGATCGGCGTCCAGACACCAGCGGATCACACGATCGATCGCCTGATCCACATCCGTCGACAACGTCGAAACCGGAGTGTATTGGTGCGATTCCTGTTTCGCGATCAGCTCCGCGATGTCGCGGGCTTCGAACGGACGCTTGCCGGAGAACAGCTCGTAGATCACCAAGCCCAATGCATAGACATCGGACTTCGCCGTGACTTCCGCGCCCTTCAACTGCTCGGGCGACATGTAGGCGGGCGTGCCGTTGCGCGCCTCGATTCCGGTCAGCTGCTCGGCAATCGCGGCGAGGCCGAAGTCCATGATGACGACCTCGCCTCGACGGTTGAGCATGACGTTTTGCGGCTTGAGGTCGCGATGGATGATGCCGCGATCGTGTGCGGCTCCGAGACCGGCGCAGATCTTGCGCGCGGTCTCGGCGGCCTTGTCGCCGGGCAGGCGCCCGATCCGCTTGAGGAGTCCGGCGAGATCCTCGCCATCGACGTACTCCATCGAGATGAACGGCAGTCCGTCGGTTTCCCCGATATCGTAGACTCGGCACACGTTCGGGTGCGACACCTGCCGCGCCACTCGTACTTCGCCATGGAACCGTTCGAGTACTCTCGCGTTCTTGGCCGCCGATTCGGGCAGCAGCTTCAACGCCACCGATTGTCCGAGCATCAGATCGGTCGCGCGGTAGACCTCGCCCATTCCGCCTTGGCCAAGCAGTCCGATCACGCGGTATCGGCCTGCGAGCAGCGTGCCCGGAACGAAGCGCCCCTCGTCGTGGATCGTCCCGCTCAGCAGTTGCGAGACCGGGCGCGGTGTTGCCGCTGGAGTGGGCTCGACCTGAGTGAGCGTAGGTGTTTCTTCGGCCCGGTCCATCACGGTGATTCTACCAGCGCTTGTCGCATAATCGTTAGGTGCTTCTCATTGTCTTGGCCTTCGCATGGTGCTCGGTCTCGCTGGCGCAGCCCTTGGATCTCGCGATCAACAACGGGCGCGTGATCGATCCGGCGAGCGGACTCGACGCGGTGCGGAACGTCGGGATTCGCGGGGGCAAGGTCGTGTCCGTGGGCACGGGCACACTCACGGCGAAGCGCTCGATCGACGCCAAAGGGCTCATTGTCGCTCCCGGTTTCATCGACCTCCACTGGCACGGCAAGGACACGTCGAGCGACAGGTACGAGGCGATGGACGGCGTCACCGCGTCGTTCGAACTCGAGATCGGAACCGCGGATGTCGACGGCTGGTATCGGGCTCGGGAAGGCAAGTCGCAAATCCATCATGGCGTCGCGGCCGGGCATGCGCCGATCCGCATGCAGGTAATGCGGGATCCAGGCGAGTTTCTTCCCGCTGGTCCGGCGGCGAATCGCGAGGCAACGCCCGAGGAGGTGACTTCCATCCGGCAGCGCCTCGAGGCGGAACTGAAGAAAGGCGCGGTCGCGGTGGGCATTGGCGTGGCCTATACGAAGGCGGCATCACCGTTCGAGATCGTGGACATGTTCCGGATCGCGGCGCGTTTCGGCGCGCCAGTCCACACGCATATTCGCTTCGCGTCGAGTGTCGCGGCGGGAAACATGCGGCAGTTCGGATTGCTCGAAGTGATCGCCGCGGCGGCTTCGACGGGCGCGCCGCTGCAGGTGGTCCACGTGAACTCGAGCGGGCAGGCCGACACCGCAGGCTTCCTCGAGATCATCCGAGGCGCCCGCGAACGGGGACTCGATGTCACGACCGAAGCCTATCCCTACACGGCCGGAGCGACGCGCATCGAGACGGCGATCTTCGACGGAGCCGAGGAGCGCGACGATGCCTTCTTCGGTCAGCTCCAATGGATGGCCAACGGTGAGCGATTGACGCGCGAGACCTTCCGCAAGTATCGCAAGCAGGGCGGACCGGTGATCCTGCACACCAATACCGAGGAGCGCGTTCGGCTGGCTGTCAAGAGTCCGTTGACGATGATCGCGAGCGATGGCTTCGACGTGCGCGCGCAGGGCCATCCGCGATCAGCGGGAACCTACACGCACATTCTGGGCCGATACGTGCGAGAGCGCGGCGATCTCACTTGGAACGAGGCGATTCGCAAGATGTCGCTGATGCCTGCCGAGCGGCTGGCCAAGCGCGTTCCGGCGATGCGCAACAAAGGCCGGATCCACCTGGGTGCCGATGCGGATCTAGCGGTGTTCGATCCGCGAACGGTGATCGATCACGCGACCTACGAGAAGCCGGACCAGTTCTCCGAAGGGATGCGATGGGTGCTGGTCAACGGAGTGCCGGTGGTCGATGGCGGCAAGCCAGTCGAAGGCGTGTTCCCGGGGCACGGGATCCGCGCGCCGGTATCGCGATAGCTACTGCTGCTGCGACTCGGCACGATCGGCGAGGTCACAGAGGAAGCGGCCGAGCGCGCGCATGGTCTCGGTGTCGAGGTCCATCCAGATCGCGTATTGGCCGTCGAGCCTGCCGGTCTCGTGAACCACGAACTTTGCCTGCGCACGCGGTGCGATGGCGAAACGCGACGCTCCGGTCAGGCCGGCGGTCGCGGCGGGGATGTTGTCCGTGGCGCCGGTAACCGCGTCGAAGACGAGCGCGCGATCGCCGTATTCCGGGATCGCCTCGCGGAGGGCTCGCGGAAAGATCACCATGTTCGGATACCGCGGCGCAGGCGCGGCTGGCGATCCGGCTGGAGGCTTGACGAGGTCCATTGCCTCAGGCTATCGAATCAAGCCGAGATGCGCTACGTGATGATTGCCGTGCCAGGCGTACAACTGGATCGTGGTGACGAGATCGCGCGTGCCCGATTCCGGATGCAGGAAGAGCCGGCCCAACTGTTCTGGCGTCAGCGAGCGCAGCAGGATGACCCAGCGTTCGTGCAGCGAGTCGAGCAGGCGCAGCGAGATCTCGACATCGGCCGACTTGGCGTCGGGCAGTTCGGCCCAGAGGTGCTCTTCGTAGGCCTTGATCACCGGGTTGTCCTCAGTGAGCGCCCAGCGGAATCGCACGTAAGAGTTGATGTGGCTGTCGGCGGTGTGATGGACGACCTGACGCGCGGTCCAGCCGCCGGGGCGATAGGGCCGGTCGAGCCCGCCGGGAGGCAACGCGGCGACCGCGGCACGCATCCGCGAGGGCAGCGAGGCGATCTCATCGATCCACGCCGCGATCTGCGCGGGCTTTGCCTCGGGCACCACCGTGAACGGCCCGATCGGATACTGCAGTTCCGTCATCGCGGACCTCCTGTTACTTGGCTCTTCGGCTCGAGTACTTGTTCAGCAGTTCGTGGAGCTTCTTCGAAGGCTCGGGTACGGCGCGGTCGCCGAGCACGATGTCCTTGTTGAGGAGCTTGGCACCATAGAGTTCGTTGTTGGCGTCATGATCACCGCGCATGGTCGCGCCCTGCAGCGAGACGCCGGCGAACAAGCCGCGGGCTCGCGACCACGTCAGGATCTCGGCGGTCATCATCGCGTCGGTCTCGGCGGTGGCCGTGCGTCCCACAGGCCCCGCTGCCGCGCTTGCGTCGCCGCCGAGCGTGAACTTCGTCGTGCCGAGAAGGCGCTTGGCGCCGCGCTCGTTCATGATCAGCATGACGACATCAGTCTCCGACCCGCCGATCTGGAATCCGACGCTGCCGCCTTCGACGCGGACTCCGCCGGGGGCGCTCCAGCCCGCTTCCTTCTTGCGGCAGAATGCGAAGCCGCGGCCGAACTTGGCTCCGATGATGAACGCGCCCTTCTTGAGGCCGGGTACGACGACCACGCATTCCGACTTGTCGAGCAGTTTCTGTGGAATGGCGCGATCGGCGACATCCATGATTTCGCGGAAGACGTCGGCGGCCGCGTCGAGCCGCTTGGCAGCATCGGACTCAGCGGCCACGGCGAGGACGGCCGCGACGGGGAGGGTTAAAACAATTCTGTACCACATTGTTCTATTATCCCAGTTTTGACAGGCCCGAGTGCCGCGCGAGGTTGCGCGCCGGGCGTTGCGGGGCCGCCTGTGCGAGCGGCCCGGTTCAACTCAATGAGCTGGCTGGCGCGCCTCGGTAACGGCGCCTCAGGTTTGGCGAACGCTACCCCCAGGCGTTGCGGGCGCGCCGATACGGCGGGCGTTTGCCGGGCGCGCGGCCTATGGAATGGTGAAGTTGGTGATGCCGCCTTCGCCCTGATCGGACCACGGACCCCAACCCGTGTTCGAGCTGGCGGTGCATGTGGTGCCCGTGGTGCAGACGCGCATGATCGCCGTGTAGTTGGCGCCGCCGCCGGTCAGCGGAACCTGGACGAAGATGGCGGAAGTCAGGCCGGTGGCCGCCGGGAACACTTGGCCCGTGCGGGCCACGTAATACTGATAGAGGCGTCCGGCGAGCGAGCCTTGTGCGTCGGGAATCGGCGTCCATTGCAGGAAAACGTTTCCGGCCTGCGTGTTGGTGCTATTGTGTTGCGGCGCGGTTGGCGTGGGCGAGTTCGGATTCCGTCCGCGAGTGGAGAAGCCCTGCGGGGGACCCGTGATCGCGGCTCCGCCTCCCACCGGGATGGCTTGCACGAGCGCGTCATAGCGGCTGGCGGTGTTGAACGACGCCGCCCAGAAGTTGGTTGTGGTGAGGATGTCGAGGGCCGGCTGCTGGCGTGAGAAGTCCTGCACGAAGAGGCGGTAGATGAAGTTGCTGCCGTTGTCGCCCGCGACGCGATTCCAGGAGAAGGTAACCGTCACGGCGTTGGTCCCGGTGTCGATCGTCCTGCCGCCCACAGGCGTGCCGATGATCGGCACGGTGGGATTTCCGAAGTTCGGATTGATACCGAAGCCTGCGCTGAAGGGTCCGCAGCCGTCGCCGGTGCAGCCTTGAACGACGACGGTCGCGGCGCCATTGGGAATCAGGAATGTCGCGTTGGTAGCCGATACCTGACGGGATGCGACGGTCAAGGCTCCGCCACCAGGACCGGAATTCGGCTGTACGACCTGAATCACATAGAGGTCGGCACCGGCGACGGCGTTCCAGTTACAGGTCAACTGATTCACGCTGGACACGTTGGTGACGTTACATCCGAGCCCAGTGGGAGCGACGGTGGGTGGCGCGAGCAAGGTGACCGTGAAATTGACGACTCCACCAGCCCCGGTATTGCCGCAAATCCCCGAGCAGGCCCGGATCTCCGCGCGGTAGGTACCACTCTTCATGGTGTAGATCGTATTCAGGCCGGTGACGCGGATCTTGAGCTCGATGGTGTTGCTCGGCGTGTTGAAGATGGTGAGTTCGTAGTCATTGGCGGCGGTCACCTGGGTCCAGGTGAAGTTGATGGTGGAGGCCGAGATGGTGGCGCCGGCGGTGGGGTTGGTAAGCGTGGGGGTCCCGGATGGCGCGGCCACCTGGATTTCGAAAGTGCGTTGCGCGAAGTAGCCGCATGTCGTGAACGCATTCCCAGTGCATGCCCGCACCTTGAAGACGTAGGTTCCGTTCGGAAGGTCAATCAGAGAGGAGAGCGATCCGCCGCCAGAGAGCTGACCGCTGAAGACGACGCTTTGGGTGAACCAGTTCACCACTTGGAGGTCGTAACCAGTGGCGCCGCTCACGGCGGTCCATTGCGTGGTGACGGCGCTGGTGTTGATAATCTGGCCCACGCCCGGCGTGACGACCTGGGGGACGCCGATCGCGGCGGAGGCACCTGGATCGATACGCATGACAATGGCGTCGAGCCCGGCTTGGCGCGGTTGCACCTGATTCAATGTCTGGAAGTCGTAGGAAGAACTCTGCCCCCCCATCCAGAGGCGTCCGTTATTGTCGAGACCGATGCCCCAGACGGAGTCGTTGTCCTGGCCGCCGTAAAAGCCCAGGTATTCGGGGGCGTTGCCGGCGGGGACGAGCTTGCCAACCATCACATCGCTCGTCTGGAAGTCCGAGACGCTCCAAGAGAGGAACCCGGGCGGGTTGACGCCCCCGAGATTGGCCGATGCCGAGTAGCCGGAGAAGAAGAGCGCGCCTGTCGAATCCACGGCCACGCACGTGACTTCGTCATCGCCTCCCCCACCGATGAAGGTGGAGTAGCTTAGGGCGGTACCGTTTGCGTTGAGCTTCGTCACGACACCATCCACTGTCGACGAATAGCCTCGCCATTGGTTTGCGAGGGGGTAGTTCGGCGAGCGGCTCTTACCCCCGATGTAGGCGCTGCCCGACGCATCGACGGCCACATCGACCATCACGTCCTCGAATTGGCCTCCCAGGTAAGTAGAGTAGGCAAGCGTATTGTTCGAAGCGCCCGCGGGAACGGGGTTGATCTTGGTGGCAAAGCCGTCGCGGATCGCGACCGGGGTGTCATTGAAAGTGGAATCGAACGCTCCGGAAGTGGTTGGGAAGTTGTTCGATGAGGTGGCGCCAGCCACGAACATCGACCCGCCTTGCACCTGGACGCCCCACGCGGTTTCGATACCGCTGCCTCCAAGGTAGGTCCCGAAAAGCAACTGATTTCCGGAGAGCTTGGCGACAAAGGCATCGAACGGCCCGGCCAGGGCTGCCTGGGAAGGCTTCACGACCGGAAAGTTGGCGGCGGCGGTCTCGCCAACCACGTAGATACCAGTGGCATCCACCGCTACCATCAGGCCGCGCTCATTGCCCTGTCCGCCCAGGTAGGTCGAAAGAACGAGCCCGTTGCCAGCGGCGTTCAGGCGGGCGACAAAGGCGTCGAAGAACTCAAACTGGGGTGGATTGCTGCCCGCGATCGTCGAGATCCGGTTCGAGTTGTAGGCGAGATAGGCGTTGACCAGCGGCAGACTGGTGGATGATGTCTGACCGGTAATGACTGCCTCGCCGTTTGCCTGATCCACCGTGATGCCTAGGCCCGAAGTGGCCCCATCATTTCCACCATAGAAAGTCGAGTAGACGACCTGGTTGTTCGCGTTGTACTTCTGAACGAAGACTCTCGACGTGGTGCTGCCCGTTCCGGGGTTGGTCACGGGAAAGTTCGCGGAGGCCGTCTGACCGACCACGTAAGCGTTGCCGTTTCCCTCGACCGCGATGCGGCGGATATCGTCGCCGGCGCTGCCACCCGCGAAGGTCGCGAAGGTAAGCACGGGATCGATCACCACGGGCTTGGCGCGATCATAGCGGGCGAGTTCGAAGGTAACGCGTGAGCCGCGGATCCGGTAGTTTCCCGCGATCTCGACGCGCTTGCCGTTTTCGATCTGGTAGACGAGCGGCTTATGCTGGCGGAGTTCGCCGGCACCTGTGGCGAGCAGGAGGTCACCGTTCTCGGCTGTGCTCAGTTTGGCGCCGTCGTAGGCAAGGCGGATCACATCGGGATCGACGCCGGGAGCGACAACGAAGTCATACTCGAGGCGATTCTGGTTGCCGTAGTAGACCATGTCGACGCCTTCGTAGACGCCCTTCACCTCGACCTTCGAATAGTTGGGGACGTTGGTCCGCCACTTGGAGGGATCGTTCCCAAAGAGGTAGTTCGAAACTCCCGGCTGGGGCTCGAGGCCGCGGATCGATTGTGGCTTGCGCGCGCCTTCGAGGTGCATGCGGATGGTTTCGGTTTGCCAGACCGGAGTCTTGAAACAGCCGGATTCATGACGTCCGCAGCCATCGGTTATCTTTTTGCGCACGACGAGAAAGGTTTCGTTGGCGGTCAGCATCATCGTCGCGGATCCGCCGCGGGATACGAAGCTGACACTCGGGTCCGCCTGACCCATATTGGGCTCGAATTGCAAGGGAGCGCGGCTGATCGACGCCAGTCTCGCGGCCTCCCTTTCCGGTGCCGCCCCAGCCACGGCGCAGGCCAGCGCCCACGCACTCCATGCGAGTTTCTTCGTTCTCATTTTCTTACAATCGCTCCACTTCCAGAATGCTCATCAAACGACACGGTCCCCCTAGTTTGCCTCGAGAGGCGGGACCTCGTGCCTGCCCACGCGTACCTGACTTGCCGGTACCCGTTCACGTGCAATCGCTTCTTTTCAGGATAGTACTTTTGGTGGCGCGGTTCGGATGCGCCATTTTGGTATTCTGGGGCTTCATCACCATCTTTCGAAGAGGAGCCTTCATGTCCGAATCCGTATCCCGCCGTGGATTTGTCCGCGCCACCGCAACGGCTGCCGCGCCCGCGTTCCTGCCGCAACTCTCCGCCGCCGACACCGTCAATCTCGGCTTCATTGGGGTGGGCACGCGGGGCAACTACCTGGTGGACCGCATGTACGCCGGTTCCGGCGACATGATCAAAGTGCTCGGGATCTGCGATACCTACGAAGGGCATCGCGCGCGGGCCAAGGACAAGGTCCAGACGAAGGGCAAGAACACCCCCGAAGTTCACATCGACTACCAGGATCTGCTCAAGAACAACGACATCTCGACGGTCGTCATCGCGACGCCGGAGCATCTGCATCATTCGATGACGATCGCCGCGCTGAAAGCTGGCAAGAACGTCTACATCGAAAAGCCACTGGCGCACACGATCGAGGAAGGCGAAGAGATCCTGAAGGTGGCGCGCCAGGCGAAAAAGCTCGTGCAAGTGGGCACGCAGAATCGCAGCAACACGCTCTATCAGGAAGCCAAGAAGATGGTGGCGAACGGCATGATCGGCGAGTGCCACTACGTCCGCGCCTTCTGGTACCGCAACGCGCTCAACACGGGCGCACCGGCGTGGCGCTACAACATTCCAGGCGACACCACGGAGCAGAACACAGACTGGAAGCGATTCCTGGGGCCCGCGCCCAAACGAGGCTTCGACAAGAATCGCTACTTCCAATGGCGGCTGTATTGGGACTACTCGGGTGGGATCTCGACGGACCTATTGGTCCACCAGACCGACATCACGAACTTCGTGCTCGGCAAGACCGTGCCCGCGTCGTGCATGGCGTCTGGCGGCGTGTTCCGCTACACCCAGGGCGATGATCGCGACGTGCCCGACACATTCAGCGCGATCTACGACTACGCGGACAAGTTCCACCTGAACTATAGCTGTTATCTGGGCAACGAACAGTTCGGTTATGGCGAGCAGTTCTGCGGCAACGAAGGCACGCTCGAAGTGCTGAACCGGCAGGCGCTGATCTTCACGCCGGAGAAGTTCTACGGCAAGCCTCCTGCTCATGTGGCGGCACGGCAGGCGACCAAGATCGAGAAGCCGGGCAATGACAATCTGGCGGTCGAGGCGCATCTGCGGAATCTGATCGAGGCAGTGCAAGGAAAGACGAAGGAACTGGTGGCGCCGGTCGAGGTGGGCCAGCAGGCGGCGATCGGTGGTCACATGGCGACGCTTTCGTTCCGGGCGGGCAAGAAGGTTACCTGGGATGACCGCACGCGGAAGCATCGGTTCGTGTAGAGAACTGCTCCGTTTCATTTTTCACGCAGACACGCAGAGGCACGCGGTCATGGTTGCCTCTGTTGCCATTTTTCGTTCGCCTCGAGCATGGCTTCGCGGATCGCCTTTTCGGCTTCCGGGAAGCGCGGGAGGACTCTTGCGATCGCGGCGAAGGCGTAGGCGTAGTCCGCGCAAGGGTCCTCCGGGCTGCCGGGGACGGGCACACTACGGGCGTGGCCCTCGGTTGTACTGTTCGCGGCGGCGCACGGACAGTAGCGGACGCGGGGTTTGACTCCGTTTTTCGTGGTGCTCCAGAGCATTGGTTCTCCGCTTTCTACGCAGCGTCCGGTGCTTTGCCGGGTTCGTTTGGAAAAATCGTGTCTTGGGCCGGCTTGGCCGGCATTTCGACGATGTTCGGTTGCTGTGTGCGAGCCTCTGTCTTCGCCGTCTGTTCGGCCTTTTCGGCGCGCTCGCGCTCTTCGCGCTTGCGGTCCTCTTGCAGTTCCTTCAGCTTGTCGTGCGACTTCTGGAACATGCGCGAGAGGCGGACGATCTGGCGCTCGATGTTGGCGAGAGCCCTGGCGTTGTTCTCGAAGTTCTTGCGATAGGCGAGGGCGATCTTGATCGACTCGTCGACCTCGGCCTCGAAGGTCTTGCCGAGTTCGGGTTCGATGGCGCAGAGGGCGAGGTCCATGAGTCCGGTCTCGATGGCCTCGGCGCGGACGCGCTTCCATTGCGCGTTGACCATTTCCTGGACGAGGGAGCCCTCGGCGAGGTTGGCGGGCTGGAAGGTGTCGGCGAAGTCCGCCGCGAGACGTGCGTAGTCCTCGGGATTTTCGTTCTGGAGGACGACGACCTTGTTGGAGGTGAGTCCGTGCTTGATCGCGTTGAGGCTGGACTTGGCCTTGCCTTCCTCGGAGACCGGTCCGTTGGAGCGTGCGCCGTTGGCGCGAGAAGTTTCGCTGCGGTTGAGCATTTACCTTCTTCCTTTCCCTGAAGAATGTTCGCCGGGGAGGCGCAGTGCCTCAACCCGGTTTTCATTCTGGGGGAAGGGCCGCGAATCAACCGCACCCTTCGGCTTGATGTTATTGATTTCAGGGCGAAAATGTTTTTCGAAATTTCGCTCTGGGATTTCGGCCTCTCCACGGGGCTTCTTTGGCTGGCTCGGATGAGGCCGTTTGGACGTGGCACGGTGCCTGGAGCTTGCCTGCGTCCTTTCTCGCAAAGAGGCCAACGCCGCGAAGAGTCTTGGCTCCAAACGCGGTTCTGGGATCGGTTCGCGCCCCGGCCTTCAGGTGTGCAATGGCTGCGCTTTGAATGTGCTGATTCTGACTATTCTGACTATGTTCGTCGGCGTCCGTGCTTGCCGATGAGCAGCGCTTCAATCCTAACCCGCAATCGAACGATGCTCACGGCAACAGGAACCAGGGTCCAAAACGCCGCCTCGCCGAGTGAAGCGAATAGGCTCTCGAGAAGGCAACATTTGTCGCAAGGCGGTCCACCAATCGCAACCATCGGCGCCATAGGAGATGCGAAATTCAATCCGAAATCAACTGAGCCTTCGGCCCCGCGGACGAGGAACCTATTGCAAGCTTCAGTCCGAGCAACGACCAAAACAGAGCCCAGAAACCAAGGGCCAGATACAAGCCGCCGCCATGCCGCGATCGAGCCCGCGCTTCAGCTCGATTCCGCTCGCGCCCGCAAAGCTCACCACTTTTCTAACCATGAGTCACTTTCGCTTGTCTGCGCTACCTCCTGGAGAGGACATTCGGGCACCCTCTTGGAGATCGCTCCTCGGGCAGGTTTCCAAGCCTGGATCGTTGCCGTTCAATTCCGGAGAAGAGGAACAGCGTTGCCTCCAGCAGAAAAGCAGGTAGCAGCCCAATGGCCAAGCCCGTTGGAATGCCGCGAAGGTGGGCATAGCCTATAGCGACCGTCGCCCGGTGATCCAGAACAAGGCCAGCGCCCAAGACATTCGGGACCACGGTAGCAGCGCGGCAAAAGGACATGAGGAATCGCCTCCTCAACGTGAGCCGGCGCGAGATCGCCCCAAGGGGTGGTTCCCAATGCGATCTCCGTCCGAAGTCTCCAGAAGCGCAGAACAGGCCTGGACAAAATCCGCTACTGTACTGAAATGTCCAAACTTTGGAGACGACGCCCTCACGCCGGTTGCTCGGCTGGAGGCCGTGCTGGTTCGCCGCGTCCTGGCGCGATTGGGCGTGGCCGCAACGCGACGGCGGAGCCGAAGTGAAGGTCTACGTCTTCTACATCGGCAAGGCCCGCGACGACCACTCCAACGCGATCGCCGCCGAGTTCCTCAAGCGAACCTCGCGCTTCGCCAAATGCGAGATGCGCGAGATCCACCCCGAACGCACCGGCTTGTGGGAACGCCCCGGAGCCAAGATCCTGCTCGACCCGAAGGGCAAGCCGCTCGACTCGGCGGGCTTCACCGAAATGGTCCGGCGCCTGGAACTCGAAGCACGCGATATCTACTTCGTACTTGGCGGCGCGGACGGATTCGACGCCGAATGGAAGCGCCGTGCCAACCTGCTGGTGTCACTATCGCCGATGACGTTTCCGCACGAATTGGCGCGCGCGATGCTCGCCGAGCAGATCTATCGCGCATTCACGACGTTGCGGGGCCATCCATACCCGCGCTAACGTGAAGAGGTCCGCCCACATTCTCAATGTCCTGGTTTACCCGCAAGACTCCGAGCATTTCCACCGAGCCCGATGACGCCCGGCGCGTCAAGACTGAAGGCCTGTGGATCAAGTGCGATGGTTGCTCCCAGGTGTTGTGGCGCAAGAACCTCGAGGAATGCCTGTTCGTGTGCGAGCATTGCGCGCACCACTTCAAGGTGAACGCGCGGACACGGCTCGAACAGCTCTTCGACAATGGCGAGTTCCAGGAGTTCGACAGCCAGCTCACATCCACCGATCCGCTCGAGTTCGTCGACTCGCGCCCCTACAAAGTCCGGATCACTGGAATGAGGGAATCGACCGGTTCCGCCGACGCGGTGATGTGCGCGGCGGGCACACTCGAAGGGCGCGCGGTGCAGATCTGTTCGATGGAGTTGAAGTTCATCGGCGGCAGCATGGGCGCGGTGGTGGGTGAGAAAATCACGCGCGCCGTGGAGCGCAGCCTAGACCTGAAACAGCCCCTGATCATCGTGAGCGCCACGGGCGGCGCGCGCATGCAGGAAGGCGCCGTCAGCCTGATGCAAATGGCCAAGATCTCGGCCGCGCTGATGCGGCTGGACGAAGCAAAGATCCCGTTCATCAGTCTGCTCACCGATCCGACAACCGGTGGCGTTACCGCGAGCTTCGCCATGCTGGGTGACCTCAACATCGCCGAGCCCGGCGCACTCATCGGATTCGCCGGACCACGCGTCATCGAACAGACGATCCGCCAGAAACTGCCACCCGGATTCCAGCGCAGCGAATTCCTGCTCCAGCACGGATTCCTCGATGCGGTGGTCCCGCGCGGCGAACTGCGCCCCTACATTGCGAATGCTTTCGATTTTTTCCTCGGCCGGCGCTAAGGCGCGGCTGCTCGCCGCGGCGCTCGCCATTCCCTGCGCCGCCGCTGACTTCGACACCCTGATTCGCGGCGCGCGCGTGATCGACGGAACCGGCAATCCATGGGTGCGCGCCGATGTCGGCTTGCGCTCCGGCAAGGTCGCTGCCATGGGCACACTCGACGGCAAGACCGCTGATCGTGTGATCGAAGCCAATGGGCGCGTTGCCGCACCCGGCTTCATCGATGTTCACACCCATGTCGAGCGTGAGGTCGAGAAGATCCCGCGCGGCGACAACTTCCTGCTCGACGGCGTCACCACGATCGTCACCGGAAACTGCGGCGGATCACGCACGAATCTCGCCGAATGGTTCGCCAAGCTCGACCAGTCCGGGCTCGGCCTGAACGTCTCGACGCTGATCGGACACAACTCGGTGCGGGCGGAGGTGATGGGCACCGCCAATCGCGCCGCGACACCGGAAGAAATCGCCAGCATGCAGGTGATCGTCGAGAAGGCGATGCGCGATGGCGCGGTGGGCTTCTCGACCGGGCTCATCTACATCCCCGGAACCTATTCGAATACCGGGGAAGTGGTCGCGCTCGCCAAGGCCGCGGCCAAGCATGGCGGCGTCTACGCGAGCCACATGCGCGATGAAGGCGAGAAGATCACCGAGGCGATTGACGAGGCCGTGCGCGTCGGCCGCGAGGCGAACATGCGCGTGCAGATCTCGCACTTCAAGATCGACAACCGGAGCCTGTGGGGGGCGTCGGTCAGGTCGCTCGAACTGGTGGAGAAGTATCGCCGCGAGGGCGTGGATGTGGTGGTGGATCAGTATCCGTACGATCACTCGAGCACCAATCTCGGAATTACGCTCCCGAGCTGGGCCCTCGCCGACGGACGCGATGCGGTGCTCGAACGGCTGCGATCGGCTTCGACCCGCGCGCGGATCAAGACCGAGATGCTCGCGCACTTGAAGGTAAAAGGCCAGCCTGACTACTCCTACGCTACGGTCGGCAGCTACGAGATCGACCGCTCGCTCGAGGGAAAGACAATCAGCGAAATCAACACCGCGCGCGGCCGTGCCGCGACGCCTGAGAACGAAGCCGAGACGATCCTCGACATTCTGGAGAAGGGTCTGCCGTCGATGGTGTACCACTCGATGGGAATGGAAGACGTGGAGCGCATCATGCGTTATCCGAACACGGCCATCGCAAGCGATGGCGGAATCCGCGAGTTTGGCGTGGGCGTGCCCCATCCGCGCTCGTACGGAACCAACGCGCGCGTGCTCGCCGAGTTCGTGCGCAGCCGCAAGGTGCTGACGCTCGAGGATGCGATCCGCCGCATGACATCGCTTCCCGCGCGCACCTTCGGATTCAAGGATCGCGGGCAGATCCGCGAAGGATTCGCCGCCGACATCGTGATCTTCGATCCGGCTCGCGTTCAAGACAAAGCGACCTATCAGAAGCCGCACCAGTACACCGAAGGTTTCGACTACGTGCTGGTGAATGGAACGGTCATGGTGGAAGAGGGCAAGGTAGCGTCGCGCGCGGGCGGCCGGGTGGTTCGCCGCCAATGATACAACTGAGCGGCGCGGGCAAGAGATTCGCGCACAAGACGCTGTTCGAAGACCTGAACTGGCTGATCACGCCCCAGGAACGCGTGGGCATCGTGGGCGGAAACGGCACGGGCAAGTCCACGCTGCTGAAGATCATCGCCGGAATCGAGTCGCTCGACTACGGCGTGATCAATCGCCAGAAGGGCGTGTCGATCGGCTACCTTCCGCAGGAAGGCTTGGCCCTGAAGGGGCGCACCGTTTTCAACGAGTGCATGAGCGTGTTCGACCATTTGCGCAACGCCGAGAAGGAGATGGAAACGCTCGCCCACCGCATGGGCGAGATCGACCCGAAGAGCGCCGAGTATCAGCAGGTGGTGGAGCGCTTCCACCGCCTGGAGAGCGAGATCATCGCGGGTGACATCTACAATCTCGACTCGCGTGTGGGAACGGTGCTCGACGGTTTGCAGTTCCCGAAAGACGATTGGAGCCGGTTGACCGATGAGTTCTCGGGCGGCTGGCAGATGCGAATCGCGCTCGCGAAGCTGCTGCTCGAAAGCCCCGACGTCCTGCTGCTCGACGAGCCGACCAATCACCTCGATCTCGAGGCTCGCAACTGGCTCGAGGACTACCTGACCGCCTATCCGGGTGCGTTCATCCTGATCTCGCACGACCGCTACTTCCTCGATGTCACGACGAAGAAGATCATCGAGGTGTGGAACAAGCGCGTCCACTTCTATCCCGGCAACTACGAGAAGTACCTGACGCAGAAGGCCGAGCGGCTCGCGCAGATCCAGGCCGCCTACACGAATCAGCAGGCGAAGGTGGAGCAGCTCGAGGCGTTCATCAGCCGCTTCCGGTATCAGGCGACCAAGGCGAAACAGGTCCAAAGCCGCATCAAGGAACTCGAACGGATGGAGCGCGTGGAAGCGCCGCCGCCCGAAGAGAAGACGATCCACTTCAACTTCCCGCAGCCGAAACAGAGCGGGCGTATCGTGGCCGAGTTCAAGGATGTCTCGAAGAGCTACGGCGCAAAGCACGTCTTCTCGAAAGCGGCGTTCACCATCGAGCGTTGCGACCGGATCGCGCTGGTGGGCCACAATGGCGCGGGCAAGTCGACGCTGATCAAACTGCTGGCCGGAGCCGAGCCGCTATCGAGTGGCAGCTACACACTCGGTCACAACGTGATGCTCGAGTACTTCGCACAGGATCAGTACAAGGAACTCGACCCGAACTCGAACCTGATCGACGACATCTCGGCCACCGCTCCGCGCGCGACGAACACCGAGCTTCGGAACCTGCTCGGCTGCTTCCTGTTCTCGGAAGACGACGTGTACAAGAAGATGGGCGTGCTCTCGGGCGGCGAGCGGAATCGCTACGCGCTTGCGCGGCTTCTGCTGCGTCCGGCGAATTTCCTGCTGCTCGACGAGCCGACCAACCACCTCGACATGCGCGCGAAAGACGTGCTGCTCGAAGCGCTCCAGGAATACTCGGGCACGGTGGTGTTCGTCTCGCACGACCGCTACTTCCTCGACCGGCTCGCCACGCGCGTGTTCGAAATCGGCGGCGGCGAAGTGAAGATTTACCCGGGCAACTACGAAGATTACCTTTGGCGGATCAGCGGACAGCCACTGCCGAGCCTGAATGGACTTGCGCAGTCAACGCGCCCGGCCGCCGAAGCCGTGGCGGCGCCCGTCAAGACCGAGCCCGCCAAGCGCATCAATCCGCTCAAGGTGCAAAAGCTCGAGGAGCGGTTGCGGCAGGTGGAAGGCGAGGTCGCCGCGCTCGAATCCGGTATCGCGGAGCTCGAGAGCCGCATGGCGGTGTTCGTCAGCATGGAAGAGACGCAGCGGGTGAGCGCGGAACTCGAAGCGTCGAGGCAGCGGCACGAGAAGCTGCTAGCGGAGTGGGAAGAACTGGGTGCGCTGATCGAGGAGATGGCCGGGTAGGGGCCGCTGGCAGAGCCCGGCGAGATCGTCGTGTTGGATTCAGCTAAAACGAAAAGCGCCCGGCAGGGAAACCGGGCGCCTTGGTTCAAGGGAGGGATCTGGGACTAGTTGCTCTTGGTGGCTTCGTAGACGCCGACGCCCAAACCGACACCGCCGCCGATCACGGTCAGGGCGAGAGCGGTCTTGGCGCCTGTGCTCATCCCACCGAGTTTACCGGCCTTCGAAGCGGTTCCGGCGGCCGCGCCGCCCTTCTTCTTCTTTTTTTTCTCTTCTTCGCTGCTGGAACTGGGGCCCTGGGCACCGCCGCCCTGGTCCGGCGAATCGAACGAGAGCGACTCACCGGCATTGACCCGAGCCAACAAGGCACCGGTCGAGTCGAAGACTTGAACAGCGCCCGCCAGAGGAGCCACTTCGAGTGTCCCCTGCTCGACGTTGAACAATGCCTTGCCGCCGGTTTCGGGAACCAACCGCATTCCATGAGCCGAAACCGGGAAGCCCGCGCCGGTGAGTGCCGCCACGCCCCGGTGCAGTTCCACTCGATCCGCGAACACGCGCCCACGCGCATTACCATCCATACCCAGAATCGCGCCGTTGGACAACCGTAGTTGAACAGGCGCTGAAGTCTCGACAACGGAGCCTTCGAACAGCGTCGCATTCCCGCGAACCTGTCCCTCGTCAACCCGGGCGACGCCCTTCACCGAGAGCGTCCCGATCGTTGGCGGAGCCGCATAGCAGCCGGCCGCCACCAGTGCCACGCACATGGTCCTGTATAGGAAAGCCTTCACCTAACACACCTCCAGTGTTCAGAATGAGTCATCCCCATCCTACACTCAGAAACTCTTGCCGGGCAAGAGGAAAAACGCCTTACCACCTCTGTAATTTGTTGTATATAAAACACTTGTACGCGGATCAGTATCGAACCGTATTCCCTTCCGTTAGCATGGATCATTTTTTTCCAGAACCGGGCCGTGAGTCTTGCAATCCACATCCAAGCGGGCGATATTCTAAGTGAGGGGTCATATCCCGTTGATGACCTATTACCAGGAATTGGGCGTCGACCCTGGAGCTTCGGCGGAGGAAATCCGCCGTGCCTATCGCCACCAGATCAAGGTCTTCCACCCGGACCTTCAGCATGACGACGACATGCGCGTCCGGGCTGAAGCCAAGGTCCGGCGGCTCAACGAAATCGTCGAGGTGCTGGCTGATCCCGATCAGCGGCGGGCCTACGACTACGAAATTCTGCTTGAACCGAGGGAACTCCGGCGGGAGAATCCCGCGCCGCCGGCCTATGCGCGGACATCTGTCTGGATCGCCTTCGCGGGAGCGATTTTGGCGTGTCTCGTCTGGGGCTCGAGGCCGGCCGAGCCGCCGGTGTCCGCCGAAGACGGCGGGAGGCCCTACGCACCGGTGAACGAGGCACGCCGGCACGTCGCACCCGCATCGGCGCGAAACGTTTCCGAGCCGGAGCAGACCGAGCGGCGAAGTGGCGATTCGGAGTCCCCCGGCCGGGCGATGGCTCGCGAAGAGGACTCGAATTCCGCGCCGTCCGCTCCCTCCACCTCCGCCACCAGATCGAGGGCTGTCGAGACGCCTGCGCCGGAGCCGCCGTCACCGGCCCCGGCGGCCCCGGCCAGCGCTGTTTCCGCGGTCAAGGCCACGGTCAACGAGACGCCGAACCCGCAGAGGCCGGCAGCGGTGAATCCACTCGAAGGAACCTGGCTGTTCCAGCCTTCCCGCACGGACCCGGTGGAGAAGAAGCTCTACCCGCCGAAGTACATCGAGCTTCGCATTCAGGCGGAGGCGGGCACACTGTTCGGCCGGTATCGCAGCAGCTACGAGGTACACGATCAGGCGTTGTCGCCGAACGTCAACTTCAATTTTCAAGGACCCGCCTCCGGCAGCCGCACACGGGCGGCGTGGACGGGCCCTGGCGGGGCTCACGGAAGCGTGGAGATCGAACTCGTCAATTCGATGACCTTGCGGGTCGAATGGAAGACCGAAGAGACCGGGCCCGGCCTCGACTTGGTCGCGGGTACGGCAGTGCTCGTCAAGCGGCTGGAGAACTGAGTGGACGTGAAGCGGTTCCTCACGGCTCTGCCCGTTCGCGCCGCGTGTCTGGCGGGAGTCTGGACGTGTTACCAGATCGCGCTCGCCGACCGGTTGGGCCGGCGGGGAGACGAGGCGTCCCTGCGCGAGGCGATCTCCGCGCGCCCGAACCATTTCCTTCACTACTGGCAACTGGCCCGCCTCGACACACCGGATTCTCGCCAGTTGTTGGGCGAGGCGATCCGGCTGAACCCGTACAACGCGGGCCCGATCGTCGATCTCGCGCAGGCGCTCGAGGCCGAAGGCGGCCACGCTCGCGCCGAGCAATGGCTCCTCGAGGCCAACCGTGTGGACAAGACCTACTTCCCTCGCTGGTCGATCGCCAACTTCTACCTCCGGCGGGGCCGGGAAGACGACTTCTGGAAGTGGGCGCGGCGCGCGGCCGAGGTGGGCTGCGAGGACATCACCTCCCTGTTCGACCTTTGCCGGCGCCTGGAGCCCGATGTTTCGAAGCTATCGATGAGGCTGGTGCCGGACCGGGCTCACGCCGCCCACAATTTCCTCGACTACGTCGCCAAGCGCGGTCTATCCGCGCCCCCCGAGGCCTGTGAGCGAGCCATTCGTCATGCGTACCCCGATCGCGCGCACCGGTTGGCGATCGCGGTGGAAGGGCAACTCGCCGCGCGCCGGTTCGCCGACGCTGCCAGAACCTGGGCCGCGATGTTGGACGCGAAGATCGTTCATGCGCCGGGCGAACTACCCGAGCCCGATCTGGGGTTCGCGCTCGACTGGAAGCTGCCGAAGGTGGAAGGCGCGTTCACCTCCCGCGTGTCCGAAGGCGTGGAGATCCATCTGACGGGGCAACAGCCGGACGCCGTGGCCCTGTGTGAGCGCGTGCTCCTTCTCGCACCTTCGACGAACTACCGCGTCGCGCACCGCACCCGGACCACGGGCATGTCCGGCGCCGGTGTCCGCTGGAAGGTGATCCTCGATTCGGGGGCGCAGTTTCATACCGGCGATCTCACCGTTGCCGCCCAAGACGGCTTCGGCTTCCGGACCGGACCGGCGGACCGGCTGGCGCACTTGCTCTTGGTGGCCGAACGGCCCCTCGGCGCGACCCGCGCGAAGGGGACGGTGCTGGTGGAATCAGTGCGGGTGGAACCGTAGGTCCGCCAAGCCCGATCCGCGACGGGAAGCGCTTGTTTACAGTTGTTGAATCTGGCCCAGCGTATGGGCTTGGGGCCCACTGCCTTGATAACCTCTTCTCATGAAAAACATGGTTACCACCTTGTTCGTGGCCGCGCTCTCCGCGGTGTCTTGCTTCGGCCAGGCTCAACCGGAAGGTCCCGTAACGGAGAAAAACGTGTCACTGTCGGTCGCCGCCGAGGCCGCGCTTGCCGCCGTCGAAAAGTGCCGCGCGGACGGATTTCGCGTCACGGCCGTGGTGTTGGACCGCGCGGGCGTGATCAAGTCCGTGATGCGGGATGACGGAACCAGCACGCACACGGTCGATACCGCGCGGAAGAAGGCGTTCACTTCGGTCGCCTTCCGGATTCCCAGCAACGATTTCATTCAGCGCAGCGAGAACAACCCCGGATTGCGTGCCATCGAAGGAACGATCGCGCTCGGCGGTGGCCTGCCGATCCGCTCGGGGAATGAAGTAATCGGCGCGATCGGAGTAGGCGGAGCGCCGAGTGGCGACGCCGATACCGTTTGCGCACAGGCGGGGATCGACAAGGTCGCGGGACGGCTGTAGGCCGCATCGCCGGTCCACGATGTAGACGGGCTCCGGACTCGACCCGCTCCGCCAGTCTCCGGCGGTTGACTACAGTAGAAGGAACCATGTCTTCTTTCGTGGATCGGGCGCTCGACATCCTCTCCAGCGCCGGAGAGAACAAACGCAACCTCCAGGCGTTCGAGGAGCATCTCCGCTACTTCGTTCCGTTCGCCGGAGCGGGCCTGTCGATGCCGATGGGCTATCCGGGCTGGGGTAAGCTATTGCTCGAACTGGCACCCGTCGCGGAGATCCGGCAAAGCGTCGAGACGCTGGTGAAGCACGGCAAGTACGAAGAGGCAGCGAGCGAAATCACGGAGAACCTGACTCCAAAGGCTCTCAAGGACGCCATTGCGAAGCAGTTCGGTGATAACGGCAAGGCGCTGGGGGGCGCCGTCACAGTGCTGCCGTTGGCGGCGCCGGATCTGGTGATCACCACGAATCTCGACGGCGTACTCGAACGCGCGTTCGCGGCGGCGGGCAAAACCTTCAACACCGTATTCCGCGGCGGCGATGTTGCGGACGCCTCGGGCGCGATTCAGCGGCGGAAGAGCGTGCTGATCAAGTTGCACGGCACTTTCGGCGATCCCGACAGTTGGATCCTGACCTTGAAGCAGTATGCCGCTGCCTACGGAGAGCCGAAGACCGATCTGGAAAGGCCGGCTCCAAAGCTGCTGCGACAGGCGTTGAATGCGAGGCCGCTGCTGTTCCTGGGGTGCAGCCTGCAGACCGACCGGACGCTTCGGGTGATCTCGGAGTCGGTTCAGGGCATCAGCACCGAGCACTTCGCCTTGCTTGCGGAGGATGGGAACAACACGGGGCCACGGCTCGAGCAGTTCCGGCAATGGAACATCAAAGCCCTCTTCTACCGGGGCGGGCACGGCAAGGTCGAGGAGTTTCTGCGGTGCATCGCGAAGACCGCATCAGCGCATCCGGAGCCGGGCGTGCAGCGCGCTGGGAGCACGGAGAGCATCGACTCCGCAGTCAAGCGCGCCCGAGCCGCCGTTTACGATTCCGTCAAAACAAATTGCGGCTACATGAAGATCCTGGACATGACGCAGCGGATCGACCTCGGCGCCATTTACACCGAGGTCAACATTCACCCGGATCGGGCATCCAGCTTGTCGCGCGCCGATGTCGAGCGCAAGCGGATTGGCGGGGAAGAGGCCGTGCGCAGGAATCAGCGGCTGGCGATCTACGGCCAACCCGGTGCGGGCAAGACCACGTTCCTCAAGCGGATCGCCAACGAATGCGCCGAGGGCCGCCAGATGCCGGAGCTGGTTCCCCTTTTCGTGTTCCTGTCGAACTTCGAGACCGGGACGCTTCTGAACCATGCCGAAGCGCTGCATCCGGGTGTACCCTGGCAGCGGCTTCTGACAGAGGGCCGCGGCCTCGTGCTCCTGGACGGGCTGGATGAGGTCAAAGACTTCGAGAAGGTGCGGAAAGCGGTGGTCGAGTTCGTCACACACTACCCGAAAACGCGGGTGCTCATGACCTGCAGAATCAGCGCGCGCGCCTACAACTTCGATCAATTCACGGATGTGGAGATGGCCGATTTCGGCGAGGCCCAGATCCGGGCCTTCTCCGAAAAATTCTTCGAAGCCCATGGAAACCCGGGCCGGTGTAAGCCGTTCCTAAAGAGCCTCGAGAGCCGCAAAGGGCTACGTGATCTGGCAACCAAGCCGCTCCTGTTGACCTTGCTGTGCCTGACCTTCGAAGCGCGCGGCGAGTTCGACGGCTCTCGCGCGCGCCTTTATGAGGTGGGGATCGACACACTGGTCCGTAAGTGGGATCGCAGCCGGAGTATCGAACGGCAGCGATGCGTGCCGGTGGATACGCTTCTCGAACTTCTCGAGCATCTCGCTTACGATCACTTCGTCCGGAACGAGACGTCGTTCGGTGAACCGGAACTGCTGAGGGAAATCGAACAGTACTTCGAGGCGCGGCCCAGTTCGCCCCGGGCCAGCGCCACCACCGTCCTGCAAGAAGCCCAGGCCGCGGCGGGCCTAATTGCCGAACGTGCTCGCGGAACGTTCGCCTTTTCGCACCTGACGTTTCAGGAGTATCTCACCGCGCTTCATATCGTGAAGAACTCGTCACGGATTCAGACCGATGCGGAGCGGCACATGGGCGATCGCAGATGGCGCGAGGTTTGGCTGATGGTGTCGGAGAGGCTGAATCCGGCGGATCTTCTACCGGTGCTCAAGCGGGCCATTGATGCACGTCTTTCCAGGGACGCAAACTGCCAAGAGGTGCTGGACTGGTGCCACAAGAAAGCGAGCGCTGCGCGGGGTAGCCGCTTGCGGCTACCTGCGCAGCGCTCGCTTTATTTTTGGCTATTCGCCCTCGACCTCGACCGCGCCCGCGCCCTCGACCTCGCCCTCGCCCTCGCCCTCGACCTCGACCGCGCCCTCGACCTCGCCCTCGACCGCGCCCGCGCCCGCGCCCTCGACCTCGACCGCGCCCTCGACCGCGCCCTCGACCGCGCCCTCGACCGCGCCCTCGACCTCGCCCTCGCCC
>CADECY010000038.1:0-7648 GCA_902825945.1 uncultured Acidobacteriota bacterium
TCTTCGCCATACCTTGTTCCAGGCCTTGCTCGCGGCCTTGCTCCAGACCCTGCTCCAGGCCCTGCTCGCGCCCTTGCTCGACACCCGCGTAGTAGACGTCCTTCAGGATCACGTTCTCTTCGATATCGATATAGGGACTCATGGCTTTCATCTCCATTCTGAAGTTTTCCGCTGCTCCACGCAAGCCCGCTAACATCGCCATCTGCCTGAACACACGGCGCCGCTCCGGTTCCTTCAGGCGGCTGGCGTGTTCCAGGATTTCCCGCAGATGCTCGACACCACCCCGTGCCAGCAGCGCCAGCGCACAATCGCCCGGACTCCCGGTTGCCAGCAGATCCTCGACCCTGAACTCGCGGATGTCCATCAGCTTGTACCGCACCGTGATCCCGCCGATCTCGGCGGAGTCCGGCATCGTCATCGTCTCTGGACCCAGATAGATCACCACCTGTTCGAGGTTTCGTCCGCGATATTTCTCGGCGACCAGTAGCCCGTAAATGCCCATCCGAAGAGGCATCGCAGACTGATTGTCGCTCTGGAACTCGATGTGGACGATGGTGCCATCGTCGAGTTCGACGAGCAGATCGGCGATACGTTCCTCGACGATCGCGAACTCGATGTTGAGGAATCCGCGGATCTTCCGATCGCCGACGCAACGGGCAAGGATGCTCGGTTGGTCGCGCTGGAACAGATCCTTGACGATGGCGTCGTACCGGAAGGGGTATGCCTTCCGGCCTGGTGACGATTCGGCCACCATCAGAGTGTAGAGACGCGGTGGGCGATCCGTCTATATCCCGCGCGTTTGGAGAGGGATACCAGCATCCAAGCCGTGCCAACTCCGGTACTGAGCAGGCTGTTCTATTTCTTTCGTCCGGGATTTTTCGTAGCCTGGAAAGGATGAAGGATAGTACCAGTTGAGCCAGCGGAGGCTGCTGATCATCAGTTATGTGTTCCCGCCGGTGGGGGGAATCATGGTGCAGCGCGTGTTGAGCTTCGCACGCTACCTGCCGAAACACGGCATCGATGTCCATGTGTTGAGCTGCTGGAATCCCGCCACGCCGGTGATGGACCACAGCCTGTTGAAACTCGTCCCGCCGGAGGTGAAGACGTTCACCGCCTTCACGCCGGAACCTCCGTTCTATCTCCGCAAGAAGGTCTGGGGGCTGCTCTCGGGCGGCGATGGCGCCGCGAAACCCGCCGCGCCAGTCGAGACGGAGAAGCCCGCGCCGCCGAGAGGAATCAAGGGCGCAATCAAAAGCGCCGTCCAAAAGATCATCAGCCCAGACGCGCAGGTTCTGTGGACCCGGTTCGCCAAGCGCAAAGCCGAACAGATCATCCGGAAACACGCAATCGATACGGTTCTGATCACCGCGCCTCCGTTCTCGCTCTTCCTCGTTGGCAACCACTTGAAGCGGAAGTTCCCCCACATCCGTCTCATCAGCGACTTTCGTGACGAATGGCTCCGCTTCATGCTCACCGACTTCGACTTCATGAGCGGCGACGACACCCGCCGTCAGGCCGAGGAGATCGAGCGCGACACCATTGAAAGCTCGGACATGGTGATCGCGGTGACAAAAGCCTCGCTCGACGAGATCAGTTCACGCTACCCGAAGCAGCCGCGCTCGAAGTTCGCCTGCGTGTCGAACGGCTTCGATCCCACGCTGTTCGACGGCTTTGAATCGCGCGAACCGAGCGGGCCCAAGGTCATCGTCACCCACAACGGCACAGCCTACAAGACGTCGTCGCCCGTATTCTATCTCGACGCGCTCGACTCGCTTCCGGAAGAGATCCGCTCGCGCATCGAGACGCGCTTCATCGGCCGTATCGCCGAGACCGAGACGCACCTGTTTGAGAACCGCAAGGCGAAGATCGAGCTCTGCGGATTCCTGCCGCAGAAGGAAGCGATTCGCCGCGTGGCCGAGACCGACTATCTACTGCTCACCATGACGAACGACTTCAGCCTTCCCGGCAAGCTCTTCGAGTACATGGCGACGGGCAAGCCCGTGCTTGCTCTTTCGCCCACGGGCGGTGAAGTCGACCGCATGCTTTCGGAAACCCGCACCGGCTGGAACGTGCCGCATGACGATCCGGCGGCGATTCGCGCCATGCTCACGCGCGCCGTCGAAGCTGCGCGGGATCCGGAGAAACTGCCCAAGACCGATTGGGAAGCCGTGCGCCGATACGAGCGTCCGCGTGTCGCCGAACAACTTGCGGGCTTGATCCAGGACCTGCGCTGACGATGCCCGCCGCGCCTGGGATTCTGCACGTATTTCCCGGATTCGATCCGGGTGGAACCGAGCTGCGTACGGTGGCGCTCATCAATGCGCTCGGGCCTCGTTTCCGGCATCGCATCCTGACCCTCACTCCCGACAAAGGCGCGGCGGCGCGGCTCGATGCCTCGCTCGGCGTCGAAGTCATCGTACCGCCGCCCCGCGGTAACGCGCTCCAATGGCCGCTGACGCTCCGGGAAATCGCCCGGCGCGATGGGCCGCACGTCATCATCACCTATAACTGGGGCGCGACCGACATGATCCTCGGCGCGCGGCTCGGTGCCCGCTGCGCCTTCATCCACAACGAATGCGGATTTGGACCCGAAGAGGCCGAGCGGATGATACCGCGCCGCGTCTGGACCCGCCGCCTGCTGCTGAACACCATCTTCCGCACCGTGGTGGTCTCGGAGGCGCTCTTCCAAACCGCGCAACGCGATTTCCACATCGCGCCCGAGCGGCTCCAGTTCATCCGCACCGGCGTGCGGACCGAGCGCTTCAAGCCGGGCCGCAACTTCGTGGTCCGGCGCCGGCACGGGCTCAGTGAGGATGATCTGGTCTTCGGATTCGTCGGCCGGTTCCGGCCGGAAAAGAACCTCCCATTGCTGATCCGCGCCTTCGCCGCCGCGGGGCTTTCAACCGCGCGTCTGCTGCTGGTGGGCGAGGGTGCGCTGCAGGCGGAACTCGAAACGCTCGTCGCGGAGCTGAAGATCGCCGATCGTGTGATCTTCACCGGCCGCGCCACCGAGCCGCTCGAGTACTATCACGCGATTGACGTCTTCACGATGTCCTCGATCACCGAGCAGACCTCGAACGCGCAGCTCGAAGCGATGGCCTGCGGACGGCCATGCATTCTCACCGATGTCGGCGATTGCCGGCGGGTACTCGGCGAGGGCGTGAGCGCGGGCTCGGCCGTAGTGGCATCGGGTGACGAAGCGGGATTCGCGGCGGCGATGGCCGTGCTTGCGCGGGACCCGGCGTTACGCGAACGCGCGGGCCAAGTAAATCGCGAACGGGTGGTCCGCGAATACTCGTTCGACCGGATGGTGGAAGAGTATGCCTCGCTCTGGAGTGCAGCGGCGGCTTCTGTCGATGAGAGAATGAAGGGATAGGGGTCGACTAGGGCAAACTCATGTGTGGCATCGCTGGATTCGTTTCCGCCAATCCGCCGGACGGCGCGCTGGGCGTGCTCCGTCAGATGGCGGAGGTGATCGCGCATCGCGGGCCGGACGACTTCGGCTATTTCCACGATGAGATGTGCTATCTCGGCCATCGCCGGTTGAGCATCGTCGATCTCGCCGCCGGTCATCAGCCGATGACGAACGAGGACGAGTCGCTTTGGGTGATCTACAACGGCGAGATCTTCAATCACGCCAGTCTCCGGCCCGATCTCGAAGCGGCGGGGCATCAGTACAAGACCCACGCCGACACCGAGGCGATCCTGCATGGGTTTGAGGAGTATGGTCCGCTGAGCGTGACGCGCTTCAACGGTATGTTCGCCTATGCCTTGTGGGACAAGAAGCGGAAGCGCCTCTACTGTGCCCGAGACCGGCACGGCATCAAGCCTTTCTACTACTACTGGGACGGGCGGACGTTCGCCTTCGGCTCCGAGATCAAGGCGCTGCTCGAGTTTCCGGGCGTACGCGCCGAGATCAACGAATCGGTGCTCGCCGAGTATTTCACCTTCGGGTATGTGAGCTCGGAAGAGACACTGTTCCGCGGCATCAAGAAGATGCCGCCCGCGCATTACCTGATGCTCGAGTGGAACGGCTCACGGTTCGACCTGCGGTTCGAGCAGTATTGGGAAACGCCGCTGTTCGAGAAGCCCCAGAAGGTGGACCCGGAAGCCGCGATCCGCGAGTGCCGCACGCGACTCGAGGAGTGCGTTCGCAGCCGGCTGATGGCCGATGTTCCGCTCGGCATGTTCCTGAGCGGCGGCATCGACTCGAGCTGTATCGCGGCGATCATGAAGCGGCAGTTCGATGGTCCGGTGAAGACATTCTCGGTGGGCTATCAGGAAGCCGAGTTCGGCGAATTGAGCTGGGCGTCACAAGTAGCCAAGGCGATCGGCACCGAGCATCACGAAGTGGTCATCGGCTTCGACGAGTTCTTCGGTTCGATGCCCTCGATGGTCTGGCACGAGGACGAGCCGATCTGCTTTTCGTCGAGCATTCCGCTCTACTATGTCTCGGAACTCGCGTCGCGCCATGTGAAGGTGGTGCTGACGGGCGAGGGGTCCGACGAGATCTTCGCCGGCTACGAGCGCTATCGCTATCACCTGATCAACGAGCGCGGACTCGCCTATTATCGCTGGCTGCCGGAGCCTTTGAAGGCGGGCATCCGCAGCCTCGTCGGGGCCGTGCCATCGCTCTCGCTGCGCCGCAAGCTCCAGCACACGTTCCTCTACCGGACCCCCGATGTCGAGTCGCTCTTCCTCGACAATTTCTACTGCGGATTCCCGGGCGGGCAATTGAAAGATCTGGCGACGTCCGACGCGCTGAAGTCCTCGCCCTACGACAGCTACCTGAAGTTCTGGAATGTGGAACCGCAGCAGTCCATGCTCTCGCGGCTGCTGTTCTCCGACCACAAGACCTACTTGCTCGAACTCCTGATGAAGCAGGACCAGATGAGCATGGCCGCCTCGATCGAGAGCCGCGTGCCGTTCCTCGACCATACCTTCGTCGAGTTTGCGATGAAGCTGCCCGATTCGATGAAGCTGCCCTCGGACGGCAAGTACATCCTGAAGTGCGCGGTGGAGGATCTGCTGCCGCGCGAGATCGTGCATCGCTCGAAGATGGGTTTCCCGACCCCGATGCGGCGCTGGTTCAGCGAACAACGCTGCGCGTTCCTGATCGACTATCTGCGCGATCCGAACGGGCTGCTCGCGAAGTACTTCGACCTGAGCCGGCTCGGCGATCTGCTCGCGCGCCATCAGGCGGGGACCGAGGATGCGACCGACCGGATCTGGCGGCTGTTGAACCTGCAGATCTGGGGGGATCTGTTCCTGACGGGGCGGAAGGTCCGGTGGTTCGACGGGGTGATCGAGAAGGGGCGGCCGAAGGTCGCGGTGGGGTAGGTCAGTCTACCGAGCTTCGACGCCCGGAGCTTCCACCGTCGAAAGTATCTGGCGTACGGCAACGTTCTCGAGCGCCGGAAGGAGGATCTCTTTGTACCTCTTCTCCCGCTCGTCGACGGACGCGATCACGCGTCCGGCCTTCACTTCACGCATCGCCCACTCGAGTAGCGTCAGGGCGTTGTTGATGAAGTCCTTCTTGGTCTTGAGGCCAGCCTCTTCCATCAAGGCTTCAAGCTGCTTGACCTTGTCTTCGGGGAGTTCCAGTTGGATGCGTGTCAGGGCCATCGTCGATTGTTTGTTCGGAGACGTGCAGAACCCATTCCGTCACGGACACGGCTTCATGAGCTTCGCGTGCGAAAGAGGTCGTGCTCTTGGGATCGCCGAGTTGTACCAAATGCGATGGACGCAACAGTGTCCACAGTAGCACCAGCATCGGATACTTGTCAATTTACACTCGGATCACACTCACAATTTAGTGTATGGCTTTTCTATTCGGTTGTCAAGTGTGTTCTAGACCATTTGTAATCTGCTGATTTTAAATGGTTTGCGATGGCCGTTAATGGTTCGTCTGCGAAGACTCGATAGTCGGCTCCTCGGTCAAGAAGTGCGTGATTTTCTGCGTTTGGGGGACCCCCTTGTGCAGACCCGGCTTGGGTGCCGAACCAGCATCCCGGTAGAGCACCATGCCCAGCGTATCCGCCGTACTCAGCCATCCGAGCAGCGCGATCATTCCGGCCCGCTGCTCAATCTGGGGTAGAGCCGCCGCTTCCATGCGCACCCACAGGTCCAGTTCATAGTGCTCGTGGTCCTCGACCTCGGCAAGCGTCTCCGCCTTGATCCACGCCGCCGCCCGGTGAGCCAGAATCCAATAGGCGAGAACTCGGGACACCGAGAACCGCCGCGGAACGAAGCGGAACAGAGACGCATACCATCCCCAGATGGCCGGATCGGTGTGGCACCGGTCGAAAACCGACAACAGCAGCGGACCGGCCTTGGCGTATACCTCTCGCGCCCGTTGCCGCGAGATCCGTCCCGAACGGAGCGTCCGCGCAATCACGCGCGGCAGATCGTAGACCACGTGCAGATAGGCGAAGCAGATCACGCGCATCGGCGCGGACTCGCAGTGCCTGTGGACCGCGTCCAAGTAGCGCCGAATGCGAGCGCTCGTCGACCATAGCTCGTACTCGCGCTGGAAGCCGTCGATGAGTTCGTGGAACCACGCGGCCTCGGCTTCCTCTGGCAAGCTTGCGGAGTAGGCTCGAAGTTCCGTCGTGACGTGGTCGTACAGGACGCGAAACGGCCGCGTGCATTCCTCGAACGGCGGCCACGCGGGCAGGCGAATCCGTTCGTCACGAAGTGGCAATCATGACGACGATATCATGGGCGGCCTTGCTACCGGCGGTCCGAGCTGTCTGATAGGTGGCTCGATGGGGATCGAATCGGGCTACGCAGCGCTGAGAGTGGCATCGTCTCGCCAGAATCGTCCTCGGCAGTGGCCTCTCTCGCCATTCGTTGAATGATCTCGCACTTCTCGGCGAACCGTTGTCTCCACGACGCTTCGTCGGCCAGTGAGGTGTAGCAACTCAGCCCACCTTATAGGCGAGTGTTGCGCAGTTCCTCGGCGACCCGCCCAACAACGTCGGGCGCCCGGTCGATCACCGCAAGCAACAGCCGCGACGCTCCTTCCGGTTCCCGAATCCCCTGCTCCCAATTTCGGAGAGTTCCGGGAGCCAGCATGAACCGTTTCGCAAATTCATTCTGTGAGAGTCCGGTCTTGGCTCTCACGGCGGCGACATCGATCCTTGGCGGCTTGGGGTAGACAATTCTCCCCGCCGACTCATCGCCTTCCAGGAACGCTGTAACGTCGCGCATCGCGGCGAGAAGACGCCGTCCGGCGGCGGTGCCTTTGCGCCCGCTGGCGGGCTTGCGAGTGTTGTCTTTGGAAGTCTTCATAACGGGAACCTCTCGGTGATCGTCTTTACCACGTTTCGCAGTTGTTTCTTGTCGTGAGCGTCGAGATCGCTCTTCTCGTTCTTTGCGTAGAAGTCGAGCAGAAACAACGGCATCGCCTCCGATCGAAAGAAGTAGATGATTCGCGCGCCGCCTCGCTTTCCGCGACCCTGCGATGCCCAGCGAATCTTACGCACGCCGCCCGTTTCCGCCACGACGTCTCCTGCCTCTGGATTCTCGGCAATGTAGCTTGTGAACTCATCCAGTTCGTCAGAGGTCCAATGCTTTGCGGCTCGCTTTGCGAAATGGCTGGTCTCGACGACGGTGAGCAACCTCTTCACCGTTCAAGTGTACACCA
>CADECY010000038.1:7748-54984 GCA_902825945.1 uncultured Acidobacteriota bacterium
CACGACATTCGGAAAGCTCCCGCCCATCGCCACAAATCGGACTGGCTTCCTCACGACGGTGCCGAGAGGAGGCGGGTGAGGGTCCGTATCACTTCGGTACAACTTCGCGCCTTTCGTTCAAATGAATGCGGCTGACCGTTCCGGCCTCATCGGTGACCTCGACGAGGAGGTGATCCGCCGGATTGACGGACACGTCGAGTTTGGTTGCTCGCCTGCCCGAATAGGGCAGGCGGACACACGGGCACAATGGCGCGAATTCAGGATTGATGGCAATCTTGGCACGCTCGAGTGCTGGCCCGGGGCGCTTCCAGGCAATGAGATGGCGGCTTCCGAGGTGTTCGACGATATACACGGCCGCAAAGCCATCGAGCTGGCTGATTCGTCCAGTGGGAACATTCTTCCCGTGCTTCTTCGCCTGATGGACATAGTCCAGCTTCTTGTTGAGTGTGACTTCCGCGAAGAGCTCGATGGCTGGCCGTACCATGCGATACGCCACGCTCGCACCGCGACCGTAGCCAAAGATGTACTGATATTCGCCTTCGTGGTTACGGGTATAGCGGTACCTCTCCGTGATCGAATCGACATCCCTCTTCTCGTACCATGCGTGGATGTCGAGCAGAAACAATGGCGTCGCTTCCGCTCGAAAGAAGTAGATGCCTCGTGCGCCGCCTCGCTTTCCGCGACCCTGCGATGCCCAGCGAATCTTACGCGCCGCCCGTTGCCCGCCAAGGCGTCTGGGATTCTCGGCAGCGTAGGTGAACTCGCCCAGTTCGTCAGAGGTCCAATGCTTTGCGCCGCACTCGGGCCGATACTCCCATCAGCACAAGAGGGATATAGACCAACCGCCGGCCGCGCTTCTACACTCGGTACGTGGCCGATCCGTCTCCAGCCAAGACAAGCTATCCGATCCGCTACGACGCGGTCGTCAAGGATCTGTTCCAGCGCGAGCGGCCGAGCATCCTCGACGCCTATATCGGTGACCGCAAGATCCGCGGATTCCTCAACATCGAATTCGCGATCGTCGAGGAGCGCATCGCAGACCTGCTGATCGAACTCGGCGACGATACGATTCTCCATATCGAGTTTCAGAGCACCAATCAAACGGAGATGCCCTATCGCATGGGGATCTACGGACTCCTCGCAGCCCAGAAGTATCGCGGGCGCAAGATCGAGCAATTGCTGATCTATATCGGGCGGGATCCCCTGTCGATGTCCGCGGCGCTCCACATCGGCGAGATCAAGGTACGGTACAAACTGATCGACATTCGCGAGTTCAACGCGCTCGAACTGCTCGCTTCCGGGCGTCCGGGAGACTGCGCGTTGGCACTGCTGGCGAACGGCGGAGTCGAGCATATGCGCCAGATCATCGGGCAGGCGTGCCAACTGCCGGAGCCGGAGCGCCGGCGGGTCCTCGCGCGGATGGCGGTTCTGTCTGGCTTGCGAGGAGCGTCGGAACGGTTCAGAATAGAGGTGAAAGCCATGGGCGTCAACATCGATTTCGAAGAGAACGTGATTCTGAAGGAAATCTACGACACCGGCTTCGAGAAGGGCCGCGAGGAAGGTATCGAGAGAGGTCTGGAGCGAGGCATGGTGAAGATCCTGCGCCGTCAAGTGGAAGAACGCTTCGGCCCGCTGCCCGATTGGGCCAGCGCACGGATACAGGGCGCCAGCCCCATCGAGATCGAGCAGTGGGCCTCCCGGGTGATCACCGCCCCGACACTGGAGGCAGCGCTCGGCCGATAGTTCCCGCCAGACAACAAGGGCATGGATGATGGCGGCGCCGCATTCTGGAAGAACGTTTCGGCCGCTGCCCGATTGGGCCCGCGCACGGATCGGAGGCGCCAGCGCAATCGAAAGCCGCACTCGGCCTGCAAGCGGCTCCAGCATCGACGGCGCAATCCATCGTGAGGTCTACTTTTCCGGATTCCGCGCCGAGTGCTAGCCTCAGCAAATGAAACCCATCGCGACTTTCCTGTTGGCCGCGCTTCCTCTGCTCGCCCAGCAGGATCGGTTAGCGATGCTCGATGAGTACGCCGAACTCCTCCGAATCCCCAACATTGCCCGCAACCTCGGCGACATGCGCCGCAACGCCGAATTCATCGAGCGGATGTATGCCAAGCGCGGGATCACGCTGACGCGGCTCGAAGTGCCTGGCGCTCCACCCGCGCTCTTCGGCGAGATCCGCGTCCCCGGTGCGCAGCGCACCATCATCTTATACGCGCACTACGACGGCCAGCCCGTCGTTCCAAACCAGTGGACCAACGGCGGACCGTTCGAGCCTGTCCTGCTCAACCGAGCCGGACAAAAGCTCCCGTGGCCCACCAGTGCCGCGCAACTCGATCCGGAATGGCGGCTGCAAGCCCGCTCGGCGAGTGACGACAAAGCTCCGGTCATCGCGTTTCTCGCCGCGCTCGACTCCGGGATCAAGCCTCGCGCCAACCTGAAGTTGTTTTTCGATGGAGAGGAAGAAGCCGGATCGCCGCACGCACGGGCGATTCTCGAGAAATACAAGGACCGCTTGCGGGCCGACGCGATGATCTTCTGCGATGGTCCGGTGCATCAGAGCCGCCGGCAACTGGTATCGTTTGGAGTTCGCGGAACGGCTGGCTTCGAGCTGACCATCTACGGACCCGCGCGGGAGCTGCACAGCGGACACTACGGGAACTGGTCGCCCAATCCCGCGCTCATGATGGCGCACTTGATCGCGTCGATGAAGGATGAGGACGGTCGTGTGCGGGTCGCGGGGTTCTATGACGATGTGATCCCGTTGAACGAGGCGGAACTCGGCGCGGTCCGCGAGATTCCGGAAGTGGAAGAGGAGTTGAAGCGCGAGCTGCTGTTGGGCGCGGCCGAGGTTCCCGGCAAGCGGCTCAATGAGCTGATCGCGATTCCCGCGCTCAATATCCAGGGCATCACCAGTTCGTCCACGGGCAACGAGGCGCGCAACGTGATTCCCTCGCGGGCGGTCGCCAACATCGGCATCCGTCTGGTGAAAGGGATGGATCCGCAAAGGACCATCGACCAGTGTCTCGAACACATTCGCAAGCGCGGATACTTCATTGTGGAGCGCGAGCCCACGGCCGCCGAACGGCTGACGCATCCCCGCGTCGCCCGTGTGAGCCGGACGCGCGATGGGATGCGCGCGGTGCGCGTGCCGATGGATCTGCCGCTGGCGGCGACCGTGGTCCGGGCGATCGAGAAGGTCCGCGGACCGGTCATCCGTCAACCCACCGGTGGAGGTACGCTGCCCATCGCTTCGTTCGAGGATGTTCTGGGCATTCCCGTGATCATCGTTCCGATCGCCAATCACGACAACAAGCAGCATTCCCACGACGAGAACATCCGCCTGCAAAATCTGTGGGACGGCGTGTTGACGCTCGGCGCCGTGATGTCGGCCGAGTACTGACGCCGCGCCGCGTACGCCCGGCAATCACAGCCGTTCCTCAGTACTCGTACCAATCCGAGTGCGGCGACCATTTCCGGCACTCCAGACACTGGGTGTCGTGCCACTGTTTCACGCAGCTCGGACAAACACCGCCCGTGTCGAACGTATTCCAACAATGGCCGCAGCTACATGACCACAAGTCATCGGCCCGAGGAGTCCAGCCGCACAGCGGGCAACGAATCCGTGGTCCGGACGCGCCGTCCGATTTCCCCGTATCAGTGCCTTGGCTCGGTTGGACCGGCGTTGCGACAGGCATGGCCCGATGGTCAATCGTTCAACACGAACGTCACCATCAGACCCACGCGATACTCAATGATCTTCCCCTTCTTGACCACCACTTTCTGGTCCTTGACCCAGGCGCCTTGTACGTTGTCGAGCGTCTTGGAGGCACGCTCGATGCCCACCTTCACGGCGTCATCGAAACCTTTGGTCGAACTGGCGATAATCTCGGTCACACGGGCAACGGAAGCCATCTGGAAAATCTCCTATTTGAACTCGAGCAGTCCGGGCAAGGCCCAGGAGCCCATTGTAGAAGGGGTTCGGCCCGGATCGCTCAACGATTCGCCTTGGCCCACAAGACCGACTGCTTACCCGCCACGCCTTTGATCAATCCCCACGCCACCGCGACCTGTCCGAAGAAGAAATAGAACGGCGCGTTGAGCAGCGGATTCGACCATCCCGTCCGCCAGCGAATCAGTGCGAGCAGCGCGAGAAACGCGAAGGCCCCGAGAACCAGTTGCGAAAGCGGCTGCGCCGCGCTCACCGTCGCCACGGTCAGAATCGCGACTCCGATCACGGGCGACATCCAGCGCAGCAGCTTGTGCGAGGCCCATACGAACCAGAACGCAAGCGGGCAGTTGCCCGGGAGTCCGTTACCGCGCGCCAGCGCTTGCGCGGCGCCCGCCGCAATCCGGACCTTGCGCCGGAACTCCTCGCGCAGTGTTTCGGGACCGCGCTCCCAGGCCAGCGCCTTCGGCTCGAACACGGCACGGTAACCGGCGCGCGTGATCGTCATCGGCAGCACGAAATCCTCGATCAACGTGTCGTTCGGCGATTGGACGAACAGCGCGCGGCGAAACGCGTGCATGGCGCCATCGGCGCCGCACATCGAATAGATGTCGGAGCCCTTCTCCTGCAGGAACCACTCGAGCGAGTAGTAGTTCTCCTCGCCCGACTGCAGCGCATCGGTGGTCTCTTGCAGGATCACCTTCCCGGAGACGCAACCGACCTTCGGATCGCCGAACCGCGCCACCAAATGCCGGATCGCCTTCGGATCGTAGATCACGTTGGCGTCGGAAGAGACGACGATCTCCTCGCGGAGCGATGCGATCACTTCGTTCAGGTTCCGGACCTTCCCGCGGCGCTGCTCGCGATCGATCACACGCACGCCCTTATCATCGAACTCGTGCGCGATGGCGCTCGTGCGGTCGGTCGAGCCGTCGTTCACGACGTAGATCGTGAAGCGGTCTTTCGGATAGTCGAGCGCAACCGAGTTCTCGAGCTTGGCGCGGATGATCTTCTCTTCGTTCAGCGCGCAGATGACCAGTGCGACACGCGGCAACGGAGCATCGGGTGGAGCGAGCGCGGGCTTGCGCGCCGGTACCAATCGCAGCAGCAGCGGGTAGAGCACGAACGGGTGCAAAAAGAGCAGGATCAGCACCACCAGCAGCACGGTCATGATCATGGGAAGAGCCGGATCAACCTGGGGCCGAGAAGGTTCGTCACAAACAACGGCAGCTTCTGCCAAACCGCGATCGCCATCTCGAACTTCGGATTCTTCGGGCTGAAGTTCGGCGGATCTTTGCGCCGCACCAGCACCACTTCATAAGGCAGCTCGCGCACCACCGTGCCCCAGTGGCGTTTGAACTCGAAGGTGCCCGACTCCTTCTTGCTGCGGCCGAAATCGAAAACGTGGAGGCCGTTGTTCCCGGCCCAGCGCAGGAAGTCGAAGTACATGTAGTTGTTCGGCGCCAGATTCAGGAAGTCGGGCGACGAGGCCGCATAGTAGGTGTGCATCGAGCCGTTGTAGAGGAAGTTGTACGCGGCCGCCGCGACATCTTCGTTCACCAGGATCTCGCGGACATCCACCATCGAGCCGAAGTTCGCCTTCATGGTCTCGAAGAACGAGCGCGGAAAGATGGGCGTGCCCAGGCGCCGGTAGTTGTTGCACATGAGCGCGTAGAAGGTGTCGAGCGAGCCCGTGACGCGCGTCGAGAACGGACTCTTCAGCGCCTTGCGCACCATGTTCCGCGTCTTCTTGTGGACCGTTGCCAGCAGTTCCTCGTCCGTCATCGGCTTCACATCCTGGGTGAAGGTGACGTAGCGATCAACTGGCGTGGCCCCGGTGACTTCCGAAGTGACTTGCGAAGCATCCGTATTGCGCAGCTCGATGTACTGGACACCGCGCTCTTCGCCGATCCGGCGGGCTTCCCGCGCGATCGCGTCACGGACCTCGGGCGAATCGGCGAGGATCCCGCCATAGACCGCGAACGGCGAGGAGATCAGCACGCGCCCGGTCATGAAGTTGTCGACTTCATACAAAGGGAGCACGCCCGTGATCGCTCCATCGGGTCCGATGGCGGCGAGATTCTCCGGGCGGAATCCGAACGTAGACTCGAGCGTGCGGCCCCAAGCCGAGAGATGGAAAGGCGACCCGTGCGGGTGTTTGGACACGTAGGCGTCCCACGCCTGCGCGCCGGCCGGTTCCAGGCGCTGGATCTTGATGTTCATGAATCTAGCCGAGCCTCGGGGGCGCGGGGGAGAGTCTCCTGGGATGGATGAGGATGAGAGCGGCCATCAGGTCTGATTGTCTAATCGGCGGAAGGGGGCTGATCGCTGTACGGGAACCCCCACACCTCAGAATACGACAGGGTGGGGCGGGACCCAGCGCACCCAACTCAGGAGCGGCGTACCTGCGGCGTTGCGATTGCAGTCCGGCGGACGGTGAGACCCAAGTGAGGCACACCAGAATCTTTGGGCGCCTGAAGTGTGGACCATTTCCTACCGGTCAGGGTCCCGCTCGGCGGTAGGGCAGCGGTGGCCCTTCCGGTCTACGTACATCGCGACACGTCGAGATTTTGGACTTGCGTCTCGAAACGAAGACCCTTCATTCATCCCGATCGTTCCGCGCCATCAGTGCCCACCGCGAACCGGACTTGCGAAAGCCATAATAGACTGTCCGCTTGTACCGGAAAGCGAGGATTCCAGCAGACCGGATAGCATGCACAACCGCTTCGCTTTGTGCGGCTCGCGATACCCGCGCGAGATCCCGCCGTCAACAAGCTTCGCGGGAACCCTCCGCCGCGGGACCCTGAAGAAGTTCATCGAGACGATGAACGGAGAGTTGGTGCTTGCCGGGGGCGAGACGGAGGACGCGGCGTAGGTAGTCAATGAGATCGGCGGCCAGGGGGACATTTCTATTTTGCTGGAACGGACATCCCCCCTTGCGCCACAACCAACGATCAGGGCGCGGTACGACCCTTCAATTCCCCACAGGCACGTCGGCGAACGCCGCCATCACCTTGCTCGACACCTCGTTGCCCGAGTCGACCTTTCCGCGTTCCTTGATGAACAGGATATTGCTGTAGAACGCGTTCTGGTAATTGCCGATCAGCCCGCGCTCGAAGGCGAGCTTCAATTCGCGCACACCGTCCTCGATATTCCGAGTCGCCTCGAAGCCGACCCGCTCGCGGATCTTGGCGAACGAAACACGATAGTTGCGCCGGTCGGAGTTCTCCACCTGTTCGACCCGCGTGTCCGGGAACTCGCTCTTGATGATGTCGGCGATCTGGGCGAGCGTGTAGTTCAAACGGTCGTCGCCCACGTTGAGGATCTCGCCGCTCACCGCATCGAGCGGAGCCGAAAGCGTCATCACCACGGCCTCGGCGATATCGGCGACATGGATGAACGGCCGCCATTGTTCGCCGTTATAGATGGTGATGGTGCCCTCTTGGAACGCCTTGGCCGTGAGCAGATTCACCACTAGATCGAAGCGCGGGCGCGGCGCCAGACCGAAGACGGTGGCAAACCGCAGCACCACCGGATGAAACTTGTCCGACTTGGCCTCGAGCAGCGCCTTCTCGGAATTGAGCTTGGTCTCGCCGTAGAGCGACACGGGCACGGTCTTCGAGTTCTCGTCCATCAACAGATCCGAGGCGCCGTAGACCGAGCAGCTCGACGCGAACAGGAAGCGTTCGACGCCGTGACCCTTGGCGATCTCGATCATCATACGCGTGGCGGCGTAGTTGATCTCGAGCGCGTTCTTGTCGTCTTCGGTGCAGGCCGGATCGCCCACGATCGCGGCGAGATGGATCACGTCGCGCACGTCGGCCATCGCGCGCACGACATCCTGAATATTGCGGCAATCGCCCGGCATGAACTCGAGGTTCGGATACCGCTGCAGATGCGCGATCGCCTGGTCGCCGTAAACGAGCCGGTCGAGCAGACGCACGTTCTGTCCGCGCGCAAGCAGCTTTTCGAGCACGATCGCGCCGATATAGCCCGCTCCGCCCACCACGAGCACTTTGTCCGCCTTACGCGGAGCAGGGGACGGCATGACCGCCGCGGCGGGAGCGGCCAAGCGCGCCAGTTCGTCCGAGTGGAAGATCCACGCCTTCAGCCAGCGCGCCGCGGCTGTCGCCGAAATCACCAGCAGCGAGAACAGCAAGGCTGACGAGCGCGGCAGCACACTGGTTCGCGTGACCAGGAAGTTGAGAAAGACGAAGGTCAGCGTCGCGATGAAGGCGCTCATCGCCGCGCGCCGGACCTTGGCCTCGAGCGTGTACGTCCGGGTGGTGGTGTAGACGCCCAATGCGGCGTGTACCACCGGGAAAATCACCGAGAGTGGAAAGAATACTCCGAAGTAATAGTCGCGCAGAATGGCAATGCCTGCCTCCGCGGTCATCGGTGGCTGATCCTGCAAACGCAGGCCAACCACCAGAAGCGCTACGACGGCGCTGAGCTGCACGATGGCAAAGTCGGCGATTGCCCGTGCACTGGATTGAGCGATCGAACGCCAGGACATGATACGGATGCCCATCCTCCGGTTTCCGACAAAGGGCCGTTTCCGCATGCGAATGTACAGTGTCTCATTCTAGGTGAAAACCTTTCTGAGTGTCAGCGATACACCCGAGATGCGGAATCCCCGTGCTTCATAAGCGCGGCCCGCGGGGACGTTGGAAATCTGTGTGCCCACTTCCACCGACTCGGCTTGCTCGCGCGCGCACCAGGCCAACGTGCCGAGCGTCACATCGCGCGCGCAACCGCTCCGCCGGGCCCAGCCGGCGGTTGCCACCAGGATGATGGTGGCGATCGAAATTCCCAGGCCTTGTTTTGCCGCCGCGTCCACCTTCACCGTCGCGTAGCCGGCGATACGGCCTTCGCGCTCGGTGACGATCACCGCGTCGGCTGCTTTGCCGAGACAGCAGTTCTCGGTCCAGACACCGTGCAGGTAATCCGATGTCGCCTTCGGAAGAAACGGATCGTTGTGGAACCGGTCATAGATAAACGACGTTCGCCCGATTTCGACCACCGCGTCGAGGTCCGCAGATTCGAACAGCCGGGTACCCGCGGGAAACTGGCGCGAGATCTCACCGGCGACCGGAAGCGTAAACGTCTGGATGCCGTCGATTAATTCGAAGCCCGCCGCCTGCAGCGTATGCAGCGCGGCGTAGTCACGCGGATCGACGCGCGCGGTGAGATGGCGGATGCCTTGCCGCGCGCAATCGGAGACCACACTCGCCAGCACTTGTGGCGCGCGCAGACGGGCTTCCGGATACGATCCGGTCGAAACGAGCATCTCGAGCCGGCCCGCGGGAAATCCGAACATTCCGGAATCCCACGGAAGCTGCCGCCAGGCTGCCGCCGCCACCGGGCGATTGCTCTCGATCAGCGCGAAGCCGCCCGTCGCCGCGCGCCAAGCCGCCTCACCCTGCGCAAGCGAGTAGGCTGCGTGCCTTTCGGCGCCCACGCGATTCTCATAGGAAGGATAAGGGATCGACATCCGCGAGGCAATCAGGTTCCGCAACGGGTCCGGACTCGCCTGGCGAACTACGCTCATTTCGCAGGCACTCCGCCCGCCGCCGAGTCATGAATGCCCTTGCGCGTCAGCACGTAGGGAATGGTACGCAGCAGCAGCAAGACGTCGAAAACGAACCCGCGCCGCGCGACGTACTCGACGTCGAGCGCCTTGCGCTGCTCCCAATTGATCTCGTTGCGTCCCGAGATCTGAGCGAGGCCCGTGATTCCGGGCTTCACCTCGAGCTTGCGCTTCTCGGTCTCCGTGTAGAAGCGGATCTGATCCACCTGGTCGGGCCGCGGACCCACCAACGCCATATTGCCGAGAAGCACGTTGATCAACTGCGGCAATTCATCGAGGCTCGTCTCGCGCAGAAACCGGCCCACCGGCGTCACCCGCGGATCGCCGCTGCCGCACACCGCCGACCCATCCGCGTTGCGCAGATCGGGCGCGTTTACATACATGCTGCGAAATTTCAGGAACTGGAACGGCTTGCCGCCGAGCCCGAGCCGCGCCTGGCGGAACAGCACCGGGCCGGGCGAGGACAACCGCACCGCGATCGCACAGGCGATCATCACGGGCGACAGGACCAAGAGCGCGGCCGAAGAGAGGAGAATGTCGAGGATGCGAGGCATGACTAGTGCAACAATGCCTCCACGATTCGCCGCGCGGCGAACCCGTCGCCGAACGGACTTCCGGCCTTCGCCATCGATTGATAGGCCGAACTGTCGTTGAGCAGCCGCTCAGCCTCGCGAATGATCGTCTCTTCGTTCGTGCCCACCAGTTTCGCCGTGCCCGCTTCCACCGCTTCGGGCCGTTCGGTATTGTCGCGCATCACGAGCGCCGGTTTGCCGAGATAGGGCGCTTCTTCCTGCACGCCGCCGGAATCGGTGAGCAGCAGTTCGGCGCGCGCCATCAAATGCACGAACTTCTCATAGCTCAGCGGTTCGATCAGATGGATCCGCTCGTGACCCGCGAGCAAACGGTTGACCGGTTCGCGCACGTTCGGATTCAGATGGACCGGATAGACGAGCGTCACCCCGGGATTCCGGTCAGCGAGCCCGCGTAACGCGCGGCACAGCGATTCGAACGGCGCGCCGAAACTTTCGCGCCGGTGAGCGGTCACCAACACTGTTCGGTGACCGTTGAGAAAGGGCAGGTCAAGCTCCACCTTACGTTCGAGCGTCAAGCGCAAGGCGTCGATGACCGTATTGCCGGTCACCTGGATTCGATCGGCAGCGACGTTCTCTTCCCGTAGAGTGCGCGCGGCGCGTTCGGTGGGCGCGAAATGATAACGCGTGACCGCTGTCGCGATGCGGCGGTTCAACTCCTCCGGGAAAGGGTTGAACAAATCGTCAGTGCGCAGGCCCGCCTCGACATGCGCGACATCGACCCGTTGATAAGCCGCCGCGAGGGCAGCCATCATCGCCGTCGTGGTGTCGCCCTGCACGATGACCACGTGCGGCTTCACCTGTTCGATCACACGCGTCACATCGATGAGCGCCTTCGCCGCGAAATCGGCGAGCTTCTGATTGGGCGCCATCAGATTGAGATCGATGTGCGGCTCGATGCCGAACCATCCGTGGACCTGATCGAGCATCTGGCGATGCTGCGCCGTCGAGCAGATCGTGTGCTCGATCCGATCGGCATGTTTGGCGAGCTCGAGCGTGACGGGCGCGAGCTTGATGGCCTCCGGACGGGTGCCGACGATTGTCAGGATCCGTTTCATTCGCCCTCGGCGTTGTGGAATAGGAGGGCCGCTGACGGCAGCCCGGCGGCGGATGGGAAGGCGCCCGATGGGGGTCCGCGCGGGGTACTACTTTTTCAGAATAGCAGAGAGCGTGTGCCGTGGTGCGGAAAAACCGCTAACCGTGGGAGCGAGCCAACGCCGGTCCATCGCCCACCACTCGAGGGTAACCTCTCGCCCCCGCGAAATTCCCGGGCGCTTCGACTGGACATGGACCAAAGCCCTGTGGTGTACTGGAGAAGTTAACCGCACTGCCTGAACCAGATTTCGCGTTAAAGCAGTAATCGAGTTGTCACGCGGAGAGATATGCCGGAGGAACCCATGTGGGTCGGCGCCTAGTACCCTCGTGACACCTTAGAGGGCCGGATTGGCTGACGGCTGGTTGCATTTTAGATATTCCATTCTGCTTTGACGCTGTTCAGGGTCTGGGCCTTCTCGTCGAGTCAGTGCCCTCCCGTGGGCCAGTCTCGTACTAATGCTGTTCGAGGTGCGCACTCGGGGAAAATCGCTTTCGCCAGTATAAGGTGAAGGCCCAGGTCCGGCGTGTAGAAGCAACTCTCCAGTGCCGAACTATGGTCCATGAGCTTCTCGTTTCGTTCCGCCGCCGTGTGGACACCGATTGTTTTTTGTCTGACTCTGCCGGGTTATGGTCAGACGACTCTCCGTATCAACGCGGGCGGACAGGCAGTGACCGATTCGGCCGGAAATCAATGGATCGCCGACACATACTTCAGTGGCGGGAAGAGTTCTTCCACCACGACAGCAATTGCCTTGACGAACGGAGTGCCAGTGTATCAAACACAGCGCAGCGCGAAATCGCTGACTTATAATCTTCCATTGCCCAATGCCAGTTACGTTGCGGTCCTGCTTTTCGCGGAGATCGTTCAGGGAACAGCGATCGGAAACCGGCAGATGGATATCTACCTCAACGGAACCCGGGTCTACCAGAAGCTCGACGTCACGCGCCTCGCGGGCGGTACGTTTCGAGCATTTGCCACGCAACACCCCGTGACGGTGTCGGCGGGTACGCTCTCGGTCCGGATCGATGGCGTGACCGGCGCCGCGATTCTGAATGGAATCGCCATTACTCCGGTGATTACCCCGGTCACGATATCCCCTGTCTCACCGGCAACGGTCACCCTTGGACCGGGAGGCCGGCAGGCATTCACGGCAAGCGTAACAAACACGACGGACACGGGTCTGTTGTGGTCGATCAGTCCCGCCACTGGGTCGATCTCGACCACAGGTGTCTATACCGCTCCTGCATTGCTCTCCGCGGACTCGGTGGTAACGGTTAAGGCAGCAAGCGCGGCCGATCCGTCAAAGGCCGCTACGGCAACGGTCAGCTTGAAGCGCACCAGTGGCATTGGGGTATCGATCAGTCCCCTAACGCCTACATTGGGATCGGACGAGACCCGTCAATTCACGGCCGCCGTGACGAATACTTCCAACACGGCCGTCGTCTGGTCGGCGACAGCCGGGACGATCTCGAGTACCGGCCTATACAAGGCACCGGCTGGCATCTCGACCAATACCTCCGCCACGGTCAAGGCGACCAGCGTCGCTGACGCCACGCGCTCGGCTTCGACGACGGTGACCCTGTTACCGCCGAAGGTTACGATCACCCCAGCATCGGTAACGCTCGTTCCCTCCGGCACACAGCAATTCTCGGCAACTGTGGCCTACTCCTCGAACAAATCCGTGGTTTGGTCCATCAATCCTGCCGTTGGAACGATCTCGGCAGCCGGGCTCTACACGGCGCCCGCGACCGTGACGTCCGACCAAACGATCGCGGTTCGCGCCACCAGCGCGGCAGACCCCAAACAGTACGCCGCGGCCTCGGTCTACCTGAAGACGCCGTCGGATGCGACACCGCCCACGGTCTCCTTTACTGCACCCCAGGCTGGTACGTCAAACCGTGGCACGGTTGCGGTCCAGGTCGCGGCGGCGGATAATGTGGGAGTGAAGTCCGTGCAGCTTCTGTTGAACGGCGCAGTACTTGCGACGCTGTCGAGTCCATACTCGTACGCCTGGGACACCAAGAGGGCGCCGAACGGGTCGAATACGCTTCGCGCGGTCGCAACGGATGCGGCAGGTAACCGTACGCAGGCGGATGTGGCCGTCAACGTCGACAACCCGATTTCGATTGTGACGATGCCGATTGAAGTTCTCGGACCCGTGGGTACCACCAGGGAGATCACGTTGGACGTTCCGAGTCCCGTGACCACCACCGATAGCTACCGGATGCAACTTCGCATTCATGGCCTCGATTATGACAACAAGGTAGCTGTTCAGATCAATGATGGTGTTTGGACGATTCTGAACAACACGACGGTGACTCTCCCCACCCTCGAGCGTGCCTATGGAGGAATCGGCGGAGGCTATCACACCCTTCGCCCGTCATTCCGATTGCCACTCGCAGCCTTGAAGGAAGGCCCGAACAAGGTCGCTTTCCGCCTCGAAACCTCGAACGGCGTGTCGAGCGGCTACCGTGTTCTCGCCGTCAACTTCATCCGGCCGGACAACTCGCTGATGGTTCCCGCTACCTCGTTCGCTGACGAGGACCCCAATACCTGGCTTCCACCGAGCACGGCCTCGGCGGACATTCTGGAAGGAGAGCGTCTGTGGCGCCAGGCCACCCTCACCTCTCCGGGCTTCCCGAACGGCATGAAAGCCAAATGTTCGGACTGCCATGCTCAGGACGGCCGTGACCTCAAATACTTCAACTACTCGAATAACTCCATACGCGCCCGCAGCGTTTTCCATGGACTGACCGAAGCCCAGGGTGACCAGATTGCAAGCTATATCCGTTCGCTGAACGTGCCCAGTCCGGGGAGGCCGTGGAATCCGCCATACCAGCCGGGTCCTGGGTTGGATTCGAAGCCGGTCGCAGAGTGGTCGGCGGGGGCAGGATTGGATTGGGTTTTGGAGAAGGATTCGGACATGCTCCCGTACATCTTCCCTCCGTCGGGAAAACCCACCCAACTTATCCTTGCCGATGCTAATCTTAACGGACGCGAAATCCCGGTCGCGATGCAATTGCCCGACTGGAACCACTGGCTGCCCACGATCCATCCCATGGACGCATTTTCGACGTTCCCAGGAAGTGTTCTGGAGGTCGTTTACACCAAGACCAGAGAGCGGTTGAAACCAAACGATCCATCAGCCTATCTGAACGCCAACAGTGTCTATCTCTACTGGGTCGCGCGCTATCTCGAATTCAGGATCAACAACGGCCTCGAAAACTTCAGCGACGTTTGGTCTGATGAGAGGATTCATCAAGCGTACTCCATTCAGCAGTGGAATCTCACCAAGAATTGGGAGTTGAATCAGGAATTCGGCCTGGAGGGCATGGCCAGGACCGTGTTTGGGCCCCAAGCCGATGACCGAGCCTGGTACAGCCACATCCCGTTCCATTCTTCACCGGCAGTGCCACAGGTCAATTCCGTCTTATCCAGAAGCCGAATGAGATACCTAGCGCAGGTGTGGTACAACCTTCAACTCGTGCTAAATAATGGCAACAAGGTGAGTAGTGGGACCACCCCAATTGACTGGCCGTACATCCACGCGAGAGTCGCCGAGACTTCAAGTAGGCTGTCCGCTCCGCAGATCGGATTGCAGTCTCTGTGGCTGGTACGGGCGTTGCAAGACGCGGCTGCCGGAAGTAGTGTGGCCGGGCCGTCCGGGAAAGGATGGCGCCCATCAATCAACCTGCCCTACATGCTAACGGACCTGTACTGGTATCCAATCTGGTCCGACATACCGGTGTCCGACCGGACTACGATCATGGAAGGGTTTTTGGCTAGCTGGTATGAGAAAGCCAGGACGTTCCAACCATCCGCGATAGCTGAGTTAGAGCCACTGTCATTATCGGTGACTTCCCCCAATCAGAACAGCACCCGGATGGCTGAGCGCCTCTGGTTCGCGCTGCCGCGGTTCCGATTCTGGGGCGTCTCGAGCGTCTTGACGTCCTCGGTGGCCGATTGGGCAGCGACCGTCTGGCCGAACCTCGACTGGAATTCTACAAAGGTAAAGACCTGCACATTAGTGGCACCGGAGGTCGTGTGCCAATAGCACGGCCCCTACCAGCTACAAGCAGCGGCTGCTACTGATGGCCGCGCCTCCCCCAACACTCCATCCACACTTCGGTGCACTGAACCAACGGAAACATATCGATATCATTGATGCATTGCGAGCGATCGCAGCGTTATCCGTGTTCTGGTATCATCTTTCCGGGTTCAAAGCCTGGACGATTCCTGGCCTGCATGAAAGTGGCCGATATGGTTGGCTGGGCGTCCAGGTGTTTTTCGCAATTTCCGGATTCATAATACCGTACTCCCTTAGTCAGGTGGACTATCGGCCGCGTTCCTTCGGCCGATTCCTCGCCAAACGTGTCGTTCGATTAGATCCGCCATATCTCGCAACTATTGTTATGATAGTCGCGTACTCGTATCTAGCATCGAGAACACCACTTCATCAGGGAGAGCCCTTTCACATACCTGTGCGGAGAGTTCTGGCTCACCTATTTTACCTTAACACGTTTTTGGGCCTCCCGTGGCTTGCCGATGTGTTCTGGACACTTGCGATCGAGTTCCAATACTATATCGCGGTTGGACTGCTATATCCGCTCCTTTCTATTCGAGGCTGGTACATCTCTGTGTTGCTGGTGACGGCCGCGGCGGTGGGGGCGGTCGCTTTCCCACTGAGCGACTTTCTGCCGCACCACGCACCATCTTTCCTATTTGGAATCTGTGCATTTCGCTTCAAGGGGCTCAATGTTCCGAGGTGGGAATTCGTGACCGGAGTGTGCGCAACCTTCGCGACAACGGCGGTGCTAATCGGGAGTCCTCAGGCCTTGGCCGGGCTTGCAACATGCGCGGCCCTCGTCTCTGGGTGGTCATCTACACCGCTGCTGACTTGGTTTGGCCGCATGAGCTATTCGCTGTACTTGACACACGCCACGATTGCCGATATCGTCGTGAACCAGGGTTTAAAGATGCTCGGCGGCGGTTACAGTCGCGAAGTCATCGTGCTCTCGAGTGCCGCGGGCGCCGCTTTGATCTGCGCTTTTGTGATGTTGAGGCTTGTCGAGGAACCTGCCAAAGCCGCAGCAGCGGCGATCACGTACAAATCACGAGATCGCTAAGCCCACGGACACCGCAGCCCCGGCTTCCCCTCGATCCAGAGGCCGGGTGTCGCCGTTCGAAGCGAACCCGTATGGTATTTTGGATATCAATGGGTTCGCTGTTCCGCATCCTGGACGCATCGATAGCCGGACGCCTCGTTCTTCCCGGATACCCGGACACCGCGCGGCTCCAGGTTCAACTTCCGAATCTGCGCCTCACGCTTGGCACTCATACGTTCCGGGGCCGCGTGCTGAACGCGGGCTGTGGCGAGGGACTGTATTCGGACTTCCTCGAGAGCTTTCGCGAGATCGCGCGGATTGACAACGTCGACATCGACTTTCCAGCCGCCGTGCAGCGCCGGGCGGATACCAGGAATCATGTCGCTCAGGGTTCCCTGACGGATTTGCCGTACGAGCCCGGGGTTTTCGATGGCTGTCTCTGCACTGAGGTGATCGAGCACATTGCCGATCACGACAAGGCCGTCAGTGAACTGTGGCGGGTGTTGAAGCCAGGTGGACTTCTGCTGGCGAGCGTGCCGCAGAATCCGGCGCCGTACGATCCCAATCATGCCAGGCAGGGATATGACGCCGCTGAATTCCGCGCTCTACTCGAACGGAACGGCTTCCAGGTGGTCACGATGACGAGCTGTTTTCACTGGGCAATGCGGTTCATCATGCATTATTGGCGATCCCCGGCCTTTCGGTTCGGATCCGCTGGAACACCGTACCTGCCAAAAGCCGTACTGTGGTGTCTCGGGGAGTTGGACAATTTGATTCCGGCGGGAGTTCCGTGGGATTTGTGCGTCGTGGCCATTCGACGGCCATGATCACGGCGAGATGTGTTTCCTACATCATGCAGCCCAACATTACGACAAAGCCGAGCAGTTCTTCGCTCCGCGCACGCTGGCCGGAGCGGAAGAACACAGTCCACCGGAGACGACTATCGAACAAGAATGATGTGCAGCTCTATGTCTTCGCCATCGTGCTCAATGGACTGTGGCCTCTTGATCACAAGCGTGCTGGATAAAGGCGGACACGTGGTTTGACTCGCTGCATCTCAGTTGTAATCCGGACTCGTAACGAGGCTCCATCACTCGAGAAGGTTCTGGAGGCTCTCTCCCGTCAAACAGTGCCACCGGAGATCATCGTAGTAGACAATGAGTCCTCGGATAACAGCACGGACTTGGCTCAACGCCATGGCGCGCGACTCATCTCAATCACAAGAGCTGACTTTAGCTACGGGCGCGCCATCAACATCGGTTGTCAGGCCTCCTCCGCTCCCTTTATCGTCATTCTGAGCGCACACTCGATTCCGATTGGTCCCTATTTTCTCCAGCAGTGCCTGGATGGCTTCACGTCGGAAGAGATCGCCGGAGTGAGTTGTCTACGCTCATTCGAAGGAGCGCAGTGGTTGAAGCCGTCTGTGATGTCGGGTGCGCTTCCGCTCGATGACATTCTGAATACCACCCTGAGAAATAGCGGTTGCGTCATCCGCCGGTCGGTATGGGAGCGCGTCCCCTATGATGAAACCCTCGAGGCCACTGAGGATCGCGAATGGTGCGCACGTGTATTGAGGCTAGGATACGCATTGGCCCGGTCAAGCGCCATGTATCACTATGAGAATCACATTTCCTTGCTTGCTCGTATCAAGAAACATAATAGAGAGCAAGTGGCGGTCTTCCGGTTTGCGGGTGCGGTGGGAGATCGTTACGGCCTTAGCCACTTAGCGAGGGAGGTTTTCGTCTCCATTCCGCACCTCGTGTGTAATATGGTAGTGACGGCGATAGCCAGATACTCCACTGCTTTAACAGCCGAACTGCAAGCACGGCGAGCCGCCAAGAGGGGCTCCTGCCGCTAGTATGCCAATTCATATCTACCCGAGTTCTCTTCATTTGCTCAATGCGGGTGACGCCGCCATGCTCTGTTCTCAGGTTCGGCGCCTCAAGGAGCACCTGCCCGATCATCCACTCCACGTGGTAACGGACAATCCCGACCGCCTTCAGTTGCTTTGCCCCGGCTGTCTGCCCATGACCGCAAGCAACGCCATCCACGCCCTGACTGACGGGACGATCGGCCTTCCCGGCCCTCTGCCCCGCGCCCTCTACCCCGTGATAGGCAGGTATTATCATGCTGCTGATCATCGACTCAGGCTGTCTTCCCTCCGTCTAAGGAAAACGAAGCGGTACCCTTTTGCCGTTACGGTCACAGGTGCTGGTATCTTCACGGACAGCTTTCGAAGTGAGGCCACAGCCTTGCTATATTGGCTCGAATATGCGCAAGCAGCGCGAATCCCTAACGCAATATTCGGACAAGGCCTGGGGCCAATTCACTCGAGACGGTTGGCCAAGCGTTTTGGTGCGGCGGCAACGCGCACGGACATGCTCACACTCCGCGAAGGCTCAACCGGGCCGGCGCTTGCAAAGAGTCTAGGTATTCCGGACTCCCTGCTGACAGTAACCGGGGATGAGGCTATCGATCTCGCGTACGACCTGAAGCCGAAGTCTCTCGCCTCGTGCCTGGGCGTGAACGTGCGGATGGCGCCCTATTCAGGTGTTGCCGACGATATTGCTGACGACCTATCCGCAACGATTCGGTCTCTCTCAACGGACCTAAAGTGTGAGGCCATCCCACTACCAATCTCGCAGCACCCGATTGACTCGGATATTCCAGGCATTCTAAAGATCGTAGGAAGTCAGTACGGGCAAGAGGCCCATGATTGCGCTGCTTCGCCATGGACAACCGCGCTTCAGGCGGGCCGTTGCCGTTTGGTGATCACGGGTAGCTATCATGCCGGTGTGTTTGCGTTGTCTCAGGGAATCCCAGTCATGGGCCTGGCCAAATCTGGTTATTACACGGACAAGTTTCGTGGACTGCACCACCAATTTGGTCCCGGCATGCAATGGTGTGACCTTAGTGTTCCGGCTTGGCAAGTGTCCTTGCGCGAGCAAGCCATTGCCCTGTGGAAGGCCGCCGATTCGCTAAGGGATGGACTATTATCTGCTGCCCGGCTCCAAATCGAAGCTACGGACAAGGCGTACCGCAGTTTCGCCGAGATTGCGCTCCGTCGACGGGCCATGTGACGCCAGAGAGGTGTCGCTGTTCCCTGGAGAACCGCGCGGTTCGGCATAATCCGATCTAATCTAATGGACTCGACACGTCTCGGTGCCGTTGATGTGTGAGCGTCGAGCTTCCGGCAAGCATGCGTGACTGAAAACGCGTGCAATAGTACGCTCGGGGGCGCCAGCGCGCAGACGGATGGCGCGGATTAATGTAATTAGTTAGCCGCATAAGGCATGGTAGACTCTGACTGTGGTTTCGGCGACTGCGTCCCATGTTTTCGAACGGACGTTCTCACGAGCGGTAGCGCCGAGGCTGCGCCGGAAGTCTTCGTCGCGCGTGATCGTGTCCATGCACGCCGCAAACCCTGCCACGTCGAGCGGATCATCCACGACAAGCCCATCGATGCCCTGCCGGATGCACTCTGATGCACCTGCCATCTTTGTCGTGACCACAGGCAAACCCGCCGCCATCGCCTCCGTGATCACCATCCCGAATGCATCATACGGCGTCGGGAAGAGAAGAGCATCTGCGGCCGGGTAAACCGCTTCGATGCGATTCGTGGGAGGCAGGAAATGGATCCGCCCGCCTGCTGAGGACGCGACGGCCTCGGCTCGGTAGGGCTTCGGATCAGTCCGCGAGACACAAAGGAGATGTGCGGGCGCGACCCGCGCCACCGCCTGGATCGCTGTCGTTCCGCCTTTGCGCATGTCGCCGACGAACAGAAACAGGGGCGTCGTATCCGCTATGTCGAGGCGGGACCGCAGACGTTGGCGAAGATCTTCCCTGTCCGGTGGCCAGAAACGATCGGCATCGACCCCGTGGTGAATCACCGAAATCCGGTCCACCCGGCCGTAGTAATGCGCCAGATCCTGGCGAACCCGCTCGGAAATTGCGATGACCCACGGAGAGCCGCTGCCGCGTACGGCGGCACGCTCCAAGGGGGTGGCGACGCTGTCGAAGAGATGATCCTTCCAAGTCAGATTCCCGAGGCGGGCCCGCGCGGCGTGCCAAGCGGCGTTGCAGATGTGGGCCGTCATGACATCACAGTGGCGCAGGCAGACGCCCTGAGCATGGACGATGTCGAAATCGCGTCCGACGGCTGGACTGGCGAAGAAAGGGAACGTGAGTACCGTCGTCAACGCGGTGGTGCGCAGAGCCGGAACATGATGAAAGCGAATCGACGTGTTTCCCGCGGGCTCGATCGTGTTGGCAAATACGTGGACCTCATGTTCTCGCGCGAACCGCGTCGCGAGTTCCGCGACGTAGCGGCTATGACCACCTTGCTGGTGATAGTCGTGGACGACCAGGGCAATCTTCATGGTCCGGTTGTCCGAAAGGTCCGGACGGACTCTAGCGCGGCCACCAGATGTTTGACGTGGCTCCTCCGGTCGTAGCGCTGCGACACCTCGAACGCGCGGCGACGGAGTGTCTGATAGCGTTGCCGGTCCTCAAGGCACCATACGATCGCCTCGGACAGCCCCAGCGGCTCCAGACGTTCTCCCGGAGCCAGAGCACCATTGTCGCGATCCTGAAGCCAATCCGGTATACCACCCACGCGAAACGCCGCCGCGGGAACGCCTTGGAATCCAGCCTCCGGGCCGACTTTCCCGAACGGTTCCGGCCACAAGCTCGGTACCACGAGCAGATGAGTCTCTCGTAGCAGGCGCCGCCGTTCGTCCTCCCGAATCCAGCCGGGAAATCGAATCGCGAGGTCAGGATGACTGCGTTGGAGCTTCTCCGCGAGAGTGGCCCAAGAGTTCTTGCATGGGCCGTCACCGGCCATCGTCAGAACTAGACGTCCACCGAGCCGGGCGAGGGCCGCGGGGAGGCATTTCAAGAGTACTTCCCCGCCCTTCAACTCCTCCATCCGCCCCAGAAACAAGAGGTGAAACGCGTCCCCCCATGGAGGACATGACTCGGGCGCTGGAGGACACGGCCCTGCGAGAAACGGAAATGCGTGCACACGCGAGGGACTGAATCCATGCTGGATGTATTCCTGGCGCATGTGCTCGGAATGGGTGAGAATTGCCGCGTACCGGCTCAACGTGGTTAGCCGCGACCGCTCTTCACCATACAAACGGAGCATCGTGAGAGGGTTGCGTCCGCCACAGTGCCGGGGGAGGTAGTGCAGCAGGCAGGCGAGGCCGAACTGTTTGCCGCACGGAACAGGCTCTGGGAAACGATGCGCCTTGAGTCCGCTGATACACGTGCCGTGGTAGTTGTGAACGAAGTAAGCTCCTGGCGCCAACGCGAGCAACGTCCGCTCGGCGGTTTCGGAGATGCGTCCGTTCACCAACACCACGTCCGGTTGCCAATTGATGAGTTCGCCGGGCAGCTTCCCATCAGACTCGATCGCCGCGAACGGCCCGGTCGACGGGAGCGCGATGGCCGCACGCTCGGCTGGCTCATGGGATTCACAAACGAAGCCAGATTGGTGGCCAGCTTCTTCGAGGGCGGGAATCAATTCATGCAGATAGGCCTCGGTACCCGCTACCTGCCGGGACGACCAGTTCCAAATCAGGACTCGCATGATTCCGCCAATTTTGCAATAGTATGACGGATGTCGAAAACATCGCGGTAGAGCGCCGCTCCCAACTCTCCGGTCTCACGTCTCGAAGCTGGGCTGGCGCACAAGGCAGAGACGTGCGCGACCAGGGATTCCGGCTGTTCGAACTGGCCGAGTCTCACCGCCTTGCTCTCGGCCCAGATCGGTTCGGTGACTCGTCCGCTGGTCGAGACGACCGGGAGCCCATGAGCGAGACACGCCATGGCGCTGCCCTGCCGGCTGTTGAGTCCGGCGGGATATGGCTGCAACATGACGTCGCAAGCCTGAAGGTGAGCCGAGAGTTCGGGGCCCGGAAGCACTCCGGTGGCTTGGACGCGGTCACGAAAGTCCGGATACTCCTGGCAAAGCGTTGCGTGGAAGCGGTTACTGTCCCTGCCCATGAGCAACAAGTGAGCCGCCGGAGTGGACTCCATCAAGAGCGGAAAGGCTCGAGCGAGCCAGGCGGCAATCGGCCTTCCGAAAGTTCCGAAATGTCCGATGATGGCCGTTCGGCCGGCTCGGATGCGAGCCGCCGCTTCCGGTTGGCTGACCACCGGGATGTTGCTCGGAACCGGCAACCACTGGAACTCCAATCCCCGGCCGGGAGCAAACGGCTGGAGCAGCCTTTCCCATTCGGGAATCGCGCACCATACTCTCCGCGCGGCGCCGAGCACCAGGCGAATCATCACGCGATGGACGCCAGCCGCCACATCCTGTTTCCAAGTCCCCTCGTGGAACATGAGAAACGGCTCATGGACCATGACGTCGATTCGATCTCCGGCGCGTGCCCTCCGGTGGAGCCACCAACAAAGGGGCAGGTTCATCGACCGGTATCCGTAGCCGTGCGGAACCCATTGCACGATCATTCGCTTTGGCCCGCTGAACCGGTCCAATCGGCTATCGAGATGGCGCAGTCCACGCGGGCCGAACCCCCCGGATACCCGGTGCACGAACAGGCTTCCTTTCTCCTCCTCGGTATCGCCGTTCGACGGCGCCCAGACGTGGACACGCCTGGAGTCAGCCGCGAGCCCCTCGGCCACTTGACGAGTGTAGTCGCTCACTCCGCCCACCTGAGGCGGGTACTCTCCAGTCAAGATATGAATTTCCGACGCCCTCACGCTCCGGCACCATCCTCATGGCGATAAGACATCTTTTGGCCAAGCCGTGTAAGGGGTCGTTCGAACAGTACCCAAGAGATGGCGGCGGCTCCGGTCAGCACCCCGGGTAGCCGTGCCCCGGACCATCGAACGGCGATCGGGAGGAGTAGATAAACTGCTCCTCGATCGCCAAAGACCTCATTACAATCAACGCCTGATGGGCGAAGTCTCCAACGTGGGCGATGGCGATGTTCTGACCATGAACATGGAATGTCCACAATGGGATAAGCAAGCGAAGGATGTCCGTGCCCAGGGACCCGAACCGCGGCGATGTTTGCGGAGCGCGTTTCTGCCGGCATCCGGTTCGAGTGCCTCACTGAACCCGCGCGGCGAGCGCCCGCGCATTGTTTTCGAGGGAGAACGACCGCCGGACATGGGAAAACCCAGCCTCCACGCGGCGGCGTGTTTCTTCGCGGTCATCCAGCACCTTTTCGATCGCCGAGGCGACCGAGCGCTCCGTGAGCGTATCGAGAATCCAGCCGGCGGCACCATCCTCGAGGATCATACGGGCCGCGCCCACATCGCTCGACACGGCGGGCACACCGTAGGCCAGTGCCTCGACGAGGACGATACCGAATGTCTCGAGTGTTGAGGGAAACACGAAGACGTCAGCGGTTCTCCAACACTCGTGCCACTCCGGTGAAGAAGCTCGCACACCACGATGAACCACGACTCCCGGAAGAGGCTCCACCTCGCTTTGTGTGACGACGTGAAGTTCGCACCGGTCCTGGAGGTAATTTCGAAAACAGTTCAGCAGCAGAGGACCACCCTTGCGGCGAAAGTCACCTCCCAAAAAGAGGATCCGCGGTTTGGCGCCGAGTTCACGCAAAGCGAGATTCGCCGGGACCTCCATCGAAGGCGGCAAGATACCGATCTTTCGCTGGTCAATTGCGTATTCGGTGACGAGGGAGTCCGACACCGGAGTCGACCAGGCCAGAATCTGATCGGCCCGGTGCAGAAGAGCTTCCTCTTGCCGCATCAACTCACGGGTGATGATGGGCAAGGTGAGCCGGCTGGGCCAGTTCGGGGCGAACCAGGGAGTCCGCGAAAGCTGCTGGAAGGTGGCGTCCATGCAAACGATCAGCCTGACGTCCGGAGGAAGGCGCGCCAATTCGAGACCAACGCTTTGGGTATTCACGACCACCGTCCGCGCACCGTGGCGTTCGGTTATCTCCGGAATCATGCTCCCAACGTGGGCACTGACGATTTGCCGCCACCGGCTCACATGGGTGTCGAGTCCGATGCGGCGAAGGCCGCGGATGCTGCTATTGGCTTTCCGTTTCAGCTCTTCGGGAAGGGGGGTGGCGTTCAATAACAAAGGTGCGACACCGAGTTCGGGGTGCTTCTCGAAATATTCCACGAACCTGGGCAGGTATGAGCCATGGCCAAGTTCGTTCTCGTTGATGAAGGCAACCGGCTGGCGAATCATGTTCATCCGCCTCGCGCTTTCGCGGAGAGCTCCAAGGTCTTTTCGAGCTCACGGGCAAGCTGTGCGCAGATACCGGGAGCCGCATATCTGTCGACGGCCAGAAGGCGGGCGGCCTTGGAAAGCCGGGCTCGACCATCCAATCCAGACTCCAGCCGCCGGAACTCCTGGGCCGCCTGGCCTGGAATCTCCATCGACACGGGTATTCCGCCATCACCGGTTTGCCATGACATGACACTGTCGTGATGATGAACCACGGGCAGGCCCGTTGCCAAAGCTTCGAGGATGGCGATACTGAACGGCTCGGCGAGCGAACCGAGCGAGTATACGTCGGCGGCCCTGAGAAGGTCCGGTATCAGCATCCGGTCGACCCGCCCGAGGAACTTCATCCGTTCACCGAGCGATTGGGACGCCGACGAGCGCACTTCATCCGCGCCATCTTCTTCGACGCCCGCAGACACCAAAACCGCGGAGGAGGAAGATGCAGCGACTTCTCGCGCCAGAAACTCCAGACGCTTACCGCTGACCGTGCCGACCGGCCCGATGGTCAGGACGATAAAGGCATCCCGCGCAAGTCCGAACCGAACACGGGCCGCAGCCCGTTGCTCTAAAGTTGCCGGACTGAACATCTCCGTGTCGGCGAAATGTGGAACAGCGAAGAAGTATCCGGTCCGCTGTCCGCGCGTTTCGTTCCGGGCCTGTTCGAGGTACGGCGGGGCCAACAGGTGAATGCCATCGAACCCTTTGGCCCAACCCGCCGAAAGCCGCATGCCATTCATGAACACGACCGCGGCTCCGTGAAGGCGGCGGGACCGCTTCAAATGCCACGTCAGCACTGGGTCGCCGCAATAGACGATGTCCGCTCCGTGAAAGCGCAGGGCGGGGATCACTCGCGGAAGCATCGAAAGCTGTTCGATCTCGTACCGCCGTGCCCAGGTGTGTCCCTTGATGATCCGGGTGTCCCGGCCGATCGCGTGCATTTGCCGGCACTTGACGCCCTCTTCTTCGACTTCGACGCGGCCACCGCTCCAGAGCTCGACCTGCCAGCTGGGAAAGTGGAAATGACGGGCGACTTCCTGCATCCATATCTCGATTCCTCTCGCGACATGCCCCAGACCCGAAGACAAAAGAATCAGTTTCAAAAAGACCTCATGAAAACAGTTCGGTATGATGCCAGAACTTTGTCCTAATTGAACTGATGTAATGCCGGAGGACGATGCCGGGGCGATTGGCGTAGCGATCTGCGAATCGAAATTGATCGTCGTACTGGAGGATGCAGCTGCTGGATGGCAGAGGCCGCGCTCCGCTGGCCTGCATGGCGAAATGAACTACGGTTTGCTCGGTGAAGTGGTTCGGGGAGTCCGAAACCGCCGACAGTGGATTCGCCGCGGCCAGCCAATCCACCTGACTATTCAACACCAGAAAACCCGAGTTTACATACGGCCGCTCGGCGTCCGCCCTACGGAGGAGCCGCTCATCCAATGACGGTGAACAGTCCTCGAGGAACCAAGAGGTCGCAGTTCCGGCGAGATTTCGGAGATATTCGGCGCCGCGAAAAAAGAGTATGTCGGAGTCAGAGTATATCGCCGGCGCGCTCGGCGGTATGGACATCAACGCGGCAAGTTTCTTTCCAAGCGGGTGAGCCTTCATGTAGGTCTTTACCGGTGATGGAATGTCGGACCTTGCGAACCCATCTCCGTCAACCACGTCGACGCAGGAATTGGCCTGTTTGAGGAGTCCGCGGCTGGCCGCGATGTGAGATCCATCGGACACGATGATGAACCGCCGGGGCCGGCCCACGAACCGGAGAAAACTCCTTAAACTCGCCAACTGCTCCGGCCAGTCGTTTTCACCCGAGAACGTATAGATATCGGCAGCTATTTCAGCCGTCGGCAAGACGGGTGGGAGCCTGTGCGCTGTCTTCATGAACCGCTCCCGGTTCCATCTTCCTCGAAATGTCGAAAGGCGATAAGGAATGTTCATATGCTCGTTGCCGATGCATCCACGAAGCGTGCAAAGACGCCACTCCGCCCCGAGAGTTGATCCCACGTACCCTCTTCCTTGACCTTGCCATCCTCGAGCACGATGATCCGGTCCGCGCGCCGTATGGTGCTGAGCCTGTGGGCGATGACGACCACGGTTCGTCCGTGCTGGGCGTTGTTCAAAGCCGCCTGCACCTGCTGCTCGGAGATCGAGTCGAGGGCCGATGTCGCTTCGTCGAGAATCAAGAGTTTCGGGTCTCGCAGAAGTGCTCGGGCGATCGCTAGGCGTTGCCGCTGTCCCCCGGAAAGACTGACACCCCTCTCTCCGATGATCGTATCGAGCCCCGACGGAAGGCCCGAGATCACATCGTCCAAGTACGATTGGCGGATCGCCTCCTCGACACGTTCTTTCGCGGGCGTGTCGATGCCATAGGTGAGGTTATTGATTATGGTTTCGTTGAAGAAGAAGGTGTCCTGCTCGACGAATCCGATCGCCCGGTGCCATGAATCCGGCGAGAACCTCCAATAGTCGATGCCGTCCACGAAGATCCCGCCTGAGCTGGGTTCTCGAAGCCGCATCAATAGGCCCGCGATCGTGGACTTGCCCGAGCCGGAACTCCCGACCAGCGCGGTGACTTTCCCCGCCGCGAAACGGAATGATACCGAATCGAGTGCTACCGTGCCGTTCGGATAGGCAAATGTGAGATCCCGAACTTCGATGCCGTTTCGGATGTTTTCGAACGAGACCGCGCCGAAAGGGCGTTTCGGGAACCGCGGCTGCTCGAGCCATCTGGAGACATTGGCGGGCACGCCACTCAAATGCGCCACCTGGCCGTAGAGTCCATACAACTGATTCACGACCGGTTGAAGCCGAAGGAGAACCAATGCGTATCCGAGCACCAATTCACCTCTCAGTAACCCAGGAACGACCAGCCACGCCACGGCGCACCCAATCACCGTCATCGAACCCGCGACAGCCATGATCTCGGACATTGCCGTAACGGTGGCGGTCGTGCGCATACCGGACTCGGTGGCGCGCGCGTTCTCCTCGTTGAGCCCTGCAAACCGCATCGACTCCTGGTCTTCCATGCGAGTCAGCCTCATCAGGCGGACACCAGCAATCCGCTCGATCAAGTAGCCGGAAACGGCTTTCGATGACGAGGCAATCGAGTTTCCGCTCGCGGCGAGCCGCCGGTACAGCACGCGCAACGACAAACCGATCACGGTGCCTGTCACGGCTGTCATCGCTGTCATTTGCCAGGAGATCAAGAGCAGGCCGGCCAAATAGCACAACGCAATCCCGGCCCGCTGCCCGAAGAGTGATAGGAACTCGACGCCATAGGCGCATCGTCCTGTCTCGAGCAAGGCCAAGTTAGCTAACTCACCCGAACCAGTGCTCTCGAACGCCTCAAGCTGCGCTGTCTGAAGTGTTCGAAACAGAGCATTTCGGAGCGCCTCGGTGTTGGAGCGCCGGAGGCGAGCGGTCAGGCGGCTGCTCATCAGGATGGCGAGGTTCTTCATCGTAATCGCCACGAAGACGAACACGCAGAGAATGGCGGCATACGTAGCCCGGTTGGCATTAGGGAGGAACCGGTTGAGCAGCCGCAACGGAACGGCGGAGGCACCCGAGTCTCGATTCTCCGGAAGCAGTATCGAGACCTCGGGTTGGCGCTCCGTGTCCCATTCGAGCGGTGGGGCCGCGGCGGCCGACGCAATCGAGGGGAGCGGCTGCACCGTGATGGTGGCTTTGCCTCCTTGGTGGCGTTCCATCGACACACGCATGGCGCTTGGGCCGTTGTCTTGAAGGAGACCGAGAACCGGCAACAGTAGTCCGATGCCCACGCCTTCGAGCAATGCGGCCAAGAGCGAGACCAGGGCGATCCCAGCCACCAGACGTTTCTGAGTAGGCAGGTAGGGCTTCAGCTTCCAGAGACCTTTGATAAACGAGTACATCATCGGCCTGGAGCTTCTCCATGGTTCATGGCGCCGTTCTTGTTGAACTGGCCTCTCCAGGCTGCGATCGCTTGCTGATTCAACCGGATCCGGAATGGGAGCGGTTTACGGACCCAACGTTCGATTCTTTCGAAATCGTCCCGCCTGGCGGTCAAAAGACCAGGGTCCTTGGCGATTTCAGTGGCTCGGTTGTCAACCTCGAGGATCAAGGTTCGCAGGCCATGATTCAAGCAATGGATACCTCCATGGAGTCTGGTCCCGGCGTAGTCGATCGGCCCCATGCGGGTGACCGCCGTCTCCAGTGCCTCCATGGTGCGCGGAAGCACCTCGATGGGAGCCTCGAAACTCGCAAGATATTCTTGATCTTGCATGCCCTGCGGCCACGCGTATACCTTGCGATAAGAGGCACACAGGAGAGTAAGCAAACGGCGGTCGGCTTCGATGTCACGCGCGTAATCCGTGAGCATGACCAGAACTTGATCCGCCTTCGACACCGGATAATCCGATTCGGTCTTGCCGTCGAGAGGCCACATGGTGGGGCAAGCGGTGTTGACGGCGTTCCGCCAGCCGGCGCCGGCAAGCATCCCGAGCGTATACTGGTCACGGACCGAATGCACTGCGTTCCGCGATAGCAGCAGCCGGAGGAAGATGCGCGTATACAGATTCGGGGAATCCTGGTATTTCCACCAACCCGCTCCGAGCAGAATCGCTTTTCGGACATGAATCGCGTGCCGGATCGAGATGACCCACTGGCGGTACTTGTCCATTTCTGACGTGAGGATATTGGTGCCACCGACAACAACCCACTCGGCCCGGCGCAAAGCACGTCTCGAGTCTGGTCCAGGTGTCTGAAACGTCGAAATTCGTACGATGTCGCGTCCTGGAAACGCCCCCTCGAGTTCTCGATTGACGGCAGCCTGGATGATCAAATTCCCTAGATTCGAACTCGGGGCTCCGGAGTGGTCGGCGATACCGGGATCGAAGAGACAAACCGTCATTCAGACCTGCTCCAGAGGAGAGCGGGCTCCTTTGCGCAGCACGAGGAGAATATCGTAGGCCGCTTCGCCGAGATCGATTCCCATGTCCCAGTCCGCCACCGCGTGGATGGCCGCCCGGATCGGGTGGTCCGGCCGCTTCAGCCGGTAGAACGGGTGTGAGAGGAAGTCCATTAACGGGAACAACAGGAATCCGCCGTTTCGCCGGGCTTCCAAGGTCCAACCGGATCCCAATAGTGACATCAATTCGCCATAGGTGAAGTGATGATGCCAGACCACCTCTTCCCTCTGTGCTTCGTATCCGCCATCGCGCATGCCCCGCCCGGCGAACGCCGCATACAGTCTCGGGAACTGGAACCGGACGTTCTGCGCGTCCAGCCAGCCGAACCAGCCCGCGTGGGGGCAACGGAGGATCAGCCGGCCGCCTGGACGCAGTGTCCGCCAAAACTCGCCGAGCAATTCTTTCCGGAATCTCTCGGGAACATGTTCGATCACCTCAATGCACGTGACGCAATCGAATTCCTCGTCCTGAAACGGAAGCTTGTGACTGCTGCCTTGGCGGAACTCGATATCGGGCAGCTTGCGCTTGGCGGCTTCTATCGCGGCCGCGTTGAGATCGATACCCACCAAACGGGCTGAGGGAAACGCCAGCCTGCAGTCTCTCAACAGTTCTCCCGTATTGCACCCCGCGTCGAGCAGCGCCTTGACGCCGGCTGGGATCCAGCGGAGCGGATGCATGTCATTCATCGCGCGGTCGTTCTCCCTTCCGATTGCGGCAACGCTGAATGATGGTCCGTACGCGTCGCGGCACGCCGGATCGAGCACAAGTGCCCGAACAATTCACGAATCCTGTCACCCGGATCGCACAATTGAGCGGCTCGCCTGGGCGCGTGGGCCGCAAGCCGCTCTCGATATTCCCCGTCGGAGACCATGCGCCGCAGCACCTCCGACAGTTCCTGTACTCCGCCCGTGGGCACCAGCGCGCCACACTCATCCGTGATGATCTCCAGCGGACCACCCATCGCGGTCGTAACAACGGGCGTTCCCACCCACATTGCCTCGACGAAGGTGAGCCCGAATGGCTCGGGTCCTGAATTGGGCTGGCAGAATACGTCCGCCGCTTGAAAGATGCGCTGAACGTCGGGTTGCCAGCCGAGAAAACGAACGCGGTCCCCGATACCGAGCGCGCCCGCGTACTCCTTCAGTTCCTCGAGGAATGCCACCTCGTGAGGGCGCTGCGCGCCGGCGACCTGCCAACAGACCCAATCGGGCATATCGCGCAACGCGGCAAGCGCTTCCAAATGCAACCGGTGTCCCTTATGCGGATCCAGACGGCTGACCTGCAGAATCACCCTCTGACCGGGATTTGCTCCGAGTTCCTGGCGCACACTTTCCCGTTCGCTCGAAGACAGCCGCCGCTCGGGCGGCGCCAACGCGCAGTACACGACCTCGTGGCGAACGCCGGGATAAAGGTAGGAAAGCGTGTGGGCCGTGAACCGGCTATTGCAGATCACCATCGCCGGGTGCGCGAATCGGGCGGTGCGGTCGAGGATTGTCAGCGGACGCCGAGGTGGGTCATGAAGCCAAAAGACGAGAGGCACACCCGACCGGTTGACAACCGGGCCAAAGATCGTCATTGGCCACGATCCATGCGGAATCACGGCATCGAAACGGCGGCCGGAGATGAGACTCATAAGACGCCGTCGCGCACGAAGCGCGGTCCACGGACGGCTCAGCCTGACTCCGCCGAGAATATGTACGGGGCACCCGGCTTCCCGCAGTTGGGCGCTCAACTGTCCCTCGAAGCAGAGCGCAAAATGAGGCTCCATCTCCGGGCACGCGCTTCGGAACCGCGCCAGCGCAATGAGGAGCGACTCGATGCCGCCGAAGAGGTTGCCGCTGCTGACATAAAGAACTCGCATCGCATTCCTCAGGTCGTAACCATGCGTGAAGGTTGAAATTCGCGCCGTTCTCGCGCGACTCGATCGATAGGGGGCCGCGTCTGGCGTTGATTCATTGGAGATCCCACCATCCACCCCATCAGAAGCAACCATAAGAACGTGACAGGTATTGCAGTCAACAAACCAGTACCGATAGCGGCGGTCCCGAACACGAACAGGACGAGCAGCCAACACACACGCTTGATCATCGGCCAACTGGCGCCGTCCAAGGACACTCCGTGACTCAACACGAAGATGACGAATGATAACCAGAGGATTAAACCGATGATCCCCTGCTCCAACAGGATCCTTCCATACTCGCTCTCGATTGCCGTCGGCCGCCTGAGTTCGCTTGCCAGAAAATGTGGGATGCTAGTTCCGCCGCCACCGAGCCCATTACCCATTGGATAATCCGCCAGCACTTCCAGGAACGACCGGTTCACGCTGCCGCGGATTCTTCCCGTCACCGTGCTCGAATCCTTCAGCGATTCGAACCGGCTCATTCGTGGATTCGTCGCCACTGTCACGGCAGCGGCAACGACGATACCCGCCAATGCGATTCGCGCTCCGGTCCCCAGATTACTTCTGAACAGTCCGTATCCGATCACAACGACCATCACGACGAAATTGGTCCGGGTGGATGCCAGCAGGACTCCGGCAATCGCCGTACCGATGCTCAATGGAAACAAGAGCCTCTTCCAACCCCGGACCCGCCCGTACGCCCATGCTCCCAAGCAGACTGGAAGCGTCGCAATCATCGTCGCCGCGTAAGCGTGTGCGTTCGCGAACGTCGCCACCAGCCGGAAGTGGCCACCCTCGACATCTCGGCTCCGGTAGATGAGTTCAGTCACAGCGCTGTACGGAAAAAAGCGCTCGAGCCCCCAATAGTACTCCGCCATCGCGACACCGAAGGCGCCCAGATTCAACAATCCCAGGCCCCAGGCAATTTGAACGAGATGGACGCTCGATAAGCATGCTCCGATCAGAATTACTGGCAGGAAGTAGACATTGCCGCGCAGCCCGACCAGTGTAATCAAGGGGGTCTGAAACGGCAGCAACGCCAAAACGCAGGGCCACGCCACGAGGACGAAAAGCCAGTTCCGGAGGAACTCCGGTGCCTTCTTCCAGACACCGTGCCGTTCACTAAATGCCGCCAAATAGAAACCGAACAGCCCGGCATCGAAGAAGAAGTGCGTCAACCAAGCGATCACATTCGCTCGTACGATCCCGTACGAGTAACCAACGGCAGCCACCGCCACGACTCCGAGGGCGAGCGATCTTCGTGTTACCGCATAGCAGCCCACGAAAGCCAATCCGCAAAGGAACAATGCTAGCGTCATGAAACTAAACCCGCGGGCGAGCTGACGTCTTCATGCGGGCGATACGGAGGCTGAAAGCGGGAGAGCCGGTAAGCGTCGATTACCTCTCCGCCGAGGCGTTCCGTCCGGCAGAGTGCCTCTGCGCGCGCCCGTCCCGCAGTCCCCAGCGCTGTCCGTCCCGCCGGATCGAGAGCTGCCTTGACGAGTGCGTCCGCCAATGATTCGGCATCACCCGGCGTGTGCGTGAGCGCGTTCACTCCGGGCTGCGCGATCTCCTTCGCCCCTCCAGCCAAGCTTGCGATGACCGCTTTGCCACATGCCATGCCTTCTACGATCACCATTCCGAACGGTTCTGGTTCCGTGCTCGCATGGACCACGGCATCCAACGCGCGGATCACGGGCGCCGCATTGGCTTGAAAGGGGACGAAGCCGACATGGCCGGTGAGGCCTAGTTCGGTGGCGTGGGCTGACAGCTCCTCGAGAGAGAATTGGCTACCAGCCGTCTGATAGATCGGGCCGCCGATGATGTAACCTCGAAGTTGGGGAGCCGCTTGCCGGGCGCGCATCAGGGCCCGCAGGAACACCAAATGGCCCTTCCATCGTGCGTAGGTTCCCAACAAGCCAACCCTAACTACGCCGGCCCCTGCGGGCATTCCAGCCAAGGCATCCAGATCCGCCGCTGGGCCGGCTGGAGAAAACCGGTCCAAATCGATGGCATTGTAGATTGTTCTCGTTGCAAGCCCGGGGCACGTCCGCTGGAAATCTTCCTCGACGCTTCGAGAGTTCACAATGGCCAGCGAACAGGAGCCAGCGTGCCAGCGCATCAACTTGCTCATTAGCCGCCGGCGGCCCACGTAGTCATGGATGTGCCAGATCAGCGGCGCCCGCGTCGCATTACACCGCGCGGCCAGAATCTGCATCTTGAATCCGGTGGCGTGAATGAGACTGGGCTGGAACTCGGCGACCGCCTTCCTCAAGGCTGTCCGGTACCCCACCGCCGCCAAGACCGCGCTCCCGGCGCGGCACAACCCATTCAGGCTTCCTCCCAGTCCGCTATCTCCAGTCTTGGCCAAGTGCGCGGGGAACTCGACTACACGAGTTGCGACACCCAATCCCTCGACCTGGGTCCTCAGGGGACCGTCGGCCCCGAGAATTAACTGCATTGTCCAGCCAGGACGCGCCGTCCGAACCGCGCGCAGCAATTCGATTAGGCTGGTTTCGGCTCCGCCCAATTGGCCGCTCGCGCTGAGATAGAGAACGCGCACCTCTTCACTCTCAACCACCGAACCGCTCCGAGAGTATCGCAAATGCCCGTTGCGCGAGCGACGTCATTTCCTGATGAACGGCCGCGTTGCCCGACTTCCCCGAAGTCACCAACCGGACCAGCGCAATGTCCGCCTTTTGCTGGCGCAGCATATCAGGCAACAGATACAGCTTCGCCATGACTTCATCAGCATAAGCATGCCTCGCATTCTGATACCAGTACAGCACCAGAATGTTCTCCTCGCCCCGCTCCATGAAAATCTCGTTGATCGCGACTGGGCTCTCTCTTCCGGGCATCGGCAGCTCGATTACCCGGGACTGACGAGTCATCCAGCCGGCCCCCGGAAGACAAACGCGCGGCGAATGAGGCCCGTAGGATTGATTGAGAGACTTGAACCAGGCGACGAAGACCTCGGCGCGGATCCCCTTGCCATCATAGTGCCGGCTGATGTAGTCGTCCGGCTTGAGATAGTCGAAGATCTTCGGGTCCATCGGTGTTTCCGAGATCAGCCGCCACTCTCCGATCGTGTGCGGAATTTCCGAAAGGGGCTTGATGGTGGGCTCGACCTCGTTCAACCGCAGACCATGCAGCAGAAAAGCCTGAGCCGCCAGTATGGCGGCCACGATTCCGGCTTTGGCGCCGCTCATACGCGACTCTCCACCGGGAGTCGACGCGGGCTGCCGAACCGTCCCGCCAGCCAATGAACGCTGAGAAAAACAGCGCTTGAAAACAGCAGAAGGACATATCCCGAAATATCGTGAAATACCGAATGCGCCAACTGGCGGTCATATTGGCCCACAACACCGGTGATCACGATCCGCATCGCATTGCCTGCGATCGCGATGGGAACCACCGATGCGAGCAGGCAAACACGGATCCGCTTTTCCGGCACCAGGAAGTAGACGTACACCAGGGCGAAGAAACCCAGTGTGATCAGTGACTTGATTCCACTGCAGGCCTCCTCCACCGCTAGCTTCTCACCCACCATTTCGAGAATGTTACCTTGACGGAGCACGGAATAGCCGATAACCTCTAGCGTTTTCTCCGCCAGAATGCTGGCGATCAACTGTAACTCAAGCGTCAGCCTGCTGTAAATAAAAGTCGGAGGAGTAATTCCCATGAACAGGATCAGAAAAGGATAACGTAGGGCTCGAAGCAGCAGCGGTCCGTGAAGGAAGATCACCCCTCCCGCGATTGAAATCAGCACCGATATCCTCGCCAGATAAGTCCACTGGGCCACCGTCGAGACCCAGACGAGAATCGCGGCGCCGGCGATCATTCCCAATCCCCAGGCCCGCGGGCGCATGGGAAGCGACTGGAGCCGCCGCCAGTTCTGATAAACGGCATATCCGGCGACGCCGGGCACCAGCAGACCGTGCTCCATGTTTGCCGTGGGATCGAACCAGCTACCGGCGATACTCGCCAGCACGGGACCGAACGCGGCCGCGAAAAGCACGGCTAGCCCCAACCACGGCCACATGGCCATTCTCACCGGCACTCCGGATACGGGTTCAGCCGGGCTCATCTCACTTGTCCTCGGACGCGGCGTAGTGATACGCGTAATAATGTCCGGATTTGGCCGAAGGCGGAGTCCAGTCGTTGAGGATGGTGCCGAACAGATCGATTCCGTCGTGCACCAGTTGTTCAATGCTGCCCATCAAGTCATCCTGTGATGTAACTCCGGCACGGACCACGAAGATCACACCGTCGGTGTGCCGGGCCGTCAGACGGGCGTCGGCAAACGACAGTACCGGAGGCACGTCGATGAGAACCAAATCGAACGTGTGTTCGAGCCGGGCGAGAAGCTCCGGCAGACGGGGCGAATGGAGCAGGCGCTGAATGTTTCCCGCTCCACCCTGATTCGGCACGACCCAAAGACCCTGCATTCGAGTCGGCTGCGCCAACGTGTCGCCCGGTGCATCGCCCAGCGGGCCCTCGCCCGATAGGATTTCGGTCAGAGACTGGCCCGCCGACGCTTCCAGGTCGAAGATGCCGGCCAGCCGGGGCCGGCGAAAATCCGCGTCCACTAACACGACCTTGCGGCCGGACTCGGCCAGAGCGATGCCCAGATTGGCGACCAGAGTCGTCTTTCCATCTCCCGGCAGTGCGCTCGTCACTACAACGGACTTGGCGCGGCCCTGACGCACATCGCCCCGCAACAACGAGGCAATCGCGGTTCGAAAACTCTCGATCGCCGACAAGGAGTTCTTCTGCCAAGCGGCCAATTCCTTTCGTTCCGGAGCCGCGCCGAATGCTGCGAAAGGCTCTCCGTCGGGTGTTGGAGGAGGCAGAGCTGCCCGCCAACGCGGCTTCGGCGGCTCAGTATGCGGAATCACTCCGAGTTCCGGTATCGAGACGAACTGGCGAGCCTCCCCGGGATTCCGGACGCTCCGGTTCCGGTTCTCGCGGAGAAAGGCGAACCCACCCATGGCCACGGCGCCCAACAGGCATCCCATGCTGATATTCAGGATCGCGCGTGGCTTGTACGGAAGCGGCGGCGCCTGGCTCTGGCTCACGACCCGCACGTTGCTCACCGGCGCCGACGACGCGTTGGCCGCCTGATTCACCTGGAGCAAGAGTGAGTTATGCACCGTACGGGCAGTCTCCACTTCCTGCTTGAGCGCGTCGTACGAAGTCGCGTTCCCCGCGTTTGCGATGATCTGGCTGTTCTGCCCCTGATAGGCAGCCATCAGATGCCGCTCTTTTCGCACCGCCTCCTCGTAGTCGTTTTGGATTCCCTTTACAATCGCCGCCACATCTCCCGCAACCGCCTTCTCGAGCGTCTCGATCTCGGCGATAGCTCTCTTCACTTTGTAATGTTGTGGAGTGAGGGTCAGTTGGAGAGAGGCGAGCTGGGACTTCAGTTCCATCAGCCGGCTTCGGCCCTCGCGCAGCCCTTCACCTCCCACGAGTGCGGGCAGCGCCTCCGGCGGTGTATTCCGGATGGTTTCCCATCTCGTCTGCTTGGTAATCCGCTCCGCCTGAACATTGGCAAGTTCGAGTTTCAGTTGTTGCAGCTTCGTTTCCGACAGTGGCGCGCTCGAGCCGGCATACTGGGCACCGGACTTCGCGTTGAAGTCGTTCAGCTTCGTTTCCGCTTCCTGGTAGCGGATGCGGGCCTCCTCGAGCATTGATGTCAACCAACTGGCCGCGCGTTGCTGGCTCTGGGACCGGGTCTGATTGGACTGCTGGACGTACTCGGAAGCAAGCGTGTTGACGAAATTGGCGGCCACTTCCGGATGGGTCGATTCGCAGTCGATTTCGATGAGCCGCGTTCCATTGATCTGCCGGACATGGAAAGTCGATGTGGCGTGAGTCACCGCCTCGTTCAACAGCGCCACTGGATCCTGAGCGGCCGGACGGACGCGGCTGCGGAGCCGCGATATCAGCCCGCTGCTCGGCAGGACAGGAGGAACCGTTTCCGTCATCAGGCGGCTGATCACGTTTGGCAGAAAGGGGCCCGATTGCAGGAGGCGGATCTGAGTTGCGATATTGACGTTCTCCGATTCTCCGGAGCCTTCGCCAAAGGAGTTCTTGAACATCCCGACGCTCTGGATCTCGAGCATGGTCGACGCCAAATATACCGGCGGTTGAACAACCACGGACACGAGTCCCAATAACGCGCCCGCCAGAATACCGGCAAGGGCCAGCAACCAGTATTTCTTCAGCAAATACTTGACCTGTACCCGTGGCGCGCTGGCCATCTGCGGAGCTCCGCCATGCGGGTCCTGCCATCGGGTAAGGCCATACCCCTGGATGCCCTCGGGGTCAGGCCTAAGGCCAAACTGCGTCAATCAACCTCCTCCGATTTTCCAGCCGCGGCGTATGGACCGCGGAATACAACACTCACGGCCCGCCGGATGCGCAATCCCAGTCGAGGGGATTGCCGCCCCTCCCTTGATCTTCCGCCTATTGGACCGGTTTGTCAATGCTACGCATAACCCATTACTTGTGTTGGAGATCCCGGTAGACGTCCAGTGTCCGGGACACCATTACCTTCTCCGTGAACTCCGCTTCCACCCGGCGGCGGCCGGCCTCCCCCATCCGGATCCTCAACTCGCGGTCGCCCAACAGCCGCCGGAGAGCACCAGCCAGTGCTTCGCTGTTCGCCGGTTCCACCGTAAGCCCAGTCACACCATCCAACGATACGTACGGAACACCCGAATCGAGTGCCGTGTTGATGACGGGTTTGCGGCACGCCATCGCCTCCATTTGCACGATCCCGAACGCTTCGCTGCGCGCAATGGCCGGCAGCACGAATACGTCGGCGGCATGGTAAAACGGCACCAGATCGGGAATCTCGCCCAGAAACACCACTCGATCGGTCACCCCGGCATCCCGCGAGGCCTTCTCGAGGTGCGGCCGCAGCGGACCGCTCCCGATGAGCAGCAACCGTCCATCGACCTTTTCCATTGCGCGGATCAGGTATTCGAAACCCTTATAGTACACGTGTCTTCCAACCGCGATGATCAGCCGCTCCCCATAACGCGCGCGAATCCTGGCAATCTCGTCCGGATCACCGTGATCATAAGGTTCGATCGGGATACCCAGTGGCACCACCCGGCACTGCGCGCGGAACCGCCGCAACACGGGAGAGCTGTCGACGTAGTTCGGGGAAGTCGCGATGATCGCCGACGCACGGGCGAGCGCGGTATCGAGAAGCGGCCGCAGAATCGCGAAAGAGACGGTTTGACGGATGATGTCGCTGTGGTAGGTGTACACCAGCGGGCCACGATGTCCACTGGCGAGGTAAGCAACCATGGCCCCGGGATGGGGCAAATGGATGTGCACGATGTCGGCATTCGCCTGTTTGATCGACTTCACCAAACCGCCGCAAAGCGGCGTACCCGCCACCGTGAGGCGCGTCGACAACCGGTCCACCGCAACGCCATTGGCATTCTCCACGATTCTCTGAAACGTGCCGCTCGCCACCACGACCTGCAGAGTTACGTGCTCTTTGAGTCCCTGGCACAACGTCTCCAGATGGCTCTCCATGCCGCCCCGGTGCGGTGGATAGTACTTACCTATGTGCAAGACTCTCAAATGGTACTCGCCTTTGGTACGTTTGACCTCATGGTCCCCTGCCCGAAAAGGTGCTACTCTCACTATAGTCTTGTCGCCCCTGCTGCTGCCACTCTTCCTCCTGCATCTGGCGTCTTTTGGTGCTGCTGGCCAGGCAAAAGCACCCCAGGCCAGTTCGCCGAATCTGCGGAACTGCCTCGATGGTCTTCGCTCGTGCGACATCACGGAATTGTCGGCGCGTGAATTGGAAGCCGTCGCTGCCTCCTCCAGGAGGCGGAACGTTGACCGGTGTCTGGCCGGTACCACCGGATGTGACCCAACCCGCTTGGACCCCGCCGGCCTTGCCCAGGCGCTGCGGAACGCCAGCCGTAGGAACTTCGATACCTGCCGCGAGCTTTCCTCACGCTGTAATCCATTGACTCTCGAACCCGAACAAAGCAAGGAGGTTGTCCGCACCTTCGAGCGCCGGAACGTGGAGCGTTGCCTCAATGGAAATGCCGATTGTGATCCAACACGAATCTCGTCCAAGACCGATTTGGAAGCAATCCGGAAGGCGGCGCTCCGGCGTAACCTCTCACGATGCATGGGTGGTTCCACTCAATGTGATCCTTTGTCGCTGTCGGCCCAGGAGCAACAGGCGGTCGCAAAGGAATCGGCTCGCAGAAACAGGGAGGATTGCATGAACGGATCGGGAAGCTGTAACCCGCTGGCCCTGAACGACGCCGAAAAGAGTCAAATGGGCCGCGAACTCCGGGCGCGAAATCTGCAATCCTGTTTGGCGCGATCCGCCTCGTGCGATCCCTCGCTGCTCACGGCGCCGGAAATGGCCCAAGTGGCGGCCGCGCGTCCTCGCGGAAGAAAGAAGTAGATATATTATGATTGCGTCCTGGTCTGAAAGGGTGCTGGCCCCGGTGTTGGCCAGCGTGTCGTTTGCCGCGATGCTCGCGTGTGGATCCTCCGCTGGCGGATACCTCGAAACCGGCAACAAGCTCGCCGCCGAAGGCAAGTATGAGGACGCGGTCCTCAACTACAAGAAGGCCATCCAAAAGCAGCCACAGTTCGCCGAGGCATACTACCGGATGGCGCTCGCGGAATCGAAACTGGACCAAGCCGCCGAGGTTTTCGATCACCTCAACCGCGCCGTCGAACTCGCGCCCGATCACCAGCCCGCCCGCGAGGCTTTTCTCGACTTCCTGCTGACTGCCTTCCTCGCTTCTCCGGCCAAGCCCCCGGAAATGTACAACCGCCTCGACAAAATGACGGCGGATCTGCTTGTCCGCGATCCGAAATCGTTCGAAGCCTTGCGCGCACGGGCTTTCCTCGCGGTGGCCGACCGGAAACCGAAGCTGGCCCTCGAACTGTTCGAGAAGGCCCATCAAGTCAAGCCCTTCGACCCGCGAATCGCTTCCGCCTATGCCCAGTTGCTCCTCCAGAATGGCGAGGAAGCCGCTGGTGAGAAGCTCGCGCGGGACGCCATTGCCAAGGATCCCGCGAACGTGGAGCTTCACCAGATCCTTTACGCGTTCCACCGCTCGAAGAATCGCCTCGCCGACGCCGAAGCCATACTCGAGCAAGGACTCCAGAAGAATCCCAAAGCCGCCGTGCTGTACCTCTTGCTCTCCGATCACCATCGGCAAGCCAAGGACAGCATCAAGGCGGATGCCTTGCTCGACAAAATGCTTTCCAACCAGCCGGATTTCCCGCGCGCTTATTTCCAGGCGGGAGAGTATTATTCGCGGCGCGACCCCGCCAAAGCTCGCGAGATCTTCACGGCGGGTGCCTCGAAGGATCCCGGCAACGCCACCCAATATGTGATTTTGGCCGCCCGAACTTGGCTTTCGCAGGGCCAGCCGGCGGAAGCCTTGAAGGCAGCAAGCAGCGCCGTGGCGAGCAATCCCGGCAATCCACACTTCCGGCGTTTCTTCGGTGAAATGCTCCTGCTCGACCCTTCACCCGGATCGGCTCCGCAAGCCGTCACTCATCTCGAGCAAGCCGCGAAATCCCTCGACGACGCCGAAACATCGGCCCTTCTCGGCTACGCGCTGCTGACGGTGGACAAGCCGGCCGCGGCAAGAACGCGCCTCGAGGAGGCGATTCGCAAGTCCCCGGGCCATCCCGCCGCTTTGTTGGCGCTCGCCGAGGCGCAGATCAAACTGCGGGATTTCAAGGCCGCTATCACTTCCGCCACGAATCTGCTCCGAATACGGCCCAAGGACGTAAAGGGACGAGTACTGCTCGCGACGGCTCTCATCGGGAACCGTCAGAGTCAGGAAGCCCGCACCGTTCTGGTCGACCTGGTAAGCGAATTCCCGAACGATCCGGAAGCCCTGCTCCAGATCGGGCGCCTCTATATCGACGACAAACGTTGGGCGGAGGCGGAGCAGACGTTTCGAAAGGTCCAGCAATCCAATCCGGCCGAGTTTCGGGCAGTCGAGGGACTCTCCAGGGTTTATCTCGGACAGAATCAGGCGGAGAAGGCGATGGCGGTGTGGCGGGAACTCCGTACCTCTCCAGCCGATGCGGCCTTGGTAAACGTCCAGTTGGCCCGCACCGCGACCGCCGCCGGAAATGGCCGGCTGGCCAAGGAGATCTATGAGAAACTGGCCGCGCAGAAGCCGGACTCCGTGGAGTATCTGACTGGTTTGGCGGACGCTTATCGCATCATGGGCGACATTCGGAGCGCGATGCAGTACTACGAAAAGGCCCGTGCCGTCTCTCCGGCGACCCCTTACCCGGCCGCCGTGCTCGCTTGGCTGCAACAGACATCCGGAGACTTGCCGGCCGCGGAGGCCAGCTATCGCAAAGCGATCGAGCTCGAGCCGAATAACCCCCATCTCACCAACAACCTGGCGCATCTATTGGCCACCCGGAAAGCCGCGCCGGAGGAAGCCCTGCGGCTTGCCCTCCAGACTGTCAAATCGCAGCCGGACAATCCCGAGTTTCTCGATACGCTCGCCTTCGTCTACCTGCGGCAAGGCAACTCGGCCGCGGCTTTGCCCATCTTCTCCCGCTTGACGCAACGCCATCCGAAACACCCGATGTTTCACTACAATCTGGCCTTGGCGCATCTCGAACAGGGCGACAAAGAAGCGGCTCGAAGTGCCGCCGCGAAGGCTCTGGAGCTGGAGGGTTCGGGCCCGGACGCGGCCCGCATCCGGGACTTCGCGCGGCAGCTGCAGAACTAATGTTTACCCCCAGTTTGGTGAGTACTAGAACCATGTATTTCTCCAGACTAGGGGTTTACAGAACCCCTCATCGGTGATATCATCATCAGGAGATCCGGTGTTTCAGGGATCTCACATAGGGGGAAATTTCATGTCCAGATTTGCACTGCTGGCTCTGGCGCTCGGTGGGTCGTTGTTCGCTGGAGTCTTGCCACCATACAACGTCAGCAACGGTTCGCCGTCTTTTGTCGTTGACTACAACGGGTTTCATCCCGACGCTAGCAACGTGATTCCCGGCTTGACAGCACAGGTCACGTACAGCAATTTTGTGTTCACCAACGTGTCGGGCGCAACCCAGGTTCAGTTCGACTTTTCGGTTCACAACAATTCCACGATCACCAGCCGGGTTTCCGGTCTCGGGTTCAACAGCAATCCCAATGTCAACGTGAGTACCAGCACCGTGAGCGGTGGCCCCGATTTTTTCAACAACGTCAACTCAGGCAACTATCCGAATGCCATCGGCAATGTTGACTTCTGCTTTATCAATGGCAGTGGCAATAGCTGCGCAGGTGGTGGTGGAACGGGAATCCTCGACGGACAGACCGAGGCCGGTACTGCTGTTTTGAAGTTCAGTTCCCTTTTCACGACCCTGACCTTCGACAACTTCTACGTGCGCTACCAGAGTCTAAACTACTGTGCCACGCCGGGATGCACCAACCCAGTGACATCGGCGGCCGGCACCGCAGTCTCGACCGTACCCGAACCACGCCTCATCCTCTTCCTCTCGGCTGGCGTTATCGGCGTCCTCGCCACTCGCTTCCGCCGCCGCACAGCGGCCTAGAGCGCCAGAGCGAAATCCTGACAAATCGAGCCCAGGTGCGATGCACCGGGCTCGATTTGTGTTTTGAAGCGTCACGCCTTCTGTAGACTGGAATCGTGAGCACGCTGCGCGCCGGAATCGTGTGCGACTACGCCGAGGAAGGCTGGCCGAGCATGGATCTGGTTGCGGACATGCTGATCGAGCACCTCAGTGCCCCGGCTCATGGCATCGCGATCCGCCGGATCCGTCCAGCGATGCCACGCTCGTTTTCCCGTATTCCGGGCCTCGCATCCAACCCGGCGATCCGGAACCTCGACCGGCTGGCGGGCCGATTCTGGCACTATCCGCGATCGTTACGCCACTCCGTTCCCGAATGTGAAGTTTTTCACTTAGTGGACCACAGCTACTCCCAATTGGTCCATTGCTTACCAGCGGCCAGGACCGTGGTAACGTTTCACGACCTCGACACCTTCCGGTGCCTGCTCGAACCCGTGCGCGATCCCCGCCCGTACTGGTTCCGCAAGATGGCCGAGCGCATTCTCACAGGCTTCCAGAAGGCCGCGCGAATCGTCTGTGTGAGCGAAACCAGCCGTAAGGAACTCGCCAGCCATCGGATTGTCGACGAACGGAAGACCCTCGTCATTGCGAACGGAGCCCATCCAGGTTGCACCATGGAGCCGGATCCAGCCGCTGACGCGCAACTGGCGCGCCTGGCTCCCGCGATCGCCTCGAAACGGCCAGTTTTCCTCCACGTGGGAAGCACGATCCCGCGCAAGAACATCGAGGGACTGCTCCGCATCTTCGCCGCGTTGCGTTCGCGATGGCCGAGCGCGATCCTCCTCCGTGCTGGTGGCTCATTCACCACGCCGCAACGGGCGCTAGCCGCTGAACTCGGTCTCTGTGGCGCCATCCACTCGCTCCCCTTCATCGAGCGCGAGTTGCTGACAGCCGCCTACCAGAAGGCGGACCTCCTGCTGCTCCCCTCTCACTCGGAAGGCTTCGGCCTGCCCTTGATCGAAGCGATGTCCTGTGGGTGCCCCGCCATCGCCTCCGGACTCGAAGTCTTCCGCGAGGTCGGCGGCACCGAAGCACTCTATTGCGACGCCGCCGATCCTGAGCAGTGGGTAGCCGCCATGGAAGGAGTCCTCCAGAAAGACCGGTGGTTGCTTTCACGCCGGTTAGCATCCTACGCAGCCCGCTTTTCGTGGGTCGAGGCCGCGAGGGCGACAGCGGCTCTCTACCGGACCCTTTCGAGCTGAGTATGATGTAACCGAACCGCGACGGCAACGAGCGGATCGTCACCGGACGAGGCCGAACTCCGTCAGCGCTCTGCCCACCGTCAGGTTCCAGGCCAAGCTCGCGAACTCGTGCTCCACCAACCGCCGCTCTCCCGGCGCCAGCCACCACCGCTCCGGGTGAAACTGCGGATCGTCCGCGGGCCCCATTCCGAACTCGATTCCGGGGACCAGGGCGCGGAAGATCGCCAATGCTCTCCGTGAGTGGTAGTTGCTCGTGACGAGCAGCACCTTCTTGACCCGGAGCCTTTCGAGCTCAGGGCGCAGCGTAACCGCCTCTTCCAGCGTATTCCGGGCCCGGTGCTGGAATCCGAGGAAGAGCGATCGCGGAAAGCCATGCTTGCGGGTCAGATATTCGATCGCCAGATCGCTTTCGAACTGCTGGTGATACGGGGGCCCGCTGATCAACACCCGGGGCGCCACTCCCTCGGTGCCCAAACGAGCCGCGTGTACGACCCGTGCGCCGAAAAAATCCCCCCCGAGCACCAGGATCAGATCCGGTTGCGCCAGCGATGCCTCGGCCACCAGAAAGCGCCCGGCCATCCGGTAGAGGTTCTCTCTCGGAACTGCGGCTAACGCAGCGATCGCGAGGCCGACGGTCAAGATCGCGCATCCCGCGAACGCGCGGCCCGTTCGTCTCACTCGTCTGTCAACTGATCGACCGCAGCAGTTCGCGGATCTGGCTAGCCACATCCGCCGCGGGATTCTTGGAGAGTGCCCTCTCGAGATCGAGCCGCGCCTTCTCCCGCTCTCCCTTGCCGATCAACGCCGACGCGGAGTGGTACAGAACGGTCGGGTCGTCGGGATGTTTGCCCTTCAGTCTCGTGAAAACCTGGGTAGCCGCGTCGAATTGTTTTCGCTTCAGGTAGATCGTACCGAGAGTATCGAGGAAGAACATATTCTCCGGCTGCTTGCGAAGCGCTTCCTGCACCAGCTTCTCGGCTTCTTCGAGATTGCTTCCATTCTCCGTCAACAGATAAGCGAGATTGTTGAGCAGAATCGGCTGGTCCGGCGCCAGCCGAATCGCTTTCCGGTAAGCCTCGAGCGCTTCCTGCTTCTTGCCGCTGACTTCCAGCATATGGGCAAGCGCTCCGGCGGAGGCCGGATCCTCGCCGTTCAGCGCCACCGACGCCCGATAATACTCGATCGCCTTCCCGGTTTCGCCCTTGAATTGATAGGACTGTCCCATCAGCGCCTGAATTTCGGCCGACTTCGGATTGCGGTCGATCAACTGCTGATATTGCGCCTGGGCTTCGTTGAACTTGCCGGTGCTGAGCAACACACTCGCCAGCAACACGCGCAGGTCCTTGTCGTTGGGCTCCTTGGCCAACTCCTTTTCGAGCATGGCGACCGCCAATCCCGGCTGGCGTTGAAGCCGGTAAGTCTGCACCAGGCCCAGGAACGGGCGCAGGTCCCGCTGACCGGGGCGGATCGCCGCGCGCAGGCGCTCTTCCGCCTCCCGGTACTGCTTCTGGACCATTTCAATCAGACTCAACTGCAGTTGGACGTCCACCGACGCGGGAAACTCCTTTTGCAGTTGTATCAACTCCTGCTTGGCCTGCTGGTAGGTTCCCGTTCCCACCAGCCCGGCGGCCCGCAGAAATCGCGCCCCGCTGTGGCGCGGCTGCTGGGCCATGATCTCATTCGCGATGGACAGGACCGTATCGAATTGGCCCTCCCGCTGTGCGATTCTCGCCAACAACAGCTTGGGTTCCAGATATCCAGGCTGTAAACGGGTGGATTGCGACAGGTGAGCCTTGGCGGACGTCGCGTTTCCCTTCGACAGAAACGCGCGCCCATACTCGAATTGAAACGACGCGTCTCCGCGGGAATCTGCTTCCAAACGTTGATACTCCGCCAAAGCGCGATCCAGTTCGGCGGGCGTTCCAGCCGCCAGCAACTGGGCCAACTGCCTCCGGATATTGGCGTTTCCGGGAAGGGTTCGAATGCCTTCGTCGAGCGCCGCCAATGCCTGATCCCGCTGTCCGGCGGCTGTGTGGACCGCCGCGATTCGCTGATAATAATTGGCGGGCTCGGCCGACTTCCCGTTCAGGCCATCCCGGTAGGCCGTGATCGCACGGGTCCAATTCTGCGTCGCCGCATAGTAGTCGCCCGCCGTCAAAAGACCATCGCGAAAGCTACCGGCGGTGAGGCGTTGAATCGCGGCGGCTTCCTGTTCTGGCTGATTCAGGCGCCGAAAATGGGCGGCGAGCATGAGCACCGGCTCTGTTTCACTCGGGTGCTGCTTGGCGTAATCTTCCAGCAGGGCCTGCGCTTCCGCGATCCGCTTCGTGTTCATGTAATGGCCGTAGAGCCGGTTATACACAATGGTATTTCCCAAGCCCTCGCCCACCACGCGAACGGCCAACGACTCCGCCTCACCCGCCTGATCGTTCCGGAACAGCACGTCAACCAGCGGACCCAGGACGTTGGGCTGTTTCGGTTTCACCTCGTCAGCCTCACGCAGCAGGCGGGCCGCCTCCATCAATCGCCTGTCCGCCGAGGCCAAATAGCCCTTCAATCGCAGACCGTCGAAAGACTTGGGATTCCGTAGAAGGTTGTCGGCGATCTCGTCGGCCTTCTTGTAGAACGCCGTGCCCGATGCCCCTGCCTGTGTGTAGGCGGTAAACGAGAGATCGCCTAACTTGACGAGCGCGTCCGTGTTCTGGGGGTTCAATTGAATCGCCCGGTTCAATGCCTGGAACGCTTCGATTCCCTTTCCCTGCTCGATCTCGCTGAGACCTAGCTTGTAGTAGGCGATCGCAAGATTGTTGTCCTTGCCGATCGCCGCGCGGTAGCTCAGCGAGGCGTCGGCGAACGCTTTCCGCTCGAAGTGCCCGTCTCCCCGTTGCACGTAGTCCGCCGCGCTTCGGCCGCAGCTAGCGAAGCCGAAACACAGGATCGCAATGATGATGAACAATCGTGAAGTGATACACAGCACAGTGGCCCTCCGGAGCTTGC
>CADECY010000038.1:55084-65767 GCA_902825945.1 uncultured Acidobacteriota bacterium
TCGATGTAGGGCTGTCCCGAGAGGGAACACTGGGCGGCTCGCATGCGTCCACGGCAGACGCCGGGCATCGCCCGTGATTTTCAATCGTTTCGAATCAGGAGGAAATTTTTGATGATGAAAAATGCAATACTCGGCGGCGCCTTGCTGCTGATGAGTTCGCTTTCAGCGAGCGCATCGACCCAACAGGTCGATTTTGGCGCGTTGAAAAACATGACATTCACCGGGCTAGGCGGGTCGTTTACCTTCACCTTCCCGGATTCCACGCTCATACCGGGAGCTGACCAATTCGTTTCGGGTGGGTCCCCAGCTCTGACCGGCGGCGCAGTCCTCGCCAATACCATCGGAACGTGGACTGTTGCGGCGGGCGGTATTGTGGGCTGCGGTGCTGGTTGCCAAACGGCCCCCGTGACAGGCGGCAATCCGGGCACACTCCGAATCTTCGATTCCCTAGACACCTCTGCAGGTATTGAGGCTTCTCTCACCTTCGACAGCATCAAGAGTCAGGTCGAGTCCGGTGGTACCACTGGTCGTATTCAGCTCGGCGCGACTCTGAACGTCGGCCAGTTCACAAACTTCGGTGGCTACGCCACAGGCAATGCTGACCTGGATCTCCTCAAGACCTATTCGGCCGGTCTCTACTTCGTGACCTTCAATCCATCGGGATCGCACTCTCTCACTTCGCTCCTTGCCGGCACACTCGACAGCTCCTATTCCGCTACCCTCACCATGGTCCCCGAACCGTCGTTCTACGGCATGATGCTCGCACCAGCCGTGGCGGGTGTCCTGTTCCTGGCGCGGAAGCGTAAGCAAGCCGACAACGCCTAACGAGTCGCACGACTCCTCCTCCAAGGGGCCTCCTTCGGGAGGCCCTTTTGCTTTGGAGCGGGCCACCACTTGCGCCGCAGGAACCGATCGCAACCACTCGGAAAAAGACATAGGCAAAATGTGCTTTCCCCACAAGTGTTTACAAAGGTTTCTAGTACGTACTGGACTTGTACTACGATTGTTTGCAGAGTATACTAGGGACATCGGAGCCCCCTCTCTGAGGGAAACTTGGAGGGGGCGCTGTACTCACCACCGGCGTCCTTGTGCAGACGCTCTATCCGCTGGCGACAAGAGGGATTCTGCATTGTATTTATTCGCGATTGCTGTAGTATCGTTTCTACTCGCGTTCGTTCTGACTCCGCTCATCCGGAATTATGCCCGCAAACGCGGGTTTGTTGATGTGCCCGACGAGCGGCGCCGTCACGCGCGCCCCGTGCCGCGCACCGGTGGGATCGGGATCTTCGCGGCCTACCTCGCCGCAACCGCACTCGGTCAATATCTGTTCAGCAACGTGTTACCGGCGGCGTCGCTGACAATGGTTCTGGGCGTTGCCGGAGCCGCTTTGATCGTCTTCGTTACCGGACTGTGGGACGACATCCGGCATATCTCGCCTTCCTGGAAGCTCGCTGGGCAATTCGCGGCAGCGAATGTTGCCTTCGTGTCCGGAGTACAGATCCATGTCGTGCACAACAGCAGCGTGGATCTCTGGATCAGCTACCCGCTCACCGTATTCTGGTTGATCGCCTGCTCCAACGCCTTCAATCTCATTGACGGAATGGATGGCCTGGCCTCCGGTGTCGCCTTCCTTTCGACGATCACCATACTGATCGCCGCGCTCACCTACGAAAACACCGGACTGGCGATGCTCACCGTGCCCCTGGCCGGCGCATTGATCGGCTTCCTCCGCTATAACTTCGCTCCAGCGACGGTCTTTCTCGGCGATTGCGGCAGTCTCTCGATCGGCTTCCTGCTTGGATGCTACGGCGTGCTGTGGGGCCACAAATCGGCAACACTGCTCGGCATGACCGCACCCGTCATGGCGCTGGCGGTTCCGCTAGTCGATACCAGTCTCGCCGTCATCCGGCGCGTACTCCGGGGACAGTCGGTCTTCAAAGCCGACCGCGGGCACATCCATCACCGGCTCCAGGATCTCGGTCTTTCGGTCCGTACCTCGACCTTCGTTATTTACGGTGTCGGAGCCGCGGCGGCGTTCTTCTCGATCATTGCCCACTCCAATCACCGCCATCACGCATTGGTGGTGATCCTCTTCGTTTTCGCGATCTCGTTCGGAATCCGGCATCTCGGCTACGCCGAGTTCGATGTCACACGCCGCCTTGTCACCAGTGGCGGATTGCAGCGTATTGTCGGCGAACAAGTGAAGGTCGAAGCCTTTCGCGTCCAACTGGCGGCAGTACAGTCACTGGCCGACGGGTGGCAGCAGGCATCCTCCAAGGCCAAGGAATTCGGCTTTGCCGGGATGACTTTACGGATCTCCGGACGGACCTTCGAGCACCATCCCTTCGTGGAAGAGCCAGCGGTGATCCACATCCCCTTAGCGGCAGACGATTACCTCGAGTTCTACTACATCGCCGCCGAGCAGCCAACTCCTTGCCTCGCTTTCGCCGAGGCCACCCGCCTGCACTTTGCCGGGCAACTGCAACCTCGGCTGGTCGCCCAAGTTCCGGCGGCGCAGCCGCGCGTTCTCGAGCCCGTCGGCGCCGAGCAGATTCCGGCCTGATCACCTCGCGGCGAACTCAGCCAGTATCCCCGCGAGCTTCCGTGCGAGTACGTTTTGATCGAAGCTGGCCGCCAGCATCACTTGCCCCTGGCGGACCCTCGCCGGATCGCGGATGGACCGAATTCGGCTGGCGAGTCTCGCTGGATAGTCCGGATCGAAGGAGCCCCGGTATTCCACCAGCATCTCCTCGGGAAGCACCCGCGCGGCCTGACCGCACCTGGTAGCCAAGACGTAGCGGCCGCAAGCCAGATAGATGGGCAGCTTCCCGGTGGTGCGGACGTTTCCCGCCAGATCGTTCGACTGTGTCGATAGGCAGACGTCGATTGCGTTGATATATCGCGGCAGTTCCCCGTATGGAACCTGGCCCGTGAACCGGACCCGGTCCCCGATTCCGTACTCGGCGCACTTTTGCCGTAGTCTCGGAATTCCGTCGCCTCCACCGATCATCAGGCCCGTTACCGGAAGGTCTCGCAGCAGGTGAATCGCTTCAACGAGCTCCCACCCGTAGCAGATACCGAAACGCGGGTTCCAGATGGAGCTTCCCACCAGTCCGATGGTCATCGTGTCGCCGAGATCCAATTGACGGCGGAGATCAGGGACCTCCATCGGACGAAATACCGTGAGATCGACGCCATCGGGCAGGAACTCGGCGCGCACGCCACGTTGGGCGAGCCACTCCTGATGGTAGCTCCCCCGCACGACAATCAGATCGGCAAAGCGGAGAGACAGCTTCTCGAGTATTGCCGTAAGCGCAATGCCGGCGAGACCTCGGGATCCTGAGGCCCGAGCCAGGGCAGTGATGGCGTCCCCGGTGTCGATGATGACGGGCGTGCCGCTCAACGCTTTGTGGGCGAACGCGCCGAGGACACCGGAGAAGGCCATGTCCACCACGTAAACCAAGTCCGGATGTTCTCGACGCAATCCCCGGAAGAAGTCGAGGATCGCTTTCAGTTTGTCCTCGCCTCGATGCGCGATCGATACCTCGAATTCAGGCCCCAGGCGTTGGACAAACGCGGCCGCACGTTCACCCATCGCGCCGCTCGGCGATCCGTTCACGAGAAAAGCGGCCTTCATCCGTTCTCTGTGCCGGGCTCCACTACTGTCTCTTGGCGGACGCAATGGCTGCCTCGATCTCCCGCTTCAACTCGGGCGCGGGCTGGAGACGAAGAGCGGCCGCCCATTCCTCTAGCGCGGCGTTGCGTTGGCCGCGAGCATGAAAGCTTTGGCCAGCGTGGTAACGGACAGCGGGGATCTCGGGTGCCTGCCGGGAAAGCGCACCGAGAACGTGGGCCGCTTCCGCGGCATTGCCCATCTGGAGGTGAATCACTCCCACCGTATCGAGAATAGCTGGATTTCCCGGAGAAATCTGAAGTGCCTTTTTGGCCATGGCGAGTGCTTCCGGCAAATCGGTTCTCTGTTGCGCGAGCAGATAGGCAAGATCGTTGAGCGCCACAAGGCTCTCGGGTTGAACGGCGATCCAGCGCCGGTAGGCGGCCACTGCGGCTTTCCCGTCTCCGCGCGAAGCCTCCAGTTCCGCCAGACCCCGCAGGGCTTCTCCGCTCGCCGGCTGCGACTCGATCAATCGCTCGAAGGTCTCGCGCGCCGTATCTACCTGTCCATCGGCCGCCAGGGATTTTGCGAGCGCGAAAACGATCAGCGGATGGCCCGGATTTTCGCTGAGGCCGGTCCGCAGAGAGGCGATCGCCTCCGGCCATCTCCGTTGTGCCGTCAATGCCTCGGCGCGGGCCGCCACCGCCCTGATGCCGCCGCGGCTGGCGGCTGGGAGTGTGTCGAGCTTCCCTTCCGCCGCTTTCGGCTTGCCTTCCATCAGCAGCAGATAGGCTTCCTCGAGAGTGGCGGCGGATGGATCGGCTCCGCTTTCCCGTAATTCGCGGAGAACCGCCCGTGCCTCGGCGAACCGTCCCAAAGCGCGCAGGGCCGACATTCGATACGCAAGCGCGGGCGCAAGAGTGGCATGGATCCGGAGAGTGGCGTCGGCCTCACGCAGGGCTTGTGGGTAGTCACCCGCGCCGATCAGGCCTCGCATCAACAACAGCCGGGCCTCGATCAGCCCTGGCTCGACTTGAATCGCGCGGGCGAACTCCCGGTTGGCCCCGCCAAGATCGCCACCGCGAAGAAGCAGGCGGCCCATATGCATGCGATAGATCGGGCTCGACGCCTGCTTTTCAAGCCGGGAACGAACGTGGGCCGTTGCCGCCTCGAGCTCCGCTCTCCCGCCCAGTTCCGCGTTCAACAGGTATTTCCGCGTTCGAAAGTCCTCGTCGCCGGGAAAGCGTTCACAGGCCCGGTTGGCGGTCTCCCGGGCAGAAGCCAAATCGGCGCTCTCGAACTGGATCTCGATCAGCCGGCGCAGGTAATCGGCGGCTTTCGCCGGTTCGGCCTTCTCTCCCTGCATCAGAGCGGAAGCGGCGCGCCGATAGTCGCCCGCGCTCTGGTGAAAAGCGGCCAAGGTCATCCAGGTTCCCGGGACCGTCTTGGCTTGGCTTTCCACTTCCCCGATCAGAGCATCCGCCTTTCCGCTCGCACCGGTGCGCCGGTAGTGCATCGACAGATCGAGCTTGGCGTTGCTGTCGGCCGGGTTCCGGTTGGACTCGCGAATCAGCAGTTGCCCGGCTTCCGCCGCCTTTCCCTCTCTGAGCAGCCCACGGTAGACCACCGAACGAAGCAGCGCGTTTCCCCCCGTCCGTTCCAGGTGCCGTGCTGCAAGCTCGGCTGCTTCGGCGGAGCGCTTCCGCTCGAATAGCACTTGCACGAGCATTGCTGCCGCTTCGGTGTCCGGCGGCTGGATGGAGAGCACTTGGCGGAAGGCTCGCTCGGCGGCCACCGGATGTTCGTGATCCAGGGCGAGGTAGCCTTGAATCCTGTGCGCAACCGCGGAATTCGGGTTCAATCGCAACAGTGTCGATGCGGCTGTTTCGAGCCGGCCCCGAAGATCCGCGGGCCGGGATGGATGCTCCCAGAACGCGGGAAGCATCAACTCGCCGAGCAGATTCCAGGAAGCCTCATCACGTGGGTTGAGCGATACGGCGTCCTGCAGAAAACCGAAAGCGGCGGACCGTTGGCCCCGGCGTATTGCAATCCGGGCCATCCGCTGGTTCGCCTCGGCCGCGAGCTGCTTCTTGACCAGAAGCTTCCGGCATAGCAACTCGGCATCGTCGAGTTTTCCCTCGGCAAGGAACCGGTCCACACGAACGATGGTATCGGTAGGCGAAAGGGAACAAGCTGACAAGCCCACTAGCAGGGCACAAAACACCTGAAAGCGCATTGTGATTCCAGGATAAGCCCTGCCCGCGCGATGCGGCATGAACTCATTGATGGAAATCCGATAGTACGGCAGTGAAGAGGCGGGCGAGACTTCCGATAGGGATGCAGGCAGCCCCGGCCGGGACCTCTAGCCCTGAACCGAAGCGCGTCTCTTCGTGAAGATCACCGCCGCGATGCCTGCGCCCAACAGCGCCAGGAAGCCCGGTTCGGGAACCGGGTTGACGAGTTCTTGCCCCGCCACCCGCTCATAGCCGATCACGGCCCCCGTCGGGTCCTTGATCGCCTTCACGGGCGTCCAGATCAATAGATTGCTGAGGACGGTCGCGGGGTTGAGTGAATTCATGGCCGACAGATACGCGTTGGCTTGGTTCCTGACATTGAGCTGAGCCGTGGTCGACCCGGTGATCCGGACTGGATTCGTGGCGTCGTTGCCGGAGTTGGTGACCGTCAAGTCGGTGTCTCGTACCACGTTCCACGCAGCCCATTGAAACGCAGCCGATTTCGTCTGCTCCTGCGTGGTGATTCCGGGACCGGTATCGGCGATCGCGTCCGTCCAACCCACTGTGTACAGTTTCCGCAAGTTCTCGACCCGCGCCGCATTGCCCGGACCGAAAACCGGAGGCGCGTGTGGAGCCACCGGCTGCACGGTAGTGTTCGCGGGCAGCGTCTGCACGTAATAAAGCATCGTTCCACCGAAGAGAAACTCGTTCGCGTCGATGCAGACGGCCTTGAAATCGACCCACTTGGCGCCGTTGAAATACTCCAGCGAAAACACACCGCTGTGGGCACTGAACGCCGTTCCCACGCTTCGGCCCGAAACCGGAACCGATCCATTGCTGAAGATTCCAGGCGCCGTTTGTTCGTATCGAACGGCCACGACTTGCCCGATCGGGTACGCAGCCGCAATCATCGGAACCACAATCGACAACAGTAAACGAATGCCCATAAGCTCAATATAAATGATTCAGAGTCCGCTCGTCCAGGTTCATTTGTCGATGGTACTCATAGTATGGCGCGCTCGCTCAAGCGCTCTAAGCACGCACCTCATGAATGAAGGACTCGACGCGGCTTGGGTGATCAATACAACGGTGGAGGCTATGTTGCGACTGAACTCAACCACCCGCCTGGCGTTCAGGCTCATCCGACCGGAGCAGACAGGTAGTTGTGTTCTCGCTTCACCATTCTCGCACTCGTTAAGGCACCGCGCATCCTCTCGTGTCGCACCCCCATCAGGGGGTGAGAATATCGGCCTGGAATTTCCACTATATCCATAGGGGCACTCGCGCGATCTCAACTCCCGCTACCCCTCATGGGATATCCTGACGGAAACGAAAGGTCAATGAAGCAGGTTCTCGAAGACTACAACACTGGCACCGTCCGCCTCGCCGACGTGCCCGCTCCTCAGGTCCGTCCCAAATCCATCCTCGTCCGGACCGCCGCCTCGCTCGTCAGCATCGGCACCGAAAAGGCCATGATCGAGGTCGCCTCCAAGTCCCTCATCGGAAAGGCACTTGCCCGGCCCGACTGGGTCCGCCAGGTCATCGACAAGGTCCAGAGCGACGGCGTCCTCGAGACCTATCGCCAGGCTCGCGCCCGCCTGGATATGCCGGTTCCCCTGGGCTACTCCACCGCCGGCGTCGTCCTCGAGACTGGACCGGGTGTCACCGGCATCAAAGCCGGAGACCGCGTCGCCTGTGCCGGCCATCCCTATGCCGGACATGCCGAAATTCTCTGCATCCCGCGCAACCTCGTCGTCCCGATTCCTGAAAATGTCCGCTTCGAGGACGCTTCTTTTTGTATGCTCGGCGCCATCGCGATGAACGCCGTCCGGCTCGCCGAACCGGCACTCGGCGAACGCGTCGCCGTCATCGGCATGGGCCTGCTCGGACTCCTCAGTCTCCAGATGCTCCGCGCCGCCGGCTGCCGCGTCCTCGCCATCGACATCTCGCCCTCCAAGCTCGAACTCGCCCACAAGCTCGGCGCGCACCGAACTGCCCTCGCCAACGCGAACACCACCGCGATCGCGCTCGAATTCAGCGGCGGAATCGGAGTCGATGCCTCGATCGTCTTCGCCAGCGTCGACTCGGCCGAGCCTGTCGAACAGGCCGCCGCCATCACACGCGAGCAAGGCCGCGTCCTCGTCCCCGGACTCGTCAAGCTCGACCTACCCCGCAAGGTCTTCTTCGAGAAGGAACTCCGCCTCATCGTCCCCAAAGCCGGCGGACCCGGCGGCGCCGATCCCGACTACGAAGCCCGCGGGCGCGACCTGCCCATCCAGCATGTCCGCTGGACCGAAGGCCGTAACCTCTCGAGCTTCCTCGAACTGATCGCCGATGGCCGCCTCACCGTCGAGCCTCTCATCACGCACCGCTACCCGATCGACCGAGCCATGGACGCTTACTCGATCCTCAAAGGCGAAGCCACCACCGAAACCGCCCCCATCGGTATCATCCTCGACTATGGCGATCCAGCCGCCACGCCCGCGCCCACCGCCACCATCATCGAGCGGAAACGGAAAAACGAACCCAAGACCGGCGCCATCGGCGTGGGCCTGATCGGAGCGGGCCTGTTCACGCGTGGCGTCTTTCTGCCCGCTCTCAAATCCACCCCTGGGCTCGACCTCCGCGGCGCCGCCACCGCTTCCGGCGTCAGTGCGCTCCACGCCGCCGAATCAGCGGACTTCGCCTACTCCACCACCGACTATCACCAGATCCTCGCCGATCCGAAGGTTCACGCCGTGATCATCACCACGCGGCATGATCTGCACGCGCGCATGGTCGCCGATTCGCTCCGCGCGGGCAAGCATGTCTTTGTCGAAAAGCCGCTTACGCTCACCGAGGAGGAACTGCGCGAAGTCATCGCCGCCTACCGCGACGCACCCGGATCGCCGATGGTGATGGTCGGTTTCAATCGCCGTTTCGCGCCCTCGACCACCGCGCTCCTCCGCGAGATGGGCGAAGGCCCATGTTCGGTCCACGTGCGCGTCAACGCCGGTGCGATCCCCGCCAATAGCTGGGTGCAGGACGACGAAGGCGGCGGACGCGTGATCGGCGAAGTCTGCCATTTCATCGACCTCATTCACGGCCTCGCCGGCGGACTTACACGCTCGGTCGCCGCCATGGCCATGGCCGAAACCAGCGAAACCGCGCTCGACGACAATGTCGCCATCACGCTCGGGCTCGACAACGGTTCCGTCGGCCAGATCCTTTATGTATCGAACGGCGACAAGTCGTTCCCGCGCGAGCGCGTCGAACTCTACCGCGCGGGCTCGGTGGGCGTGATCGACAACTTCCGTTCGCATTCGATCACGCGCGGCGGACGCACCAAATCGCACAAGGCGATGTCGCTCGATCGCGGCCATCGCGCCGAGCTCGCCGCCTTCTTCGACGGAATCCGCACCGGCCGCGCACCTGTCGACTTCGCGGACTACGTCGCCACCACGCGCGCCACCTTCGCCGTGCATGAATCGCTGAGCTCGCGATCCACAGTAGAACTGAAAGCCTCTGGAGAAAGCGCGTGCATGTCCTGATCTTGAGCCATTATTGGCCGCCGGAGATCGGAGCGTCGTCGCACCTCACTTACGAACTCGGAGAGACCTTGGTGCGGTTGGGCAACCGGGTCACCGTGGTTACCGGAATGCCTTCCTACAACATGAAGGCGCTGCCGCCGCAATACGAAGGCCGCTTCCGCATGGAGGAATCGATGGGCGGAATGCGCGTGCTGCGCATCGCCACCGGAAGCGTCCATGCGCGGTCGCGCCTGCGCCGTGGACTCGAACATCTGCTAGTGGGCCCGCTCTACGCCTGGCGCGCGCTCGATGCCGAGACCGATGTCGACGTGGTCTACACGGTGTCGCCGCCGCTCACCATGGGCGTCGCCGCCTGGATCGCCGCGCGGCGCTTCGGCACGCGTTGCTGCCTCGGCGTGCAGGATCTGTTTCCGCAAAACGCGATCGATCTCGGCCTGCTGTCCAACCGTTGGGTGATCTCGGCGTTCGAAGCTCTCGAGCGCTTCGTCTACCGGGTGGCGGGTGCGGTCACCGTGCATTCGGAAGGGAACAAGGTGCATGTGGTTGCTCGTGGCAAGTCCGCTGACGAAGTGCATTCGCTGCCGAACTGGGTGGATACCGAAGCGATCCAGCCCGCGCCGAGGCTCAACGCGTTTCGCCAGGAGGCGGGCGTGGGCGATGAGTTCGTGGTGTCTTTCGCCGGGACGATGGGCTGGTCGCAAGGCCTCGACGTGGTGGTGGAATCCGCTCGAATTTTGAAAAACGAACCCGGCCTCGTCTTCCTGATGATCGGAGATGGAGCCGGGCGGGCCCAACTCGAACAGCGGGCCCGAGGCCTCGCCAATCTCCGGTTTCTGCCGATGCAGCCCAAGGAGAAGTACGCGAGCGTGCTCGCGGCCTCCGACGCCTGTCTGGTCACGTTGCGTCCCGAAGTGGCGACGCCCGTGGTCCCGTCAAAGCTGCTCACCATCATGGCGGCCGGACGGCCCGTGCTGGCGAGCGTTCCGCTCGGCGGCGACGCGCCGGAGATCGTGCGGCAATCGGACTGCGGACTCGTGGTCCCGCCCGGCGACCCGATCGCGCTCGCCGAAGCGATCCGCAAACTGAAGCAGAATCCCGAGCTTACCCGCGCCCAATCGGAGCGCGGCCGCGCCTTCGCCGAGCAGCGCTTCTCGCGCCCGGCCTGTGTGCGCGAGTTCGAAAGCGTATTCCGAAAGATCGCCAAGCAGCCGGTCGGACTCACCGTCTCGGCCGGCCTTCCGAGGTAAAGATCCATATGATCGACTACAGCTCCCACTACAGCGGAAAAACCGTCCTTGTCACGGGC
>CADECY010000039.1 GCA_902825945.1 uncultured Acidobacteriota bacterium
TCAAGGGCAGCCAGCTTCGCAATACCATTATCAATTTATGCAAGTAAGCACTAGTGACACGCCGAACGAGACGTTCAGGCCCAGAACACCGATTGGTCGTGGCGCTCGCCGGGGCGAGTTCAGAAGAGGTTCCTCCATCTCGCAGGTGCGCCAGCAATCGTGATCCACGTCAATTGGTTCGAATCATCTCACTTTCCGGCCCTCGCCAAGACTATCGCATATTTACACCGAGTACTGCCGCTCAAGTTCGGTTCACAGCGTCGGTCCGTTCAATCTCGTCCGCAGCTTGACGCAATGTTCGTTCCTTGGGTCCAGCCTTAGTCCCCTCTCAACGATGTCTGAAGCGCGGTGCTGCTCACCGGTCTGAAGGTACAGCCACGCAAGTCGCGAACAGTCGGTGGCGTTGCCCTCTTGGATTCTGGGCTCCATCGCGCTGGCAAGCTGATGCGCCAGCACATGCCGTGTGTCGGACGCCATTTCGGCTTCGCGGCCTGCGGAACTCAAATAGCCTGCGGCTTCGCTAATCTCGCCGAATCGGAAGTCGGGATCCGGTGCAAGGTGCGCCACAGCCTCAACCAACCCCGCTATGTCGCTGGACTTTCGTGAGCTAGTCAGCTTCTGCGACCAGATCCTGAAGTTCAAGTTCCGGCAATGTTCGTTGCTCCGGTCAAGTTGAAGTCCACAATTCACGATCTCAGCGGCCCGGTCCACCTTGCCGCAAGCAATTAGCAGCCAGGCAAGCCGCGAGCAGTCCGTGGCGTCGCCATCTGCAAGTTTTGGCTCCATCGCCATAGCTAGGCGGTTCGCAAAGCCCACCCGCGTTTCATCGTCCAGTCTCCGACTAACCGAATTGAATGTATTCACCGATGCGCTGACAGTGATCAGATCCGCGGCAGGCAACTCGGCTATCTGAACATGGCCGTTGACAAAGCCGCGCCAATCGCCCTGCTCGCGGTGAACGGTGGCAATCCGTTCCCAGGCAACCTTATGGTCGATCCCAGGATCTGTCGCCTGCAGGTATCGAGACAGCGCCTCAATTGTCTGGATTGAGGCCTCGGCCGCCAGGGTTTCTCGCCACAGATCGGCAATCATCATCCAGGCCGGCGGATAGTGCCGGGCGATCAGTTCCAGTACTGGCATTTCGCTCGGCAGTTCAACCCGGCCTGTCGACATGTCTTCAGAGATCGAACTGAAAAGCCGATCAATCCTGGGTTTCAGTCCGTGTCGGACATCAGTGGGCATCATTGCTCCGAAGCGCCTGAGGAAGCGCAAGTCGCCGTCCACGGAGGATTGGTCGGGAGATACGGCCAGCTTGCGTTTCCCGAAGACGCCCGCCACCAGGGGCACGCTGAAGAACACATGATCATCGGGCGAACGGTGTTCGTCGAGGAAAGACACTCTCCGCAATTCGGCAGTCGTGGCGAAGACGTCAATTCGCTCGGCTAGATGAGGTCGCAGAAAGGCAGCCTCGAGTGCTACCTGCGGCACGAGTGAGCGCCAGTTCGAGAGCGTCATGAATACACGTTTTGCCGCAGGCGAGAGCCTCTTGTAAGTCCGCTCGAAGAGAGCGTCCAGCAGCGCATCTTTCCCGGCGACAATCCGTTCGATCTTCTTGATGCTTTTCCCGTCGGCAGCCTCACCGACCAACACTTTCACGACATAGGGATGGCCCTCGGATTCTCGGTAAACGTCCCTGCGGAACTCCGGCGTGACCGCAGCCCGGATTCCGAGCATTCCGGCTGTCTTGTCGACTAGGAGGTTACATTGTCGTTCGGTCATTCCGCCGACCTCAACAGGGTACTCGCCGCGAAAATCGTCTCGATGGCGGGTCGTGATCAGGATCTTATTCGGCGAACGGATATGAGCGTCAAGCCATTGAAAAAGGTCTACCGGCTGCTGCACGGTTTCGAAGTTGTCGAAGACAAGAAGGAGAGGGGCATCCTTGGAACTTGAGAGACACTCCGCCATGAACGCCTCGGCATTGAAGCCCTTTTGATCCCAGTCCTCGGGCTGAAACAGGGCAGCAAACTGCTTCGCCATGTCCTTTGGAGAGAGTGCCGACGGCTGCACGAGCTTGGGGCCCTGCGGCAAGAGATCGATGTCACGCGCGCTGAGCCATACAATTGAGAGGAATCGATCCTTAGCATCCGCCGCGATCCGGTACAAGACCTCCAGGGCAAGGGATGTCTTGCCGATGCCGCCTCTGCCAACCAAAGCGACAACTGGGTGCCGGTCATTCATCAGGACTTTAGAAAGCTCAGTCTCTAGGCCCTCCCGCGTCACATAGTCAGACGGGCGGGGAGGTAGATTCGCAAGGCATTCGCCGACGACCGCCAGTGCGCGCCCTCCATCTGTCCCGCTTGGAGGAAGCGTGGTCGCGGGAGCAAGATAGGCCGTACCGTCCACGGCTCTCCTGGTCCCGGAGATGTACGAAAGCCACTCACATGACTTTTTTCCGAAATGTCCATTAGGGTAGTAGAAGTCCGTTAAGTCCGGCGTTGTGTCGATGAGTTCGACCCGGCACAAGGCGCCAGCATCCACGTAGATTCCATCCTGGAGGACTTCCAGGCGATTACCCTTGAGCCTTTCGAAGCCGGGAGATGTACCGCAAAGGGGAACGACGTGGTACTTACCAGAAAGATTTCGCCGGACATAGGCCCATGGCAACGCCGTTAGGGCGGACTTCTCCATGTAGAGGCGAAGCGAGGCCTCGACATCAAGCACCATTTTCGCAATCTCCTCAGACCGGGGAGCGCCGTGCCCCCTAGTCTTGTTCCTGAACTGAACTAAGAGAGTGAACCAGCGCCGGCCATCTACCCGCGTTGGCAGGGATTCTACATCCGGAATAACAACACGTAGAGCCTTGTGCAGCCGGGCAGTTGAATCGTAGATCCAAGAGTCGCGGCTTTCACGTTCAGTCAATTCCCTCTGCAGCCGCCCCGCACCAGCCAGTAGATGAGTAGAAGCTGGACCTGTGGCGACATCCGCCAGGGCGTCGTCCCACTCCCCGATGCCAGCAGCGCGCACTAGTCGATGACACAAGCGGTACCGGTGCCGATCCCGATCGTCCGGCAGGCCGGCGATGATGGCGGCGGCGTACGTCTTCAGGAACGCCTCAGCCGCATAGAGCAGGCCGTCGAATAGAGCGTCGATGGACTCACTCCGTGACGCCTCAACGCGCTGCCATATCAAGTCCAGTGCACGCATACCCATCTTGTCGCCTCCTATTCGCCACAAGCCTCAAACCGATACTGCGCTGCTGCCTTCACCGCAGCATGCAGGATGAGCAGATACGACCATGGCTTCGCACCATACTTGCGTGCATGCTCCGCTGCGCGCTGGCACCCTATCACCGCCGCCTCCTTGATCTGGACTACTTCGTCATCCCTCTCGGTGATCCGCTTCGGCTCGCGCAACAGTTTCTTCGTCGTCGTTTCGGCTGCGAAGTTCGGCTCATACGCATGCTCCTCCTGCTCGTGCCGGCAGTGGACCTGGCATACCTGGCATTGCCCCTTGGCGGGCTTGAGCCACTTCTCGACGGCCCTGTCGTACTTGAAGATCACCGCGAAACGTCGCTCTGGATCAGGTTGGAACTTGTGAATCTCGGACAGACATTTCTGGAAGCCACCGATCAACAGCCCTCGAATGAACTGCTCCGCCGACGCCCGGAAATGGAGCGGCTCGCTCCCCGCAAGCCGAGTATGGTTGTTCTCGCCCAGCGTGGTGACTCCTTGGCTCGAGGTCACATCGAAACCAGGCTCTTCCAACCAGATTTGATCCTGCGTTTGCGCGTGAACCAACTCCGCGAGACTGTGGTACGGCGTGTACATTTGTCCAATATTATTCCATTTATCACCCTGGTCGTGCAGTTCTGCCAATCCGCAGCCTAATGTCTGTCTTCGTTGCTCAACGAATCGCTCATTGATTGAGAGGCGGGTGTGCTTGGGACTGCCACCACCGCTTGCCACCGGGAGGCGCGCGATTGCTGTTGGAAAGCGGCCGCCAAGGCGGATCATTTTCGGACATCAATATCCGTTAACAACACTTCGAAATAAACTCTCCGCTTCCCACAACTCCATCACAACACAACACTTCCCTTCACCACCCTCGCCCCCCCACGCCCCTGAAACGCCCCCAAAAAGCTTGACACGCCATGCTCTAATCAAATCGGGCGGGGATTCCACGCTCACTTCGCGGGTTCCGGTTCCGGACCACCCGCTCGCCGCGCGGTAACGGATTCATCCAACAACCGCGCATACGGCGACGCGACCAGCCGCTCGGTAACGCGGCACGGCCGAGGCAGTTACGCCACGGCACCACATCTGAATCAGGGGGAAGACATGTCACTCTCCACGTCTACGCACGAGGCCGGTGCCTCGCGCGCCAACGAGGCCACGGCCTCGACTTCACCGGAAGCAGCGCCGGAGGCAACCGCCTCCAGCCGGCCGGGCCATGAGCCCAAGTGCGGCATCTGCTCAGACAAGCGCCGCGCCGAGATCGACAGGCATCTGCTCGCAAACTCGCTTCGCCGCACCTCGCTGCTCTTCGGACACTCCAAGTCCGCGCTCCACCGGCATCGCGACTCGCACATTCCGGAACTGCTCGCCGCCGGCGAACAGGCGCTCAGCCGCAGACTCGCTCTGGCGACGCCGCGCCTACGCTCCCGCCTCGAGGATCTCCACACCCAAACGCACGACTTCTTCCTCGCCAACAACGGCGTCGACAATTCGTCCGCCGCTCGCGCGCTCTCGATCCTCACGCGTCAGGTTGAACTCGCGCTGAAGGTGGCGACTGCGGTTCCCGCCACTCCGGCCATGGGACCCGACGCCATCGAACTCCTCGCCCGCGCCGTCCTCGACGCCCTCGCTCCGCATCCCGAGATCCGCGCCCGCGTCGCGGAATCGGTTCGCGCCGTCGAATCCCAACTCGGCTTCGCCGTGGAGGCCGCGTGACATGCGCCTCCCTCTCTCGGAAGCTCTCGACAGCGTGCTCTTCGCGCGCCAGCGTCTCCGCTTCCTGCCTGACACGGTTCAGACGGAACTCCTCCGCTCCGCCGCGCCGCGCTTGATCCTCAACTGCACGCGTCAGTGGGGCAAATCGACCATCGTCGCGATCCTCGCCGCGCATCACCTCGGCGTCGCCGAAGCGGGCTCGCTCATTGTGATCGTCTCGCCGAGCCAGCGCCAATCGGCCGAAACCCTGCGCAAGGTCTCGGACTTCTGCCGCCACGCCGGCCTCGCTGTCTTCCGCGACGGCTCCAATCGCTTCTCTCTCGCGCTCGACAACGGCTCACGCGCGATCGCGCTGCCCGGCAAGGAAACCACGATTCGCGGCTTCTCCGCGCCCTCGCTGCTGATCGTCGACGAAGCGGCCATGGTCTCGGACGCGGTCTACCGCGCCGTTCGCCCCATGCTCGCCGCCGCTCCGAAGGCGCGCATGGTGCTGCTCTCCACTCCCCGCGGACGCCGGGGCTTCTTCCACTGCGAGTGGACCAGCAACCGTCCTTGGCATCGGGTCGCCGTTCCGGCCACCGAGTGCGCGCGCATCTCGAAGGCCTTCCTCGACGAGGAACGCCAGAGCCTCGGTGAGTTCGCCTTCCGGCAAGAGTACCTCTGCGAATTCGCCGACACGCGCGACCAATTGTTCTCTCACGAACTCCTCTCCGCCGCGCTGACCGGGGACTACGGAGCGTGGCGCGTATGATCGGCTTCGGCGACCCGTCGATGCCGCATCAGCGCCGCGTGACCATCGGGCTCGACCTCGGCCACGCCAACGATCACTCCGCGATCGCGATCGTCGAGCAAGGCCAGAATCATCGAGTCTTGCGACAGGCCGCGCGCATCCCGCTGCGGACTCCGTTCGCCGAGATCGTCGCGCGCCTCGATCGCCTGGCCAAGTCGCCGGATCTCGCCGGACGCGCCACAATCGTCGCCGACGCCACCGGGCTCGGTGCCCCGGTCATCGAGATGATTCGCGCCGCAAGGATTCAGGCCGCGCTCGTTCCGGTCGTCATCACCGGAGGAGTCAATGCGAGCCAATCGAACGGCTCGTGGCATGTGCCGAAGAAGGACCTTGTCACCGCGCTCTATCTGATGTTCGAGTCGGGCAATATCCGCATCCCGAAAGGGCTCCCCGGACTCCGCGAACTCGAGGAGGAACTCCTCCACTTCGGCGCGCAACGCAACGATGTCCACGACGACATCGCGATGGCTCTCGCCCTGGCCGCCTGGCACACCAGGCCCACGACCAAGGTCGGCGAGCGAAACGACGGCCGATTGGTCTGAGATCCATGGGACAAGGGACAAAACCGTTATCGTTCCGCTTTGTCCCAAAACGGCCGTAGCGCGCTCGTAACGGAACTGCGACCGTGAGGGAGCGGTACCAACCTTCTCCATCCGGTCATCGATCTTTGAAATTCGAATAACAAACTCCTCGCGAGAACCTCCCGGCGAACGAACCGGGACCAATCGCGAGCGCGAGACGGCCCACGGCCACGGCAATCAACACGCACCCGCCCGAAGGCGAAGTGTCTCCTCGAATCGGGATTCGCGGTCACTTCCGTTCATTTCCGGCTACCACCTCGCAGCAAGCGCGCACCCCTCGTATAATCACTCCATTGCCGTACGACTGCTTCCTCAGTTACACGTCCCCGGACCTCGCCCACGCCCAGAAACTCCATGAGTTGCTGACCGGCGCCGGATTCAGCGTCTGGTTCGACAAGGTCCACCTGCGCGAACGCGACGGCACGCAGTGGCACGCCGAAATCGAAGCGGGCTGCGAGGAGAGCCGGATCGTGCTCCCGATCCTCACTCCGCGCTGGAAGCTCTCCGAGTGGACCCGCTATGAAACCTACGGCGCCGAGGCCGTCATCCCGATCCTCGCCGAAGGCACCTGGGAAGAGGTCCGGACCCCGCCCCTCGCCCGCTGGCAAAGCCATCTTGTCACCGGACCGCTGAACTCGGGCCGCCTCATCGCCTCCATCCGCGCGCTGCTCGAGCAACCAGCGCCCCAGAAGTCCGATCGCGTCGCCCACCTGCGCTTCCGGCCCACGCCCTACTTCGTGGGACGCGAGCGGGAACTCGACGAGATTCATGAGAAGCTGTTCTCGAGTCCGGTGACCGTGCTGACGCAAGGCCACGTGGCGGCGGTGACCGCGCTCGGCGGAGTCGGCAAGACCACTCTCGCGCGCCAGTACGCGGAGAAGTTCTGGCGCTGCTACCGCGAGATGCACTGGGTGGATTGCCGCCTCAACCTCGACGGCGAGTTCGCGCGGATCCACGACATCCTGCGCCCGGCGCCCCAGTTCGCGGAGCTGAAGGACGCCGACAAAGCAACCTGGGTCCGTTCGGAGTTGAACCAGACCGGACGTCCACAGCGGTTGCTGATCTTCGAGAACGCCGAGAGCGAAGAGGCGGTGCTCGCCTATGTTCCCAAGACCGGCAACTGTCACACGCTGATCACATCGCGCTTCGCCGCGTGGTCGCAGGGGATCGAGACGTGTCCGGTGTGGGTGCTCGAGCCGGAACAAGCGCGGACATTTCTGTTGCGGCGCGCGGGCCGCGATGACGCTGCCGGCGCGGAAGAACTGGCGAAGAAGCTCGAATACTTGCCGCTCGCGCTGGAACAGGCGGCGGCGTATGTGTTGGAGCAAGGTGTGGGCTTCGGGTTCGGGGATTACCTGCGATTGTACGGGCAGTTCGAGGCGCAACTGCTGGCGGCAGGCCGGCCCGGCGCGACGGAGTATCCCGATTCGGTGTTTCTCACGTGGCGCGCGACGATCGATAAGCTGCCCGAGGGGGCACGTTCGATTCTGCGGCTTTGTTCGTTCCTGGCGCCGGCGCCGATTCCGGTCGAGATGCTGGTGAAGGGGGCTTCGTGGCTGGGAATCGGGTCAGCGGTGCCTACCGAACTCGAGGTTCGGGAATGGAAGACGGATCTGGCTCGGTATTCGATGGTGCAACTCGGGACGGGCGATACGTTTGCGATTCATGGCTTGGTGCAGGCGGTGGAGAGGGGGCAGGTGGCGGAGGGCGAGCGTCCGGGGATGTTCGAGCGATGCGCGGAGTTGATCATGGCGTGGGTCCCTTGCCCGTCGGACGAGTTCCGCAATTGGCCGACGTGGCGCGTGGCGGAGCCGCATGCGTGGAGCCTGTGGGAAGCGATGCGTGGCGGTGTGTCCGCCGGGTTGCCGCCCCTGTTACTCAAGGAGTTCGGCGGGTACTTGATGATGGCCCAGGGGGCGTATCGAGTTGCCGAGCCGCTGCTTGAGGAGGCGCTGCGGTGCCGCGAGCGGTTGCTGGGAGCCGAGCATCCGGACACGCTCGCCTCAGTGAACAATCTGGCGTTGCTGTATGCGAATCAGGGGCGGCACGGGGAGGCCGAGCCGCTGCTCAAGGAGGCTCTGCGGGACAGCGAGCGGGTGCTGGGAGCCGAGCATCGGACCACACTCGCTTCGGTGAACAATCTGGCGTTGCTATATCGGAGTCAGGGGCGGCACGGGGAGGCCGAGCCGTTGTCCCGACGGGCGCTGCGGGACTGCGAGCGGTTGCTGGGAGCCGAGCATCCGGACACGCTGCGCTCGGTGAACAATCATCTGGCATCGCTTTATTACAGCCAGGGGCGGCACGGGGAAGCCGAGCCGCTGTTCCAGCGGGCGCTGGGGGACTGCGAGCGGGTGCTGGGAGTCCAGCATCCGGACACGCTGCGCTCGGTGAACAATCTGGCGACGCTGTATTACAGTCAGGGGCGGTACGGGGAGGCCGAGCCGCTGTTCCGGCGGGCGCTGCGGGACTGCGAGCGGGTGCTGGGCGCGGAGCATCCGGACACGCTCTTCTCGGTGAACAATCTGGCATCGCTGCATTACAGTCAGAAGAGGTACACGGAGGCAGAGCCTTTGTTCCAGCGGGCGCTCCGAGACCGCGAGCGCGTGCTGGGCGCGGAGCATCCGGACACGCTTGGCTCGGTGAACAATCTGGCAGGCATGTATCACAGACAGGGGCGGCACACGGAGGCCGAGCCGTTGTTCCAGCGGGCGCTCCGAGACCGCGAGCGGTTGCTGGGAGCCGAGCATCCGGACACGCTGAGCTCCGTGAATAATCTGGCGGCGCTGTATGACAGTCAGGGGCGGTACGGGGAGGCCGAGCCGTTGTACGAACGGGCACTGCGGGACCGCGAGCGGTTGCTGGGAGGCGAGCATCCGGACACGCTCGCCTCGTTGAATAATCTGGCGGCACTATATTACAGACAGGGGCGGTACGGGGAGGCCGCGCCGTTGCACGAGCGGGCAGTGCGTGGCGCCGAGAAGGTGCTCGGGCCGGAGCACCCTAGCACGCTCCTCTTCAAGAAAAACCTCGCGTTGCTGCGCGCCACGTCAGGCAAAGCGCAGGGTGGCTCGGGATTCCTGCGACAGATCGGGGATCGAGTGCGAGGATGGTTTCGAACTGGGCCAAAGACGTGACAGCAAGCGCTGTTTCCAACCGAAACGGCCTCCAGGCCGCTAGGCTAGGGGCGAAAGAACCAGCACCAACCGCCAGCGCGCGAACCGGCAAGAGATTCGCGTGCATTTCCGCTAATTTCCGGCAACCGTCTCCTACTGCCGCCGAGCCGCCCGAGGCTCCCCACGCGTCTCCCGAATCCGCGTGCCGGACACCACTCGCAGCAACTGATCCGAAAGCGCCGCCAGGTCCGCCTTCTCGAGGTTCGTCATGATCGCGACCGTGTATCCATCACGCGGCAGCATCGACAGGATCGTGCTGACACCCTGCTGGCCACCCGCATGCCGGATCATCCGCTTCCCGTCGAGCGTGCCAACAACCCATCCTAGACCGTAACCGGTCGACTTGCCGTCCTTCAACTTCTGCGAAGTGAACATCGCGTCGACGGACTGCGGCCGGCACAGCGCGCCCGAGCGCACCGCGATCCCGAACCTCACGATGTCCTCAGCGGTCGAGATCAGCCCCCCGCCCGGAATCTTGTAGCTCGTGTCCGCGAGCGAACAGTTCTGGATGGTCCCGTTCGACGCTTTTATGTAACCGCGCGAGCGATTCGGAATGATCGAATAGACGTGATCATCGCGAGTCCGGTCCATCGCCGCCGGCCGCAGCACTTTCTGCCGGAGGTAGTCCATGAATCGCGTCCCGGAAGCCTGCTCCACCGCCGCGCCGAGCAGCACGTAGCCGAACGTAGTGTAGTGGTAGCGCGTGCCGGGCTCGGCCACCAGCGAATCGTTCTGGAAGATCTTCAACGCGGGCACGAGCTCCGGATAATGGCGCGTGATGTTGGTCTCCTCGGCATCCGCGTAATGCCGGATTCCGCCGAGGTGCCCGAGCAACTGGCGCACCGTGATGGGCCACTGCTTCTGTGGAAAGCCCGTGACATAGCGCTGGATCTGCGCGTCGAGTTCGATCTTCCCGGCTTCCACCAGTTGCATCACGGCCACCGCGGTCACGGGCTTGGCGATCGATCCGGTCCGATACTGCGTGTGCGCTTTGGCCGGCACGAAGTTCTCGAGATCCGACATGCCGTAGCCAGCGGTGAACACGACATCACCCGCGACACCGACAGCCACCGAAAGCCCGGGGATCGATTGCCGCGACATCTCCTGCGAGACGATCCGCTCGATCTCCTGCTGACGGTCGACCGGCAGAGTCTGCGCGGCGAGCGCGAAGGCCCACAGAGCCGGAACCACGCCACGCATCGCGGTCATGCTACCTCACCGCCGAAAAGGGAAGCGGACGCAGCAGCGTCGCGCTGATGTTCGACACGATTTCCGCGTCGCTCAGGCCGGGAGTCGACCGCATCTTGATCCACTCCGGATCGGCCAGGAACGCCTGCCACAGCTTCTCGCGCTGCGCGAGGCTTTCGTACCCGAGCATGTAGCTGAGGTGCGGCTGATTGGCGCCGGCCACCGGAGTCCCGAAGAAGACCGGGACCATGCCGAGCCGCCGGAAGATCGCCATTTCGCCATCGGCGAACATCTTGACCTTGCGCTTCAGCGTGGCCGGCGTGTTCGACTCGTAGGTCCGCAGTTCGAACACGCGCGGAGCCTTGGCCGGCGCGGGCGTCTCCATCACGGGCATGAAGTCCGCGCAGCGCAACAGCGTCGTGTCCACGCGCTGATACGGCAGCCCCGGCATCGCGTAGAGCGTGTCGAGCGCCTTTTGGAACTCCTTGTCTTGCGCGACCTTGTCCGAGAGCGCCTCCATCGCTGCGAGCGAAGGATAGCTGTTGATCATCAACACGAACGGTCCGCTCGGCGCGATCAGATTGGCGAAGACTGCCGTGGGTCCGAGCCCGGCGCGCTTTGACGCGGGAATCGCGTGCTTTTCGATGAACTCCGTGGTCCGCTGCATCTGCTGGTCGGAGCTGTTGCGCATCGAATAGTGGCGCAGTTCGAGGATCGCGCCCTTCGGCGCGGCGAGCAGGTTTTCCATGAGGAAGGAGGCGCCGGCTCCGGCGAGAAAGCTTCGGCGAAGCATGTGGTTCGAACCAGTGTAACAAGGCGCCGTGGTGATATCTTGTGAACTGGATGCGAATCGCCCCGATCACCCTGCTAGTACTCCCGCTGTTCGCCGGCAATTGGCCGCAGTGGCGAGGCCCGAATGGAGACGGCGTCAGCGCCGAGCGCGATCTCCCGCTGCGCTGGAGCGCGGGCGAAAACATCACGTGGCGGATCCCGATGCCATCGCGATCCGGTGCCACGCCGGTCATTTGGGGCGAGACCGTCTTCTTGAATGTCGCCGATGGCGACTCGCTCGAAGCATGGGCCGTGAATCGCAACGACGGCGCGATCCTCTGGAAGCGTCCAATGGGCAGCGGCAACTACAAGGCGAACAAGCAGAACATGAGCTCGCCGTCGCCGGTCACTGACGGGAAGGCCGTCTGGTTCATGACGGGCACGGGCATCGTGAAGGCGTTCGACTTCGCGGGCAAGGAGTTCTGGTCTCGGGACATCCAGAAGGACTACGGCAAGTTCGGCCTCAACTTCGGCTACGGCGCGAGCCCCACGCTGTTCAGCGGCGGACTCTTTATCGCCGTCCTGCACGGCATGAAAACCGACGACCCGTCGTACTTCGTGAAGCTTGACGCGAAAACCGGCAAGACCGTCTGGAAGAAGGAGAGGCCCACCACGGCGACACACGAATCGCCGGACGCCTACATTACGCCGCAACTGCTGAAGCACGGCGGCAAGACCGAGCTCGTGCTGAGCGGCGGCAACTGCGTCACCGGACACGATCCCGCGAGTGGCGAGGAAACATGGCGCGCCTGGGGTCTGAATCCCACCGACGACGGCTTCTACCGGATCATCGCCTCGCCGATGGTTTCGAACGGGATGATCTACGCGCCCACGCGAATCAAGCCGTTCCTCGCGATCCGCGCCGGCGGCAAGGGAGACGTCAGCAAGTCGCACGTTGCCTGGACCTTCGATAACGGGCCCGACGTCCCCTCGCCGGTGACCGACGGCAAGATCCTCTACGTCCCCACCGACAAGGGAATCGTCTGGGCGCTCGACGCGAAGACGGGCAAGCAAGTCTATGGAGGCAAGCGGATGCGGCCCGCGATCTACAGCAGTTCGCCCGTGCTCGCCGATGGCCGCATCTACATGTCGAACGAGGAGGGCACCACCGTCGTTCTCAAGGCCGGTCCCGAGTTCGAAGTGCTTGCCGAAAACGACCTCGGCGAATACACGCTGAGTTCACCCGCGATCTCCGATGGACAGATCTTCCTCCGCACCGAGAAGGCCGTCTACTGCGTCGGCAAGCGGAGGAAGCAGTGAGAACTCTCACGGCGATCGTGTTTGCCGCCATGACGCTCACCGCGGATCAAGCCCGTGACGCGATGGTCGCCCGCGAAGCCGAAGCGGTGCGCGCGAAGCTGATCGAAACGCGCCGCGACTTCCACATGCATCCCGAGCTTTCGAACCGGGAGGAGCGCACCGGCCGTGTGATCGCCGAGAAGCTCCGCGCGCTCGGATACGAGGACATCCGAACGAACGTCGCGCGGCACGGCGTGACTGCGGTCCTGAAGGGCGGCAAACCCGGACCCGTCGTCGCGATCCGCGCCGACATGGACGCGCTTCCGGTCGACGAGACGATCGACGTCCCCTACAAGTCGCGCAATAAGGGAGTCAAGCACGCCTGCGGGCACGACGTCCACATGACCGTGCAACTCGGCACGGCGGAACTGCTCTCCAAGTTCCGCGCGCAGATTCCCGGCACCGTGAAGCTGATTTTCCAACCCGCCGAGGAAGGTCCGCCGATCGGCGAAGAAGGCGGCGCGCCCTTGATGATCAAGGAGGGCGTGCTTGCCAACCCCGCTCCCTCGGCGATCTTCGGACTCCACACCGCGCCCGCGCTCGAAGCCGGAACTCTCGGCTACGCGCCTGGACCGATCCTTGCCTCGGGCGACCGCTTTCGGATCCGCATCAAGGGCAAGAAGTCGCACGGAGCGTGGCCGCATCAGGGCATCGACACCACGGTGATCGCCTCCGAGGCCGTGCTCGCGCTGCAATCGATCCGAAGCCGCCGTATCGATCCGTTGCAGCCGATGGTGCTCACAATCGGCAGCATGCACGGCGGAAACCGGTTCAACATCATCGCCGAGGAGGTGGTGATGGAGGGCACGGTTCGAACCCTCGACGAGGACGTGCGCGGAAAGGTTCGCGGACTCATGAAGGAAGTGCTAGACGGAGTGGCCAAGGCGCACGGCGCGACCGTGGAGATCGACTACGAGGCGCTCTATTCTGTGACCAGCAATGATGTCGAACTGACCGGGCGCATGGTCCCCACTCTCGAGCGCGTGATCGGCGCGAAGAACGTGATGCTTCAGAAGCCGGTGATGGGCGCCGAGGATTTCTCCGAATACCAGAAGAAGATCCCCGGCATGATCTACTGGCTCGGCGTCGGGAACCACCAGAAGGGAATCACCGCCGGACTCCACACGGCCGAATACGACGTGGACGAGAGCTGCTTGGTGACCGGTGTGATCGCCATGACATCGCTCGTGTGGGATTACCTCGAAGCAGGAGCCAAGCCGCGCTGAGGCTCAGCCGCCCGGTCCTGGGATACCCCGCGCTTCGCTCCACTTTTCGTGAGGCGACTGCAACTGCGATGCCTTGACACGAAGATGCTCCCGCCTCCCGTTGGCCGGCCCCGGAGCCCAGTCGAAGAACGTGACGGGAGGAAGAGCACGCTCTGCCCATCGTCCACGTGAGTTCTGGACGGCTATTCCTCGATCGGGTTGCCCGCCAGCATTGCCCGTCTCCGCTTCACCGGCACTCGCAGATCAACACGCCGCCTCCGGCCACCGAGGCCAAAGCGGACAATTCTACTTTGCCAGGGGGAGGGACATTTCTATTTTGCCTTGACAGAAGATCCTGCCCCCCTTGTTTCGCCGGGTCTATTGATGTATGATTCTCGGGTTGCAAACCGGGATCTAGCGGATCGCCGCTGGGAGAACTAGGAGGTCTTGTAGCCATGTCGATACGTCTAGCTGCCCTAACGATCACCGCGGCCCTTGTGGCCGTTGTTCCGTGTGCGGCGCAAACACAGCGCGGAACCATCGTGGGCACGATCACGGATGCCAGCGGAGCCGTCGTGCCCGATGCCAAAGTGGAGGTTGTCCACGCTGAGACCAACGCCAAGTTCGAGGCGGCGAGCAACCAGAACGGCTACTACAGCGTTCTCTACTTGCCTTATGGCCAGTACACGCTCAAGGTGAACGCAGCCGGTTTCAAGACCTACTCGATCACTGGAGTCGGCGTCGCCACGGCGACCACATCGACGGTGAACGTCTCGCTCAGCGTCGAAGCTCAGACCCAGGAAGTGCAGGTTCAGGCGAACGCCGTGATCCTGGAAACAACCACATCTTCAGTAGGCACCAACGTCGAGCAGAAGCTGAAGGACGATCTGCCGGTGACAAACCGGCGCAACCCGCTCGCCTACCTGCAGACGGTGCCCGGCTATCAGCCGTCCAACCAGACGACCCTCGCTGGTGGCCGCTATGGTTCCAATAACATCCTGCTCGATGGCCAATCGCCGGACGTGGCCATCACCTCGCAGGGCGACTTCGGCAACCCCGCGCTGCCCTCCGTCGAGATGATCGGCGAGTTCAAGGCGATGCTCAATTCCGTACCCGCCGAGTACGGGCGAACCGGCGGCCCGACCATCTCGTTTGCCACCCGTTCTGGCACCAACGATTTCCATGGCGCGGCATACGAATACTACGACAACCAGAAGTACAATGCCCGGCCGTGGCAGGCCGCCAGGAGACCTACCGGATCCGGCCACTACTACGGCGTTGCTGGTGGCGGCCCGATCTGGATTCCCAAGATCTACAACGGCCGCAACCGGACGTTCTTCTTCACCGACTATTCCGATATCCGCACGGCATCCGCAGGCGGCGCAACCGGCATTACCACGGTGGCCACCGAGGCGATGCGGCGCGGAGACTTCTCGGCTTCCGACGTGCTCCCCGTCTATGACGTACTGAACCAAACGCGTGATGCGACCGGTAACGTTCGATCACTGCAGTTCCCTGGAAATCAGATTCCGCAGGCTCGCTTGAGCAGAGTCTCCAAGTTCTTTCTCGACCGGATTCCGACTCCTACCAGGCCGGGTTCCATCAACAATTTCGTCGGGTCGCTTCCCCCGCAGTCCAGCACCCAATGGCTGCTAGCCGTCAAGGGCGATCAGTACATCAGCGCAAAGGACAGGATCAGCGGCTACTACCAGGCCAGCCGCCCGCAGAGCCTCTCCTCGGATGTTCTCGGGGAGACGTTCGGCAACGCCAATACGCAGAGTTTCAATCGCTATCGGCTCGACTGGAGCCGGAACTTCAGCGCCGCGCTCTCGCATCAGTTATTGGTCGGCGTGACGCGATCGGTGGCTTCCGTCCAGGCGCGCAACTACGGGCAGAACCTTGGCGCCTCGGCTGGGTTGACCGGCCTGTTCGACGGCAATTGCCCCCGCATCGAGATCAACCGTGCGCAGGAAGGCAGCTTCAATCTGTGCTTCAACCTCGCCGACATCACGGCCACGACCAACAGCAGCATCAACTACTCGATGATCTTCGCTCGCGGGGCTCACAGCCTCAAGTGGGGCGTCGAATACTTGAAGTTCAACGTCAACAACAATAGCCGGTCGGGAACCGTCACCAACGCGGCGGGTGCCTTCAATTTCGGCGGCCTCAATCCCCGCCCGTCGGTGTCGCCGGTTGGCCAGAATGCGACGTCTCAGACCGATAACACCGGCGGCAACTCCTGGGCGGATTTCTACCTCGGTCTTCCGAAGGTCGCCCATGCCGCCTCGCCCGTCATTCTCGGCTTGCGGCAAGGCTACTTCGCCGGATTCCTGCAAGACGACTGGCGAGTCAACCGCAAGCTGACCTTGAACATCGGGCTGCGCTGGGACGTGAATATGCCCTACTACGAGGTGAACGGGCAGTTCTCGCGGTTCGATATCAACACGCCCAATCCGGAAGCGGGCGGGCGTCCGGGCGCTATCCTCTATCACGGTATCGGGCCGGGCCGCACCGGATCCAACTCCGCCGGCAATACGCACTACAAGAACTTTGGCCCGCGTTTCGGACTCGCCTATCAGGTGGGGCCGAAGACCGTCGTCCGTGCTTTCGCCGGGATTCTCTATCACGGCATTCAGAACACGAATGTGAATTTCGCCGAGCGCACCGGTTTCCAGGCTTCCGGCGAGCCGCTGATTCCGCAGAATCGCTTCGGGCTCTACTACAACTGGGATCAGCCCTTCCCGCAGAACGTGCTCGGCAAGGTTCCGAATACCGATCCGAGTTTCCGTAACGGACAACTCATGCAGGCGCAGGATCCCAACGGTGTCGCGGTCGCGCCGGCTTCCTACATGTGGAGCCTGAGCATTCAACGCGAATTGCCTCGCGGCTTGTTGATGGATGTCGCCTACGTTGCCAACAACATGAAGAACGGTACGGACCGGCTGGAGCTGAACTTCCTTCCCGAACAGTATTGGAACCTCGGCCCACTGCTCGATCTGCCGTTCAACGACCCGCGCCTGCGGGGGCGTGGATTCGCGCTGCCGTATCCGAGCTTCGATCCGAACCAGCCTCTCTTTCAGGCGCTGAGGCCCTTCCCTCAGTATCAGAGTGTGGCGGAGAACGCCACCAACGGCACGTCGAGTACCTACCATGCCGTGATGATCAAGGCCCAAAAGCGGTTCGCCGGCGGCCTGTCGTTCCTTGCGAACTACACGGCGTCCAAGTTCATCACCGATAGTCAATGGGCGCCCGGCGCCTTTGGCGCGTTTCCGACGATTCCGAACAACCGCAAGCTGGACAAGGGCCTCTATCGCTTCGACATTCCGCAGCGGCTTGTGCTGAGCTACTCGTATGACCTGCCGTTCGGAAAGGGCAAGAAGTTCCTCAGCAAAGGGCGAGCGGCGGACTTGGCGGTGGGCGGCTGGAACATCACCGGTATCCAGCAATACCAATCCGGCTGGCCAGCGGCCTTCGCGGGCTCGTTCAACACCGGAATCCCCACCATCGCATCACGAGCCAACCGCGCAGCCGGCGTGCCCACGCGCAGCAACATCGCATGCAGCGACATCGAGTTCGGCAACCCCGCGCGGAACTACATCTACAACGCCGGCAACGCCGCTCAGGCGGCCCGCACTGGACGGCCTCTGGCGTTCATTCCTTCAGGCGATTACGCGATCGGCAATACGCCCCGAATCGACCCGGAGGCGCGTCAATGCGGGCGCATGGATGAGACGTTGACGATCTTCAAGTCATTTACCATTCGCGAATCAATCCGTTTTCGATTCGGGGCCGAAGCCTACAATCTCTTCAACCGGCATACCTGGGAAAGTAGCGGAAACGGTCAGCCGGTTACGGCGCCGAACTTCGGAGAGATCATTCCGTCTCAACCGTTCGGGCCGCGAACCGTTCGCCTGAAGTTCAGAATGGAGTGGTGACGCCGCAAGCCTGGAATCGGGCAAGGCCCGATGAACGTAGAATGAAGGCACGATGAGCAATCGTCGAGTCGCCGCCATTTCTTGTATTCTTGCTCTGTCCCTGTTGGCGCTGCGAGGTGAGCCGCTACCGTACTTCCGTGACATCGCCGCCAAGGCAGGACTTGCCGATCCTTTCTTCTGCGGCAGTGACTCCGTCAAGAAGTACATCGTCGAATCGATCGGTTCCGGCGTCGCGCTGCTCGACTACGACAACGACGGACTCCTCGATGCCTTCTTCGTCACCGCCAGCCGATTCGAACCCTTCCCGGACGGTGCGCCCACCAATCACCTCTATCGCAACAATGGGAAGGGCGGATTCACGCGGGTCACGCAACAAGCCGGACTCGATGCTTCCGGCTGGGGCCAAGGCGTCTGCGCGGGCGACTTTGACAACGACGGGTTCACCGATCTCTTCGTCACCTATTGGGGCGCGAATCGACTCTACCGGAATTCCGGGAAGGGGACGTTCCTCGACGTGAGTACCAGCGTCGGATTTCCCACGGCAACGCGATGGGGCGCTGGTTGCGCGTTTCTCGACTACGACCGCGACGGCCGGCTCGACCTGTTCGTCGCCAACTACCTCGCCTTCGATCAGCGGACCGTGCCGTTGCCCGGCGCATCGCCGACATGCCGTTGGAAGGGCATTCCTGTCCTGTGCGGCCCGGTGGGGCTGCCGGGAGAATCGAACCTGCTCTATCGCAACGAAGGCGGTGGGAGATTTCGCGATGTATCGGCCACGAGCGGCGTGGCGGCCGTGCGGGACCGCTATTCGATGTCGGTCACTACGCTCGACTTCGACCATGACCGCTGGCCCGACATCTACGTGGCCGTGGACTCCAAGCCGAGTATTCTATTCCGTAACAACCGGAACGGAACGTTCACCGACGTCGCGGTGGAGGCGGGAGTCGCCTACAGCGAAGATGCACGTGAACAATCGGGCATGGGCTCGGCGGCGGGAGACTTCGATGGCGATGGCCGGCTCGACTTGGTGAAGACCAACTTCATTGATGACACCGCGAACCTCTATCGCAATCTCGGGGACGGTACGTTCGAGGATCGCGTTCATGCCACCGGTATGGGTAAGAACACCAGCTTCATGGGATGGGGCACGGGATTCCTCGACTACGACAACGACGGCTGGCCCGACATCTTCATGGTGAACGGACATGTCTATCCGGAGATGGAAACGAAGGTCGCGGGACAACCGTACCGGCAGCGTGCGATCCTCTATCGCAATGTCGAAGGCAAGCGCATGGAAGACGTGAGCGCGCGGGCGGGCGCGGTGGCGGAACGGCACTCGAGCCGGGGCGCGGCGTTCGGCGATTTTGACAACGACGGCGGCGTGGACGTATTCGTCAATAACATGAACGAGCGGCCCAGCCTGTTGCGGAACGAGGGTCCGCGAGGCAACTTCGTCTCGTTGCGGCTCGACGGTGTGAAGTCGAATCGCAGCGCGATCGGCGCGCGTGTCACGGTATGGGCCGGCGGACGCAAACAAGTGCAGGAGGTTCGTTCGGGATCATCGTTCTTCTCCCACAGCGACCTTCGCCTGCATTTCGGACTGGGACCGGCGGCCAGCGCCGATCGCATCGAAATCGAGTGGCCCTATGGCGATCTGCGCGAGACGATTGGCAAAGTGGACACGGGGCAGTTCGTCACGATCACGGAGGGCCGGGGTGTGACGGGAACGGTTCGCCATGCGCGGTAGCTTGGCGCTGTTTGCCGCGGTGACGATTGCACGGGCCGCGGATCAGCGGTACGCGGGTTCACAGGCCTGCCGTTCGTGCCATGCCGCGATCCAGGTGAGGCAGGATGCCAGCCACCATGCTCAGTCGCTCCGTCCTCCGTCCGAAATCTCCGAACTGCGCTCAGCGAAGCCCGTCGGGGAACTGGCATTCAGCTGCGGTGCGGAGGGCGGCGTGCGCCTTTCGAGCGGATCGATGTCGATGCCGCTCGAGTGGGCGTTCGGCAGCGGCGCCAAGGGGATCACGCCCGCCGGCCGCTCCGAAGACGGCAAGATCCGCGAGAGCCGGCTGAGCTGGTACAAGGCCAGCGGACAGTCCGCGCTGACGCCGGGCGCGACCAAGGCAACGCAAGAATCCGCGCTCGATGCACTCGGACGTGCGCTCTCTGAAAAGGAGATCAAAGAGTGCTTCGGGTGTCACACCACCGGATACCAGCCGGATCAGCCCGCGCCGTCGCGAGCGGAAATGGGAGTCCGGTGCGAGAGCTGTCATGGGCCCGGTAAAGAACATACCAGTGCGATGTCCGGCGCGTCGAAACCGGCTGATCGCAAGATCGTGAATCCGCGGCGGCTCGACGCGGCAAGTCAGGTGCGGCTGTGCGGCAACTGCCACGGCAAGGTGCCGGCCGACACCGATCTGGCGGCGATTCGCGCGATCGAGTCCAATCCCAACACGGCCCGATTTCCGAGCACGCGCCTCGTTCTGAGCCGCTGCTACAACGAGTCGCCCGAAGGGCTGAAGTGTTCGCGCTGCCACGATCCGCATGGTGATACCGTGGAAGAGCGCTCGCGGTTCGACACCTCATGCGTGTCCTGTCACAAGTGTCCGAAAGCGTCACGCGATTGCGCGAGTTGCCACATGCCCAAGGAAAGAGTCATGGTGCAAAGCGAGTTCACTGATCACTGGATCCGCGTTGTCCGGGAGAAGCGCCGATGACTCGCGCGGGCATGTTGCTGCTGGCCGGAATCGGCTGTGTTTGGGGGCAGGCGTTGACGCCGGCCGCCGAGGCGTTCATCGAAGAACATTTCGCCGCCGCGAAACAGGCCGAAGGGCGGGGCGACTTCGCCACAGCCACCGCCGAGTACGAGGCGATTCTCGCCAAGTATCCGAAAGCCGTGCCGGAGGTCTACCAGAACCTCGGCCTCGCCTACTACCTCCAGAAGAACTGTGACAAAGCCGTCAGCGTCTTCGAAAAGGGCATCGCGCTGAAGGCGGACATGGTGGGTGCGCGCTTGTTTCTCGGTGTTTGTCATCTGAGCCGCGAACGCGCGCAACAGGCGCTACCGCACCTTCAGTTCGCTCACCGCGCGCAGCCGGCGGCGGAAAGCGCGGCGCATCTCGGCGTGGCGCTCCACACGCTTCGGAAGTACACCGAGGCCGCCAAACTGTTTCGCGAAGCACTGCCCGGCAGCGATCGCAAGGATCAACTGATCTACCTGCTCGGCAACGCCTATCTGAAAGCGTCCGAGCGGACCGCCGACGCGGTGACCTCGCGCTATCCGGATTCGAAGTACGAGTTCTACATCGTGGCGAAGGTCGCCGATGGGCAGCAATGGAACCAGATCGCGGCGAAGGAATATCTGGAAGCCGTCAAGCGCGACCCGATGAACGCATCGCTCATATTTCCTTTCGCGCGCTGGCTCGCCGTGTTGGGGCTCGACGAACCGTCGAAGTTCGCCTTCGACCGCTATCGCACCCTGATGCCCCGCGACGTGGCGGCGAAATTGAATTCGGCGGAAGTGGCGCGTAAGGAAATGGCGGATGTCGGGATCACGGTCGACTATTCCGCCGAGATCCGCGCGCTGCCGGAGGTCGCGGCTGGCAAGGTTCCGCCGCTCGCGATGTTCACTTCGGAGGTCAACGAAGAAGTGAGGCGGCGGTCCGCCGATGTCCGTTGGAAGAAGGCCATCGACGCATTGTCCGGTTCGGATTGGAAAGCAGCACAGGCTGCGCTGGCCGCGATACGTCCGGCGCCTGGAGATTGGCTGCCGGGCTACCTGCTGGCCTCGGTTCAGCTTTGGCTCGAAGACGCCGCCGCGGCGGAGAAGACCGCGGCATCCCTCGATTCGCTGGCACCGTCGCGTCCGTGGATTTCGATCCTCCATTGGGACATCTACCGGCAGTTGTCCTTCCATTATCTGCAGCAGTTGCTAGAGGAATATCCACGATCGGCGTGGGCGCACCTGGTGAAAGGCCGCACGCTCGACATGCAGGGCAAGCGGGAAGCGCTGGACGAGTATCGTGCCGCGCTCGCGGCCGATCCCGGATTGCCGGAAGTGCGCATCGCGATCGCCGATTTCCATCTCGCCAATTCGAACTTCCAGGAAGCCGCGGCGGAGTGCCGCAAGGAATTGGAGATCAACCCGGCTTCGGTGACCGCGAAGCTGCGGCTTGGCCGCATCCACGTGGAACTGCGCGAGGCCGACAAAGGAGTCCCGCTGCTTCAAGAGGCGTTGAAGATCGACCCAGGCGACGCGAACGCGCACTTCGATCTCGGCCGTGGGCTCGAGATTCGCGAGGATTTCGCGGGTGCGCTCGCCTCCTATCAAAAGGCGTTGCAGCTTGACCCGGCGATGAACCGCCTCCACTACGTGCTGGCCCGCCTGTATCGCCGGATGGGGAAGCCCGAACTGGCCACGCAAGAGTACAAGAAGTTCCAGCAGAAGGAAGCCGGCGCACGGCAGCAGTATCAGGAGCGGCTGCGGCGTTTGCGCGAAACCGGAACGCCCGTGGAGAAGCCTTGAACCGGCGCGGATTCCTCGCGGCGTTGGCTGGTGCCGCCTCGGGGCTGAACGGGCAGGTCAAACGCGAACCGTACCCGGTGCGATTCGTGGACGTGGCCCGCGAGGCCGGGCTCCGCGACATTGTCTACTACGGTGGAATCGACAACGTGAAGTACATCGTCGAGGCGAACGGCTGCGGAGTCGCGTTCTACGATTACGACAACGACGGCTGGCTCGATATCTTCGTGCTCAACGGATCGCGGCTGGAAGGTTTCCCGAAGGGCGAGGAACCCACCAATCGCCTCTACAAGAACAATCGGGATGGCACGTTCACCGACGTGACGCGAAAGGCTGGCTTGGTGAAATCCGGTTGGGCACAGGCGGTTTGCGTCGGCGACTTCGACAACGACGGTAACGACGATCTGTTCATTACCTATTGGGGATCGAACGTGCTTTACCGCAACAACGGCGACGGCACGTTCACTGATGTGACGGCGAAGGCGGGTGTCGGCGGAGATCCGAAGCGTTGGAACAGCGGATGCACCTTCGTGGATTACGACCGCGATGGCAAGCTCGATCTGTTCGTGGCCAACTACGTGGAAGTGAACCTGGCGGAGTTGCCGCTTCCGGGCAAGGGTTCGAACTGCTCGTGGAAGGGCGTTCCGGTGTTCTGCGGGCCCAAGGGACTGAAGGGTACCACCAACATCCTCTATCACAACAACGGAGATGGTACGTTCACCGAAGTGAGCAAGCCGGCGGGCATCGTGTTGCCCGGCCTGTACTACGGCATGACACCGGTGGTGACCGACTACGACAACGACGGCTGGCCCGACATCTATGTCGCCTGCGATTCGACTCCGAGTATTCTGTATCGCAACAATCGAAACGGAACGTTCACTGACACGGCGGTCGAGACCGGTGTCGCCTATAGCGAGGACGGCCGCGAGCAGGCGGGCATGGGAGTCGCGATGGCGGACTACGACGGTGACGGCCTGCCCGATATCGTGAAAACACTCTTCGCTGATGACATGCCGGCGCTCTACAAGAGCGATGGCAACGCGTTCTATTCCGAACGTTCGATGGCGGCCGGGCTCAACGTAGTGACCAACTACGTGCAGTGGGGTGTCGGATTGGCGGACTTCGACAACGACACGTGGCCCGACCTCCTCTACGCGACTGGCCATCTCTATCCGGAGTTGGACCGTGCGAACCCGAACTATCCCTACCGGGGCCCACGCGTCTTGTTCCGCAATCTCGGTAACGGCAGGTTCGCCAACATCACACAGAATTCAGGTCCCGGGTTGACCGTCCCACACTCGAGCCGCGGCTGCGCATTCGGCGACTTCGACAACGACGGCGACATCGACATCCTGGTGATGAACATGAATGAGCCGCCGTCGCTGCTGCGCGCGGACTGTTCGTCGAGCAACCGCTGGCTCAAGGTCAAGCTGCATGGCGTGAAGTCGAACCGGACGGCGATCGGAGCGAGGGTCCGGGTGAAGGTGGGAACGCGTGTTCAGGTTCAGGAAGTGCAGAGCCAGTCGAGCTACTATTCGGTGAACGATCTGCGCCTGCACTTCGGGCTCGGACAAGCAGCAAAAGCCGACGAGGTAGAGGTCCGTTGGCCGAACGGGGGAGTAGAGCGGTTCCGGGCGGTGGAATCGAACCGGCTGGCGGTGATTGAGGAGGGGAAGGGAATCGTGGATCTCCGGAGGTTGTAGTACTTATCCCGGCCACCCCACCGGCTTGTCCCATCGCGAAATGGGACCGTGGCCACTGTTTGCGCACAGGACTCGGCCCTACTCTGGGCATGGCGATATGCGAGTCCTCATCCTTCACCTCTCGGCTATGGGCATCTGTGCTGGCGGATTGCTGAATCCGATCATCGCGCTCTTGGGCTACATCTGGTATTCACTCATGCGGCCGGACGCTCTGGCTTGGCAAGAGGGCATGCACCCATACTCGCTGATCTTCGCGGTGGTGACGCTGCTGGGCTCCTGGCGATATCTGCCCAACCTCGGCGGTTGGATCAAGAATCCATTCGTCTGGTCACTGTTGTGGCTGCAGGTTCCGATGGTGCTTTCGATTCAGTTCGCGGTCGATCCGGAGTTGGCGGCAGCGGCGTACATGAGGTACCTCCGCATCCTCGTGGTCTGCCTGATGATTCCGTTGTTCGTTCAGTCGGAAAAGCACTTCCGCTGGATGATGCTCACGATCGTGGTCTCCCTTGGGACTCTCGGGCTGAAGTTCGGATTGTTCGGGTTGCGCTCTGGCGGCATCGTGATCGATACCGGTTTGGGCGGATTCATGAGCGATAACAACACGCTCGCGATGGCGCTCGTCATGGCCTTCCCGATGATCTACTACGCCCGTGGAATTGTCGAGAAGCAGTGGCAGAAGACGGCGCTGCTCGGCGCGGCCTTCACGACCGTGGTGGCGGTGATCATGAGCCACTCGCGGGCCGCCGCGCTGACTCTGGCCCTGGTCTACCTGTTCATGGCCTGGCGGTCCAAGCACAAGGTCGCGATGGCCGTGGTCGCGGTGATCCTGAGCTTGCCCGCGCTCTACCTCGTCCGCGAGAGCTTCGTGAAGCGCATGCAGACGCTCGAAAATCCCGAGGCTGAGGGTTCGGCGTCGGCCCGTATGGAATACGCGAGGGCGGCCTTGAAGGTTTGGAAGGACTATCCGGTGATCGGTGTCGGATTCGGCACAGAGAATTGGGTCAAGGTCAGTCCCCAGTACCTGGGACACGTGAACCAGCAGGGTCACGTGATTCACAATAACTACCTGCAGATGGCGGTGGACTCGGGAACCGGCGCGTTCCTGATCCTGATCGTTCAGCTCTTCGGCGCGATCTGGTGGCTCGGACGTTCGGCCAAACGGATGCGAAAGCTTGCACCCGGCAAGGAAGTCTATCCCCGAATGCTCCAGTTGGCGCTGGTGGCGTTCTCGTTCTGCAGCATCTTCGCTTCCCGCACCGATTACGACTTCTACTACTACCTGATCATGGCCGCTGGATCGTGGATGATCATCGAGCGCAACGAAGTGCTTGCCGCGGTTCGTTCGCAGGGGCCAGACTTCGTTCCAGCGGGCGCCGCAACCGAGGCTCCGGCCCCACCTCCGGATGCGGGCCCCCGCGGCGGATTTGGCGAGAACCGGCCGGGCGAATTCGTGCCTTCGCCCGCCGTTGGGGTGGGGTGGGCGCAATATCCGGTGCGAGTGGGTCCAGCGGCCTATGCTCGAACACCGGCTCTCCGGCCGTCTCCAGTCGCCGCTCGTCAGCCATTGACACCGGTGAACGTTTTCGAACGGCAGACCACCAGTCCCCGTGCTCCGCGTCACTTGGGCCAGATCCCGCTCCGGCCCGTCCGGGCAGCATAGAGGCGCCATCTCTCTGGTACCAACCCGGGAAGTCGTATGGTACGATCGACGAGTACGCTCTAGAACCACTCCCCCACGTAAGAGGGGTGTGATCGTGTTCGAAGGCGCTGCCAGAGGACAGGGTCAGCTTCGGAGCGGCACCAGCGGGCAAAGTAAGGTGTTCTGTTCCGCGTACTAGGGGCAATCGGTCGAGAACCCTTAAGAGGTGTCCGATTGTGTTGGTACTAGAACGCCTATACAATTGGTTTCGTGAAGGTACTGGAATGGTTATGCCAGAAGTAATCACCAATAGAGGGCTAGACACAATGCAAGGTGCTGCACTGCTCGAAGAGCCGGTGGAGGAGACACTCCCTGGGGATTTGGAATTGGACGAGCCGCGGGAACAACCCAAGCCGGCTCCTCGAATTCGCGTGGTGTTGGTGGATGACCATCCGATCATTCGCCAGGGCGTCCGAAAACTGCTCGAACTCGAGGGAGATATCGACGTTGTGGGCGAGGCCGACAACGGCCGCACGGCGCTCGAAGTGGTGGAGGAAACACGTCCCGACGTGCTGCTGCTCGATCTCAAAATGCCGGGCATGGATGGGCTGACGGCGCTTCAGACGCTGCAGCACACCACCAACCGGACGCGGATCATCATCCTCACCGCCTCGGACGACAAGAACGAATGGGTCCAGGCGATGAAGCTCGGCTGCGCGGGAATCGTCGTCAAGCAGACCCAGCCGGATTTGATCGTCAAGAGCATCCGGAAGGTTTTCGCGGGCGAGATATGGCTCGACTCGAATACGACCGCCGCTGTCATGCGGCAGTTCGCCGCGCCGGGCGAGGGCGGCTCGGGCTCCAACGGAAAGGGCGGCCGTGAACGCTCGCCGCTTTCCACTCGCGAGCGCGAGATCGTGGGTCTGGTGGCGCAGGGCTACAAGAACAAGGAAATGGCCGAGAAGATGTTCATCAGCGAGCAGACGGTGAAGAACCACCTGCACAACATCTTCGACAAGCTTGGCGTGTCCGACCGCTTGGAACTCGCGCTCTACGCGATTCACAAGGGGCTGCACCTGCAAGCCGAAAAGTAACTACTCTCCGCGCAGGTCGTAACAGATCAAGCGCGGACCCGTATCGGTGGTGACGTCGCGGTCATGCTGTACGACATAAAGCAGGCCGCGGCTCAGCACGGGCAGGCTCCAGCTCTGCCGGGCGAGGAATAGCCGGGTCCGCGAGACCTCCTTGTATCCTTTCGGCGAAAGATCCATCCAGACGAGATGGCCGAGTTCGCCGAGCGAGAGGAACTGGCCGTCGGCTTGCAACAGCGTGCCCCGGTACATTCCCAGAAACTGCCGTCTCTCCTGGCCTTGAACGCTGATGGTCTCTTCCCATCCCGGCGTTTCGCGCCAAGCCACTTTGCCCGTCTTGGCATCCACCGCCGCGAGCGAAGCATCGGGTTCGTTCCGGCCGTCGTAGCCGTACAGGAATCCGTCCTTGTGGATCGGTGTGTTGAAATGCAGTCCGAACTCCGGCGTGGTCCAGGCGACCTTGTGCTTCATGCCAGGCTGGATCTCGAGCATCGCTCCGCCGGTCTTGTATGACGCCGAGATGAACACGTTGTTACCCAGCACGATCGGGCAGGACGCATTCACCGACTCGTAGCTCTTGCTCCGCCACGGGAACGTGAAATCGACCGCGCCGATCTTGGGGTCGATCACCAGAAGTCCACCGGTGGGCGGATTGCTTTCGCCTCCAGCCAATACGAAAACACGCCGCTGCCCCTGGACCACGCCGGGCATCGGCGAGGCGTAGCTTGCGCCCCATTCCTTGCCCGTGCCCCACAGCAGTTTCCCGGTGTTCTTGTCGATCGCGATCACGGTGGGTCCGCCGGGCGCCCCCACGTTGAAGATCAGCGCGTCGCCCTCGAGCAGCGGTGTTCCCGCCACTCCGAAAAAGTCCTGAGGAACCTTGAACTCGGCAAGCAGGTCGCGCGCCCACATCACTTGCCCCGTCGCCAGACGCAGGCAGAACAGCTTACCTTGCGCGCCGATCGTATAGACGCGGTCACCATCGATTACCGGACTTGCGCGCGGCCCGTTATTGTAACCGTAGCGGTCCTCGTAGTCGGTCGGGTATGCGTGCTGCCAGAAGCGCTCGCCGGTGTCGGCTTTCAGGCATTCGACGATCTCGCGATTCCCTACGCGATGCAGGAACACCAGCCGGCCGCCGCTGATCGAGGGCGAACTGTACCCCGTGCCTTTCTTCATCTCCCACACCTTCGCCGGACCTCCGCCCGGGAACTTGTGCAGGAGCTTGGTTTCGGGCGAGACGGCGTCATGGGTCGGCCCGAGGAAGTACGGCCAGTCGGAGGTGACCGCGCCCTTTGCAAGCGGCTTCGGCTTCTTGTGGAAGCGTACATCGGTGTTGGCGGCAGGCAGCGAATCCGCCTGGGGCGAAACGGGGTTCACTTTCGGCGGCGCGGGATCTCGAAACGTCTGACTGGAGGCGGTGATCGCCAGAACGAGGAGCGCGCAGTGGACTCGCATGGGGTGCAGGGTCCATTCTACGACGGCGTCAGAGCTTGAGGAGAGCCCTCAGCCGCTTCGTCTGCACGCGGCTCACCGGCACTTCGGTTCCCCGCTTGTCGTCCATCTTGATCTGGTAGCTCGATTTGAACCACGGGATCACCTCCTTGATCCGGTGAATGTTCACCAGATAGGAGCGATGGACCCGCCAGAAGGCGTCCGGATCGAGGTTCGACTGCAATTCCTCGATCGTGCGGTAGTTGGCGGTTCCTTCGACCGCCGAACTCACCACCGTGATCGTGCCATCGTCGATCGTCGCATAGATGATATCCTGCGCATCGACAACGAAGTGGCGGCCCTGGGCCCGCACCAGGATCTTGGCGCGGTCGAGCGGCGGTTTCGGGCCGGGCGGGATCGAAACCTCGAGTGTTTCGGCGGGCTGCGACCGGGCCCGGTCGGTCAGGAATTTCTGTGCGCGCGCGATCGATTCGGCGAGCCGGTCCTTGTCGACCGGCTTCAGCAGGTAATCGAGTGCTTCCAGCCGGAACGCCTCCACGGCGTACTGATCGTAGGCCGTTGCCAGGATGAAGTAGGGCTGGTAGCCGCTGGATTCCCGAACCCTGCGGATGACCCCCATGCCGTCCAAACCGGGCATCTGGACGTCTAGGAACACCACGTCCGGCTCGAATTCCTCGATCCGCTGCACCGCCTCGAGGCCGTTCGAGGCTGTTCCGGCGATTTCGACGTCGGGAAAATCCTGCAACAGATAGGCCAGCTCATCCAAGGCCAACCGTTCGTCGTCGGCCAGCAAAACGGAAAGCGGAACCGGCCCGCGAGGCTGCATTCGAAAGTGATAGTATAGCATCTGGTTTCCCAATCCCTTCCGCTATTCATTCCCGCTCGATAGGAGTCCCCTTTTTGTCCCATTCAGCCGCAAAAATCGCGCCCGCCAAAGGTAAGCTCGGGATCTTGATTCCCGGCATGGGCGCTGTTGCCACGACCTTCATGGCCGGGGTGGAGATGGTCCGCAAGGGCCAGTCCAACCCGGTTGGATCGCTGACGCAGTTGGCCACGATTCGCCTCGGGAAGCGCACCGATGGCCGTTCGCCGATGATCAAGGATTTCGTGCCGCTCGCCGGGCTGAAAGACCTCGTTTTCGGCGGCTGGGACATCTACGAAGACAACGCCTACCAGGCCGCCACCAACGCTTCCGTGCTGAAGTCCGAGGATTTGGGCAAGGTGAAGAAGTTCCTGGGCGGAATCCAGCCGATGAAGGCCGTCTTCGACCAAAACTACGTCAAGCGGATCAACGGCCCGAACGTGAAGACGGGCGCCAACAAGATGGAACTGGCCGAGCAGTTGATGGCCGACATCGCCGGTTTCAAAAAGAAGAACAACTGCGACCGGCTGGTGATGATCTGGTGTGGTTCCACCGAGACGTTCAAGAAGCCGGGGGCGGTTCATGCCAATCTGGCGGCATTCGAGAAGGCTCTGCACAAGAACAGCGCCGAAATTGCTCCCAGCCAGGTGTACGCCTACGCGGCGCTGAAGAGCGGAGTGCCATTCGCCAACGGCGCCCCGAACCTGACGCACGATATTCCGGCGCTGCTCGACATGGCGCGTGATCACAACCTGCCAGTCTGCGGCAAGGATTTCAAGACCGGCCAGACCTTCATGAAGACGCTGCTCGCGCCCGGGCTCAAATCCCGCATGCTCGGTGTCTCCGGATGGTTTTCGACCAACATCCTCGGCAACCGCGATGGCGAGGTGCTCGACGACCCGGGCTCGTTCAAGACCAAGGAAGAGACCAAGCTCAGCGTGCTCGATTCCATCCTCCAGCCCGAGCTCTACCCGGATCTGTACAAGGACCTCTTCCACGCCGTCCGCATCAACTACTACCCGCCGCGCGGAGATGAAAAGGAAGGTTGGGATAACATCGACATCTTCGGCTGGCTCGGCTATCCGATGCAGATCAAGATCGACTTCCTCTGCCGCGATTCGATTCTCGCCGCGCCGATCGTGCTCGACCTCGTCCTCTTCCTCGATCTCGCGCATCGCGCCGGAATGCGCGGCATCCAGGAGTGGCTGTCGTTCTACTTCAAGGCTCCGATGACGGCGCCCGGCCTCTATCCGGAGCACGACATTTTCATTCAGTTGATGAAGCTGAAGAATCGCCTGCGACACCTGATGGGCGAGGATCTCATCACGCACCTCGGGCTGGAATACTACGACTAGTCCGGGCAGCGAATGAAGGTCCTGGTAATCGGCGGAACGCTCTTCATCGGCAAGGCGCTCGTCAGAGAGTTGTTGAAGGCCGGGCACACGGTGGCGATAGCGCATCGCCGGTCCGGCACCGAGTTCGGCAAGAAAGTCACGGAGTTGGTGGCGGACCGGAACGATCCGGCCGCCTTCCAGAAGGCCGTCGCGGGCCACTCGTTCGACGTGGTGTTCGACAATGTCTATGACTGGGAGCGCGGCACCACGGCCGATCAGGTCGCGGCGACGGCGATGGCGTGCTCGGGAAACCTGCAGCGCTACGTTTTCATGTCGTCGGTCGCTGCCTATGGCGACGGATTGAATCATCAAGAGGGAGACGCGCTCGCCAAAGACGATCATCCCGACAGCTACGTGCGCAACAAGGCACAGAGCGAGCGGGCCCTGTTCCGGCTGCATCAGCGCCACGGGCTTCCCGTCGTGACGCTGCGTCCGCCCTACGTCTATGGTCCGGAGAATCCCTTCTATCGCGAACAGTTCTTCTGGGACCGCATGAAGCTCGGGCGTCCGCTGATCGTGCCGGGCGATGGACGGCGCCTGATGCAGTTCGTATTCGTGAGGGATCTTGTGGATGCCTGTCTGAAAGCGATCGAAGTGCCGGGTGCGGCCGGCCATGCGTTCAACGTGGCCAATCCGCGGCCGGTGACGCAACTCGAACTGGTGCAACTGCTGGCGTCGGCGTCGAAGTCGAAGGCCGAGGTGGTCCAGATCCCCCGCGAGAACCTCATGCAGGCGGGCGGGCATCCGATGCGGCCGCCCTTGTATTTCGGCGTCTACTACGACATGCCGCCCATCACGATGGTGACGCAGAAGATCCAGCGTGTGTTCAAGTGGAAGGCCACCGCCTTCGACGCGGGCCTGAAAGAGACGTACAAGTGGTACGCGAAAAGCTACAAGGCGCCCGTGCAGAACTTCGACTACGAAGACAAGATGCTCGGGCTGCACCGCCCCAAATAAACAACCGGAGATCCCCGTGAAGATCACCGCGATCGAAACGTTCATCGTTGGCAATCCGTGGAAGAACTGGCTGTTTGCCAAGGTCCACACGAACGAAGGGATTCATGGCATCGGCGAAGGGACGATGAACTTCTTCGCCAAGACCATCGAGGCGGCGATCCACGAATTGAAGCCGCATATCCTCGGGCTCGATCCGTTCCAGGTCGAGACGCTCGGGACGCGGCTGGTGCGCGACATCTACGGCGACGGCGCGCAGATCCACATGTCCGCCGTCTCGGCGATCGAAACCGCCCTGTGGGACATCATCGGCAAAGCCTGCAATCAGCCCATCTACAACCTGTGGGGCGGGCGCGTGAACGACAAGCTTCGCGCCTATGCGAATGGCTGGTATCGCGGACCGCGAACACCAGAGTCGTTCCACGAAAAGGCGAAGGATGTGGTCCGCCGGGGCTACACCGCTCTCAAGTTCGACCCGTTCGGTTCGATGTGGCGCACTTGCTCCGCCTACGACTTCGATCTGTCGATCGACATCATTCGCGCGGTGCGCGACGCTGTGGGGCCACGGGTGGACATCCTGATCGAAGGACATTGCCGCTTCAATGTCGCCACCGCGATTCAATTCGCCGAAGCAATGGCGCCGTTCCGTCCGGCGTGGTTCGAGGAGCCGATTCCGCACACCAACAACAACGCGATGGTCGAAGTGGCGCGGCGGAGTCCGGTGCCGGTGGCGACCGGTGAATCGTTTTCGAGCAAGCAGCAGTTCGCCGACCTGCTGAAGCACGACGCGGTTTCAATCTTGCAGCCGGAGCCTCTCTACCTCGGCGGCATGTGGCCCACGCGCAAGGTCTGCGACATGATCGACGCCCACTACGGAGTCGTCGCGCTGCACAGCGCGCAGGGTCCGGTCTGCTCGGCCGCCTGCGCCCAGATCAACGCGACGCTCCCGAACTTCTACGTCCACGAGATCTTCGACGAGTTCAACGAACCCTGGGAGAAGTTGATCGTGACGAATCCTGTCGAGGTTGTGGACGGCTACATCGAAGTGAGTTCCCGGCCGGGATTGGGGATCGATCTGAACCTCGAGGAGATCGCGCGGCATCCGTATCGGGAGGAGAATTTCCTGCCATTGTTCAAGCCGGGGTGGGAACTGCGGCGGACGCAGGCGGACATCGAGTAGCCGAGTGCCGCCTTGTGGCTCGTAACTGGCGCGACCGATTCACGCGGCGCCACGCTGTTCGCGGCCTATGGCATGTTCCTGCTGGCCGGTCTTGTTCTTCGCGTTCGGACGGGCTCCCCGGCGCGGCTACCAGGACCGAGGCGTGGAGCTTCTCGTACGAATCCGGGTGACGGGCGGCCTACTACTGGCGCTGACGGTCCGCGGGGCGCCGATGGACTCGGCGCCGATGGAGCTTGTTCAGTCCTGCCATTTCCACCTGTGCGCCGGGACTAACGCCCCACCCGTGGCAGGAACCGCTTCGGAATCCGCAGCGCCATCGATCCTCCGAGCGTCAGTACATCGTAGCGAGCCTGCATCCCGATCAGCAGGTGCGCTTCGGCCGCGGTCGTCCCCTGCTCTTCCACCAGCCAGCCGAGCATGTCGCGCGTGGCGATCTGGATCGTCTCGTTGAGTGTGCCCTCGGGCTTGCTGCCGATCGAGATCAGGAACTCCTCCGTTTCCGCCCGAGGCGCCGTTAATCGCTGGCCCTTCCGCAATCCGACGGTCACCTCGACATCGAGAGAGGTTTCGACGCCGGATCCGACGCCTTCGCCATCGCCCTGAAGCGCGTGTCCGTCGCCGAAGAAGAGCAGCCCGCCTGGGTGGAAGACGGGCAACATGACGGTGGTCCCCTGGCGGATCCAGCGATAGTCGAGGTTGCCGCCCCAGTATCCCGCCGGGCCCGATCGCGGCGAATAGTCGCCTTCGGGCGCCACCCCGATGCAGCCGAGCATCGGGTCAGCGGCGAATTCGAGCGGGGTCTTGCTGATGGTTTCGGTGGGCCGCACGGTCTTCCGCTTCAGGTCGATCGCCCAGGGAAGCAGGTAGTCGTAGCCCGTGGCCACGGCGTCCGGGCGCGGCTTGGGCGGAGTCAGCGCCGCTGGCAGATCCCTCACTCCCACTGAATGGCCCGTATAACCGGATGCGCGATTCAGTTCGATCCGATTGAGCCGCACGATCAGGGTGTCGCCTGGCTCCGCGCCTTCGACCAGGATCGGGCCCGTGAGCGGGTTGCCGTGCGTCTTGGTGCGGCGGATGTTCTGGAAATCGAATCCCGCCGAGTCCACCGTTTTCGTGACGACGCGATCGCCCGGCTGGATTCGCGCCAGAATCGGGTGGGCTGCGGAGAAGGTGTGATGGTAGGAATCGTCGATAACGGCGTGCGTTTCCGCGAAAAGCGTGGGCAGGCAGGCGAGCGCGAGGGTTCGTGTCACGAGGATTCGGGAGAGCATCGTCTCTCTGATGATAAGATCATGCTCCGTCCGCGCGCGCGCCGGTCGCGGGATGAGCATCTCGGGACGCTGTACGATGGAGTCGATGGTCCGATTGTCCGGCGCGCTTGCGCTCGGTCTGCTCGCGTTCGGGGCGGATGCGCCGCCTCCCGATCCGGCCGGCGCGTTCAATCACAAGCAACACGCGGCGTTCAAGCTGAAGTGTGTGTCGTGCCACACCACCGCTGGCAAAGCGGAGCGGGCCGGGTTCCCGGCCGCCAGTGCGCAGTGCAAGGCGTGTCATACCAAGATCGGTGAGCGGGAGTTGCCGTCGGTTCGCGTTTATCAGTTGGCCGATTTCGTGATCTTCAGTCACGCGCGGCACCTGACCGCGAAACTCGAGTGCGCCACATGTCACGGCGATGTCGCGCAATCGGCCGTCATCAAGATCGAACGCCCGATTACGATGATCGGTTGTGTGAACTGCCACAAGGAACATAAGGCCACGATCGTGTGCACGGCGTGCCACGAACTCGGCCAGTAGCTATCCTGCCGCACCTGAGTGGGATATGTAGGCTCGCCGCCGCACCGCCGAACTGATACCCGGAGGCGCAAGAGATGATCCTTGCCCGGGTGGTTTTTGCCGCGCTCGCCGCCGTTGCCGCGGAACGGGCGCAAGGCCAGGAGTTGCCTGTCGCGTTCATCGAGTCCGGCCGTGAGTTCGCAGTCTTCGCCGAGGGGTTATCGGCACGATTCTCGCCGGGCCGGGTCCAGTTTTCAGCGGGAGTCGCGATGGAGTGGGACGGTGCGAGCCCACGGACGCAGGTGGAGGGGATGGAACGGCTCCAGGCACAGGTCAACTTCATTTCGGGGAATGACCCGGGAACGTGGAAAACCGGCCTTGCCGCCTATCGTGGCATCCTTTATCGGAACCTATATCCGGGCATCGATCTCACTTGGGGAAGTTCAGCCCGCAAGCTCAAGTCGGAATTTGTCGTCGCCCCGGGCGCGGATCCCTCGGTGATCCGTATGCGATACGCGGGTGCGAAATCGGTGTCGATCGAAAGCGACGGGAGTCTGTTGATCGTCACCCGTGCGGGTGAGATGCGAGAGGCGCCGCCGTTCCTCTATCAGAAGCGCCGAGGGACACCGGTTACGGTGCCGGGCCGCTTCGTGATGGCCGGCTCCAAGGAAGTGGCGTTCGAGATCGATGACTACGATGAGACGGACACACTGTTCATCGATCCGGTGCTGACGGCCAGCACCTATTTCGGAGGATCTCGAAACGACGCGGTGACGGCCGTCACCGTGAATGCCCAGGGCGACATCTTTGTCGCGGGGTGGGCGGAGTCCGCCAATCTGCCTTCGTCGCGGAACCTTCCTTACTCGGGCTCGGTCGATGCCTGGGTCGCCAGCTTCGACTCGTCAGGAAAGGCACTGCGTTGGATCACCTATTTCGGCGGGAGCGGCGACGACCGTGCGCTCGCCATCGCCGTGGATTTCAGCGGGAGCCCTTGGATCACGGGTTTCACCACTTCGCGGAACCTGCCGTTGGCAACGCCGTTTCAAACGCAGCGGCGGGGCACCCGCGACGCCTTCGTGGCACAGTTCGACTCGCAGGGATCGTTCCTGAAATTCGCGAGCTACCTGGGCGGAACCGGTCTCGAATCCGGCAACGCCATCCGCATCGACCAAGGCGGGCTCGCTGTCGTCGGCGGTGAGACGACTTCGCCGAACTTTCCGGTGAGCCCGGCGCCCTACCAACGGCTACATGGCGGCCAGCGCGACGGATTCGTGATGAGGCTCTACAGCGGGGGCATCATCTCGAGCACGTTCCTGGGCGGGTCCGGCGACGACCGCGTGACCTCGCTCGCGGTGGCGGGCTCGGCGATTCTTGCCGGCGGATGCACAGGCTCGAGCAACTTCCCGGTGAAGGCAGCCTCGCAAGCCGCACTCGGCGGCGGCCAGGACGGGTTTGTCGTCAGCCTCAATACTCCCGGCACCGACGCGGCCTACAGCACCTACCTCGGCGGCAGTGCCGGATCGCCCACCGTGCCGGAATGCGTGAACGGAATCGCGGCGGACGCGGCTGGCAACGCCTACGTCACCGGGAGTACGCCGTCCGCGAACTTTCCGGCGGTTGGAGCCTTTCAAACGGCGCATGCGGGCGGAGGGCTCGACGCTTTCGTAACCAAGTTGACGCCGGCGGGCGCGCGAGTCTACAGCAGCTTCCTCGGCGGACGCGGCCCGGACGTTGGATACGGCATCGCGGTGGATGGAGCACAGCGTCCGTGGATCACAGGATACTCGGGCTCGGGGAACTTCCCGGTCACCACGGGCGCGGCGCAATCCTCCTTCGGGGGCCTCAACGACGCTTTCCTGGTGCGAGTGGAAAGCTCCGGGGCCACCATCGGGTTCGCGACCTACTTCGGTGGATCGGCCAGCGACAGCGGGCTCTCGGTGGCGTGCAATTCAGCGGGCGATGCCATCGCCGGCGGCTCGACTACCTCGGTGAACTTCCCTGTGCTGAGCGCCTTCTACGACAAGATCAAAGGAGGTGTCGACGGATTCCTGCTGAAGGTGAGCGGGCAGTAGCCGCTCAGCGCGCCGCGTAACTCTTCGACTTGCCATTACGCTGATTGGTCACGGTAAATGCGCCGGTCGCCTGCGCCGAAACCGTGAGTCCGTGCCCGGTCTTGTCCTCGAGATTGGCAATCATCGACTCATCGACGTTGGTTTCTTTGCCGCCGCCGATTGCGAAGTCCACCTGCCACATGTCCTCGAGGCCGGGAGAGGCCTTGATCACCTTCCACGCGGGAGGAGCGCCACCCTTGCGGTGCCCATTGTTCATGATCGCGACGCGCGGCTGCAGAGCGTGAACGATCGTTGCGGGACCGGAGGCGTCCATACCATGGTGAGTCGTCAGGTAGACGTCCACCTTGCCGACGCGGTTTTCCGGGCAGACCAGTTCGACCTCCTTGTTCCAGGTCAGATCCCCGAGATCGATGAAGCGGAATTTCCCGAACTGGAGAACGAACCCGAGCGAACGCGCGTTCTCGGTCGGATCGGCCGCCTTCTTCTCGGCGGACGCGCACAGCGGGTTCGGCGCGCCACCTCCCGCCAGGGGCTTGGCGATCTGCTCACCCCGCGCCACCACCACACGCACGTCGGCGCCCTTCAACGGGATCTTGTCGCCCGGCTTCACCACCAGGTGCTTACCCTTGGCGACGGCCTTGCCGTAAGATTGTGCCAACTCGTCGGCGGCCTTGCCGGTTTCGGTATTGGGTCCGTGATCCACGAAGGTTCCAACCGGGAACATGTCCGCGAGCTGTTCGACACCGCCTACGTGGTCGCGGTGATAATGCGTGATCGCCAGATAATCAATGCGCTTCAATCCGGCCTTCTTTGCCACCTCGATGATGCGTTTGGCATCGCGTCCGTCGAAGCCGGGCCAGCCAGCATCGACCAGCAGGGACTCGCCGCGGGGGGTCACGATGAGGGTCGCCTGACCGCCCTCCACGTCCACGAAATGAATGTCGAGAGTCTTTCCGGCGCCCCACAGGGACGCAGCGGCAAGCATGGCGGGAAAAAGAAATTTCATCAGGCGAATGCTACCACGTTCGGCGGGCGGAGGGAACAGGGGAGGGGCCGCTGACGTATTCTAAGATGGAACCTGCCATGCCCTTCTGCACGCAATGCGGAAAGCAAATCTCGGATGAAGCGCGTTTTTGCCCCGGCTGCGGCGCACGCCAGAACGCGGCCAACCCCGGCCCTGACGCGGCCTCCTCCAAGACGGGCTTTCTCGAGAACATGAATCCGCGCACCGCATCGATCCTGTGTTACATCCCGGTGATCGGGTGGATTCCCTGCGTCGTGCTACTCGCCGCCCAGCGGTTCCAGAGCGACCGCACGGTCCGCTTTCACGCCTTTCAAGGGCTTTATCTGTTCGTGGCGTGGCTGCTCGTCGACCGGGCGATCGGTCCGGTCATCCGCTCGATGCCGTTCGACAATCTGGGCCTGATCAGCCTGATGAAGATGGCCCTGATCGGCGCATGGGTCTTCATGCTCATCAAGACGAGCAACAACGAGGCATACCGCCTTCCCGTCTTCGGCGAGTTGGCCGACCGTTCCATCGCCGAGCAGCGGTCCTAGGCCGCCGGCCCGTAACGATACTGGAACCGAACGGCCGAAGTTCCCCCCAAAGTACCCTTGAGCCGCTCGTCCTAGGGCCGCAGACTGGGGTTGCTTGGGTAATCTCCTCATGAGGCCTGTTGAAATCGATCTCTGGAAAGCTCGTGATGTCGCGCGCCTTCTTTCTCTCGTTGAAGCCGATCGCCGCTACTTTCAGGAACTCCTCGCCGCCATTCCCGTTCCGATCGCCATCGTGAACCGCGACCTGACGGTGTCGGCCTGCAATCACGCGTTTTGGGGCCTCTTTGAAGGTGGCCAAGGCGATTCGCGGACCGATGTCGGCCAATGGCTCGAGATCGCCGACGTACGCCAGAAGATCACCAGCGTGCTAGCGTCGGGCAAACCTGGCGAACACGAGATCGAATCGAGCGGGCGCAGCTTCCTGCTGTCGCTTCAGCCAATTCGTCACTGGGATGAAGACGTGGTCTGCCTATCGGCGCGCCCGGCCCCCAAGGAACCCGAGCCTCTGGCCGTAGCCGCGCCCGTGCTTCCGGAGCCTGCTCCTGCGCCACCCGAGCCCGAGCCCGCGACCGCGCCCGCGCCCGAAGCCGCGCCGGAATGGGCGGCGGCGACGTGGATCGCCGATGCGGTGACCTTCGAGATCGAGTCGATTTCGCGTGGCACGGTGCCTGTTTCGGCCGACGAATGGGACACGGGCGGGAATCTGCTGACGCGCAATATCGCGCCGGAAGACATCGCCTGGGTTCGGGGATTTCTGGAGGGCGTTTCCGCCGGGCAGCCCGTCTCGACGTGCGACTACACGGCGATGCAATCCGGCGGGCAGCCGATCCTGCTGCGTGACATCGCGCGTCTTCACGAAGGCCGGATTCACGGGATCACCATCGATATCGGTGCGGCGCACACCGCCGCTGAGCAGCGCGCTCAGGCCCACCGGATCGACTCGCTCAGCCGGATGGCGAGCCGGATGGTGCATGACTCGAACAACCTGATCATGATCATGAGCGGCTACGGCGAGGACTTGCTTCACGCTCTGCCCCCGGAAAGTTCGTTGCGAGTGAACGTTCGCGAGATCCTCGCGGCGGGCGACCGGCTGGCCGCCGCCACCAAGGTTCTCACGCAGTTCACCAAGCGCGTCCCGGTCACCCTGAAGCCCGTCGATTTGGACCGCCTCCTCGACGAGGTCCGCCTGCTCGGCAGAGTATTGCCGCATGGCGTGACGCTGACCACTGTATCGAACGCACCCGGTGTCGCGGCAATCGCCGACGGTTCGCAACTGCTCCAGGCCGTCGAGACTTTGATTCATCGAGCCGCCAGTGGACTTCCCAACGGCGGCACCATCACCGTCGAGACCTCCTTTCGCACCGCGGTCCACGTCGAAGCGGCCTTCCCCGGGCCGGTGTCGCGGGCGTGCATCGAGGTGCGCGACTCGGGTCTCGCCATTCATCCGGGCGTGCTGTCCCGTCTGTTCGAGCCCGATGCCTCCTCTGATCCCCTCCGGCAGAAACTGCCCGTGGCCTATCAGTCCGTCCGGGACATGAGCGGGGATATCGAGACCTCCGCCAACTTCCCGTCCGGAACCAGCTTCCGGATTCTGCTGGGCGTGGCGAATGGGGTGAAGCGGACCGAGAGCGCTCCCGAGCCGAAGCCGAGGATCCGCGTCAAGGAGGTTCCGGACTCCGATACTCCGTCGCAGCCTCGGATCTTCGAACCGCAACCGGTCCACCTCCAGCCGCCACCGGTGAATCCAGTGGGTCCGTCGGTGATCACACCGGAGTTGTTGCTGCGCCCGGCAGTCGAACCGCCGGCGCCCGTCCAACCCGTGACGCCGGTGCCTCCGCCGGTCTTGGCCGAACTGCCGAAGCTCGCCGAGCCGCCGAAGCCCGCCGAACCGGTGAAGCCCGCTGCACCGCCGGTGGTGGCCGAGGCGCCGAAGCCTGCCGAACCAGTGATTCCCGCCGCCACGCCGGTCGTGGCCGAGGCGCCGAAGCCTGCCGAACCAGTGATTCCCGCCGCACCGCCGGTCGTGGCCGAGCCGCCGAAGCCCACCGAACCGGTGATTCCCGCCGCCACGCCGGTCGTGGCTGAGCCACCGAAGCCTGCCGAACCAGTGATTCCCGCCGCACCGCCGGTCGTGGCCGAGCCGCCGAAGCCTCCCGAGCCAGTCAAGCCCCCGGCGCCCCCGATCATCGCCGAACGACCTGTCGAACCGGTGAGGCCCGTACAGCCCATCGAGCCGCAGCAGGCTCCCAGAACCGAACCGGCCACCATGGAGAAGACTACGATTCTCGTGGTGGACGACGAAGCCGGAATCCGCTCACTGCTACGCAAGGTCCTGTTGCGTGAGGGCTACAACGTGCTCGAAGCGACGCAAGGCCGCGAGGGGCTCGAAGTTTCCAAGTCGTTCAAGGGCAAGATCGACCTGCTTCTCACTGATGTGGTGATGCCGGAGATGAACGGCATCGAACTGGCGCAACAACTGCACGCCCTCCGGCCGAGCACGAGGATTCTGCTGATCTCCGGCTACATGGGCGCTAATGCGCTCGAAGCCGAGAAGCTCCCCACTGGCACCGCGTTCCTGCAAAAGCCGTTCACGTTGAACGCGCTGCTGGCGAAAGTCAAGGAAGTGCTGGGCGCTACTTCGCGGCCGGCGTTTTCCTGACAGGGCGGAGTTCCACGCGCCGGATGAGGATCTCAGCGCCCTCCGACTGGATCTGGATCTTGCCCGCCGTATGTGACGAACCATAGCCGTGGTTCACCACCACGCCGTTCACGACGTTTGTGATCTTGTCGCCGTGGCAATACACTTCCTGCCGGTTCCATTGGCCCACTGGTTTTTCCACGTCTTTGGCGCCACGGAAGCCGAGCGTATCCTTCCAGCCCGGGTCGCGGCCCCACCAATTGAAGCGCCCGCTGTCCTTGGTGATGGGCTTGCCGTTCACCTTGTCCCAAATCGTCTCGCGGCCCTCCACTCGCCCGTCGCATGTCATGCGCGGCTTGTTCTTTCCGCCCACGAGAATGAAATCGCCGGTGCCGCCCTCGATGATCTGCGACTCGATCGATTCGAGCCAGATGCCGCCGTAGGCTCCGTCGGCGCCCACGCCGTGAACGAGGATCCCCGAATCGCGGGTCTTGTCCGAGCGCGTTCCCCAGGTCTTGCCGCCCCACTTCCACTCGACGATCAGGTGGTAGTTAGCATAACTCTGCTTGGTGGCGATACCGCCCCAGTCCTGGCCGGAAATCCGGATGGTGCCGTTCTCCACCGTGAAGACTTTGTTCGGGTCCTCATACTTGTGGTCTTTCGTCCACGTATACCAGCCGTCGAGGTTTCGGCCGTTGAACAGCTTCACCGTCCTGGTAGGCTTGATGGCGGGGGAATCCTGCGCCCAGAGCGCGAATCCGGCCACGAGAATGAGAGAAGCAGCACGCATCGTTGTTACGTTATCATGCCTTGCCGCGGCGGGTCTGCTTGCGGCAGGTCCGGAGTGTGCGCGTTGCCATGCGGAGATTGCGGCCTCTTACGCAAAGACCGGGATGGGCCGTTCGTTCCGCTCGATGAGCGCGGCGCCGCGCGTCGAGGACTTCAAGCGCCGCAACGGCTTGCGGCATCCGGCCTCCAACAGCGCGTTCACCATGTCGGAGCGCGGCGGCCGCTTCTTCATCCGGCGCGAGGGTGCCGGCGCTGACCCGATGGAAAAGGAGATCCACTACGTGCTGGGCTCGGGCAATCGAGCGCGCAGCTACGTCCACCGGACCGCGCAAGGACGCCTGCTTGCGCTTCCCGTGACATGGTATTCGGAAAACGGCGGGCACTGGGGAATGGCGCCGGGCTACGATCGCCCCGATCATCCGCACTTTCGCCGCAAGATCGGCTTCGACTGCATGTTCTGTCACAACTCCTATCCGCGGGCGGGCCCCGATCCGGACGATCCGGTCTACATCGGCGCGCTGCCCGAAGGCATCGGCTGCGAGCGCTGTCACGGCGATCCGAAGCAGCATCTCGATCAGCCGCGCGCGGGCACGATCCTGAATCCGAGGCGTCTCGAGCCCGAACGCCAGAATGGAGTTTGTGAGCAGTGCCATCTCGAAACGACATCGAGTCCGCTACCCGCCTACATGCGGAGGTTCGGGCGTGGCGTTTTCAGCTACGATCCGCGTGAGAAGCTGAGCGATTATCTGTTGCACTTCGATCATGCGCCGGACAGCGGATACGACGGCAAGTTCGAGGTGGTGAGCGCCGGCTACCGGATGCGTAAGTCCGCTTGTTTCGAGAAGAGCGGAGGCAGACTGACCTGTATCACCTGTCACGACCCGCATGCGCCCGCGCGCACGAATGATTCGGCATGCGCGAGTTGTCATGCGAAGGATCACGGCAAGGGCCCCGCGTGCGCTTCCTGCCACATGGCGAAGCGCCGCCCGGAAGACGCGCCTCTCACCACGATCACCGATCATTGGATCGCGCGGAATCCCGCGGCGCTCTCCGCCCACTCTCCCTCCGGCGGCTATCGGGGGCGCGTGGTGCCGTACGGCGAGTCCGATCCTTTGCATACGTTGGTGGCGAACGCGGGGAGCGAGGCGGTTGCATTGCGCTCGTTGGTGGACGCGACGGCGAATCCTCCGCGCGAGGCGCTCGTGGCGCTGGCGGCGGTCTTGCACCGCTCAGGAGATTCCGAGACGGCACTTCGATACGCCGCGCGCGCTATCGCGCTCGCGCCGGAAGATCCCGCTGCCTTGCGGCGCTACGCTCTCATCCGCTTCCCCTCGGCCGATGCCGCCGCGGAGGCCGTGCGGCTGCTGCCGAACGATGCCGCGCTACTCACGATTCTCGGGGAAGCGCTCCGCGCGGGCGGACACCTCGATCCAGCCGAACGGACGCTGCGGAGCGCGATTGAAGCCGATCCGGACGTGCCGTATGCGTACGTGAATCTCGGCGTGCTGCTCGTCCGGCGCGGCGACAAAGCCGAAGCGGCTCGCCGGTTCCGCGAAGCGCTCGCCATCGACCCTGGCAACGCCGCGGCACGTAACAACCTGCGTTTGGCGAGGTGACCACATCCGTCGCACGCGGGGATCGCGTGCCGGTTCTCAGGCTCCAAGGTAGCGCGCGTACAAGCTCCGCGCCACACCGGTGTCCTGCGTCCCCTTGATAATCGCCCGGCCATCCGGAAAGACCGTGATCTCGTACGGCTCCGGAAAAAAGCGCAGCGCGAACTCGTTCACCTTCACCGGCGCGATCGCGCCGAGCCGCGCGGCGAGCTCCGGCAGGTCGATCGGACGAGACCGCTCGTGGATCTGCACCGCGTTGCGTCCACACAGGCTGATCGGCGCACGCTTGCGGCCGTCCAGATGCGCGAACCTCCGTTCTCCACACACGGCACACTGGGGTGTACGCTCGGGCTGCCGGATCTGCCGGATCGATCCGCTCCAGACGTCGATCGTCGTCAGCAGCTTCGGCACGGGCTTGCCCGCGATAACCTGGATCGCCCCGCTCACCTGCCAAGCGGCGATCATCGACGTGATCGTGTTCAGCACGCCCGCGGTTTCGCAGGTCGGTTGAGCGCCCGAGGGCGGTTCGGGATAGACACACGCCAGGCAGGCCGTTTCGCCCGGAAGAATCGGCATCGACAATCCGTAACTTCCGACAGCGGCTCCATAGATCCAGGGGACCGAGTGTTTGATGGCGAAGTCGTTGATCAGATAGCGGGTCTCGAAATTGTCGGTCCCATCGAGGATCAGCCCACAGTCCTCGAGCAGATCCTCGGCGGAAGCAGCGGTCAGGTCCGCCACCACCGGTTCGACCGTGACCTCCCGGTTGATCCCCGCCACCCGGCGCGCGGCCGCAATCGCCTTGGGCAACGCCTGTTCGGCGTCGGACTCCTCGAACAGCCACTGACGCTGCAGGTTGCTCCACTCCACGTAGTCCCGGTCGATTATGCGGATAAATCCAACACCCGCCCGGGCGAGGGCCGACACATGAAACGTCCCGAGCGCGCCGCAACCGGCAACGGTGACTCGAGCCTGGCGCAGCGCCTGCTGTCCGGCCTCTCCCAAGGGCGCGAAACGAACCTGACGCGAGTATCGATCCGGGGTGCTCAAACATCCATCGTAACAGCCGCTGCTATCATGGCTTCCAGTGACCCCGAACGGTATCCGAGTGGTCATCTTGTGCTTGCTGATCGGACCATCGCGGCTCCTCCAAGGCGGCGTCGAGGACTACGAGGGAGTGTCTGTGTCGAGAATCCGGTTCGATCCGTTCCAGCAGCCGCTTCCCCAGGATGAACTGTGGAACATCGTGCCGCTCCGAGTGGGCGAGCCGCTGCGGATCTTCGATGTCCGGACCGCGATCGAGCGCCTCCACGCGACGGGGCGCTACACACAGATCACGGTCCACGCCGAGCGCGAAGAGGCAGGCGTCGCGGTACGGTTCGAAACCAAAGGGACGTGGTTCATCGGGCGGGTGACGGTGGAAGGCGTGCCGGAGCCTCCGAATCGCGGCCAACTCGCCAACGCCTCCAAGCTCGTACTCGGCACCGAATTCCATACGGAGGACCTGCGCGCGGCGACCGACAACCTGAAAGCCAAGCTCGAGGCGAACGGATTCTTCGAGTCCCATGTGGACTCCAGGTTGACCTACGACGCTCCCACCGAGCAGGTGTTCATCGATTTCCGAATCGAGCCGGGTCCGCGCGCCCATCTGACCAAACCCGTGCTCGAGGGAGCAGCCGCGGATCGCGCCAGCCAGATCATCCGCGCCACCCGCTGGCAGCGATTTTGGGGGCTCGGCGGCTGGAAGCCCGTTACCGAGAGCCGTATCTCGCAAGGGCTCGACCGTGCGCGCCGCTCCTTCGCCAAGCGCGACTTTCTCCAAAGCAAGATTACGCTCGACAATCTCGAGTACCTGCCGTCACTGCGGCGTGCGCGTCCCGAGCTGTCGGTCGAGATCGGGCCCAAGATCGCGGTGCGCACCGAAGGCGCCAAAGTCTCGCGGGGGCGCCTGCGCCAACTGGTTCCGATCTACCAGGAACAGTCCGCTGATCGCGACCTGATCATCGAAGGCATGCGCAACCTCACCAGCTATTTCCGTGCCCAAGGATACTTCGAAGCCAAGGTGGACTTCTCCACCGAGACCGAGCCCGGCGGGACACGCACCGTCATCTACAGCGTCGAACGCGGTGAGCGTTTCAAACTGGCCTCCATGTTGATCCAAGGCAACCAGTACTTCTCGAAGAGCACGTTGCGCGAGCGGATGGCGACCACGCCCGCCACGCGGCTGCGATACCGCCAGGGGCGTTTCAGCGACTCGCTCGTCCGCGCCGATCTCGACACGATCCGCGAGTTGTACGTCACCAACGGTTTCCGGAACGCGCGCCTGGGGCACACAGTGGAGCGCAGCACGAAGGGCAAGGCCAATTGGCTGCATCTGAAGATCGGGGTGGACGAAGGTCCGCAGACGCTAGTGGCCCGCCAGTCGATTACGGGCGTCGCGAACATCCATCTGCAGGCGGTGCGCGGACTGCTGACATCGGAGCCGGGCCAGCCGTACAGCGAGTCGAACCTGGCGGCCGATCGCGACGCCGTGCTTGCCTACTACTACAACAACGGCTATCCGAACGCCACGTTCGACTGGCAGGTCACCCAACTCGACGATCCAAACCGCATGGAGGTGCGCTTCGCCGTGCAGGAGGGCCGGCAGCAATTCGTGCGCGATTTTCTGGTGGGCGGACTCGAGACGAGCGACCCGGAAATGGTCTACCGGCGCATTCGTCTGAGCCCGGGTGAACCGCTTTCCCAATCGCGCATGGTCGAAAGCCAGCGCCGCCTCTACGATCTCGGAGTTTTCGCCCGCGTCGATGTCGCCGTGCAGAATCCGGAAGGGCAGGAAGCGGGTAAGTATCTCCTCTACCAGTTTGAAGAGGCCCGCCGGTATTCGATCAATTTCGGTTTCGGCGCCGAAATCGCGCGGATCGGCGGCGGTTCGCCGAACTTCGACGCGCCGGCGGGCCAACCCGGTTTCAGTCCGCGGGCTTCGCTCGGGGTGTCGCGCTCGAACTTTGCTGGTACCGGACACACGATCGCGCTGCAAACTCGCGTCTCCAATATCCAACAGCGTGCGCTACTCACCTATCTCGCGCCGCAATTCAAGGGCAGCGACAACGTCACGCTGACCATTAGCGGGCTCTACGATCTCTCACAGGACATTCGCACCTTCCAGGCCAAGCGCCAGGAAGGCGCGGTGCAATTGGCCTACCGCGCACGCAAGGATCTCACCGTTCAGGGGCGCTTCGCCTATCGCCGGAATACGATCTCGAGCCTGCTCATCGACGACAACCTGATCCCGATCTTCACGCGTCCGGGGCGCGTCGGAATCGCCTCGGCGACGTTCATCCAGGACCGGCGAGACAGTCCGATCGATTCGCGCCGCGGCTACTACAACACGGTGGACTTCGGCTACGCCTCGCGCGCCTTCGCCTCGCAAACCGACCACACCCGAATCCTGGCGCGAAACTCGAGCTACCACCGCATCGTCAAGGATGTCGTGTTTGCTCGCAGCATCGCTCTCGGTTGGCTCAACGGCTTGAACACGGGCGGCGAGGACGCGATTCCGCTACCCGAACGCTTCTTCGCTGGCGGCGCGAGTTCCCATCGCGGCTTCCCCGAAAACCAAGCAGGTCCGCGCGACCTGCGCACCGGCTTCCCGCTCGGTGGATCGGGTCTGCTCACCAACAATCTCGAGCTTCGATTCCCGCTGATCGGCGACACTTTGGGCGGCGTGCTCTTTCACGACGCGGGCAACGTCTACCGGAGCGTCGGCGATCTCTCGTTCCGGTACCGGCAGCGCGATCCCACCGACTTCGACTACATGGTCCACGCGGTCGGCTTCGGATTTCGCTATCGGACGCCAGTCGGCCCGGTCCGAATCGACCTCGCCTATTCGGCGAATTCGCCGCGCTTCGAGTTCGAGAGGCGCGACGGCTTCGTTCCGGTGACGCCGCGCACCATCGTGCAGCAACGGATCAATCAATTCGAATTCCATTTCTCACTGGGGCAGACGTTTTGAGGACTACACGCACAACGGTACCGGCAGCCGCGCGGAGCCTTCCGTGTGTCTCGCTGTTGGGCGGTGAGGCTCCGCGGCCCTGTGCGTTCTCGATGCGTGCCGTTGTCCTCCTCGTTGCGTTGTCGCCGTGTCTCGGAGCCGAAGTGATCGACCGGATCGCCGTGGTTCTCGGCCGCCTGGTGGTCACGCGCAGCGCGATCACCGAACAGGCTCGGGTGACGGCGTTTCTCAACAACCAGCCGGTGGACGAGTCTCCTGCGAACCTGCGCCGCGTGGCCGAGCGGATGATCGAGCAGAGTCTACTACGCAAGGAGATGGAAGCGAGCCGTTTCGCGCTGCCCGAGGACAAGGAGGCACGCGCGCTACTCGACAAGCTACGCGCCGGGCGTGGGCCTACGTTCGCCGCGGATTTGGCGAAGTATCGAATCGACGAGGCCGGGCTCATCCGCAATCTGCTCCTCCAACTCACCACGCTTCGCTTCGTCGATCTACGCTTCCGCCCCGGCAGTACGGTTCCCGAAGGCGAAATCGAAACCTACTATCGCGACACGTTCGTGCCCGAGTGGGAGCGCCGCAAGCCGGGAACGCCGGTGCCCGAGATCGACGATGCTCGCGACGAGATCGAACAGCGCCTGCTCGACACCAAGATCGACCGCGCGATGGACGCCTGGATCCGCGAAGCGCGCGCGCAAACGCGGGTTCAGTTCTTCGAGGAGGCTTTCCAGTGAAGCGTCTGAAGAAGATTCTCTGGATCGGCGTGCCCGTTCTGCTGAGTGTGGCGGTGCTGTTTGCGGCGCTCGCCTGGTTCACGCTACGCAGCCGCTGGTTCCATGAGAAACTGCGGCTCACCGTCGTGCAGGAGATCGAACGCGCGACGGGTGGCAAGGCCGGCGTCGAGTCGTTCACGTTCGACTGGCGGAACATGCGAGCCGAGGCGAGCGGAATCGTGATTCGTGGACTCGAGGGTCCGGGTGAGGCGCCCTTCGTTCGGATCGGCCACGCGCGCCTGGGGCTCAACTTGAAGTCGTTCACGCCGGGCCGCCTGAAGGTGGATGTCGACCTGCTCGCGGTCGAAGACGCGCGTGTGAACGTGATCGCGGGAGTGGACGGCACGACCAATATTCCGCGGCCCGCGGCCGTGCGTGATGGGCGCCTGCCGGTGGAGAAGTTTCTCTCGCTCGCGGTCGGCGAGTATCAGGTGAAGCAGAGCGAGTTCCGGTATCTGTCGAAGAAGATCCCGCTCGACGTGCACGGAAAGGACCTCGACCTGCGGCTCGAGTTCGATCGCGGCGCCAACGCCTATGACGGCAAGGTCTCCGCGCGCGCCACGCGGATCGCCGCTCCCCTCGCGTCGCCGGCTTCGATCGACACGGACGCGTCGTTCCGGCTCGACAACGAGCGGCTCACGATTACCGGGTCGAAGATCACCAAGGGACAATCCTCGGTGCGATTCCGCGGATCGCTGGGCTCGCCAGAATCGCCGGCAGTGAACGGCGAAGCCGAAGGGACGGTCCGGCTGGCGGACTTGCGCGCGGGCGAGTCTGGTTCCGCCATGTTCAAAGCCAGGATCGCGCAGGCGCCGGGACAGCCGCCGCGCGCCGAAGGTACGGTGGACGCCAAGGGGCTGCGCTATCAGCGCGACGGCATCGAGTTTCGCGACATCACGGCCCGCGGCAACTGGAAGGTGGAGCACGAAGGCGTGGACCTCTCGGATCTCGTGGTCGATGTGCTCGGCGGACGCTTCGAGGGCACGGCGCGCGTGCGGAGCGAGACCGATTTCAACGCCGAGGGCGAGATCTCGGGCTTCTCGATGGCACGGCTGGCGGAGTTGCGGGGCGTGAAGCTGCCGTGGTCCGGCAGCGTGGATGGCGCGGTGGAGTTGAGCCCCGATTCACTCTGGGCGAACGTGGAGCTCACCGGTACCGATGCGGCGATTCCGCTGAGCGGCAACGCGGAGGTGGAGTACCGCTTCGCCTCGAAGCAGTTGATTCTTGGCAAGTCGGCATTGCATCTGCCGAAGACGCGCATCGACGTGACGGGCAAACCCGATGAACAGGTGGAGTTCGGAGTATTCTCGCGCGACCTCTCCGATCTGATTCCGGGGCTTCGCCTGATCAGCGACAAAGCTCCGGAACAGTTTCCGGTTTCGCTGGGGCCACAGGGCGTGGCGCGGATCGAGGGACGGTGGTCGGGCGGGGTGACAAAGCCCGAACTTCGCGGCAAGGCGGCCGTGGATTCGCTCGTCCACGCAGGACGTTCGCTCCAGCATGTCGAAGCGGACTTCGAGGCGGACGCATCGCGGCTGGTGCTCACCGCAATCAAGGCGGAAGATCGCGGCGCCGGGTTGAGCGGCAATCTCACCACCGCTCTCTCTGGATGGAAGATCGAGGACGATTCTCGAATCACCGGCGCGCTCCGGCTGCGCGAGTCGGCCGCCGAGGACCTCCTCCGGCAGGCCGGTTGGAATTTTCCGCTCGAGGGAACCGTGTCCGCGATGGCGAGCGTCAGTGGGACGGCCCGTGCTCCCGAGGCACAGGGACGCGTGTCGATCGCCAGGGTCCGGCTGCGGAATGAGACGTTCGACTCCGGTGAAGCCGCGTTCCGGTTCGCCAAGCGAAAGCTCGAGGTAACGCAGGGGCAGTTGCGCGAGGGCGGCGGAGCGATCGCCTTCACCGGCCGCTACGAGTTGCCGGAGGCGGCCGACGGCGAGGCGAAGATCCAGTTCGAAACGAAAGGCTCCGGGTTCCGGCTGGGCCAATGGCAAATCGTCCAGGAGCAACGCGTGCCGATCGATGGCAAGCTCGACTGGGTGGCGCTCGGATCGGCGACTCAGCGCGGAGCGGTCACGCGCCTCACGGCACTCGATGGCCGCGTCGATATCGCCGAAGCCATCGTGCAGGGCCGGGCGCTCGGTTCCGCACGCATCACGTCGGAAACAAAGGGCCGGCTGGTGAATGCCAAGATCGAGGCTCAGGTGCGCGATTCGAAGCTGAGCGGATTCGGCGACTGGAATCTCGACGGCACGTCCCGCGGCCTGGGGCAGGTGCAACTCTCGCGAATCACTTTCGACAACTTGCGCGATCTCGGTCTGCTCGGATCGCCGGACAAGCCGCTCGCGTTCACGGGATTTCTCGACGCCGAGATCGGATTCTCGGGCCCGATTCTGCGCCCCGAGACCTGGACCGGCATCGCCAAGGTGACGACAATCGAGGTTCAGCCGAATCCGCGGCAGGCGACGCGCGCCGAGCGGCGCTATACGTTGAAGAATCGCGAACCGCTGGTGGCCGCGCTCGATATCAACGGTGCCAAATTGCAGGCGGTGCACCTGGTGGCCGAAGGCACGGATCTCGAAGCAACCGGATCGATCGGTTTCCGGGCACGCAATCCGTTCAACCTGCAGTTGCAAGGGCGCTTGAATCTTCCCGTGCTGAGTATGTTCGAGCCGGACTTGGTCGCCTCGGGCGTTTCGACGCTCGATGCGTCGGTGCGTGGATCTCTCGACCGGCCGCAGGTGACTGGACGCATGGAGGTCCGCGATGCCGCGTTCAATCTTCGCGGTGTTCCGAATGGGCTCGAAAAGACGAACGGCGTCATCGTGTTCGACCGGACCCGCGCCAACATCGAACGCCTGACCGCGCAGACCGGCGGCGGCGACCTGTCGCTTTCCGGCTTCATCGGTTTCGGAGGGGATGACTTGATCTACGGATTGAACGGCGCGGCACAGCGCGTGCGCGTGCGGTATCCGGCGGCGGTGAGCACGACCTTCAACGCGAATCTCAGCCTGACCGGAACCTCCTCCCGGAACTTGCTTTCGGGCACGGTGACGATCAACAAGGTCGGCATCGTCCCGCGCACCGACATCGGCACACTGCTCGCCGAGGCGGGCCGCGCATCGAACGCGCCGGCGGCCGCGCCCAACGATTTCCTGCGCGGTATGCAACTCGACTTGAAGATCAACACAGCGCCCGATGCCGAACTGCAATCGTCGCTGGCGCGCGATCTCGCGCCGGACGCGAGCTTCCGGTTGTACGGCAGCGCGGTCAAACCGACGCTGCTGGGACGCGCGACGGTGAATCAGGGCGAGATCAATTTCTTCGGGAACCAGTACACGATCACGCGCGGCGACATCTCGTTCTACAACACGGCGAAGGTCGAGCCCGTGCTCGATTTTGACCTGGAGACTCGGGTTCGCGGCGTTACGGTCAACATCAACTTCACGGGTCCGGTGAATCGGCTGGATGTGTCTTACCGTTCCGATCCGCCGTTGCGATCGTCCGAGATCGTGGCGCTGCTCGCGGTGGGGCGCACGCCCGACGCCTCGCTTTCGACCAGTTCCACGACGCAACCCGCCAATCAGGGATTCTTGTCGAGCACCAACAATACGCTGTTCGGGCAGGCGATCTCGGCGCCAATATCGAGCCGGCTGGAGCGGCTGTTCGGCGTGAGCCGCATCAAGATCGACCCGGAATTGACGGGTGTCACCAACACCCCGCAGGCGCGATTGACGGTGGAGCAGCAGTTGTCGCGCGACGTGACCGTAACCTACATCACCAACCTGAACCGCACGCAGCAGCAGATCGTGCGCGTGCAATGGGACCTGAACCGGGACTTTTCGGTGCTCGCGGTGCGCGACGACAACGGCGTCTTCGGAGTCGACTTCCTGTATCGTAAGAGGTTCAAATGAAGCTCCGCACCGCGCAAAACAGGCTGAAGATCGAGCACAGCATCATCGATGGGGTCCGGCCGCTGCTCGAACGGCTGCTCGAAGAGACGCCGGAGATCCGGTCGATCATCCCGGGTGTGATCCGGCGGGTGCGGGATGCCAGGGGCGAGGTGAAGGTCCACGTGACGGTTCCGGTGGGGAACGGGTGGAAGGCGATCGCGCTGAGCGCGGGGGCGCGGCAGGAACTCTTCGTGAGCACGGCGATGACGAAGGAGGAGTTGGAGAAGGCGATCGAAAAGGCATCGTCGCGCTAGACTGGAGGAGTCATGGACTTCCAGGGGTTCCAGGAGTACATGCTGCAAATGGCCGCCAGGCATGAGCAGCGAATGGCCCAGTTGGACGAAAAACAGGCCGAGATTACCCGGATTCATGCCGGCCTTGCCATCGGCCACGCTAAGTCGCAGGCGGACCTTGCGGCCTGGGCGAGCCGGTGCGACAACCAGCGCGCGGAATCCGAGGCCAAGTTCGAGCGAGAACTCGCGGCGCCGAGGGCCCACTCCGACGCCGGCATGGAAGGGCTCCGGAAAGAGGCCCGAATAGTCGGCAAGGCAATCCATGAACAGACGATCACGCTGAATCGCCCCATGGACCGGCAAACGCGGCACGAGCAGGACCCTGGCGCGCACGGGAACCTTGCCCGGCCCGCATGAAGCCGAAGCTGCTCGTGCTGTGCACGGCGAACTCCGCCCGCAGTCAGATGGGCGAGGGGCTGTTCCGCCACGAACTCGGGCATCAGTTTCAGGTGGAAAGCGCCGGTGCGAAGCCGAGCTTTGTCCGGCCGGAAGCGATCGCGGTGATGGCCGAAATCGGAATCGACATCTCGGGACAGCGATCGAAGTCGACCGATGAGTTTCTCGGGCAGGAGTTCGAATACGTGGTCACCGTCTGCGACAACGCGGGGCGCAACTGTCCGGTGTTTCCGGGCCGCGCCACCCGGATTCATTGGAGCCTCGACGATCCCGCCGCAGCGCAGGGCGGGGAAGCCGAAAGACTGGCGGAGTTCCGCCGGGTCCGCGACGATCTGCACGCGCGAATCCGGGAATTCGGCAAAACACTGAGCTGAAGAAAAAAAGCCCGCTCCCCTCTGAAACCGGGCTCAGACTACAGGGGAGCGGGTACAGTCGACTCAGCAAGAGAACCTGTTACATCTCGGTCATCGCGGCAACCAGCGCTCCACGAGCGGTGGCCGTGAGCGGATCGCGCGCGGCGCGGATCTCCGAGATCGGGATCGGGAAGTCGGTCTGGCGCATGATCTTCTCGAAGCGGTCGCGGAAGCCGCGCGGGCTCGCGGTGCCGCCGCTCAGCACGATCGGAATCGGGCGGTTCAGCTTCGGCATGCGCCGCGAATTCGAGAAGGCGTCCTTCATCGCGTTGATGAGCGAATAGATCATGTCGTCGTAATAGACGGTGAGCACCTGTTGGAGCTTGTCGACAAAGTGGCCGTTGAAGTAGAACGACTCTTCCTTGGCCAGCCTGACACGGTTGGCGAGATCGCCGGTGACCGAAGCGGCCGAGTTGTCGATGAAGTCTCCCGCCTTCGGGATGCTGAAGCTCAGCGCTGGCAGCGACAGGTAGGCGAGACAGACATTGCAGAGTCCGCCGCCGCAACTGATGCCGATCCCGGTGTAGTTGGTGTCCTCGAGTTCCGAGTAGATTACCGCCAGTCCTTCGTTGATGCTGCGTACTTCGTAGTCGAGTTCCTGGAACATCTGGCGGAGCGTCGCCTCATGATAGGTGAGCCCCTCTTCGCCGTTGAGCGGCGCCGCCGGAACCGAGAAGTAGATCCTGGGCTTGCCTTCGCCCTTCTTTGTCATCGTTTCGATCAGGCGGCGGATCACCGGAAGGCCTTCCTTCTCGCCGGGGTTCAGCACGCCGACGGTCATGGGCCGGCGGGTTTCGGTGTTGAGCAGATCGGCGAACCGCGGTGCTTCGTTTCCGTGCACCACGATCTCTTCGCCTTGTGCGTGAAACGAGACGCTCTCGCGGCGCAGAGCGTTCTCCGTCATCCGGCTGTACGGAACGCTCACGAACGCATTGAGCTGCGATTCGAACTGGAACTCTTCGTCCCCACCGGGCCGGGCCACCACGAGGCGGCTGGTTCCAACGTCCAAACCCATCAGATTGCCTTGATCCATGGCTATTTCTCCTTGTCCTTGCCTTCAGCCGCGCCGGTGTTGACGGTCAGCGCGGCCATCGCCGATCTGTATTTCTCTTGTAGCTGCGCGCGGTGGCGTTCGAGAGGCAGTCCCTTCGAAGCGGCATCGCGCCGGAGTTTGTCCTCCGACAGCGCCAGCCCGGTCAACATGCGCGTACCGGTGGCCTTGAGGAAGACGTCGTTGTAGCTGAAGCCGAATTCGGTGATGCTCGGATAGTTGCGGCCGTAGTTGTCCGGCAGTCCGATCTCGGCGAAGGGAAAGTTGGCCGCGAAATCGATGTGGAGCCCGATCAGGAAGTAGGCGGGGTTGAGCGACACCTGTGCGTGGGTCACGCAGTTCCATGGGCTGATCCGGTACCGGGAACGCAGCAGACCTGTCAGCAGGCGCGCGGCGTTGATTTGCGCCGGTGTGACCGTATCGGCGGTGTCGTTGCCGGTCTTCGTCGCCGACTCGAGGGCAATGCCGAGAAAGGTATCGTTGAGGCCGAGGTATAGGCTTTCGTCATCGCCCCACAGCGACTCTCCGGAGTGCCACGCTGTGTCTTCTTCCTTCACCACCCGGTGGACCCGGCCGAAGCGGTCGATCACGTAGTGGTAGCAGCGTTGGCTCTGCACGAATTGCAGCACTCCCCGGGTGGCGACGCGCAAGGTCGAATTGCGGCCCTCCTCGAACGGGGCGATCAAACTCTCGGTGGTGTGGAATACGATTCCCGCGAAGCCCTTGAACTCCTTCTGCTTCAGACTCTGCCGGTCCACCACGACCGGTTTTCGCGGGGTGTTCGCGATGACGTAGTTCGTGTCGATTCGCAGGCCGTTGCTGTACCACTCTTCTCCGGCGCGCGATTCGACCATCCAGATGTTCTGAACCTCGTCCGCGGTTTCGCGCGGCATCTTCGGGTCTAACCCGTTGACCACCAGTACGCGCGGCGACCCGGCCTGTACTTCGGTGGACAACCAGCGCGGTGTCATCAATGCCCCAGCCACTAGCAGCAGGACCAGCACCCAGCGAGCCTGCTGGAGCCTCTTGCGGTACACGTAGCTGCCCGACGATGTCGCCTCGGGAGTGCCCATCGTCTTGCGCAGATAGCGGAGGCGCTGCACCGGATCGGTGATCGACCTGGCCCGCCGGTCATGCCAGGGTGCCAGTATGGTTTGGAACAGCCACGAGGTGCGATTCGCCACGGCAATGAAGTGATCGGAGTGCCTAGGGAAAAACCTTAGGTCCCACCGGCATTTTTCTTAAGGTGTTGCGCGCTATAGTCTCTACATGAGGTGGTGGATCTTCTGTATCCTGGCGGGAATCACCCTGTTCGCTCAGGCCGATCCGCGCCCGAAGGTGGGCGATTACCCCGTACACGGGGGGCTCCGTCAATACGAACTCGGCGCCGAGTACATGGGACGTTCCTTCTTCGTCGAGGACAAGGCGTACGATGCCGGTGACTTCATCGCTGTCGAGATCGGCGTCTACCCGCGCAAAGGGGTGGCCCTGAAGATCATGACCTCTCAATACGCGCTGAGGTTCAACGGAAAAAAGGAACTCGTCTACGCGCAGTCCGCCGGATCGGTTGCCGTCTCGATGCGTCTCCAGCCCTGGGATTCTCAGCGGCGGGGCGTCGTCATCGGTGCCGGACCGGTGATCATCGGCGCGCCCCAGGGCGGTCCTCGGTTTCCAGGCGACCCCGGCCGCCGGCCGCCGGTGTCGCGCCCGGCGCCAGAGCCCGATCATCAGGGAAATGTCGAGCGGGAGGCTCCGCCAGACTACGCGGACCTGGTCAATCGCGCCGCGTTCGTCGAGGGAGTGGTGGAGAAGCCGGCGCGCGGCTACCTCTTCTTTCCGTACGCCGGGAAGCTGACCAAGCTGAAAAAGATCGAACTCGTCGTAGTGGACGAGAACAATCGGGGCTCGCTCGCGATCAAATAGGGGTCTGGGCAGCATTTTCCAATCCGGGAATGAGCCTGAAGTGAGGCTTTACACAGGGAGGCCGATCGCCCAGAATCGTGGCACTATCGTGGACGAACTGCTCGAGATGCTCCGGTCGCGCTTGGCGGGACGCGCGGCGAGCCTCGAGCGTATCGAGGAGCGCGGGATTCGCGTCTACTCGACGGCGGGCTGGTCCGGACGTCCGCTGGACGAGGTCCGGAAGATTTGTTGCGGCTGTACGAGCAAGGGACACGGGCGTTCAAGCAACGGTCGGCCGCGGACAACAATACGATCGGGCGCGGGCGCTCGACGAGAACCGGCGGATGCTCGATACGATGCGCGGGGCGGCGGGTCCGGACGCGCGGCTGCTCACCGACGCAAATCAGAATCTCGGCGACTGGAGGAACGCGGCGAGCTACATGTTCGAACTGGCCGAGTACGAGCCGATGTTCATCGAGGAGGCGATCGCCTACAACGATGTTCTCGGCTACGCGAAGTTGCGCGAGGCGCTTGCCCCGGCGGGGATCGGCGTGGCGGGAGGAGAGCAGGCGCCGGACGCGGTCACCTTCAAGCAACTGCATCGCGGGCGGCGGACTCACGCACTGCCAGATCGATGGCGCGCGCGTGGGCGGAGTGAACGAACTATTCGCGATTGTCGCGATGGCGGCGAAGTTCGGAGTGCCGGTGTGTCCGCACGGCTGGGGCATTGGGCTCGGCCAACTCGTGGGTCCGATGGCGATCCTCGATCAGGCATGGTTCGGGTCCGAGGGGCGGTGGTTCGAGTACCTCGAGTTCCTGCAACAGGGCGTGTTCCGGAATCCGCTGGTGGTCCGCGACGGGCACTATCAGCCTTCGAGCGCTTCGGGATGGGGAATCGAGATGCACGCGGAGTTCCTCGAGCGATGTCGATATCCGGATGGTCGAGACACGGCGGATACGGCGGCAGCCGATCGGGTGGCGGCGGCGCAGCCGGGGGCTCCACCGTGCCTCCGGTTTTGGTAGGCGGAAGGAGGTGCGTACCACGGAAGTGGAAGAATTTGTCAGCCGCTTCGGATGCCGGAGACACTCACGTGTGGTCGGCTCGGATCACAAATCAGCGCCAGGCTGGGTTTGGACATTTCGGTACGCCTCGAAACGCGGTACCAGTCTCGTGTTCCCATTGGCGTTTATCGAGACGGTGAGACGTATTTCTTTGGATCACGCTTCCGGCCCGTCAGCCGCGGCAGCACCAACGCGGCAGCACGTTAAGCGGCAACCGATAGCCTACAACCGCTTCAAGTAGGCCACCAATGCCGCCTTTTCCTCGGGTTGAATCTGGCGGTCAAATGCCACGCCGTTCGTCGACGCAACCGGCGGAAATACTCCGGGTGGTTGCTGCGCCCGCACGAAGTTGAAGAAGGCGATGTAGTGATCGACGACTTCTTCCAGAGTCGCCGCGCTGTGATTGTGAAAGTATGGCGCCGTGTGGCGGATTCCCCGGAGCCCGGGCACATCGAACTTGTTCCAGTCGTCCGTAGGTGGCGCGCCTCCCACGAAACCGGTGAGGAGCACGCGGCCGGGATCGTCGCTGGCACGGCGAATTTTCTGCCCCGCCGCGGTCGTAAATTCATAGGTTCGGACGTTGTTTTCCAGTAGAGGTGGGCACTGCGCGTACACGAAGCGTGGTGGGTTCGCAGTGTCAACCGGCCTCGGACAGGAAGTAGCCGTATCGTGATAGCGGACCACGACGGGGAGCGGCGTAGTCGACATCCCGGCGCCACCATGGCAATGAGCGCAGGCGCGTGCAAAGACCACTTTGCCTTTCGTCTCCACTTCGGTCAGCGGCGGGTCGGCATTCGGCAGCGGGGCTAATCCTTGGCGAACGCCGTCGGCCAGCGCTCCGGCTCGCGGGCTCGAGAACACCGTCTTCTCAAAAGCCGCCACGTCGTCCAGCAGTGCCTGGGAAGGCTCGTCGATGAGCTCCTGGTGACTCTGAAACGCGGCACGAGCCTGTTCTTGCAGGCTGCCGAAGCGGGCGTCGCGCTGATACCCACCGGCACTGTTCGGTCCCCGCGCCACTGGATTTTGACCGTCCGGTCCAGTGAGAGCCACGTTCTGAACGGAGGGAACGGCTCGCCATACATCCACGGAGGACTCCGCGGTGGTGTTACCCGTGGAAAAGTCTACCAGCTTGACGTTCGGGGGCAAGGGAAACGTGACGCGGATGAGAGCCAGTTCTCTCAAGTTGGTGTAGTCGTTGGCCTGGCCGCCGTTTGAGCGGAAGTCGTTTGCGTCGATGGGACGGAACAGCGGATCGTCCGCGGCCGGATCGAACTGCCGCCGCAACTGCCAATAGAGATATCTGGCTTCGGCACTGGCTGGAGACAGTTGGAAGTGCTCGGAAGGAATGTGGCAGTCCGCGCACGCGCGGCCGTTGCCGCGCAACCCCTGTGGGGAGGGGTCTGAAAACGCGCGGAGCCCGCTAGCAGCCGCCTCGCAGGAGACTCCCGCGCATTCTTGTGGCTGCTGCGAGCGAGCAGTGAACACTACCGTAGAAACGAGGGTCGAGAAGATGAATACCCAGCGCATGCCGGTCATGGAAAGCCTCCTTGGGGTCCGCCATCAAATGGCGAACTTCGGGAGGTAAGGCGTCGTCTGGGCACGCAAACTATCATTTTTCTTCCATTTTTGTTTTCGTTGCTCTTGTTGATCTTTGATGTCATTCTGAGAGAGCATTTCTCAGGCGGGTGCATGGCCGGGCAAATCACAGAACTCTTGCTCCAATGGAAAGCGGGCGATCGCCACACGCTAGACCGGTTGATGCCATTGGTGGAGGCCGAGTTGAAGCGCCTGGCGCACCACTACATGGTGGGCGAACGCGCTGGTCATCCCCTGCAGACCACGGCCCTGGTAAACGAAGCCTACTTGCGGTTGGTGAACAGCAGCCGGGTGCAGTGGCGCGATCGAGCGCATTTCTTTGGCGTGTCGGCGCAGCTGATGAGGCGAGTTCTCGTGGACACGGCGCGCGCCAGCCATAAACTGAAACGCGGCGGACAAGCGATCGTGGTTTCGTTGGACGAAGCGCGCGATCAAGCCGGGCAACAGAACATCGACCTTGTGCTACTGGATCACGCATTGCACAAGCTGGCGGAATTCGACGAGCGCAAGTGCAGAGTCGTGGAATTGCGGTTTTTCGCCGGCCTGACCATTGAGGAAACAGCCGAAGCCCTCGGCGTCTCGGCGATTACCGTGATGCGAGATTGGGACCTGGCGAGAACCTGGCTACTCCGGGAGCTGGCCGGGGAATGACTCCGGACCGCTGGGAGAATGTCGAGCGGCTTTACTTCGCCGCCCTCGAGCGACCCGAGCCGGAGCGGCCGGTATTTCTGCAAGAGGCGTGCGGCGCGGATGGCACTCTTCGTAGCGAGGTGGAATCGCTACTGAAATGTGAGCCCCGCGCCCGCGACTTCATGAACAGCGGGGGAACGAGCGACCATCGGCGGCTATCTGAGTTGCTGCGCCAACAAGCGGCGCAACCGGGGCGTCACGCTGGCCGCAACTTCGGGCCATACCGGTTGGATGCTCTGATCGCCACAGGCGGCGCTGGAGAGGTTTATCGTGCGTGGGACACCCGCGTTGAGCGGGCCGTCGCCATCAAGGCGCTACATCGCCGCTATTCAACCGACCGCGACTGGCGCGAACGGTTGCGACGCGAGGCCCGGGTCGTATCGAGCTTGAATCACCCGCACATCTGCGCGCTCTACGATGTGGGTGAACACGAGGACACCGATTTCCTCGTGATGGAGTTCGTTACCGGGGAGACCTTGCGACAACGACTAACACGCGGACCTCTCCCGCTGCCGCTTGCGATTGAGTATGCTTCGCAAATCCTCGAGGCTCTACAACTGGCCCACGGCGCGGGCTTTGTTCACCGCGATCTGAAGCCTGAGAACATCATGCTGACAGCGCAGGACATCAAGGTACTGGATTTCGGGCTGGCGGCCCGAGTGAGACCGGGTAACGTTGCGGCGCAGGAACACGCGCCGCCGGATGGCGGTGCCGTGTTTGGCACACCGGGTTATTGCGCGCCGGAGCAGTTGGAAGGCTTGCCCGCGGACGCCCGGACGGATGTTTTCTCGTTCGGAGTGGTGCTGTACGAGATGGTGACCGGCCAACGAGCCTTCCCGGCCACCTCGCCCGTGCGGCTGGTGGGCGCGACTCTTTACGAAACGCCGCGCGATGTTCGGGGCTTTAATCCGGATATCCCGGAGGCGTTCGTCAAGATCCTGCAGCGCTGCTTGGCCAAGGAGCCAGAGAATCGTTGGCAGGTGGCAAGTGACCTGCTCTTTGCGCTTCGATTTCTCGGTGGCTCCCCTGCGGCTACGGCAACTGCGCCTGAACGGCGGACCAACTTTTGGATTTATTGGCCGGCGACTGTATCGCTGTTCTTGGGAGCTTTTGTACTGGCGCGCACCACGTTGTTCTGGCGACAGCCTGGCGGTGCAACAGGCCATACTACGCCCGCGATTCGCGTCAACGTGCTCCCTCCGAACAACTCCCAATTTCACTCGGGCTTCGATGTGCCCTTCGCTTTGTCCCCGGATGGGCGGCAACTGGCGTTCGTATCCACCAACGAAGCGGGGGTGCGGCAACTCTGGCTGCGATCTCTCACGTCAGAGGCGGAGGACATGAAGGCGTTGCGCGGCACGGAAGGAGCGCAGTCTCCATTCTGGTCGCCCGATGGCGAGTGGATCGGCTTCTTCGCGGCCCGGAGCCTAAAGAAAGTTCGGGTGTCCCAGGAGTCGGTTCAGATCGTGGCCTCGCCTGCGGCGACCAAAGGCGGCGCGTCGTGGAATCAACAAGACGTGATTCTTTTTGCCTCCGTCGATTCCGAGAAAATCTCACGAGTCTCCGCCCACGGCGGTCCCGTGGTTTCGTTGGGGACCCGAGATGACCAGGCAGGTAGTCAGTTCTGGCCACAGTTCCTTTCCGACGGCGAGCATTTCCTGTATGCCTCGGGTGCCGCGCGTGAGATTCGGATCGGCTCGCTGGGCGGCAGTTCGTCAAGAAGCTTGTTGAAGTTCCCGGTGAGGATTTCTTCGGTGGTCTACTGTGCCGGATACGTCTTTTTCGTACAAGACCAAACCCTGATTGCGCGTCAGCTCGACGAGTCGAGCTTGGCGTTCACCGGTGAGGCGAAGCTCATCGTTGAGGGTATTCCCGTCACACCTCCTGGGCAGGCCGCTTTCTCGGTGAGCCGATCCGGAGTGCTTGCCTATTGGCCGCGTCCTGGCGGAATCCCTGCGTCGCTCGATTGGCTGGATCGGAGCGGACGCGTTACGCCCGCCGTTGCCCGTCCGGCTCAGTACGTAGGACTCTCGCTTGCACCCGACGCGCGTCATGTGGCATTCTCTCGCCGAACCGCCGAGGGCGGTGCGGATCTCTGGGTGCATGATTTGACCACTGGCGCCGAGCAGCAATTGACGTTCGACCGGACCGCGTTCGCCCCGCATTGGTCGCCGAGTGGAGCGAGGCTGGCGTTCTCCAGTCCGGGCTTGGGACCTCCGCCCAAGCTCTTCGTCATTGAGCGGAACGGCACGGGGGCGGGAACCCCGGCGCACTCATCGTCGGCACCGACTTTCGGATCTTCGTGGAGTCCCGACGAGGCTACGGTGGTGATGGTGCGCTTTGACCCGGTCAACCGAAATGACCTCTGGCTTCTGCGGCTGGCGGATGGTTCGGCAACACCGCTGGCGGTGAACACGCCGGCAAACGAATCCGAGGGCGTGATTTCCCCCGATGGATCCGGGCTCGCTTATGTCACCGATCAATCGGGGCGAGATGAAGTTTGGATCGCCCGTTTTCCCGACGGCGCCGATGCCCGTCAGGTGTCCAGAGGCGGCGGCTCTATGCCGAGATGGAGGACAGATGGGCGAGAGTTGTTTTTCATTTCCGGCGACCAGCAAATGATGGCTGCTCCGGCTGTACACGCTGCGGGCCGGACAGAGACCGGACCTCCGGCACCGCTCTTTCGTGTCCCCAACCTCTTGGAAGCGGACTACCACATCATGCCCACGGCCGGAACGTACGAGCCGGCTCCCGATGGCCGCAGGTTCCTCTTCGCTCAGCGCCGGCTGGATGTAAACACGCCGCCAATCAAGCTGATCTCAAACTGGCGGGCGCTAACGGGACGTTGAACCGGCGGACCGGTAGCGGTACGGGCGCGGTGCCGCACGCTTTAGGCCGTCCGGCGGTGCGGGTTGGACCGCACAGTTTAGACCTCGACCCGCACGGGCCGGTACTGTCTGCGGCGCGCTCACAAACGGATTTCGTCAGCGGCGTTCTTTGGATCCGCAGCCTGTGGCGCTGGGAAGCAGCCGCCTCCAGGCTCCTCCCTTGTCGCGATCTCGCCCGGAGATTGGGCCGGTGCTGCCCGGCGTACCATGCGTAGCCGACGGCTCGAATCGCGGCGCTGCTAACGGGCTTGCAGGGAGAGGCAGAACTCTGCTGAGTGGAGCCAGCAGGATGATCCTTGCTCGTGAGCATCCCGTCTGAGCGAGCGCACGGCACTGAACGTTCCGCCAGCCCTCATTTGCTTGCCAAACGCCGCAGCGATACTGGAGTCTCGAACACTCGAACAGGAGTAGATCATGACCGGGACCGAAAGAAGTTGGCCTCATAGGCGGACTCCCCCTTCAAGATCCTCAGGGCCAATCCTTTGCCAACATTGGGCATACCAAGTTCGACGGTCATCGGAAAAATTAGCGTTCCTCCGATGTTCAAACTGTCCAGCCATCGCGCGGTCGGATGAGTCACGCCCGCATTGACCAAAATCGCGTCGCGGGCTCCGATCTCAAGGTCCCCGCCGTCTCCCTCAACGACTCGCACATTGGGGTAGCGGGCCAAACTCGCGCTCGCTTGGCTGGCCAGCGCCGTGTCAATCTCGGCTGCAAGAACGCTGCCGCCAGGCCCCACAACCTCAGCCATGACGGCAGTGTAGTCGCCGGTGCCACATCCGAGGTGGAAAACGGACTTACCTTCGGCTAGGCCCAAGCCGTCGATCCAGGGAGCCAATGTGGACGGATTTCCGTTTGTCAGAGTCTTCGACTGATCAAGGAACACGGCGACATCGGCATAGAGTTCGCTTGGATTGGAAACCTCGGATACGATCGGTTGCATCTGGCCCGGAGCGGGGCGAGCCACAGTCCGCCATGGGCTTGCACCAACGAACTCTTCCCGCGGTACAGTCGCTAGGGCGCGCACGAGGCTTTCTGACCGAAGATTCGCTGCCGTTTTGATCTGCTGGGCGTCGGGTTCTCTGGTTTCCACTATCGGCATGACGACGATTCTCCCACGATAGAACCCGTGTAGTCGCGATGTCGCCCCGAGACTGGACCGTCGGCGTGTCGGGTACCGGCATGCCGCACCGCTCGAAAGATGCGGGTCGCTATGGCGTTTTAGGGGAGTTATCCCAGGGGCACGGCAAAGAGGGCGATAATTATTGTTGATGGTGGATCTCAGTGTCCTCACCGATGAGTTCGCGCAAGTCGTCGA